>JAFQQY010000027.1 GCA_017410365.1 Prevotella sp.
GCCGACACCTTCATGCAGCTGATGCAGTCGCTGATGGCGGGCACTCCATACGAACTGATTCGTGAACTGGAGAATCATTATCAGAACGTGATGTATATCATTACAAAGTTGATGGGATTCTATATCCAGGCGGAATACCGTACATCAAACGGACGCATAGACTTGATGATTGGCACGGACAAGTATGTGTATATCATAGAGCTGAAGTTTAACGGCACGGCAGAAGAGGCACTGAAGCAGATTGAAGAAAAGAACTATGCCTTGCCGTTCAATATAGATGACCGACAAGTTGTCAAAATCGGAGCAAATGTTTCTGGTGAAACAAGAAATATAGAGGAATGGAGAATCATTAGGGAATAACAGGCATTGTCATTTTTCAGAACAAGAAAAAGACACCAACCCTAATGAACATATTTTAAAATAAAGGCTGTAATTTAAAGCATAATTAACGTCATAGCATTTGGAGTACTTATTCCGAAATGTTATGACATTATTGGTATTTCATTTATTAATACCTATTCTCAAAAGAAATACATAAATCCATAAAATAAGACATTATGCAAAAAAGAATTTATTTATGTCTGGCTCACATGAGTGAGGCTGGACTGGAACAGAAGTATATACAGGAGGCGTTCGACACTAACTGGGTGGTGCCTCTGGGTCCTTTCTACCAGAAAATACTTGAAAAGTACATCGAGAGTGTTAGAAAGAAACAGTTTCTGAATATGAGGAACCTCAACGGGCATGGAGAGGTGGCGGTGCCGACGGATGATTTCAACAGGATATTCCAATTGTGCCATATCAAGAGTCATTTCTTTGTAGAGGGTATCGGACTGCGACAGCTTATAGACTATTTTTATCTTTTGAAACAGTCGACTGGTAGTATCGAAGAAGTGGAAACGCTAAAGCACCTGGGATTGTACAAGTTTGCACAGGGCATAATGTGGATTCAGAAATATGTATTAGGTTTAGATGATAAGTACCTAATGGTCAAGGCGAACGAAAAGGTGGGTAAAGTGATATTTGAAGACATCATTGAGGCTGGAAATTTCGGTCATCATGATGAAAGATATGCCAGCAGGAAAGGGAATCTATTAATGAGAGGGTTGACTGATTCGTGGCGACTGGTAACTTTAATCGGTGCGTTCCCTGACGACGTTTCTTGGAAACTCATTCAGAAAATAACAAACCAGAGGTGGAAGATAGTAAGATTATGGAAAAAATGACAAACATCTGAATTTGGTATACTGCCTATATACCATCGGTATACGCCGTGTATACCAAAAGTATACAGGCTGTATACCAAATTTAAGTAACTACTTTATTGTTCACTTTGATAGAACCCAAAGGACCTGTTTTGAAAAAGGACAAAAATAAATTATACATTTCTTTTTATATCAAAAAAATAATTACTACTTTTGCAAAACAAAGTATAGTTGAGGGAGTTATAGATTATAACATATATCCTAATTCTATGACCATGTAAAAGTAGAAATTTATAATAAAGAAACGCAAGAAATGAGTCCACTTAAAAGGTTACTTAGTTGGTATTTTTCAAGAAAATCTCTGCCATATTGGTGCATCTTGATTTTCGATTGTATAATAGTATTATTTTCTGGCTTTATTGTATATTGGCTTTTCAACCATACGCAGATGGTTATAGACCATCGTTTCGAGATTCTACATACGCTTTTATTCTACGTGATAATCAGCATTGTAGGATTCAGGTTGTGTCGCACTTACTCCGGAATAATGAGATATTCTTCGTTTGTGGATCTGCAGAAAATAGCAGAAGCAAACTTTGTATCTGTTGTTATTGCTTATGTGTTCCAGTACATTGTAAAATTCTTGCCTGAAGGTATTTTCACACCGTTTACAGGCAGAATGCTTTTGTCTATGTTCCTCATGGCTACATTATTGATGTGGGGAGCGAGAATTTTAGTTAAAGTACTATACGACATTTCATTCATAAGCGAGAAAGCTACAAGAGTATTGATTTATGGAGTGAAAGACGGTGGTGTAGGACTGGCAAAAAACATCAGAAGTCAAAAGCCATCAAAATACTCACTGAAGGGATTCATTGCGCATGAAAGACATTACAAGCATCACGTACTGATGGGCGAAAGGGTGTATCAGGTAAACTCTGAACTGCCAAAAGTAATTGATGACCTCAGAATTCAGGCTGTGCTCGTTTCACCTCTGAGAAACAAAGAGATACGTGAAGATCAGGAGTTGCAGGACATACTGATAAGTGCAGGAGTAAAGATATTCATGGCCAAGGACATCGAGGAATGGAATGGCAAGGATGAGTTTACTACCACACAACTTAAGGAAGTTAGCGTAGAGGATTTGCTGCCACGCGATGAGATAAAGGTTGACATGAAGTCTATCGGCGACTTGCTCACAGGAAAGAAGATTCTGATAACAGGTGCAGCAGGTAGTATCGGTAGCGAAATGGTCAGACAAGTGGCACAGTTTAAGCCAGAAGCCATGATGCTGATAGACCAGGCAGAAACACCGAGCCACGACATTCGAATCATGATGGCGAAAAGATGGCCGGAGATAAAGGCGGAAACGGTAGTATCGTCAATCGCTAACGAGGGACACATGAGAAAGATCTTCTCTACTTTCAGACCTGATTATGTATTCCATGCTGCAGCATATAAGCATGTGCCGATGATGGAGGACAATCCAAGTGAGGCTGTACAGAACAACATCTATGGAACAAAAGTAATTGCAGACTTGTCTGTGGAGTTTGGCGTGAAGAAGTTTGTCATGGTGTCTACCGACAAGGCTGTAAACCCAACGAACGTTATGGGATGTTCAAAGCGTATATGTGAGATTTACGTGCAGTCACTGAATAAACATCTAGAGGTCGCTTCGCTACAAGGTAATGAGGTACAAGGTTGTAAGGTTCAAGAGAGTGATGAGCAAAGTCGTGAGAACCTCAAAACCTCAAAACCTCAAAACCTTAAATCCTCAAATACCCAATTTGTTACAACACGCTTTGGTAATGTTTTGGGAAGCAACGGTTCTGTGATTCCATTGTTTAAGGAACAGATAAAGAGGGGCGGCCCTGTAACCGTGACACATCCTAACATCATTCGTTTCTTCATGCTGATTCCTGAGGCTTGCAAGCTGGTGCTTGAGGCTGGAACAAAGGGTAACGGCGGTGAGATTTTCGTATTTGACATGGGTAAGCCTGTGAAGATTGCTGACCTCGCAGAAAGAATGATAAGACTGAGTGGCGCTAAGGATGTAAAGGTGGAATTCACTGGTTTGCGTGCCGGCGAAAAACTATACGAAGAGGTACTGAACGAGGAAGAGAACACCAAGCCTTCTTTCCACGAAAAGATAAGAATTGCGAGTGTGCGTGAATACGACTACGCTGCTGTTAGCAAGGATATAAATGAACTGATTGAGATATCATATAATTATAATGATATGGAAACAGTAAAGAAGATGAAGGAGATTGTTCCTGAGTTCAAGAGCAACAACTCTGTTTATGAGAAACTGGATAAGAGTTAGGAGTTAGGAATGAGGAGTTAGGAGTGAGGAGTTAGGAGTGAGGAGTTAGGAGTTGAAGAAGCTCTTTTAGATAGATAATCCCCGCAAGATTTTGAATTCTTGTGGGGATTATTTTATTGTTGTATGCGTTGCATATTCAGTTCAGTTATCTTGCCCTTATGGTTCACCTTTGAATCTACATTGTATGTATGGAAGGACTGCTTGGTAAGATTTGTTCGGGAAATCTTATGGTCGACTGTGAAGCTGACACTATAAAGAGGTTTTTCGTCGACAATCTCTTTGGTTATAACCCAATCTTCTAGCGGAGTCATTGTTACAGACAATATATCCTTGGGGGCGTGAAGGCGTTTCATATAGGCAACGACATCGGCCAAAGTGGAGTTTGGCTTGTGAAGGAAACTGACTATACGATTGGTAAATAATGGTTTGAGCTGTTCTGCATCTTGCACAGACAAGGCTTGAAAGTAGTTTGTAAGGACTGTTACAGCCATAAGACTATCAGCAGGCGGGATGGTCTCGGAATCCAACTGATGATAAACAGCTCGAGCCTCATCTATATAAATACCACTAGAATGATTGTCTATATATTTCTTATATGACTGTAATGTGTTTGCCTTTGTGGCTTCATGCCAATCCAAGGAATCGATAATGACCTTGGCCTCTGTGACATACGTACTTTTAGGATATTTATATATGAACGATTCTAATGATGATTTTGTTGGTTGGGCTATTGCCTTCTGCCATGCATCATTCATGGAATCATAGTCGGCAAGAATCTTTTCAACAATCGTGCGATGTTCTTCTGGAGCATAACTGCCGTATTTGTCAAGATAGGTGCGAAGCACTGGTGGGAGTTTGCTGGCCATAGCGCTGTTATAAGCCTCTTCCTCATTCTGGCTGCGTAAGTAAAAATAACCGAAGATACTGGCAGAAACAAACAGAACGGCTACTACCAAACTAAAAACTGTTGTCTTGCTTATACGGAAACTCTTCTTTGGCGACGGCGCTTCCTTTGATGAGCCGTCATGGGCGTTCTCCTGAATTGATTCAGATGTATTGGAGACTGGAACAGAAGCAGATTCACAATATGGGCATTGGGGCTCGTCGATGAATCTAACACGTCCACATTGAGGACATTCTATAATATTGCCGGCTATATCAACGCCACAACCAGGACAGGTGCGAGCACGATTGCTTACCTGATGGCCGCATTCAGGACATACGATTAATGACATCTTTATTAATAATTGGATTTAATTATTTTATAGTATATAGAATAAAATTAATGCAAAGATACAAACTATTAATAAAAAAAGTGTAACTTTGCAGAAAATAAAAGCAAAACAATGAAATATTTATTAGGTATTTTATGCTCTGTCGTGTTGTTTGCCGCTTGTTCTGACGACGAAAAAGATAAAGCGGAAGAACTAGACAAACGCACTGTAATTGTTTACGTCTCAGCAGAAAACAACCTACACACTTTTATAGAAAGTGATTTGGCAGAAATGACAGAGGGTTCCAAGAGCATTCCAGAGAAGATGAATCTGGTGGCTTTCGTGGATAATGCCGACAAGAATACCCTACCCTATATTATAAACATAAAGAACGGGGAAAGAATCGTAGACACTGATTATAGCATAACTGAGGACTTTTATGCCTCAGACCCTGCGAAGATGCATGAAACAATTAGTTGGATTATGAAGAAATATCCTTCAGAAAGTTATGGTCTTGTGCTTTGGGGACATGCTAGCGGATGGCTTATTACTAATGACACTATCAGCTATAATAACCAGAAAAAGGTTATGAAAAGAGCATACGGTATAGATAATGGCAAAAACTCACAAAACGGCTTTGGGAAGTGGATTAACATACCGTCAATGGCAGACATACTTGAAAGATTGCCAATGAAGTTGGACTTCATTCTGGCAGACTGCTGTAACTTTATGGGAACGGAAACTGCTTACGAATTGAGAAATGCTACAAACTATATCATTGGTTCACCAGCAGAAATACCAGGCAATGGTGCCCCATACGACAAGGTAGTACCAAAACTGTTTAATCTTGGCAATGATTTCTACAAAGGTATTGTTGACGAGTATTATAATGGTTATGTTGACAATGTGGTACTATCTGTGGTTAAGACTTCTGCAATGGAAGAACTGGCTAAGGCGACAAAGAATGTTATGCCGGAACTGCTGGACGAAGAGATTGATACAGAAGGGCTGATATACTACTATGGCGGAAACATGAAAATCATGTTTGATGCCAAAGGCTTGATGAAACAAAATATTTCACAGGAAAGTTATGCCAACTGGCAAATGGCTCTTGACAAAGCCGTAGTATACAAAAAAATGTCAAGTAAATGGGACACCATGGGCAATGTTAACTTCTATGAATTTAAGGTAAGTGAAGACAATTACGGTGGAATAAATATGTTTGTCCCTATGGATATCTATGACAGATATGGGACATATAACAGCGACATACAGAAAATGGAATGGTACTACGCTACAGGAATGAACAAATAAAAACAATATAAATCAATGACTGAGATAATTGTAAACGAAAACGAAGAGAAAAAGAGTTTGAGCTTCGTTGAACAGATGGTAGAGGGGGATTTGGCTAAGGGAAAAAATGGAGGAAGAATACAAACACGATTTCCACCTGAGCCAAACGGATATATACATATAGGACATGCAAAGGCTATTTGCATGGATTTTGGCGTTGCTGACAACTATAACGGTGTTTGCAACCTGAGATTTGATGACACGAACCCGTCAAAAGAGAATACAGAGTATGTTGACTCTATACTGAACGACATCAAATGGCTTGGTTTTAAATGGGGTAATGTGTATTATGCCTCTGATTACTTCAAACAGTTATGGGATTTTGCCATATGGCTCATCAAGCAAGGATATGCCTATATCGACGAACAGAGTTCTGAAGAAATAGCAGCACAAAAGGGTACACCAACAGTCCCAGGAACAGCAAGTCCATATCGCGACAGACCTGTTGAAGAGAGTCTGGAACTGTTTAACAAGATGAATACACCGGAAGCCGTTGAGGGTTCAATGGTACTCAGAGCCAAGCTTGATATGGCTAATCCAAACATGCACTTCCGTGACCCAGTAATATACCGTATCATACATACACCGCATCATCGCACTGGAACACAGTGGCATGCATATCCTATGTATGACTTTGCACATGGACAGAGCGACTATTTCGAAGGGGTGACACACTCTATATGCACATTGGAGTTCGTGCCTCATCGCCCACTGTACGACAAGTTTATTGACTTGCTGAAAGAATATGAGGGCAAGACAGAGGATATTGCAGACAACAGACCAAGACAGATTGAGTTTAACCGTCTGAACCTGACATATACCGTGATGAGCAAAAGAAAACTGCACACACTGGTAGATGAAAAACTTGTAAACGGATGGGACGACCCACGTATGCCTACTGTTTGCGGTATGAGAAGAAGAGGATATTCAGCTCAGAGCATTAGAAACTTCATCAACTCAATTGGCTACACAAAGTTTGACGCTCTTAACGACTATGCACTGCTTGAGGCTGCTGTCAGAGACGATTTGAACAAGAAGTCATGCCGTGTATCTGCTGTGTTGAACCCAGTGAAACTGATTATCACCAACTATCCTGAAGGCAAAACAGAAGAGTTGGAGGCTATAAACAACCCAGAGAATGAGGCTGATGGCACACATACCATTACATTCAGTCGCGAACTATGGATTGAACGCGAGGACTTTATGGAGGATGCACCAAAGAAATTCTTCCGTCTCAGTCCAGGCAAGGAGGTAAGACTAAAGAACGCATATATAATAATGTGCACCGGATGCAAGAAAAACGAAAACGGTGAAATAGAAGAGATATATGCGGAATATGATGAGAACAGCAAGAGTGGCATGGAAGGTGCCAACAGAAAGGTGAAGGGAACGCTGCACTGGCTTAGCGCTAACCATTGTTTGCCAGCAGAGGTGAGACTTTATGACAGACTGTTCAACGTAGAGAACCCATCAGCAGACGAACGTGATTTCAGAGAATTGCTTAACCCTGAATCTCTTACGGTGCTGAACAACTGTTACGTTGAAAAATTTCTGACAGAAAAGAAACCTGGTGACTTCCTGCAGTTCCAACGTATTGGATATTTTACTCCAGACATGGATTCTACACCTGAGAAGCTGGTGTTCAACAGAACCGTTGGCCTGAAGGATACATGGGCTAAGATGAATAAATAATGCTTACTGGAGACAGATATTTTGACAGCAAGGATTTTAAAGACATATTAATGTCGTATGAGAAATCGGTCATGTCGGGGCATCGCATATTTATGGATGTCGACGACTTGACCGACATTGCTGACTACTATAATATGATAGGAGAAAAAGATAAGGCAGACGAAGCTATCGATTATGCCCTTGATATTTCTCCGAATGCCACACTACCACTGGTATATAAGGCCAGAGAGGCACTCGCAAATGGTGACCACGAAAAAGCAGAAGAATTTGCAGAAAGAATAGGAGACAAGGATGACCCTGACTGTAAATACCTGACTGCAGAACTGCTTATAGCAAGAAAGAAAACGGAGGAGGCAGAAAACTACTTAAAAGGCTACTATAACGAAATTGATTACGAAGAGCATGAAGACTTCATACTAGATGTTGCAAATCTCTATGTTGACTATGGACTGAACGACAAAGCCTTTGAATGGATGTGCAAAGGAAAAAGAAAAAGCGCTGAATACAAAGAGCTTATGGCGAGAGTCTTCTTTGGAATGGAAAGGTATGAGGAAAGCGAAAAGGTTTTCAACGAACTTATAGACAAAGACCCTTATTCAAAAAGATATTGGACGGCACTTGCAAGCGCTCAGTTCATGAGCGAAAAGTATAACGATGCAATAACAAGCAGTGAATATGCAATAGCTATTGACCCCGATGATGCTGAAGCTATTCTCGTAAAGGCAAACTCACTGTATAAAATGGAGAACTACGAGGACGCTCTGACATTCTACAAGCGATATTGTGAAAGAATACCGCTAGATGAGATGGGTGAACTTAACGTCGCCACATGCCTAATCAACATGGATATGTTCGGTGAGGCCATTAAGCATCTGGAAAAGGCTAAAGAAATAGCACCTCAGAACTCTGCCTATTTAAATTCAATATACAGAGAACTGGCTTTCTCATATAGTGCGATAAAGATGTCGGACAAAGCTTTGGAATATCTGGAAAAAGCAGAAGAGGCAAACGGGGACGTTGCCGACATAATGGTGCTGAAAGGACATGTACTGCTGGAGAATGAAAGATACCAAGAGGCAGAGAAAATGTTCAGAATGGCAATGGACAATGCGAACAAAGATCCAAGAATTGTCTTAAGGATTATTGTTTCTTTCTATGACAACAAGCATCTGGATATGGCATACAGCATGTTCAAAAGTCTGCTGACAAATGTATATGAGGGGTTTAATGAGGGATATTCATATATGGCTCTATGCTGTTGGGATTTGAAACTTGTAGATGAGTTTATGAAATACATGAACATTGCAGTTCAAAAGAATCCCAAGGAGGCTAAGAAGGTTTTAGGACACCTATTCCCAAAGAACATTGAGCCAGAAGAGTATTACAACTATATAATCAATAATATAAACAAGAAGAAGGAAATTTAACCATATTAATTTATTAATAAAATCATCTATGGTAAAGAATAACAACAACCTGGTTATTATGGCAGGTGGTGTGGGCAGCAGATTCTGGCCCATGAGCACAGCAGAGAAGCCAAAGCAGTTTATTGATGTACTCGGTGTAGGAAAATCATTATTACAACTGACAGCTGAGAGATTCAGTTCTGTTTGTAATAGAGAAAACATCTATGTGGTTACAAATAAAAACTATGTAGACATCGTTAAAGAACAATTGCCTGACATTCCTGAAGGAAATATTTTGTGCGAACCTTGCAGACGCAACACAGCACCGTGTATTGCTTATGTAAGTTGGAAAATCAAGAGCAAGAACCCAAAGGCGAATATTGTAGTTACACCAAGTGACCATATTGTTATGAACACGCAAGAATTTGCCAGAGTAATTGGTGATTGCATGGACTTTACTATGGGCACAGATGCTATCGTTACGATTGGTATCAAACCATCAAGACCAGAAACCGGCTACGGATATATTCAGGCTGACTTAGCCTCTAACTCACTAAGAAACAAAGAGGTGTTCAGAGTGGACTCATTTAAGGAGAAACCTGATCTTGAAACAGCCAAACAATATATTCAAAAGAGCTATTATTTCTGGAATGCCGGTATATTTGTATGGAATGTAAATACTATAATTAATGCATTCCGTATCTATCAACCAGGTCTGGCAAAGATATTCGAGTCAATGAATGATGTATATGGTACAGACAAGGAACAAGAAGTGATAGACGAAAGATTCCCTGATTGTGAGAATATATCTGTTGACTATGCCATCATGGAAAAAGCCGAAGAGATATATGTTTGCCCGGCAGACTTCGGTTGGAGTGACCTTGGCACATGGGGCTCTTTGCTTGCACAGACAAAAAAAGACCTTTACGGAAACAGTTGCATAGGTAACAATATTAACGTGTATGAAACAACCAACTGTATGATTCATACTACTCAAGAGAAGAAAGTGGTTATACAAGGACTTGACGGATATATTGTAGCAGAAAATGACAACACGTTATTAATATGCAAACTTTCTGAAGAACAGAAAATTAAACAATTCTCAGGACAAGATAAATAATTTTAAAATATTCATTAAATATGGAAAAAAAAGTTGCTCTAATTACTGGTATCACTGGTCAAGACGGTTCGTACTTGGCTGAGTTTTTAATTGAAAAAGGCTATGAGGTTCATGGCTTGTTGCGTCGTTCATCTTCGTTCAATACAGGAAGAATTGAACACCTGTATCTTGACGAGTGGGTTCGCGACATGAAGAAGTCACGTCTGGTGAACTTGCACTGGGCTGACATGACTGACTCTTCATCTCTGATTAGAATCATAGCAGAGACGAAGCCTACAGAAATATACAACCTTGCAGCACAGAGCCACGTAAAGGTATCGTTCGATGTACCTGAATATACAGCTGAAACAGATGCTGTAGGTACATTAAGACTGCTTGAGGCTGTGCGTATATGCGGTTTGGAGAAGAGCTGTCGCATATATCAAGCCTCAACATCAGAACTCTACGGAAAGGTTCAGGAGGTTCCACAAAAAGAGACTACCCCATTCTACCCTCGTTCTCCATACGCTGTAGCAAAGCTCTATGGTTTCTGGATAATGAAGAACTATCGTGAATCATACAATATGTACTGCTGCAATGGTATTCTTTTCAATCATGAGAGTGAGCGTCGAGGCGAGAACTTCGTAACAAGAAAGATTACTTTGGCTGCAGCACGTATAGCACAAGGTTATCAGGATAAACTGTATCTTGGTAACTTGAACTCGCTGCGTGACTGGGGATATGCCAAGGATTATGTTGAGTGTATGTGGCTGATATTGCAACAGCCAGAACCAGACGACTTCGTAATTGCAACTGGTGAATACCATACTGTACGTGAGTTTGCAACATTAGCATTCAAAGAAGTTGGCATAGAATTGGAATGGAAAGGCGAAGGCGTTGACGAAAAGGGTTACGACAAGGCTACAGGCAAACCGATTGTTGAGGTTGATCCGAAGTATTTCCGCCCTGCAGAAGTTGACCAGTTGCTGGGCGACCCAACAAAAGCAAAGAAGACACTCGGCTGGAACCCATGCAAGACACCATTCCCTGAACTGGTGCGCATAATGGTTCAGCACGACATGAAGTTTGTTAAGAAGCTATTCCTTAAAGCACAAATTGAAAAAGAAGGATGAGTTTAAGCAAAGAAAGTAAGATCTATGTAGCGGGACACAACGGACTTGTTGGTTCCGCTATATGGAAAAACCTGAAGGAAAGAGGCTATAACAACCTGATTGGAAGGAGTCATAAGGAACTTGACCTAACCAACCAACAGGATGTGAAGAACTTCTTTGAACAGGAAAGGCCAGACGCTGTGGTGCTGGCTGCAGCATTTGTGGGAGGCATAATGGCAAACTCCCTGTATAGGGCCGACTTCATTATGCAGAACATGCTAATGCAATGCAATGTGATTGGGTCTGCCTATGCAACAGGAGTAAAGAAATTGCTATTCCTCGGTTCTACATGTATTTATCCGAAAGATGCTCCGCAACCAATGAAAGAGGATGCTTTGCTTACATCACCATTGGAGTATAGTAATGAGGAGTATGCCATTGCAAAAATAGCAGGACTGAAGATGTGCGAGAGCTACAACTTGCAGTATGGCACCAACTATATTGCCGTGATGCCAACAAACCTTTATGGTCCGAACGACAACTTCCATCTTGAGAACAGTCATGTAATGCCAGCCATGATGAGAAAAATTTATCTGGCGAAACTTATACATGATGACAACTGGCAAGCTATAAAGACAGACATGAACAAGCGTCCTGTTGAAGGCATTACCGGTGAATCTTCTAAAGAAGAGATTATAAATGTTCTGGCAAAGTATGGAATAGAAAACAATAAGGTTACGCTATGGGGAACAGGTAGTCCGCTAAGAGAATTCTTGTGGAGCGAAGATATGGCAGATGCCAGCGTACACGTTCTCTTGAATGTTGACTTCAAGGATATTATCGGAATTGAAAAGTATTCATCTGTAATGTACGGAGCAAAAGCAGATGGACTTGTTGACAGAAATCATTCTGCAGGAAGAGGCGGAGCAATCCCTGCTCTTGGTGAAATAAGAAACTGTCATATTAATGTTGGAACAGGTAAAGAGTTGACGATAAAAGAATTATCACAACTCGTTGTAAAAGCCGTTGATTTCAAAGGTCTTATTGAATTTGACTCAAGCAAACCTGATGGAACACCAAGAAAACTTATCGATGTGTCTAAACTTCATTCTTTGGGATGGAAGCACAAGATTGAAATAGAAGAAGGAGTACAGAAACTATTTGAATGGTATAAGAGCAGCCTTAATTAAATGGCTGCACTTATATCATAAGCTATAATAATTACTAACTAACACTAATATACAATATGAAAATAGGAAACATCTTTCTTGCATCGGCATTAGCTGCCATTTTTTCAGTAGCAGCAAATGCAACAGACTATTACGACATTACGTCGTCATATCTAAAAAACAGTAATTTCGACAGTAATTATCACTATCCTGCATCGGCCACAGGAAACGTCAAGCAAGAGATTCTTGAAATTGACGGATGGACAAAGGACATTAAAGTGGACTATACCATTACTGGCGTTTACCAGTTTGGTACAGCCAAGACCTTCAACGGAGTGGCTGTTCCTGCAACAGGCCAAAACGGAAAAGCCGAAGGAGGTTGTCTTGCATTAAGTACCGGTTGGGGTGAATCATTGCTATATTACCAAGATGCTGTTCTACCTGCTGGTAAGTATGCGTTGGTAACTGCAATATATAACTGTTGCGACAAGACTCCTGGTGTAAGCAAAGTTGGATGGCTACCTACAGGAAAGACAGCAAGCATGTCGTCCATCAACTCGTTTGCAGGATATACATGGATTGTTGATACTATAAAATTCGAACTGACTGAAGCGACTAAAGGAAAGATACAAATAGGCTATACAGCAGGTAGCGGAGGTTCTGCAAACTCTGCAAAAATAGTTGTTGATTATGTCAAACTATTAAGAGATACTCCATACGGCAAAGCAGATATTGATGTATTCAAAATTGAATTGGAATCAATTATCAATCAGGCAAAGGAGCTTTATGGTGAAGGCAATGGCAATGGAGCTTCTGAATTGAATGAAGCAATCCAAGTTGCCAATGCTATCATTAGCAATGAAGAAGCAACAAAAGAAATCATACAAAACGCCATTGAAGAACTTAAAAAGGCTATTGACAAGTATCAATGGGCAAATCCGACAGGTCCTATTCCTACTGTGAAAACAGATGAAAGATTTGTGCGTGGTGCAACTATGGCATTTGCCAGAATAACTGCAACAGGTACAGGCATAACGGAGAGAGGCGTTTGTTGGTCAGAGAATCCAGAGCCAACTGTAAACGACAATCGTACTACCACATACCTTGTTAATAACGGAAATATTTATTGGCTAAAAGAACTTAAGCCTGCTACAAAATACTATATGCGTGCCTACGCAATCACAAGCGGAAGACAGGTTGGATATGGAGAAACGATTAAGTTCTACACTATTCCAATGGGTAATGTAGGATATACAATCCGTCAAGACGGCGATGCAGCAACCATTCAGAGAATAACAAATGCTGTCCAAACAGCTGCATACTGGTGGAACAACCTAACAGAAATCAAGCACTATCATAGTAGTGTCGGCTTTGTGGACGGCACACCAACAGCAGATTGTTCTTATGGCGGATGGGTTAGAGTTGGCAGTAACCAGTCATATCAAAAAGCCGGTACCATCATGCACGAATGGCTTCATGGCGTTGGAGTTATTCCATGGGCTGATACCGAATGGTCTCGCCATAATTTAAGAGCGAGCGTGAATGGCGACGGTTTTGGTACTGGAACATGGTTGGGAGACCGTGTTACTGAAGTAATACGTTTCTGGGACAATAATACAAATGGAGTTCTTAGCGGTGATTACCAGCACATGTGGCCATACGGCATAAACGGAGCACATGAGGACAATGGTTCTGACATCCTTTACATCGGCAATTCATTGGTATGCCAAGCATTAGGTGAAGACGGTTTGCAGCATACTTACAAAGAATTTGCACAACCCTACTATGCTTTAGACCAAGAAGATGACGTGAAGTATTATATAAAGAGCGAATCAGCTGACCACGGAATGTACAGTTCGTTCCTTACCATTGACAAGGCAGGCAATCTTATATGGAAGGCTATGTCAACAAACGATGCCTTGAGCAACGATAGCGCTGCATGGTATTTCTCATTCACTCCTGACAATCAATATTATCAAGTGCGTAATGCGTCAACAAACAGATTTATCACTTATACAGGAAATGGAACAAACGGTTTCAAGACTGCAGTCAGAACAACTTTGACAGACAATGAAAATCTGCACATAATGCGCAGTCGCATAAATGTACAGTCAGGAACATCAACGTTAAGTCACCGCGGTTATTGGCTAATACATCCTACAGACAACTGGACACCGCCATGTCTCGCACCTATAGCAAACGGAGCAACAGGTACTGAAACATTTAATATTGCAAATACTGCAACGGCTCAAAGATGGATGATACTTACTGCTGATGACGTAAGTAAATTTGCAGATGCTGCTGTTGGCGGAATAAAGACAGAGGTGCAAACAGCTTTGGAACACCTAAAGACTCTTTATGCTGTTCCTCATATTGAGGATGCAGAGGGCTTGAACAAGCAGACTGAAGACGTTATAAGCAAAGCAGAACTTCTGATAAAAGAATCTACATCGTCAACAGAAATGCAAAATGCATTAAATGAAATACGTGACATTACAATGTATTTCTTATGCAATGCCACTCCTAGTGACATAACCCAGCCATTCGACTTGACATCACTAATGCAGAATACAGGTATGGATGTTAATACCGGTTGGACAGTAAGTCCGTCTATAGATTATTCAACTGGAGAATTCTATCAGGCAACATTCGACATGAATCAGGTGTTAACCAACATGCCTGCAGGTACATATCAGTTCTGTGCACAAGCATTCCACCGTCCAGGAACTTACACCAATGCATATAATGACTATTTACAAGGCAAAAATAATGTATCTGCATTTATCTATGCATATACAAAGAGTCAGAAGATAATGCATATAGCAGAGGAAGCCAGAACCTCAAAGCTCAACAAAGGCAATGAGTCAGCCGTTGGTACACCGACAAAATATATACCAAACGACAGGCAGAGTGCACGGGCTTATTTTGACCAAGGTCTATACGAGAACAGAATAGCTTGCTCTTTGGATAAAGACGGCAGCAGTTTTAAGGTTGGTATAAGAGCTGGCAATATGCCTACAAGCTATTGGTGCTGTTTTGATAATTTCCGTCTCTACTTCTATGGCAACATCGACATAGATGCTGTAACAGACATTGACGGCATTGTTTCTGAGAAAACAGCGGCCATCAGGAAGGGCATCTATAGTCTTGACGGAAGATTGCTTAGCAACGACAATGCAGATGCCGTTCTCTTAGACAAAGGCATTTATATCATAGATGGCAAGAAGGTTATCATCTCAAAATAGAGATATCTATTAGCACTATAAAACAAGCGGGGTTAATCTTTATGATTGCCCCGCTGTTTTTTTGTTATCAGTTAAACCCAAATCGGTCATTTAGATTTGGGTTTAACATCAAAAGTGGTACAGTTACGATAGCTAACCGATACAGTTAAGTGTGCTAACTGGCACTGTTACGATTGCCAAAGGGCCGTAGTAATATTTTGATGAGGGGTTTAATTGTATAAGAACCATAAAACAGACAACATCATCACCTTGATTTGTAAAGATTTTTCATCATTTTAAGCCTAAAATCACAACGTCTTGATATTCAACATGTTGTAGATAACCTTATAGCGAAATGCCAGATTACGCATCAAGAAGTGCCAGATTACTAGTCGAGAAGTGCCAGTTTTCTATGCGCAATCTGGCATTTCTTGGTAGTAGGAAATCAGTTTGTCAAAAAATTTCATACATTTTCAGGTTCTAGTAATTGACAAGTCTGCTTGATATTTAGTTTTACAAGTCCCTCTCTTTCTACGAGAGATATGGGGGCCACCCTTTTTCCTTGCTAGAAGAAGTTAGTTTGGATTACTACTCCTAAGGATTCTTGGGATTTAGGGAAATAAAGAAATAATTCGCAAAATTTGTTTAATTCGTTGTAGTTTAAAATATAATTTGTTACCTTTGCCGTTGACTTAGTCATTCTTTCGTGGACGGGCGGGTCAAGACATTTTGTATAACAATTTAAAACAATTTTGCCTATGGCATAAACAACAGACTTTTAATTAAGGACATACATATAGACAGAACTGTCGACTTTTGATTCTTGCTTTCTAAATTCGCCAAAATAAAGCTATCAAGAACTGAAGTAGATTAGTTCACGCTGTTAGCGTGGGCTTTTTACTCGTATAGGATAGCAAGGTGTTTGGCGATACCTAGAAAGCGTAGACGATGTAATTTGTCCACGTTTTTTATTTGTATTTTCGAGTAAACATTAACAATTTAAATATAGAAAAAATTATGAAGAAATTTATTTCATTATTAGCACTATTAATAACTAGTAGTTATTTATATGCGTATGATTTTGAAGTGGATGGAATCTTTTATAACATCACCTCTATTGAGAACAAAACTGTTGAGGTTACCTATTCAACGGATTTGAATTATCAGCAAAACCGTGTGGTGATACCATCAGAAGTCACATGGGGCAACTATAACTTTACAGTTAAAGGGATTGGCCCCTGTGCTTTTGATGGGTTCAATTACCCAAACAGAGTTGATACAATCATTATTTCTAAGGGAATCGAGTATATTGGAAGTTTGGCTTTTCAAAGTTCAAATCTAAAAATGATTCGTATACCTAATACAATCAAGAATATAGGTGATAATGCTTTTTCTCCTGGCAATAAACACGACCAATCAATAGATTGGTATGTGGATGATTTTGAATGGCTTTGCACAATTGGACATCACTTTAGCTCATATACAATAAAGAATATATATGTGAATAATGTAAAATTGGAAGGGGATATTATTATTTCTAATGGTGTTCCATTTATTAGTTCAATTTTTAATGGCTTTGAGTGGATAAAGACTTTAACTATAGCCTCATCGGTTTCGTACATAACAACATATGCATTTCAAAATAGTAAAAAAATGGAGTCTGTTACATTTATGGAAGGTGTTAAAAGAATAGGATCCGTTGCCTTTAGAAATTGTACTAGCCTTAGAAATATATCATTACCTAATAGCTTAACTTGTATTGATGGCGGAGCCTTTGAGAACTGTCCAGCCCTTATGGATGTTCAGAGTTATATTACAGAACCATTCCCTACAGATGGTTTTACTAATGGACAATATCTTAGTGCCACATTGACGGTACCACATGGAACAAAAGCAAAATACATGGCTGTTGATGGATGGAAGAACTTCGCTAATATACAGGAACGTGATGGGTGTTCATATACTATAGATTTGTCTGTTATAGGAAATGGGACATTGAAAATGAACGAAGAGACGCTCGGAGATTTTATAATAGCTGACAAAAATTCAAATATTTCAATACGATGTGTACCAAATGAAGGATACAAACTAGAAAAAGTCACTATAGATGATATAGATATCACAAACAATGTTATTAATAATGTTATTACAATAGAAGGAATAAAGAAGAATTGCAAATTAGAAGTAACCTTTGCTAAGATCCCCATTTCATTGACTATTCAGCACGCAGAGAACGGCTACCTGAAGCAGTTCGTTGAGCGAGGTGCAAACATTAAATTTGCAATTGTGCCAGCAGACGGGTGGAAGATAAATACCATAGTCTATAATGGCTATGACGTAACGTCAGAATTGAACGACGACAAAGAATACACCACTCCTGCTATTAACGCAGATGCCATGTTATCTATATCATTCGAGTCAACTCAGAGCGCAATTAATTCAGCACGAATAACCTATGCGAAGGTCTATGGTTCCAATGGAGAGATTGTGATTTCAGGCACTGGAAAAGGTGACGCAATATATGTTTACGATGATTGTGGTAAAATAATTGCCCAAACCGTTGCAAATAGCACAGAACAGAGAATTGCTATTCAAGCGAAAGGCATTTATATCGTCAAAGTAGGCGGAAAGACAGTGAAGGTATGTCTATAGCAATCGCAAAATAAATAGTCGTTCCTTAAAAAACAATTTTCAGAGAAATTCTATCAGCAATTAGGATTTCTCTGATTTTTTGTATAAGAAACAAAAGAACTCTCATAGCTCTTTTGAAGTTATATGCAACAGCTACTAGAATAACATTCACGGAATCTCCTTCTTCTGTCCTTCTGTCATGAAAAACTAATGCGACTTATAGTTACTTCTGCCATTAAAAAGTCCTCCCGTCAAAGAGTTGAAAAATTAAAGTCCTCCTGTACTCCTGTCTAAAAAGTACTCCCAACAAAAAAAACAAGCGGGGCAAATCATTTAGATTAACCCCGCTTGATTTAATAATAAACAGATTTTTGTTTAGAACGGCAGGTCATCTGCACTACCCTCGCCTGCTGGTTCTGCTGCAGGAGGGAATGTTGCTGCAGGCTGTGCAAATGGAGCGGCAGGTTCTTCAACTGGAACTGCTGGCTGCTGAACATTACGATTAACAGCCCATGCATTAATACGATTGAACCAACGACCTTGCCACTCACTAGCATCAATGTCGAAAGACACCGTAAGTTCTTCACCACTCTGTATATTAAACTGCTTTATCTTATCTTCACCAAACACTCTGAAACAACACTTACGTGGATACTGGTCATGAGTTTCCAATACAAACTCCTGTGACATCCAAGGGTTTCCTGTGCGACCAGACACACCACTCTGTGGAGGCAATACTGCAATTATTTTTCCTGTTAATTCCATAATATTATATAACTTTTATTATTGTTTTCAATAAATCGTTTGCGAAATTACAAAATAGTTTTAATTTGAACAATTTTTCGTTGAATATTTTTGTCTTAACGACAGTAATTTTGTATTTTTGTAGTCTAGAAAATTAATAAATACAAACGATATACTCATGAGATTTACATTATCAAGTTCTGCGCTAACCAACAAACTGGTTGCACTATCGAAAGTTATAAACAGCAAGAACTCGCTACCTATTCTTGCAGACTTCGTTTTTGAAATAGAAAACAACACGCTTAGACTGACCGCATCGGACAGCGAAAATACAATGAAGACTTCATTGGAGCTTAACGAGAGTGACTCTAATGGCGTTTTTGCTATAGGTAATCATGATTTGATAGAAGCAGTAAAGGGTATTTCTGAGCAACCTATCACATTCGACGTAAACTTGCAGGACAATATAGCTAAAATAAGTTATCTGAACGGTTTGTTCTCTCTTCCTATAGACAGTGCCGACGAGTTCCCTATAGCTCAAGAAATCAGTGCCGGAGCAAATGTAATCAACATAAACAGCAATGTGCTCGCTGAAAATATCAACCGCTCATTGTTTGCTACTGGCCAGGACGAGATTAGACCTGTTATGAACGGTATATTCTTTGATTTATCTCCAGAAAGCCTTTCTATAGTTGCTACAGACGGACACAAGCTTGTAAGAAACAAGATTCTTAATATCAACAACGAGATTCCTGCATCTTTTATCTTGCCGAAAAAGCCTGCTAATCTACTTAGAAGCATGTTGTCGAAAGATGGCGGTGATGTTACGATAAAATTTGACGACCGAAATGCTGAGATTAATTTTGGTGACGGAATGATAAAATGCAGACTGATAGAAGGACGTTACCCTAACTATAATTCTGTTATTCCACAGTCTAACCCAAATCAGTTAAGTGTTGACAGAGCAGCCTTGTTAAGTGCATTAAGACGAGTACAGCCTTTTGCTAATGGCTCTAGCAACCTCATACGTTTCCATATTGAAAATGGTATATTGCAACTTGACGCTGAGGATTACGACTTCTCTAAAACTGCAACAGAAAGAATGTCTTGCGAATATAACGGCATGCCAATGAGCATCGGATTCAAGGGAGCGTCGTTCATTGAGATATTAAGCAATATTGACAGTCAGGATGTGATTATACAACTAGCAGATCCTAGCAGAGCTGGAGTTGTAATACCATCTGAACAACCAGAAAATCAAGATGTGCTCATGCTTATGATGCCAATGCTTCTTAACGACTAAGGACTGCAAAAGAAGATATGAAGCTGAATTTACAAAAGCCTTTAGTCATCTTTGACCTGGAGACTACTGGCCTTGACTTGGTAAAAGACAGAATAATACAGATTTCCTATATAAAAGTCTATCCAGACGGAAAAGAAACTAGAGGAAACGAAATAATAAATCCGGAGAAACCAATTAGCGCAGATATTACTGCGCTAACTGGTTTTTCTAATGAAGATGTAAAAGACAAACCCACATTTAAAAACATCGCATCAAAGCTAAACGAGGAATTTAAAGGATGTGACTTTGCCGGATTCAACTCCAATCATTTCGACATTCCGCTTTTGGCAGAGGAATTCTTGCGTGCAGGCATAGATTTTGACTTCTCAAAATGTAGGCTTATAGACATCCAAACGATATTCCATAAGATGGAAAGAAGAAATCTTGCAGCTGCATATAAGTTCTATTGCGGCAGAAAGATGGAGGACGACTTTGAAGCTCATCGTGCAGACCAAGACACAGAAGCAACATATAGGGTCCTATTAGGGCAATTAGACAAGTATAATCCTGAAACTGAACCAGAAGTTGAAAGGCAGCTAAAAAATGACATGGGTTTCTTGGCTGACTTCTCCAAGCAAAACAATAACGTTGATTTTGCAGGAAGAATTGTCTGGGCTGAACTAAAGGACAAAAACGGGAATACCATTAAAGACAAAGAAGGGAATCCAGTTTTAACTGAGGTCTTTAATTTCGGCAAACATAAGGGAGAGTCTGTTGCTGATGTACTGAAATATGATTCTGGATATTATAGTTGGATACTCGGGGGTGACTTTACATATAACACCAAGCAGGTGCTGACAAGAATTAGATTGAGAGAAAGTAAACTATTATAACATTATGCTTAAAGGCAAAAAAATTGTATTAGGAATAACTGGGTCTATTGCTGCATATAAAGCTTGCTATATTATAAGAGGACTTATGAAGAAGGGAGCTGAAGTACAAGTAGTGATAACACCTGCAGGTAAAGAGTTCATCACTCCTATCACCTTATCAGCACTCACACAGAAACCTGTTATCAGCGACTTCTTCTCGCAGCGTGACGGTACATGGCACAGTCATGTAGCATTGGGACTATGGGCTGATGCCATGATTATTGCTCCTTGTACAGCATCTTCATTAGGCAAAATGGCTAATGGCATTGCAGACAACATGCTGATAACAACCTATCTGTCGATGAAGGCTCCTGTTTTCATTGCGCCAGCCATGGATTTGGACATGTATGCCCACCCTACTACACAGCAAAATATTGAAAAGCTAAAATCATTCGGTAATATGTTTATCGAACCGCAAAGCGGTTATTTGGCAAGTGGCTTGGAGGGCAAAGGCAGAATGGAGGAGCCTGATGTTATAGTAAATAGAATTGAAAGTTATTTCCGTGGAGGCGAAAAGGACCTTGAAGGGAAAAACATTATGATAACAGCAGGTCCAACTTATGAAAAAATAGATCCTGTGAGGTTTATTGGAAATTATTCAAGCGGGAAAATGGGATTTGCACTGGCTGAGGAATGTGCACGACGTGGAGCAAAGGTAACATTAATTGCCGGTCCTGTTAGTATCAGCACAAACAGTACAAACATAAAACGTATTGATGTTGAAAGTTGTGAAGAGATGTACAACACCGCTATCGAATGTTTTAAAGATATGGATGCTGCTATACTTTGCGCTGCTGTGGCAGACTTTAAACCTGAGTTTATTGCAGACAACAAGATAAAGAGAGAAAAAGAAGACCTCACGATTACGCTCAAACCTACGCATGACATAGCTGCAGAATTAGGCAGAAACAAGAAAGGCAATCAAAAACTAATTGGATTTGCACTTGAGACAAACAACGAGGTGACTAATGCCCAAGGCAAACTGAAGCGTAAGAATCTAGATTTTATTGTTCTTAACTCTCTTAGAACAGAAGGAACTTGTTTCCGCTCTGATGATAATAAGATTAGTATAATATCTGAGAATGGCCAAAAGGATTTCGAAAAGAAAAACAAACAGGCTGTTGCTGAAGATATCATAAACGAAATGGTTAGTATTCTATAGATTCAAATATGAAAAGATTCATTGGCATAATTGTTTTTACTATAGTAACAGTTTTAGCGGCGACAGCCCAAGAACTGCAAGCGAAGATAAACATTAATCACAGTAAAGTGGGAGCAACTGATGTTAGTGTTTTTGAAAACTTAAAGCAAACTCTTGAACAGTTTGTCAACGAACGCCAATGGACTGAACTACAATTTCAAGAGAACGAAAGAATACAATGCAACTTTAATATTACTGTTGATAAATATGACAAAACAAACAATTCTTTTGAATGTACTGCCATAATTCAGGCAAACAGACCTGTTTATAATTCACAGTATACAACAACCATTTATAATAACAGAGACGCTAATTTCAATTTCGAATATGCACAATTCGACCAGTTGAATTATAACGACGAGACTGTCGACAACCAACTGACTGCATTATTTGCATATTACGCTTATTTAATTATTGGTCTGGATCTGGATACATTCTCGCCAATGGGGGGGACTGATGTTTTGCAACGTTGCATGAACTTAGTAAACAATGCACAAAATCTAAACTTTACAGGTTGGAAGTCATTCGATGACAGCAAAAACAGATTTGCTATCATTAATGATTATCTTGACGAGGCTATGAAACCATTCAGACAATTGCAGTATGATTACTACAGAAAAGGATTGGACGAAATGGCGAGCAATGTTGAAAGAGGAAGAACAAACATAACGACATGCTTGGAAAACAATTTGAAAAAAGCGCATGAAGATAAGCCTTTAAGTCTTTTACCGCAAATATGGACGGATTATAAAAAAGATGAATTAGCGAATATATACAAAGGCAAGGGTACACAGAAAGAAAAAGAAAAAGTATATGAAATACTTTTTTCGATAAATGCCTCACAAAGTAATTCATGGAATAAAATAAAGCAATAAGAATGCTAAAACAACTATACATTCGCAATTTCACGCTAATAGATACACTTGATATAGAACTTAAGCCTGGTTTCTCTGTAATTACTGGTGAAACGGGTGCCGGAAAGAGTATCATATTAGGAGCTATTGGTTTACTACTTGGACAGAGAGCCGATGCTAAGAATATCAAGCAGGGTGCTGACAAATGTATTATTGAAGCGCATTTCGATCTGTCTAAGTACTCACTGGAAGTTTTTTTCGAGAACAACGATATTGAATATGATGCTCATGACACTATTATTCGTCGTGAACTGACTAGTGCCGGTAAAAGCAGGGCTTTTATTAATGATACGCCTGTATCTTTGGCTATACTTAAGGAACTGGGTGAACAACTGGTTGATATTCATAGTCAGCATCAGAATTTACTCTTGAACAAACAGGATTTCCAACTAAATGTAGTTGACATCATAGCCAATAATAATGATTTATTATCACAATATAGAACAGCATACAATAAATATCAGGAAACAAAAAAGAAATTAGAAAACCTTATTCTGGAGATAGAACAGAATAGGAGTAATTCTGATTTCCTAAGATTCCAATATGAAGAACTTTGCAATGCAAAGCTTTATGATGGCGAACAAGAAGAACTGGAGCAGAAACAAGCGACAATGAGCCATGCCGAGGAAATAAAAAGTGCATTGTATGAGGCGGACAATTCGATTAATGCAGAGATTGGCGGTGTTCTTTCTAATGTCAAGAATGCCAAAAATGCACTAAAAGGCATTATGGATTTATATCCAGTTGCTCAAGAATTGCAGCAAAGATTAGATAGTTGCTATATTGAGTTAGATGATATTTCTCATGAAATCAGTACCCAACTGCAAGATATTGATTTTGATCCTGCAGAACTCGAGTATATAAACAACAGATTAGACAAAATATACGAGTTGGAGAAGAAATATCACTGTGAAACAATCAATGAACTATTATGCAAAATTGAAGAACTGAAACAACAGTTAGATTATGTGGACAATAGTGATATTGTTCTTAATGAACTGAAAGAACAGTTGGATATTCATAAGAAGGAATGCGAAACAAAAGCAAGCAAGCTGAGCCAAACTAGAAAGAAATCTGCTTTAAGCATAGAAAAGGAAATTTCTGAAAAGTTAGTTGTATTGGGTATGCCTAATATTAACTTCAAGGTAAACATAGAAAAAAAAGAACTTGGACTATTTGGCGCAGATAATGTTTCATTTATGTTTAGCGCTAACAAGAATAATCCACTACAGGCTGTGACTCAAGTTGCTTCAGGAGGTGAGATAGCCAGACTGATGCTTTCGTTAAAGGCTATGATTAGTGGCGCCGTGAAACTCCCTACCATTATTTTTGATGAAATCGACACTGGTGTAAGTGGTAAGATAGCAGAGAAAATGGCAAATATAATGAAAGAGATGGGAGATAATGACAGACAAGTAATTAGTATCACCCACTTGCCACAGATTGCGGCTTTAGGCACAACCCACTATAAAGTTTATAAAGAAGACACATCAGAAGCAACAATAAGCAAGATGACTATTCTTAATGAAGAAGAACGAATAAAGGAAATAGCACAGATGTTAAGCGGCAGCGACATTTCTGATGCAGCAATTAATAACGCTAAAGAACTTCTAAGATTATGAGACGAATAATATTTTCTATTTGTTTATTATTATGTTTGAATATTGCAGCACAACCTGCATGGGTGAAGAAGGCTGCTAAATCAATATTTACTATCAAGACCTTCGCTGATGACGGTTCAATGATAGCAAGCAGTAATGGTTTTTTTATAAATGAGTCAGGTGATGCCATTAGTGGATTCACTCCATTTAAAGGAGCGTCAAAAGCTATTGTTATTGATGCACAAGGGAAAGAGTATGAAGTTGAATATATCTTAGGTGCTAATGAGACTTATGACGTTGTAAAGTTTAAAACCAACAATAAAAAATCTATTCCTCTATCAATATGTGCAACTGAAGCAGATGATAGCACTACTGTTTGGCTGCTACCCTACTCTGCAAAGAAGACTCCATTATGCCATAAGGGAGTTATCAACAAGGCAGAAGTTATCTCAACTGAATATAAGTATTATACCATATCAGCAAATGTGACAGATAACGTAATATGTTGTCCTTTCCTTAATGAGAATGGAGAGGTGATAGGAATAATGCAAGAGTCATCAAAAAGCGATGAGGGTATTTGTTATGCAGTAAGTGCCAGATTTGCAAATGACCTGAAATTATCAGGTCTAAGCATCAATGACCCTGTACTGAAAAGCACTAATATTAAGAAGTCATTGCCTGAAGATGTTGATCAGGCTATATTAACACTATATATCGCAAATGGTTCACTTGATAGTGTAGCATACAGAAATCTTGTTGAGGATTTTATTGAAAAGTTCCCAAACTCAGCTGACGGATATATTTATCGTGCACAAATAGAATGGGATGAAAATAACTTTGGAAATGTAGACAAAGACATAGAAAAAGCATTTGAAATTACTGACAAGAAAGATGATGTGCACTTTACATATGCAAGACTTATTTTCAGTAAAGAAATTTATAAAAACAATATTGAGTATAGTAATTGGAATATAGAAAAGGCTATCAGCGAAACAGACATGGCTTATTCTATTAATCCTTTACCAACGTATAAGCAACTAAAAGCTCAGATTTTATTCTACAAGAAAGACTATCAAGGAGCTTATGATATTTACAAACAAATAACCGATAATGGTAATAAAACGCCTGAGTTATTCTTTGAACAAGCTAAATGTAAAGAGTTATTAAATGATACTTTAACTACTATTGCATTATTAGACAGTGCATTGAATACATTTAACAAGCCATACCTAAAAGAAGCTGCACCATACTTATTTGCGCGTGCACAAACTTTATTTTCTGCTGGACAATATCGCAAAGCTGTATTCGACTATAACGAATATGAAAAACTAATTGCAACAGGTTTAAATGACCGTTTTTATTACATCAGATTTCAGGCAGAAGTAAATGGCAACCTTTTTCAGCAGGCTTTGAACGATATAAACAAAGCAATCGAAATTAATCCGAATAATACCATTTATTATGCAGAAAAAGCATCGCTTGAAGTTAGGGTAAACTTATATGATGATGCAATAAACACTGCAAAGGAATGTATAAAAGTTGATCCAAACAACAGTGATGGTTATCTATTCCTTGGATTAGCATTATGCTTGAAGGGTGAAAAAGTTGAAGGAACAAAGAATCTGGAAAAAGCAAAAGAGCTTGGCGATAACCAAGCTCAGGGATTAATTGAAAAGTATGGCAAATGATTCATCAATAAGGTACCGAACCAAATGAATCATAACCTTCTGGTAATGGCGGGATAAAATCATTATCTTCGCCATTTACTTTTGAACCTAATATTTCACCTTCTGGAGAACCTGATGGTTTAGAGGCTTTGCGATCATCAGGATTCTCAAATCTAGTAAATTCACCTCGGAATGTTAATAGGACATCTCCAGTTGCTCCCTTACGATGTTTGGCAATGATAATCTGTGCCATACCGCGTAAATCTCGTCCATTGTCATCTTGCAATATATGATAATACTCTGGACGATGAACAAAAAGCACCATGTCGGCATCTTGCTCAATTGCACCAGACTCACGCAAATCACTTAATTGTGGACGCTTACCATCGGCTCCTTCACGAGATTCTACTCCACGGTTCAACTGACTCAATGCCAAAATCGGAATATCCAGTTCCTTTGCCAAACCTTTAAGAGAACGAGATATTGTAGAAACTTCTTCCTGACGACTGCTAAAACGCATACCATTTGCATTCATCAGCTGCAAATAGTCAATCATAATAATCTTGACACCATGCTCTCTCACCAATCTACGAGCCTTGGTTCGTAATTCAAAAACAGATAGACCAGGGGTATCGTCTACGTATAATGGTGCACCGTAGAGATTTACAATTCTCTTGTCTAACCTTTCCCACTCGTCTGGTTGTAACTGTCCATTAAGAATTTTACTTCCTTGTATTTCACAACAGTTGGATATCAATCTATTAACCAATTGCACATTGCTCATCTCAAGAGAGAAAAAGGCCATTGGCACTTTGAAATCAGCAGCTATATTCTTAGCCATAGACAAAGCAAATGATGTCTTACCCATCGCTGGGCGACCTGCAATGATAACCAAATCACTTGCCTGCCAACCACTGGTAATATCGTCTAATTTATGATAGCCTGTAGGAACACCTGTTAATCCATCTTTATTTTGGGATGCTTTGGTTATGACTTCAAAAGCATTTTTAATTACAGGATCTATCTGGGTGTAGTCCTTTTTCATATTACGTTGAGAAAGTTCAAAAAGAGAACCTTCAGCTTCTTGCATCAACTCGTCTACATCAACAGTATCATCAAAAGCTTTTGTCTCTATAACACTAGCAAACGAAATAATCTGGCGAGCTAGAGATTTCTGAGCTATAATACGGGCATGATACTCTATGTTTGCGGAAGAAGCAACGCGAGAACTAAGCTCTGAAATATATACAGGACCACCTATTTCCTCTAGTTTACCATTTTTTGCTAACTGATCTGTTACTGTAATAACATCTACAGGTTTTTCTTCTAGACTTAAGTCCCTAATTGCCTCATAAACGATTTGGTTACGGGGTTCATAAAAACTATCTGGACGAAGGATTTCACATACTACAGCGTAAGCATCCTTGTCTATCATCAGGGCACCTAAAACTACCTTTTCAACCTCTAACGCTTGAGGTTGAAGATGTGCATAAGATTTGTCTACTGTCTGCTGACTTTTTGACCTACGTGGTCTTGTATTATTTTGTTCTGCCATTAATCTTTAGTTATTTTCAAGAAGATGAATGCAAAGTTAATGAATTTATTCATTAATCTTCACTCTCGATTATTCATTTTTTACTATCTTTGCAAAAAAGTATATTTATGATAACATTTCCTATTGCCAAAATAAACTTAGGTTTAAATATAGTTGAAAAACGTGAAGATGGTTACCACAATCTTGAGACGGTATTTTACCCGATAAACATAAATGATGCGATCGAAATATATCCTATGCATGATGATTTTCCATCTGAAGTAGATTGTGACCTGAAAATCAGCAATATCTGTATAGAAGGGAACGAACAAAACAACTTAGTTGTTAGAGCTTATAGCATGTTGAAAAATGCAGGATATGATCTACCACGTATTCACACACATCTATACAAAGGTATACCAACTCAAGCTGGAATGGGTGGAGGTTCAAGTGATTGCGCATATATGCTTAAACTATTGAATGAAGAATTTAAACTCAATATTCCAAAAGAGGACTTAATAAGATTATCTGCTAAGTTAGGTGCAGATTGCCCATTCTTTATACTAAGCAAACCTGCATATGCTGAAGGCATTGGAGAAGTTTTAACACCTATAAGTCTTGATTTAAGTAACTATTATATTGCTATTGTAAGACCAGATATTCCTGTATCAACACGTGAAGCCTTTTCATTAATCACACCAAAACCGACAAGTAAAAAGTGTAAAGACATCGTTAAGCAACCAATAGAAACCTGGAGAAATGAATTAATAAACGATTTTGAGTATAGTGTTTTCAACATTCATCCTGAATTATCTGAAATAAAAAACAAGTTATACGAGATGGGGGCATTGTATGCTGCTATGAGTGGAAGTGGAAGTAGTATATTTGGAATATTTGAAAAACCTATAAACATAAATGAACAATTCCCAAATATGTTTACTTACACTAGCAAATTACAGAATATTTACTTTTAATAGATACATAATTATTTCCTACAAAATAAGGGAATCTATTTTCAATTAGAGTTTTCTAGATCTTCCTAGGTTCTCCTAGAAAAACCACTAAAGAGGAAAATAGAATTGTGTTAACAAGAATAACCAGAAATCCAAAGTTTATAATGGAATCAAACTTAGCATCTGCGACAAATAGAGGCAAACGAAAATTTTGAAGTGAACCTCGAAAGTATTTAGTCTAACATTCGAGGTTCACTTCATTTTTATAATAATTCTTTATTTCACTACCACAATACACGAACCTTAAAAAGGCATGTCTGTATTAGGGTCGTCAAAACCTATTGGATCTGCTGTTTGCTGTTCTTCCTTTGGCTGTTCTGGCTGTGCAGTTGCAGGAGCAGCAGACTTTGGACTGAGTAGTTCGAGATTATCTGCCCAAATCTCTGTTACATTGTGCCTAACACCTCGCTTGTCATCGTATGTGGTATAACGTACTCTACCCTCAATGTAAAGTTTGTCGCCTTTATGAACATACTTCTCCACAACCTCTGCCAAACGGCGCCATAGTATAACGTTATGCCAATCAGTATGGTCGGGCACTTGAGTGCCATTTGACAGGGTATATCCGCGTTCTGTGGTAGCAAGAGACAGACGTGCTACTGCCACCCCTTGTTCTACGTATCGAACTTCTGGTTCGCGACCAACGTTTCCAATAAGCATTATCTTGTTCATAAACTATGGTATTTTATTTGAATCCACCTAAATATGTAAACTTGAAATTCTTTCCTTTGGCTGATGGGAACTGACTGCGTGGGTCTACACGCTGACGAAGGTGGTCGATGATGCGGTTGTAGCAGTCCTGCCCTGACATTGCCTTGCACTGTGCAGCAAAACGAGTATCGCGATACTGGAACTTGCCCGTACCAGGAACTTGCTGTACACGTTTGAAATCAATAACGCCCTCGTACCAGCCTGGTTTTTCTTCATTTAGCTTGACGAGCACTGGCGATGCGGCATCTTTCTCTATAGAAGAGACAGGCGTATGAACAGCCTTCTTTTCCTTAAAGTCTTGCATCGTAGCTGCCTCTGTCTTTATAATGATAAAGTATATTCTTGGACGGATTTTATATCGCTTTGGATAATACACATCACTTGCTGCATACTCACGTATGTCATGCTCCAACATCGGGTTCATACCTATTTCATCAATGTCGGCAAGAAATGATATAGCATCATCTACATTAGTTACTAATACTTCACGGTCAAAGTATCTTAAATATAAATTCATCGAAAAAAAATTGTTGTTGTTTTCCTAAAAAGTATCTTAAAAAATCTTCTTCACAAAAGAAGAGCGGAAAACGAGGCTCGAACTCGCGACCCCAACCTTGGCAAGGTTGTGCTCTACCAACTGAGCTATTTCCGCAATTCTTAATGTTGTGAAGGGAATGAGACTCGAACTCACACGTCACAATTGACACTACCCCCTCAAAGTAGCGCGTCTACCAATTCCGCCATCCCTCCAACATATAAAAATGTTGAATAAAAAAGAGTGCCCAGAACAGGACTCGAACCTGCACACCTCTCGGCACACGCACCTGAAACGTGCGCGTCTACCAATTCCGCCACCTGGGCATTTTAAATCATAAAGACCAACTCTTTATGCTCTTTTTTGTTCATTATGTTGAGCGGAAAACGAGGCTCGAACTCGCGACCCCAACCTTGGCAAGGTTGTGCTCTACCAACTGAGCTATTTCCGCTTGTAATCCTGTTGCCAGAAGCATTTCTCTTAATGCGGTTGCAAAGGTAATGCTTTTTTCCGAACCTGCAAACTTTTTTGTGACTTTTTTCTAAAAAATCAATCAATTCATTCGATTTTTATAGTCTTCATAGCCATATTCGCGTAAAATTTCCAGTTTTCCGTCTGCGTGAAGCATACCAATAGAAGGATGAGTGATACCATTAAAGGTATTGGTCTTTACGGTTGTGTAGTGTATCATGTCTTCAAAAATCACCGTATCGCCAATGTTCAAAGGTTTGTTGAATAACCAAGAACCCATAAAGTCGCCAGAAAGACAACTATTGCCTCCAAAGCGATAGGTACATGGCTGCGTTGCTTGTTCTATTTCTACCGACTGCGCCCCTCTTACCTCGGGTTGATAGGGCATTTCTAAGCAATCGGGCATGTGGCAAGTGAAACTTACATCAAGAATGGCAGTCTTGATACCTTTGTCTTCAACTATGTCTACGACGTGCGACTTTAGAAATCCGGTCTGCCATGCAAAAGCACTTCCGGGTTCGAGCACTACCTTTAAATGTGGGTATCGCCTATGGAAGCCTTGCATGATATCTATTAGCAGTTCCACGTCATAATCCTTGCGGGTCATGAGGTGACCTCCACCGAAGTTTATCCATCTTAACTGGTTGAACCATTTGCCAAACTTTTCTTCAATATGTTTTAATGTGCGCTGGAAAACATCTGCCCCACTCTCGCAATGGCAATGGCAATGAAAACCTTCGATGGCAGATGGCAATCGGTCGGGCAACTTATCTGCGGTTACGCCAAAGCGAGTTCCTGGTGCGCATGGATTATATAATAGCGTGCCAACTTCGGAGTATTCGGGATTCACACGCAAACCTAGTGACAACAAAGGGTTCTGTCTTTTTACCCTTTCGGAATAAGCGTCAAACTGTGTAAGCGAGTTGAAGGTCAAATGGCTGGAGCATCTGGCAATGTCGTCTATTTCCCAATCTGTATATGCCGGGGAATAGGTATGGGCAGGCGAACCAAACTCTTCATAAGCCAAGCGGGCTTCGCTCAGCGAACTGGCTGTTGTAGACCGTATGTATTCGCGAAAAACAGGGAATGTCTTCCACAAGGCAAACGCCTTGAAAGCAAGTATAATCTCTACATCTGCACGGCTTGCAACACGAGAAATAAGTTCAAGATTTCTGCGCAGCAACTTTTCTTCTATAATATAAATAGGTGGTTTCGGCATCCTTTATATACTTTATTAATAATTACACCGCGCAAAGGTAATATAAAAAACAGAAACATCGTCGTTCGGGATGAAGAATAATGCCTTTTTAAAGAATGACCCGTGGAAAGAATCAAAAGAATGAGCAAATAAAACACTTTTTTGGCAAAACTATCCGTTAAATGGAAAATTTTGTGTAAGTTTGCAATTTAGAAAAGATATTGTCGAAAAATGAAACTCATTATAATGACAAAACCCACGTTTTTCGTGGAAGAAGACAAGATTCTAACGGCCTTATTCGAAGAGGGGCTGGACAATTTGCATTTGTATAAGCCAGACTCGTCGCCTATGTATTCTGAAAGACTACTTACACTACTCGACGACAGTTGCAGAAAAAAGATTACAGTGCACGAGCATCCATACCTCAAAGAAGAATACAGACTAAAAGGCATACACATAGACAGCGCAGAAGGCAATGTCCCTATGGGATATAAAGGTCACGTGACCCGCACATGCAGACAACTGGATGAACTGAAATTGGCAAAGCGCAATTCCGACTATGTGTTTTTGAGAAACATCTTTGACAGCCAAACTAATGCTAACGAAAAGTCCACATTCAGCATGAGCGAGCTGGAAGAGGCCGCTAAGCACGGACTTATAGACAAGCACGTGTATGCTCAGGGCGGTATAAACATGGACAACATACGAGCAATCAAAGATTTGGGATTCGGTGGTGTTGTTATATGTGGCGACCTATGGAACCGCTTCAATATACACCAAGGAATGGACTACAAGGAAGTGATAGCTGAGTTTGAAAAACTGAAAAAGGTGGTTGGATAATAAGTAATAACTGACATTAAACAAATCATAGAAAAAAATGAGTGCACAAAACTCTTACATGGTTTTCTCGGGAACTAGCACGAGATATTTGGCTGAAAAGATATGCCAAAGCTTAGACTGCCCGCTGGGTAACCTTCAAATCACAAAATTCTCTGACGGCGAATTTGCCGTTTCTTATGAAGAATCTATCCGTGGCAGGGACGTATTCTTAGTTCAAAGCACATTCCCAAACAGCGACAACCTGATGGAGCTGCTGCTGATGATTGACGCAGCAAAGCGAGCTTCGGCACGCACCATTAACGCCGTGATTCCATACTTCGGATGGGCACGTCAAGACCGAAAGGACAAGCCAAGAGTAAGCATTGGCGCAAAACTCATTGCCGACTTGCTGAGCGTTGCTGGTATAGACCGACTTATTACCATGGACTTACATGCCGACCAGATACAGGGTTTCTTCGATGTTCCTGTTGACCATCTCTATGCGTCGGGGGTTATTCTGCCATATTTGCAGAGCTTGAAACTGAAAGACATGGTTATTGCATCGCCTGACGTAGGCGGTTCAAAGCGTGCCAACACTTATGCCAAGTATCTTGGTTGCCCACTGGTTTTGTGCAACAAGACAAGAGCACGTGCCAACGTCATTGAAAGCATGCAGATAATAGGAGACGTTAAGGATAAGAATGTGATTATCATAGACGATATGGTTGACACTGCCGGAACTATAGCAAAGGCTGCAGACATCATGAAGGAGGCTGGTGCCCTTACTGTTCGTGCATGCGCATCCCATTGCGTGATGAGTGGACCTGCAAGCGAAAGAGTACAGAACTCTTCACTCGAAGAGATTGTTTTCACCGACTCTATCCCCTACTCTAACCGCTGTGCAAAGGTTAAGCAGCTTAGCGTGGCTGATATGTTTGCCGAAACAATACGTCGAGTGATAAACAACGAGAGTATCAGTAGCCAGTATCTTGTATAAAAAACATTATCAAACAATGAGAAAATTATCTGTAATCGCAATATTCGCAGCGGGTCTGATGCTTGCTTCTTGCCAACAGAAGAAGGATAAGGCTCCTGCTGACAACACACAAGAGGCAACCCTGACGGAACAGAACGATTCTACTGCAGAAGAAGATAGTATTGCAGAAAACATATTGACCGACTTTACCATGAACGATGTAAAGGGAAATCCTGTGAGCGTAATGGACGAGGTCGCTAAATACAAGATTACTATAATCGACTTCTGGGCTTCATGGTGCGGACCATGCCGTGCGGAGATGCCGAATCTTGTTAGACTTTATGCCGAGCAGAAGGACAACGGACTGGGCATTATTGGTGTTTCGCTTGACAACGACCAGAGCAATTGGGAAAATGCCATCGAAAAAGACGGCATCACTTGGCTTCAGCTTTCAGACCTGCAGGGTTGGGAAAACGCTGCTGCAAGAATGTACAACGTGAACTCAATTCCTCATACTATCGTTGTTGACGCCAACGGAACCATTCTGGCAGAAGGACTTAGAGGTGAACAACTTGACGCGTTTATCAAAGAGAACTTATAAAACTTATATTTTTGATAAAAAACTTGCGAAAAGTCACATTGTAGCAAAAGTTGTTATGGTTCTTTAAACAAACTAGTTAAAGGTCAAACACTGATTTTGAAATAGACAATAAAAATGAGGCTGTCTAACAACAAAAGTTGGGCTGTCTCTTTTTTTTAGGGGCACAAATAACTAAAAGAGGCTGACTAAACTTGTTAGACAGCCTCTTCTTTTTTTATACTTATGCCTTACGCATTAGGAAGTTCAATCCACTTGATGTAGCAGAAATCCTGACGGTGTGGCAGTTTGTCGCACTTAGGATACATACGAACTGCGCTCTTGAATGTACCGGCATTGTTTGGTTCATACTTGCCCTCGAAGGTGTAGTTGTTACCTTCCTTGCCTGTTACTGTCAGAGGAACAATGCTGAAGATACGCTCTTCGCCTTCCTTATTCTTATATACATTAACAAGTTCAAGACCTACAGCATCGTCGAGACCCTGCTCGTTGATGACATACTTGAGTGTGTATTCCTTACCTGTCTCTGCACCTGTTGAAGGAACATCCCAAGAAGCTGATACTACGTTGATAGAATCCCAACGCTCTGCAACAGTTTCCTTCCAAAGAGCGATGTCCTTAGCAAGTTTGTTGTTGTCGGCAGAAATCTCGGCAAAACGCTTAGCCTGCTTGCAATAGAACTTGCTATAGTAGTCGTCAAGCTGACGCTTCATTGTATAGTGAGGAGCAATCTGTGCGATAGAGTTCTTCACAACCTTAATCCACTCTTCGCTATAGCCCTTCTCGTTCTTGTTGTAGTAAAGAGGAACAATCTCGTTCTCAAGCAATGAGTAGATTGTAGCAGCATCGAGCTGATCCTGATAACCCTGGTTCTGGTATGTGCGCTTTTCTGTAAGTGCCCAACCAGCACCCTCACGATAGCCTTCAAGCCACCATCCGTCGAGTACTGAGAGGTTTACAACACCGTTCATCTCGGCCTTTTCGCCAGATGTACCAGATGCTTCCAATGGACGTGTTGGTGTGTTCATCCAGATATCAACACCTGAAACAAGACGACGAGCAAGCAGGAAGTCGTAGTCCTCAAGGAAGATAATCTTGCCAAGGAACTCTGGACGCTGGCTGATCTCATAAATCTTCTTGATAAGTCCCTGACCTGCACCGTCTGCTGGGTGAGCCTTACCTGCAAAGAGGAACTGAACAGGACGCTCAGGATTGTTGACAATCTTTGAAAGACGCTCAAGGTCGGTGAACAGCAAGTGTGCACGCTTGTATGTAGCAAAGCGGCGGCAGAAACCGATGATGAGGGCGTTTGGTGTAATCTTCTCAAGGAGAGAAACTACGCGTGATGGGTCGCCCTGGTTCTTCAGCCATGTGTCACGGAACTGCATACGGATATAGTCAACGAGCTTCTGCTTCAATGCCATACGTGTTGACCAGATTTCCTCGTCTGGAGTATTGTAGATGCCATGCCAGATGCTTTCATTGCTCTGGTCGTTCATGAAGTTCTTGTCGAAGTACTGAGAATAAACACGGCGCCACTCTGTTGCTGCCCATGTTGGGAAGTGAACACCATTGGTTACATAGCCAACATGGTTTTCCTCTGGATAATAGCCGTTCCAAATTGGAGCGAACATCTTCTGGCTAACCCAACCGTGAAGCTTTGACACACCGTTAACTTCCTGACAAGTGTTGCATGCAAATGTTGACATACAGAACTTCTCATTGTGGTCGTCTGGATTGATGCGACCCATTCCGATGAACTCGTCCCATGTAATGCCAAGGCGTGATGGATAACCACCCATGTACTTGCCAAAGAGACCTTCGTCGAAGTAGTCGTGACCAGCTGGAACTGGAGTGTGAACAGTATAGAGTGAAGACGCACGAACAAGCTCAAGAGCCTGGTTGAATGTCAAGCCGCTCTCGATATAATCGCAAAGACGCTGGAGGTTGCAGAGTGCAGCATGACCCTCGTTGCAGTGGTAAACGTCTTTCTTGATGCCTAGCTTCTTGAGCAGCAGCATACCACCGATACCGAGAAGAATCTCCTGCTTCAGACGGTTTTCCCAGTCACCACCATAGAGTGAGTGTGTGATTGGCTTGTCGAACTCTGAGTTCATCTCGTTATCTGTATCAAGCAGATAGAGCTTAACGCGACCAACATTTACACGCCATACGTATGCGTGTACCATATAGTTTGTGTAAGGTACGTCAATAACCATCGGATTGCCGTCCTTGTCAAGCTGACGCTCTATTGGAAGTGAGTTGAAGTTCTGTGCCTCATAGTTGGCAATCTGCTGACCGTCCATGCTGAGTGACTGTGTGAAGTATCCAAAACGATACAAGAAACCTACAGCGCACATGTCAACATTTGAGTCTGATGCTTCCTTTACATAGTCACCGGCAAGCATACCCAAACCGCCTGAGTAGATTTTCAGAGCAGAGTGGATACCGTATTCCATACAGAAATATGCTACTGATGGACGTGTTGAATCTGGCTTAACATCCATATATGCACGGAAAAGGTCATAAACGCCATTAATGCGTTTCATAAGGGCCTTATCCTTTACAATTTCTTCCTTTCTATCGAAACTAAGGCGCTCTAACAACATAACAGGATTGTGACGAACCTCGCGATAGAGTTCAGGGTCAAGGTCACGGAACAAGTCGCGTGCCTCATAGTTCCATACCCACCACATGTTGTGGGCAATCTCATCCAAGCACTTCAGTTCTGCTGGAAGACTTGATTTCACGGTAATCTCCTTCCATGCAGGAGCATTTGTGTAATCTGCTTTAATTTTCATAATCTGATTATTGTTTATTTAAGTTTCAATTCTTTTATACGATTGTCTGCTTTTGTCAAAGCTATATGATAGGCTTCATTATAATACTTGATAAACTCACTCCAAAGAGCCTTTTTTGACAGCATATCTGCCTTTTTACGGGCAGAATCAACCTGTTTCTTGTCGTATGAAGAGAATTCGACAATAGTATCCTTTATTGCATCAGCCACTTCTGAATAGTTATAGTCAGTACGTTTAATTACTTTCACACCATCGGAAATCTCGCCATACTTGCCTATGATGCTGTTTGCCCAAAGACCAAAACCAGCCAAATCTGTAGTAATGCATGGCACCTTGAAAGCAACGGCTTCAAGTGGCGTATAGCCCCATGGTTCATAATATGAAGGATATACACATAGGTCGTTGCCGAGAACGACATCGTAGTATTCAAGGTTAAGTACACCGTCGTTACCATCAAGATAACATGGCAGGAATATTACTTTGACATTGTCTTCCTTACGGTTGTGCATATCATAATATTTCATCATGCTGAGCACGTTGTCATGACTCATTTCGTGCAACCAATGAGTAATCTGAGGAACACTCAGAGGTGTATCATATTGCTTGCCGCTTTCCAATCGGTCAACCAAATCTTTACGTGGTTCACCAACCCAACCAGGAACTTCTATGAAAGCAAGAACCTTTTTCTTCAACTCCTTGGCTCTCAAGAGTCTATTCATCGCCTCAATATACACATCAACACCCTTGTTACGGAACTCATAACGACCGCTTGTTGACACTATCAGTGTATCATCATCAAGGGTTTCACCTAGCAATGCATTGGCAACTTCCAACAGACGTTTACGTGCATGTTTGCGTTTCTTTGTGAATGTGGCTGCCTTTGGTACGAAACTGTTATCAAAACCATTTGGCAATACTACATCAACAGGTTTGTCTAGAAGTTCGAGACATTCCTTTGCTGTGATATCGCTAACAGTTGTAAAGCAATCTACATGCAGCGCTGTCTGTTTTTCAATAGAATGCTTGCTCTGCATATTCAACTCTCCTGCCATCTGATCGCCATTGTATGCAAAAAGATAGTCGTAGAGTGGTTTCATGTTGCCGGCAATACTACGTCCAATGCTTGTAGCATGAGTGGTAAAGAGAGTGCCTATCTGTGGCAACTTTTTGTTTATATATAATACTCCAAGTCCTGTCATCCACTCATTGCCATGGTAAATGACGCGCTTGGAAGAATCAAGATAGTGATTATAAAAACTTTCAGTTACCAAAGCGGCTGCATATGAGAACATAGAGGCTTCATCATAATCACCATAGGCATGAAGACTATCTACCTGATAGTTTTCCCACAGCCATCCATAAAGTTCATCCTTTTTCTCGAAGTAGGGATTGAAATCTACCAAAATAGCTATTGGCTCACTGGGAATGTCCCAACGGCCAACTCGTACTTTCAAACCATTATCTATGGCTGATTGCCTCCAATCTGAAAAAAGTTGTTTGTCTTCTTTAAAATAAGGACTTTCGTTTTCCTTCCAAAAATCAGGTCCTATAAATATTATTCTGTCATGCATTGCCTCTTGCAATGTCTTTGCTCTAGTAGATAAAACAGTATAAATACCACCAACTTTGTTACAAACCTCCCAACTAGATTCGAAAATATAGTCGGGAATCAACATCTCTTTAACCATATTCATAATATATAACGCCACAAAGTTACCGAAAAAAAAAGAAAAAGCAAATAAAAGAATGTATAAATTTCATAAATTCAGTTATTTAATTGATTTATATTTAGTACATTTGCATTGATTAAATAATATTCGTTTTCATATGAAATATCTCATAATACTCGTATTTTCATCCATATGGCAAATTGCCACAGCACAAAATGAAGAAAAATCATTTAAGGGTTATTTTTTCAACAATGAATACGAAGTATATATAAGAATGAATTTATATGAAAAGAACATGTCTGTTCCTGGACATGAAATCTTAGGCGAACTGCCAGGGTATTTAGGAAAGCAACGCAACAATTTCTTCTGGCTGATAGTTGACGGCAGCATCAAAAGCAACCAAAAGGCTGAATTGCAATTTGTAAATGATTATGGTAGCGAGGATTTTGAGGCAGAACTAATAAAAAAGAACGACTCAACTTTCATTCTGAAACACAAAGACGGTAGTCCGCTGAAAGTTCCAAACAAAGGGAAATGGCAGAAATTACCAAAAGAGATCCAACTAAATAAAAACATTACGAAACAAAAAACATAATTGTTTCTTCAATAAAAAAAATACAGGCTTCAACAGGTATGTAAACCCATCAAAGCCTGCTTGTATTATAAATAGTTATTAAAGATTCAGACTATTCTTTATTGCAACGACTTTCTCTTTAGCATTGTTGGTACAACGCTCATAGCAGCCTGCACACTTCATAGTACTATCCTTTATCTCAATATAGAACTTAATCTTAGGTTCTGTGCCAGAAGGACGAACACTTATCTTTGTTCCATCTTCGCAGAACCACTGCAGAACGTTGCTTGTATCGGGCATGTCGAGCTTGCTCTTAACACCAGTTGCATCGGTCTTCTCTAGTGTCTGATAGTCTTTCCAAACAACAACCTTGCTTCCACCTATTTCTTGTGGAGGATTGTTACGGAAATCTGTCATCATCTGCTTAATCTCATCAGCACCACTCTTACCTGGCTTTACAACATTGATTGTTGTCTCCATAGAGAATCCATACTCTGTATAGATGTCCATCAAGAGGTCATAAAGTGTCTTGCCGTTGTCTTTAGCCCAAGCCGCAATTTCACAAATCAAGCAGATAGATGCTGGCGAATCCTTGTCACGAACTTTATCAAATGGCAAGAAACCAAAGCTTTCTTCTCCTCCACCGATGTATTTCTTAACACCTTCGTTCTCACGTATACGATATGCAATCCACTTGAAGCCTGTGTATTCGTCATAGAGTTCTACATTGTTCTTCTTTGCTATATCAGCAATAAGTTCCGAGGTAACAATTGTCTTTACCATAAATTCATTACCCTTCAACTGACCAAGCTTTTTCTTATTGGTAATGATATACCAAGAGAACATCATTGCAGTCTGATTACCATTAAGAATTTCCCATTCGCCCTTATCATTACGGCAGACAATAGCCAAACGGTCTGCATCTGGGTCACTTGCTATCACAAGATCAGCATTAAGCTTGGTACCAAGGTTCATACCCATTGTCATCGCTTCTGAATTCTCAGGATTTGGAGATACTACGGTTGGGAAGTTTCCATCGATAACCATCTGTTCTGCAACAACATGAATGTTCTGGAACCCCCAAGTGCGCAGTGCTGCTGGAATAATCACCCTACCTGTACCATGCAATGGCGAATATACAATATTCAAATCTTTCTGGCGATTAATAACTTCTTGGTCAACCATTGCTTCCTTAACTGCCATAAGGTAATCAACGTCCATCTCACCACCAATAATCTCAATCAAATCTTTGTTTGGTGTAAACTTAACATCATCGATGGTTACCTTATTCACTTCTTCAATAATGCCGGTATCATGTGGTGCTAATACTTGTGCGCCATCATCCCAATAAGCCTTATAACCGTTATATTCCTTTGGATTATGTGATGCAGTTACGTTTACTCCTGCCTGTGCACCTAACTGGCGAATGGCAAAAGAAATTTCTGGTGTTGGACGAAGACTTTCAAATAAATAAGCCTTAATACCATTTGCAGAGAATATATTAGCAACAGTTTCCGCAAACAAACGGCCATTATTACGACAATCATGCCCTACAACTACAGATAGGTCTGTACGGCCAGGGAAAGCCTTTAGGATATAGTTAGCAAAACCTTGTGTTGCCATTCCTACAATATAAACATTCATGCGGTTAGTACCTGCACCCATAATTCCACGCAAACCACCGGTACCAAACTCTAGATTCTTGTAGAAAGCATCGATAAGATCTGTCTTATCATCATTTTCGAGCATTTCCTTTACTGCCTTCTGAGTTTCCTCATCAAATGCAGGTGTTAGCCATTGTTGTGCTTTTGCTTCACATTGAGCAATCAACTGTGCGTTATTTTCCATAATTAAAAATTATTAGTTCGTAATATTATATTCACAAAGGTAATAAAAATAACTGAATACTATAATAAAAACTCGTCAAATTTTATTTTTTTCACAAAACCATGAAAAGCAATTACAATATTTCCTACAAAATAAGGAAATCAACATTCATTTTCCTTTCCTACTAAATAAGGAAATCCATTTACATTTAGAGTTTCCTAGATCTTCCTAGATCTTCCTAGGTTCTCCTAGATTCTCCTAGAAAGCCCACATAAACAAAAAGACCCCGCGGATATTGTATCCGCAGGGTCCTCGTCTGAAAAAAGAAGGCGGCCTCCTACTCTCCCGCATTGCATTGCAGTACCATCGGCGCAACCGGGCTTAACTTCTCTGTTCGGAATGGGAAGAGGTGGAACCCC
>JAFQQY010000028.1 GCA_017410365.1 Prevotella sp.
ATGGAAGGAAACGTCATATTGGGTGGTTATTGCGCCGGGGTTCCACCTCTTCCCATTCCGAACAGAGAAGTTAAGCCCGGTTGCGCCGATGGTACTGCAATGCAATGCGGGAGAGTAGGAGGCCGCCTTCTTTTTTCAGACTAGGACCCTGCGGATACAATATCCGCGGGGTCTTTTCGTTTATATAGATAACATCAATATTGGTGTGATGGATAGGATAAAGGCTTTGTTTATTTGGTTGTTGAGATGTGGATATTCGCGTGGCTTTGGAATCCAATCTCCTACTGACTATCGTTTTGTACGGTATGTCATTAACGAGCATTATCCTTATTATGCTTATGATGATATAAAAAATGAATATCAGGACAGCAAATGGTTGGCTAATAAGCTTGGACGGTTGTATTTCAGAATCGCCAATTTTGTGCAACCACAAAATGTTTTGATTTATAATCTTGATTTGCCTATATATAATATATATGTACGCGCGGGATGTAAAAAGGCTGTAATTGAGACGGAGATATCTAATGATGTTGTTCCCGATATGATTATTGCCAATATATCAGATGGTTTCCATAATCAAATAGACAGCATTCTTAATTATCTAAGGCACGGTTCCGTACTTGTTTTAGAGAATATTAAAGCTAATCATTATTCAAGGCAATGTTGGGAACATATTCTTAATGACGATAGGGCAATGACAACTTTTGATTTGTATTATGCAGGAATCGTACTTTTTGATGACAAGCGATACAGGCAGCATTATAAGATAAATTTCTAGAATTATGAAGATAACAAAAGTTTATACGAAAACAGGTGATAAGGGACAAACCAGTCTTGTTGGCGGTGTCAAGGTGACAAAGTCATGTTGCCGAATAGAAGCGTATGGAACAATTGATGAATTGAATTCACATATAGGTCTTTTGGTTTCTATGCTTGAAGATGATTGTGACATCATTATGTTGGAAAGAATACAGTCTTGCCTGTTTAATGTTGGAACACATCTCGCTACAGACCAAAACCAGACACAACTATATTCATCGGCTAAGTTACCAGGTGGAGAAGTGGAACGATTAGAACAGATTATCGACAAGATGATAGAGGTATTGCCAGAATCTCATGGGTTTGTATTGCCAGGTGGAACCATTCAAGCATCTCAGGCACACGTATGCCGCACAGTGTGCAGAAGGGCAGAAAGATGCATAATAAGGTTGTCGGAGGAGACCGTGGTCTCACCTGAAATCATTAAATATATTAACCGTTTATCTGATTTATTATTTGTTTTTGCTAAAAAACTTAATTTTATTGCTGGTAGCAATGAAAAATTATGGCAGAACTATTGTGAATAAGAATAAAATGATTACTTTTGCGACGCATTAAGTAAACAAGTAAAATTTTAATTAGGACTATGTATTGGACACTTGAATTGGCTTCAAAACTTGAAGATGCGCCGTGGCCTGCAACTAAGGAAGAGTTGATTGACTATGCAATTCGTTCGGGCGCTCCATTGGAAGTATTGGAAAACTTGCAGGAAATAGAGGATGAGGGTGATGTTTATGAAAGTATAGAGGACATCTGGCCAGATTATCCTACAAAAGAAGACTTCCTATTCAACGAAGATGAATATTAAAGTCGATGTTTATAACCAATAAATGTGAGCGGGACAAACAAGAACTGTTTGTCCCGCTCACATTGATGAAGGCTTTCTTTTTCTATAATAATTGGTTGCAATAGGTTTGGTCAGGTCGATAATTTTTCATATATTTGCAAAGATTTGTGGACTAAAGCTGAAGGTGTAATACGTTATAACTAAGCCTTTTTTACAATAAAACATAAATAATATCGTTTATAATTACGTGTTAAAGCGTCTTTATATATTAACGGCTGTATGGATTTTGGCTATGATGCCGGCCATGGCACAGTACGATCCCTCCTTTTCTCATTATTGGGCGATGGAGCCATCTTTCAATCCCGCTGCTGTAGGCAAGGAAAGTAAACTCAATGTTGCCGGATCATACAATATGACGATGGCAGGCTTTGAGAACAATCCTCGCACAATGTATGCAGGTGCGGATATGCCTTTTTATTTCCTGAAGTCATACCATGGCGTGGGTGCACAGTTCGTAAACGATCAGATAGGTTTGTTCTCACACAAAAAGTTCGCTCTGCAATATGCATATAGATTCAAACTATTTGGCGGAATGTTGGGTGTAGGTGTTCATCTCGGAATGATAAGTGAGAACTTTGACGGTTCTAAGGTTGACACAGAAACTCCAAATGACCCTGCCTTTCCATCTTCTGAAGCTACAGGTTCCGGATTGGATCTGGGTGCAGGTCTTTATTATAGGCATGGTGATTGGTATGCAGGATTGTCTGTCCAGCATGCTAATGCTCCAGAGGTTGAACTTGGCGAAAGGCAGAACTTCAAGATAGACAGAACATATTATTTGACAGGCGGATACAATATTAAGCTGAGAAATCCGTTCTTAACAATACACCCCACTGTTCTCGGACGTTACGACGGCATCGCCTATAGGGTGGATGTGACAGGGCGCATAAAGTATACCAACGACAAGAAAGTGATGTGGGCTGGTCTGGGTTGTAGTCCGACAAACTCGGTTACCGTTATGGTAGGTGGCAATTTCCACGGCGTAAGTATCGGTTATAGCTATGAGATATATACCTCGGCTATTAATATTGGCAATGGAAGTCACGAACTGTTTATCGGCTATCAGACAGATTTGAATTTGCAGAAAAAAGGAAGAAACAAACATAAAAGCGTGAGAATTCTATAATAAATATGAATATGAAGAAAAGTTTAATAGCTCTTTGTGCAGTTGCAACGCTGCTGTTGACTGGCTGTTTCGGCGGCAAGTCGACGATGGCATCCGGTGGTGAGGTTACCGGTGCTAGCGGAAGAGTGTTTACCGAACCGACTCCATACGGTATGACGCTTATTAAGCGTGGCCACTTACGTATGGGTATAGAAAAGCAAGATAGCCTTTGGGGCAAGGAAACTCCAGTAAAGGACATCTCTGTAGAGGGATTCTGGATGGATGAAACTGAGGTGACCAACTCTCAGTATCGCCAATTTGTCAATTATGTGCGCGATTCAATCATTCGCGAGCGTCTGGCTGACCCTGCATACGGTGGTGATGAGACATATAAGATAGAAGAAGACAGAAATGGCGACCCTATCACTCCTTATCTTAACTGGAAGAAACCGCTGCCAAGAAAACCAAACGAAGATGAACAGCGTGCATTAGAGAGTGTATATGTAGTGCATCCGATAACAGGCGAAAAGATGCTTGATGCCAGTCAGATGAACTATCGTTATGAGGTCTACGACTATACTACAGCTGCTTTGCGCAAGTATCGACTAAATCCAGAAGAGCGAAATCTTAATACTGATGTTGCCGTTAATCCAAACGAACAGGTATGGATTTCAAAAGATACTGCTTTTATTGACGATGAGGGTAAGATTGTGCGTCAGACAATCAACCGTCCGCTTAGTGGCCCTTGGGATTTCCTGCATACTTATATCGTAAACATCTATCCTGACACAACATGCTGGGTAAATGATTTCCCTAATGCAGAGAATGAAACGTATATGCGCATGTATTTCAGTAATGCTGCATACAACGACTATCCGGTTGTGGGCGTAACATGGGAACAGGCAAATGCTTTCTGCGCTTGGCGTACCGAATACTTGTTGAAAGGATTAGGTCCAGATGCCCGCTTCGTACAGCGCTATCGACTGCCGACAGAGGCCGAATGGGAGTATGCTGCACGTGGTAAGGCACAGAATGAATTCCCATGGGAGAACGATGATGTGGCGAGCGGTAAGGGATGCTTCTTTGCTAACTTCAAGCCAGACCGTGGAAACTATACCAAGGACGGCAATCTGATAACAAGCAAGGCCGGCATCTACTCTGCAAACAGCAACGGACTGTTTGATATGGCTGGAAATGTGGCTGAGTGGACTAGTACAATATTTACAGAAGCGGGCATTGAGTCGATGAATGACATAAATCCGCAACTGGAATATAATGCAGCTAAGGAAGACCCTTATCGTCTGAAGAAGAAGAGCGTTCGTGGTGGTTCATGGAAAGACCCAGAGTCGTACATACGTTCTGCATGGCGAACATACGAATATCAGAACCAACCGCGTTCATATATCGGTTTCCGCTGTGTACGCAGTTTGGCAAATACATCAAGTGAGAAATTTAAAAAATCTAAGAAATAATGACAGAATATAGCAAATACAATATCGTTTATCGTCTGCAGAAGTGGTTAGATAGCGTGCCTGGTCAGACATTCCTGAACTATGCATATAGTTGGGGTGCAGCAGTGGTAATTCTTGGAGCTCTGTTTAAGTTGACTCACTTGCCAGGTGCTAACCTCATGCTTTACTTAGGTATGGGTACAGAGGCTATCGTGTTCTTCCTTTCGGCTTTCGACCGTCCGTTTGACAAGACAGCTGACGGCAAGGAACTTCCTACACACGTGGGTGAGGAAGAAGTTGTGGAAGCTCCAGAGAACGAATCTGTTGTTTCTGGTGTTGCCGGTGGCGGAACCATCATTATCGGTGGTGGTACAGGTGGATATGTTGAAGGCGGTGATTCTGTGTCTGGTGATATTCACATTGCCGGTGGTGGCGAGATTAGCAGTGGCGGTCCGACTGTAATTGGCGGCAGTGCAGTTTCTCCAGAGATGGAAGAGGCAACCAATAATTATGTTGAGGAGTTGAAGCGATTGACCGAAATGCTCGGTAAGGTGGCAGAACAAAGTCAGCGCTTGACACGCGACTCAGAAGAGATGGAAAACCTTAACCGTACACTCACTGGCATTTGTAAGGTATATGAAATGCAGTTGAAGGGTGTAAGCAAGCAGATTGGTACTATCGATGAGATAAACGAACAGACTTCACGTATGGCAGAACAGATTGCCGAGCTTAATAAGATTTATACTCGCATGATTGAGGCAATGACGGTAAATATGCCAGGAACGGCTAAGTAAAAATGAGTTTCTCTCAGATGCAAACATCTCGTCAGTTAGTCAACTAAAAATAACTTGTCAACTGGAAAATATATGGCAATAAAGAAAAGACCCGTATCTCCGCGCCAAAAGATGATAAATTTGATGTATGTCGTCTTGATGGCAATGCTTGCGCTTAATGTCTCGACTGAGGTGCTCAATGGTTTCTCTATTGTAGAGGAGAGTCTTAATCGCACCACATCGAACGCAACTAAGGAGAATCAGGTGATATATGATAACTTTGCAGAGCAACTGAAGGCAAACCCGGCTAAGGTTAAGGCATGGTTTGACAAGGCGATGGAAGTGAAAAGCATCAGCGATTCTATTTATAATTTTGCAGAGCAACTAAAGGTTGCTATTGTTCAGGAAGCAGACGGTGATGATGCTGATGTAAAGAACATTCAGAACAAGGAAGACCTAGAGGCTGCTAACCAGATTATGCTGGCTCCTGAGCGTGGCAAGGGTAAAGCTCTCTATGATGCCATTAACTCATATCGCAAACAGATTTTGGCAATGGTTGCTGACCCAGCACAGCAAACTATCATCAATGGTAATCTTTCTACAGAACTTCCAAAGAATGCCTTGTCGATGGGCAAGAATTGGCAGGAATACATGTTCGAAAATATGCCTGTGGCAGCTGCCGTAACGCTTTTGTCTAAGTTACAGAGCGACGTTAGATATGCCGAAGGAGTGGTTCTGCATACTCTCGTGTCAAATATCGATGTCAAGGATATCCGTGTCAATGCGCTCAATGCATTTGTCATACCTAACTCACAGACAATCGTCCGTGGCGACAAGTTCTCTGCCCATATTGTTATGGCAGCAGTTGACACTACACAGGTGCCGGACATCTATATAGGTGAAAATAAGGTAGATTTGACTGACGGTATATATGAAACAGTATGCAACCGTACTGGTGATTTCACGCTTGTCGGCTATCTGGAGGTAGTAAACGGTGGCGGTGAGAAGATACGTCGTGATTTCAGTCAGAAGTACACTGTTGTAGATCCAAGTGCGACCGTATCGGCTGATCTCATGAATATGCTTTATGCAGGCTATAATAACCCGATAAGCATCAGTGTGCCAGGTGTACCTGTCAACAAAATACAGGCAACAATGACAAACGGAACGTTGCAACCGGTAGGTCCAGGCAAGTATATTGCTCGCCCGTCACAGATAGGCAAGGATGCAACAATCACCGTTGTGTCTACAAATACAGGTCGTGCGCAGCAGATGGGCCAGTTTACATTCCGTGTCCGCAAGTTGCCCGATCCAACTCCATATATTACACTCAAGGACGATCAGGGCAATCCTACACGTTATAAGGGTGGCAATCTGACCAAGCAGGCTTTGATGGGTGCTGATGGTATAGGTGCCGCGATAGACGACGGCATACTTGATATAGGCTTTAAGGTGCTTGCCTTTGAATGTGTGTTCTTCGATAATATGGGTAATGCTGTGCCAATCGTTTGCGATGGTTCTTCATTCTCTCAGCGTCAGAAAGACACATTCCGCCGTTTGGCTCGCAATCGTCGTTTCTACATCTCCCGTGTCAAGGCTATAGGTCCTGACGGCATAGAGCGTCAGTTGCCAACATCTATGGAGGTGATTATAAAGTAATTAGGAGTTAAGAGTTTGGAGTTAGGAGTTAGGATTTGTGAGTTACGAATTTTGAATTATGAATTATGAGTCGTCGGCATTGCCGATTACGGATTAAGCATTAATAATTATGAATAAGTTAAGAATAAATGGGTGGATGAAAGTAGTGTTGGCGCTTATCGCTTTTCACTTTTCGTTTCTGACAGTTGATGCACAGCCAAAAGCGCGACGTGCTCAGGCTGCAGCAGCTAAAAAACAGCAGAACAGTCAGGGACAGTTGACCCGCCGTGCGCAATTGATGTTTCCTACCGCCATTGATATGCCAGAGGATGTAGTGTGGCGACGTGACATCTACAGGGAGCTAGACCTCAATGTAGATGCAAATGCAGCTCTTTACTATCCTGTTGAGCCTATAGGCAAGCAGTTGAACTTGTTTACCTATATATTCAAATTGGCACTCAACGGATATATTCCTGTTTATGAGTATCGTCTTGACGGCAACGAGGCCTTTGACGATTCGTCTAAGGTTGACATGAAGACAGTACTCGAGAACTATCACATCTATTATGAAGAGAAAGATGGCAAGGTGCGTGTAGACAATAGTGATATACCATCTGCAGAAGTGAAGATGTATTACTTGAAGGAGAGTGCTTATTACGATCAGGCAAATTCTTCTTTCCGTCGCAAGGTGCTTGCTCTTTGTCCTGTTATGATGCGAGAAGACGATTTCGGAGGTGCTGCTTCAAAGTATCCATTGTTCTGGATTAAGTATAGCGATGTTGAGCCATTCCTCAGTCGCCAGACTGTGATGACGAGCAACTACAATAATGCTGCGACCATGGCTATGGATGATTATTTTACGTTGACCAAGTATGACGGCAAGATTTACAAGACCAACAATATGCTTGGGCGTACTTTGGCACAATATTGTCCTACAGATTCGGCAATGTCGAAAGAACAGAAACGCATAGAGGAAGAACTGAAGAAGTTTGAGGAGAGTCTTTTTGGCGATAAGGCAAAGAAGGATTCGCTGGACAGCATCGCCAAGCTCGACCCTAAGACGGCACGTGCTGCTGAGAAGATAGCAAAGAAAAAGAATCGCGAGTCAGGAAGTTCTTCAAAAGAAGAGAAGGTGAGCAAGAAACCTAAGACACGAACAACATCAAGTTCTTCAGCTCGTGTCAGTGTACGTCGCCAACGCCGTTAAACCATTTTAAATTATATAATTATGAAAAAGCTTTTAAGTACTCTACTTTTGGTTGTGGCAATATTTGCAGCAACAACCGCACAGGCTCAGATTAAGTTCGGTGTTAAGGGTGGTCTTAACGTAACAGACATGAGTCTTAGTGCAGATGTAATTGACAAGTCAAACCAGACTGGTTTCTTTATTGGTCCTACTGTTAAGTTCACATTGCCACTCGTAGGCCTTGGCATTGATGCTGCTGCTCTTTACGATCAGCGTGACGCAGAACTCAATGACGAGAAGATTTCTCAGAAGAGCATCAATATCCCAGTTAATCTTCGTTACAACATTGGGCTCGGTAGTCTTGCAGGCATTTATGTTGCAGCAGGTCCGCAGTTCGGTTTCAATGTTGGTGACAAGGACTTTGGATGGGGTTCAGCTGAATATAAGAATACGTTCCAGATGAAGAAGTCTAATTTCAGTATCAATCTTGGTGCCGGTTTATCACTGCTTAAACATCTAGAAATTGGCTTTACATATAATATAGCTTGTGGCAATACTGGCGAGGTTTCTGTTTGGAATGTAGCAAAAGGCGCTGCCGAACTTGTAAAGGGTAATAAGACTAATGCTTGGCAAGTATCTGCAGCTTATTATTTCTAATATTTGAATAGTCAGCCTGATATTCAGGTTCTATAAATATTATGGTGCGAAATGTCTTTTATGGATGTTTCGCGCCTTTTTTGTTGTCCCTATTTTGTTGAGTTTTAATTGCACACATTCATTTCTTTGTGCATTAAAAGGCTGATTTTGTGTTAATAAATACTAACAAGGACACCTTGTTTACCGAAAATCAGAACACAATATCTAACTTTGCAACCAATTTGTTAAAGGTTTTTTATAATGAAAAAGTTAAAATTTATTTGTTCAGCCATTCTTGCAATGGCAGCAACAGTAAGCGCAACAGCCGGTGGCCTGTTGACAAACACAAATCAGAACGCAACATTCCTCCGCAATCCAGCACGCGATGCATCAATAGCAATTGACGGAGTTTACAGTAACCCTGCAGGTGTAGCATTCCTTCCACATGGTCTTCATCTTTCTGTTAGCTGGCAGGCTGCTTTCCAGAAGCGTCAGATGGATGTTCAGAATAATCTTTTCATGATGAATTCAAGCAACCAGAGCAACACACGCAAGTTTGAGGGAGAGGCAATAGCTCCGGTTATTCCATCATTGCAGGCCGCATACGTTATCAACGACAAGTGGTCTCTTTCAGCTCAGTTTGCCGTAGGTGGCGGCGGCGGTAAGTGTGAGTTTAACGACGGTCTTCCAATGTTCGAAGAGATGATTGGCGGTGCTGCATATAAGACTGCAGGCACACCAGTTCCATATTCACTCAATCAGAACCTTACAGGCGAGCAGTATTTCTATGGAATACAGTTGGGTGGTACGTACAAGATTGTAGACAACCTCTCTGTATTTGGTGGTGTTCGTGGAGTTATCGCAAGTTGCGGCTACGAGGGAGCTATCACAGGAATTAAGGTTAACGGTATGGGTTCAGCAGAATATTCCGCATTATCACAGCAGGCAGCAGGTGCAGCTCAGCAGTATGCTGCAGCCGCAGAGCAGTATGCAGCCGCAGGATTGGCTGCAGAAGCAGCTCAGGCCGCAGCCGCAGCACAGCAGTATGTTGCCGCTGCAACACAGGCAGGAACAGCAGCCGTTCTTACACAGGACTATCTGCTCGACTGCTCACAGAGCGCTTTCGGTATCACTCCGATAATTGGTGTTGACTGGAAGTTGGGTAAGTGGAACTTCGCAGCCAAGTACGAGTTCCGTACAAAGATAAATCTTGAGAATGAATCAACAAACAGTGCAAATGTAGATGCTCTGATGCCAGCTTACGCCGACGGTGCAAAAGTTCGTTCTGATATCCCTGCATTGCTGACTGTCGGTGCACAGTACGAGCCAATTTCAGCTCTCCGTGCTTCTGTTGGTTTCCACTACTATTGGGACAAGGATGCAAAGGGAACAGCTATCAAGAATGGTGACAATACATGGGAAGCTATTATTGGTGTCGAAGGCGATATAACAAAGAACGTATTGCTGAGCTTTGGTATGCAGCGCACAAACTACGGTTTCGATGACAGCGATATGGCTGATACAAATTTCAATATCAGTTCTACAGCATTCTGTATTGGCGGCGCATACAAGTTCAATGAGAATATGAAGCTGAACATCGGCTATATGCATTCATTCTATGACAACCACGAGTTTACAAATGCCAATGGTACTGCTTGCGACTATACTCGCAAGAACGACGTTGTGGGTGTAAGCCTTGATATGAAGTTTTAAAATCTACAACGGATCTACATCATAATAAACTTGTAGAGCACCGTAACGCTTGTCCGTCAACATCTGTTGTTGAGCCAGCAAGAGATATTGGCGGACTTTTTTATTGTCTATTCCGTTCTCAAGTTTGAGAACAATCTTCCTGATGTTCATGGTCTTTACCTTTGCTACAGCCGGTTTGTCTGGACCTAACACTCTGCTGCCAAACCATTGTCGCAAACGGCTTGCCAGTTCTATCGATGCAGTGTTCACCACATCGTTGTGCTTGTGCTTTAGAAACACATAGATAAGATGATGGAAAGGGGGATAGTTGAAGGCCTGACGCTCTGCCACCATGTCTCTATATAATGCCTCATAGTCGTTGCGCACTACATAATCGATGATTGGCGACTGTGGATTCTTTGTCTGTAGTATCACCAGTCCGCGCTTTCCCTTTCTTCCTGCCCTGCCGCTCACCTGTGCCATCATCATAAACGCCTGTTCATATGCTCTGAAGTCAGGATAGTTCATCATCGAGTCTGCGTTCAGTATGCCCACCACGCTCACACGGTCGAAGTCCAGTCCCTTGCTAATCATCTGTGTGCCTATCAGTATGTTCGTCTTGCCTGCAGCAAAGTCGTTTATTATGCGTTCGTATGCATTCTTTGTACGTGTAGTGTCAAGATCCATTCGCGCCACTTTCGCCTCTGGAAATATCTCCATCACTGCTTCCTCAATCTTTTCCGTGCCGAATCCTCTTGTGCGCAAGTCTCTGTCTTCGCAACTAGGGCATACATCAGGCACTCTATAGGTATATCCGCAATAGTGGCATGTCAGCTGGTTCATATTCCTGTGGAGGGTAAGGCTAACGTCGCAGTTTTGGCATTTGGGCACCCAACCGCACTTCCTGCATTCAATCATAGGAGCAAAGCCACGACGGTTTTGGAAGAGTATGGCTTGTTCGCCACGCTCCAATGCCTGTCGCACCCTGTTCAGCAGTAGTGGCGAGAATGGACCGCTCATCATCTTTCTATGCTGCAAGTCTTTTATGTCGACTATGTTTATCTCCGGCAGTTCGATGTCCTTGTATCGCTGCTTCAGTTCCACCAGCGCATATTTGTCTTTCTTGGCGTTATGATAGCTCTCCATAGATGGAGTGGCTGTGCCCAGAAGCGTCTTCGCGCCATACATCTGTGCCAATACTATAGCCACACTGCGGGCATGGTATCGTGGTGCAGGGTCTTGTTGCTTGAAACTGCTTTCGTGTTCCTCGTCTACAATAACCAGGCCTAGTCTTTGGAATGGCAACAATACAGCAGAGCGTGCACCGAGTATCACTTCGTAAGGAGCGGCGGACAGTTGCTTCTGCCATATTTCCACGCGCTCGGCGTCCGAATATTTCGAGTGGTATATTCCCAGTTTATTGCCGAACACCTTTTTCAGTCTGTTCATTATCTGCACCGTCAGAGCAATCTCAGGCAGTAGGTAGAGCACCTGCTTTTTCTGTTCCAGTGCCTGCCTTATCAGATGTATATAAATTTCAGTCTTTCCGCTCGATGTGACGCCGTGCAGCAGTGCTACATTCTTTTTCAGGAAGGCAAACTGTATGTCGTTGTATGCCTGTGTCTGTGCTTCGTTCAATGGCTTTATCTTCGTGAAGTCGGTTTCTCCGCCATAGTTCAGCCTGCCCACTTCAACCTCGTAAGTCTCAAGAATGCCCCTGCTGATAATAGCATTAAGCACGGCTGACGAGCAATGGCTCTCGTTCATCAGTTCTTCGCGCGTCACCATCTTCTCGCCCTGCTCCTCCGAATAGTCCGACATGTCGAGATATGCCATCAGCGTGTCATGCTGTCTTTGCGCCTTCTTGATGACGTTAAGTGCTATGTGCAGGTCGCATTCGTTTCGATACGTCTTTGTCAATCGTATGTACGTTTCGGTTTTCGGCTTGTATCTCTCCTCCGCCTTCATGCCAGACGGCAGGGCTGCATTATACACCTCTCCGATAGGCGACAAGTAGTATTCGGCTATCCACTTCCACTGCTTGTATTGCTGCTCGGTAATAACAGGTGCATTGTCCATTATCTGCACAATCGGCTTCACTTCAAAGTTTTCTGGTCGTTCATCGTGCACTCTAACCACCACTGCCAGATATGTCTTGCTTCTGCCGAAAGGCACTAGCACGCGCACGCCAAAGCCCACCTGCTGCTCCAGTGTTTCTGGCACGGAGTAGGTGAACAATCCTTCAAGTGGCAATGGCACAATAACGTCTACATATTTCATCGTTGTGCAAAGGTAGTGAAAATGAGTGGAGAAGAAAAGAAATTCATTTCTTTTTTCTCCCGAATGCATCCAATCTTATTCAAAGGTAGTGAAAATGAGTGGAGAAGAAAAGAAATTCATTTCTTTTTTATCCCGAATGCATCCTGCCTTATTTAAAGGTAGTGAAAATGAGTGGAGAAGAAAAGAACATTGTAAGGTAAGAGGCGTTGCATAAATATTCATTTCGTCCTGATGCTGAAAAATACCAATTAAAACCAATACTTTTAGAGAACTGGCACTTCTCGATGAGAGAACTGGCACTTCTCACCCCGAGATCTGGCATTTCTCTTAAAAAGAACTGGCAGATGGTCTTTCTTGCCGTATTTCCCCTTACTGCATAAAATGCTTGTTTGGTATATTTATGCACTGAGTCAAGTGTGTAGCCTCAAGGATAAGTATCACACTTAGAACAGAGATGATAAATTGTTTTATGATGTTCCTCTTGCGTTCGAATAATCGATTGAATATTGCTTGTTAGAGCATTTTTTTTTAAAAATAATTTGTTGTCTTAGATTTTAGTTGTATCTTTGCAACAACCAGTCAGCCAGTAAGGGTTGGCGGGTAAAAGACTACATTGTGGTAAAAGGACGTTTACGAACGTAATCTTTGGTATTTCAAATTCTCGCAAAGTTTGAACCTACAATCAGAGATACGGCAACGGAAGCGTCTACGTTGGGTGTATTGTACCCTCTTGTGTGCTTCTCCCTGGTGGAGATGGCATATTGAGTTTGTATAATATGTCACGGCGTGGGCTGACTGCGTTGCTTATCCTATTGTGGAGGCAATGCGAGAAGCCTGAAATACGGGATAAGCGGAGAGTTTAGAATCCCACGTCTTTTTTGTATAAGTACAACAAGCTGAATCTCGGGTTTCTATAGGCTTATAAATGTAAGGAACGGATAGATGAAGAAGTTTCTATCGTTTTTATCAACTATAGTTGTTGCAGGCTGTCTTTTATCTTGCAACGATGCATTAGAGGATGTAAATGCGCCGTCGCAATGTACTCCCATAACTCTTTCTGCCCAATTGCACCAGCAGAATGTGACGCGAGCCAATGAACAAGGCTTTGTAACTGGCGACCGCATGGGTATTTATATTGTTGATTATGTTGGCACAGAACCAGGAATATTAGATGCTTCTGATAACCGTGCCAGTAACGTACTGTACACCTTCGATGGTGACAGCTATAAATGGACTGCTCCTACCCAACTATATTGGAAAGACAACGCTACGCCCGTTGATATCTTTGGATACTATCCTGGCGTGAATTATATTGATGAACCTACGGCTTATCAGTTTGAGGTTAGCAACATGCAAAACATCGTGCCAGAAGAAGGTGGCATGTCCAACTACGAAGCTTCAGATTTCTTGTGGGGAAAAACGCCCATGGTAAGCCCCACCGAAGAGGCCATCACCGTCAAGTACAGCCACCGCATGGCTGGCGTGTGGGTCTATCTGAAAGCGGGTGAAGGCATCATGCCTACCGAATGGGAAAAACTCGACAAGGTGGTGCAGATAGAGAACACCGTGCGTACCGCTACCATTGACTTGACGGACGGTATTCCTGTTCCTTCGGGCGAGGTGGATAAGGGTATTGCCATGCTTCCGCAGAGTGGTGACAGCTACCGTGCAGTTGTGATTCCCCAAAAGGTTGCCGCTGGCAAGAAGTTGATTAGCGTTACGTTGGACGGCATCACCTATACCCATTCCTTGACCTCCGAGATGAACTACCAAATGGGCAAAATTCACAACTTTACCATTACCATTAATAAGGTAGAAGCATCGGGTGATTATGAACTGAAGGTCTCTTACGATGGTATTACCGATTGGGTGAACGATGAAACGTCTCATGCTTTCTCTTCTACGGCATACGTGGTTATTCATTGTCCAAAGATGGGTACGCTCAAGCAATGCATTTCCGATGCAGGGTATGACTATACCACGATGCAGAACTTGAAGGTGACGGGAGAACTTACTGAAGATGACATTCGCTTTTTAAATAAGGAGATGATTGGCTTGAAACATCTGAACTTGAAGGATGTCAAGTTAAAGCATATCCGTTATTATGATGGTTGGTGGGATTATGGTAATAATGACCATGACCTTTATCGAGATGATGATTTGCCTAGTTCTGCATTTAAAGAAAATGACCATCTTCGTTCCCTTATTCTTCCTTCTTCTTTGAAACGAGTGGGTGGGGAGGCCTTTCAAGCTTGCCGTCTTATGTATTCAACCTTGGAAATTCCTGAAGGAGTAACTTATATAGGCGGAGCTGCATTTGCTTATAATGAATACAACGGCATGACGTTGAAATTACCCAATAGTTTGGATTCTATTGAAGGAGGAGTGCTTACTATGTGTCCTTGGGATTGTGAATTCAATATCCCGGAAAATTTGAAATACATTGGCGGAACATGGTATTCGGATGCAGGTTCTCCCCGACTTAAAGGAACATTCCGTGTCCCTTCCAGCCTCAGGGTGATTCCAGAAGGAGCATTCTGTGGCATGGGAAGTTATGGCAGTTTTACTGGTGAGATTGAGATTCCGCAAGGTATTGTAGAGATTGGTGAAGCTGCATTTTATGGATTGTCTCTAAAGAATCGTATTAACTTAACATTACCACAAGGACTGAAAAAAATCAATCATATAGCTTTTTCTGAATTAAAACTGTCATCTTTAGTTATGAATGATGATTTGGAAAGAATTGAGCAACGGGCGTTCTTGTGGACAAGCATGCCATTTCAAATCAAACTACCCAAAGACCTTATTTATATAGGTAATGAAGCATTCTGCTCTTGTGGCATTGAGGGTGAACTTGTAATTCCAGAAAATTGTGTGAGTATTAGTAGTGGAGCTTTTAAAGGGAATCAGATTACAAAGTTGACACTGCCGAGTAAATTGGAAATAATAGAGAGTGAGGCATTCTTTGCTGTAGGTCCTATTAGGGAAGTAACAATACCTAAATTTGTTGATTACATCAGGGACAGGGCATTTGCAGAGAATAGCTATTTGCAAACTGTAATATGCTTGAATCCAGAACCTCCTGCTCTAGAAGGTAATCCTTTTGAAGGACTTTATATGGATAAAGTTGTGCTTCAAGTTCCAGAACAATCTGTGGAACTTTACCGTAATACTGATGGTTGGAACCAATTTAAGAATATCACGGCCTATCGTGAACTGGCATTCAATGTGCCAGATATAGTATCTCTGGATAAGGGAACTACCCGTAGCGGTATCCTTCGTAGTGAAGGTGCGTGGGAAGTGGCAGAATGCCCATCGTGGATTACGGTTTCACCGACATCAAGTGAGGACAGTAAGACAGAAGTGACAGTAACGGTAGCTCAACAAGCCAAAGGGGCGGCTACACGCGAAGGACAGATAGTTTTCCGCCTTAAAGACAAGGACTATACCACTTACACTACCGTGAAACAAGTGGCTGCCGACGTGGCTGAGGATGAAACTGTTGTGTTGCAGGAGGCTTCGTCTGGTGCACCAAAAGCTATACCACTCTTTATAGTAGGCGAAGGTTATAATGCCGAAGATATTGAATCTGGCAAATATATGACTGATATGCGTGCACAGATGGAACACTTCTTCAGTATTGAACCTATGAAGACATACCGCAACTATTTTACGGTAAGCACAGCCATTGCCTGTTCACCTGAATCAGGTGTTTATGAATTGACAAAGTTTGAAAGTAACAATGACCGTGTATTGGACTATGCCAAGACTTATGGAGTAGGTATTGAAGGCAACGAAGGTAATGCCACTATTTTGGTACTCCGTAACACCAATATGTTGAACAATAGTACTGAGTTGCATCGTAATGGTCTCTCTATCTCATGGATGGGTATAAGTTCAGACATTTATCCTTTCAGCCAGCAGGGCTATATTTTGCACGAATTGGTGGGCAAGGCTTTCGGAAAGTTGGCAGATGAGTCTGTAAATCACATGACATTCATGAAATCTTGTGTTTGTCCGGGCTGTAATGTCAGCCATCTTTACAATGAGTATCGTCCGTTAGGTTGGTGGCTGAATGTTTCAATTAGTGGTAAGATTAATGAACTGCCATGGTACCACTACGTTTTTGATGAAAAGTACTCAAAATATGTGGATGTCTATGAAGGTGCCATGAATCATTCTCGTGGGGCTTATCGTTCAGAGCCGATGAGTGTGATGGGTAACACCTACGTATCCTACTTCAATACCATCAGTCGCGAGATATTGGTGCGCCGAATCATGGCGTGCGCCGGACTGCCCTTCTCCATGGAGGAGTTTCTGGCGAAGGATAAGATTGAGCTTCCTGAAGAACTAATGAATAATTATGAATGATGAATTGTGAATTATGAGAATAAGTGATATGAAAACACGTCTTCGCTTTGCATCCGTGCTATTATTGGCATCTTCTTTTGTGGTGGGATGTCAGGACGAAGAGGTATTGAACGGTGGCAACGGGACACGTGAACCGATGAATTTGCAGGCAGAGATAAATCAGCAATATGTGACACGTGTGAATGACAACGGCTTTGCCGATGGCGACCACATCGGTGTGTTTGTTTCCAACTACAGCAATGGTGAAGCTTCAGCTTTGTCACTGACGGGTAATCATGCCGATAATGTGCGTTTTACCTACGACCATGAGTCTGGTACTTGGACTGGAGCCACGCAACTCTATTGGAAAGATAAGATAACTCCTATTGATGCTTACGGCTACTACCCTTTTGATGAAGAACTGTCCAGTGTGACGGCTTATCCTTTTACGGTACAGCGTAACCAACGCGACCAACTACAAGGTGAGACGATGCATGGCTATGAAGCTAGTGATTTCCTGTGGGGTAAGGCAGAAGGTGTAGTGCCAACTGCCGCCGCCGTTACTTTGCGCCACAAGCACATCATGGCTGGCATTCAGGTCAATTTGGTTGAGGGTACAGGCTTCTTGGAAGGCGAGTGGGAGGAGGCTCAGAAACAGGTGTTGGTGGAAAGTACCCGATTGGGTTCTACCATCAGTTTGCAATCGGGTACAGTTACGGCAGATGCCGCTTCTGCCATTGGTTCCATCATTCCGCAAGGTTCGGTTAATGGGTATCGGGCTATTGTGGTGCCTCAGACGATAGCTACAGGCAATACGCTCTTCTCTATTACTATTGATGGACAGACTCATAAGTTTACCCGTAGCAGTGCCATGGTATATCACCCTTCAAAATTGCATAAGTTTACTATTGAAGTAAACTATTCCTTACCAACAGGAGATTACCAATTGAAGTTGTTGGATGAAGCCGTCGTCGCTTGGGAAAACGATGCAGAATCTCACAATGGCACTGCCAGAGAATATATAACAGTACATGTGAACGAAGGAGAATTCATCGGTGATGTAATTTCAAGTATGGGAATTAACCCAAAAGAAATCGTTAATCTGAAATTGACAGGAACTTTCTCTGAGCATGACCATTTTGGATATATCCGTGATAATATGCCGTATTTAGAGGCTGTCAATATGCGGGATTTGAGAACGAAGAATCAACCGACACTTGAATGGCATTATGGAGAGGGGGCAGATAGTTGGGGATTGCCTTATATTGCAGACGACTTTATTCCTCAAAGAGCATTCAACAAAATGGAGTTCCTTTCATACGTAGTTTGGCCAGAACATTTGAAAGGTATTGGTTTTTTAGCTTTTGCAGGATGTAATCTACGTGGCTCTTTGATTTTTCCGGAAGGTTTAAAGTATATATGTCAGGATGCATTTGAAGCATATGGTCATCAAATGAGTGTACTCTCTGGTGAAGTATACATTCCTTCAACAGTAGAGTATATAGGTGGAAATGCATTCGGTGGAAATGATGGACGCCGAAATAATTTAAGTGGAGAGTTAATCTTGCCTTCTAAAATGAAATACTTGGCTCCTGGTGCTTTTAGCAGTCTCTATTTGACTGGTAAAATCATAATCCCAGAAGGTATGACAGAAGTATATGCCGCCTTTCCACCCAACATGACAGGAGATGTCAGAATACCACAAGGTGTAAAACGTATAAATGGTATAGGTGGAAAGCCAACATCCATTTATATTCCCGAAGGTGTAGAAGTGATTGGTGACCGTTCATTGACGTATCCTACTATAAAAGGAGATATTCATTTGCCTTCTTCAGTGAAAAAGATAGAAGAAGGAGCATTTCATCTATGCGGTATGTCACATATAAATATCCCTGAAGGAGTGGAGATAATAGAACGCTATACCTTCTTGGGATGCATAAATTTGCAGGATACGATAACCATACCTTCTACTGTGATTCAGATTAAGGATGAGGCATTTGGCGGATGTGAAAAACTGACAGCAGTCATTCTTCCCGCTGGGCTACAGGGTATAGAGAGAGGAGCTTTTGCAAATTGTCGTTCGTTGGATTATGTCCGGTGTTTAGGATCTGAACCTCCAGTTCTTGACCCCAGTGCTTTTGATGGGGTTGAGAAGAACAATTTTACTGTAGTGGTTCCAGATGGTGCGGTCGATGCTTATCGCAATGCACCTGGATGGTGTGAGTTCAAGCGTATTTCTTCGTACCGCAACTTTGTTTGTCGTCCGATGTTTGCCCATTTGCTCAATAAGAGCAATACACGTACGGTGGTACTGAATGCCGATGGCAATTGGAAAGTAACCCATTGTCCTGATTGGGTTCATCCTTCGGTAACCAGTGGCTACAAAAAGACTGAGTTTACAGTAACGATAGACCGGTTGGAGCGTGGTGCAGGTAACCGTAACGACAGCATCATATTTACCTTGACCGACAAGGTAGATGAGGAGGGAAATCCTGTCACCTGTTATTATTCAATCAAGCAGTTCGATTCGGAATATGATGAAGACAGCCAACTCCAACTGCAAAAAGCCACCAAAGGCAAGGGTATCAACATCGTCTTTATCGGTGATGGCTACGATGCCGAAGATATTGCGTCGGGTCAATGTCTTGCTGATTTCCAAGAAGGTATGGAGTACTTCTTTGCTGTAGAACCTTACAAGGCTTATAAGGATTATTTTAACGTCTATGCCCAGTTCCCCATGAGTTATGAGAGCGGCGTTTGCTCTAATGTCAATATTTGGCGTGATACAAAGTTCGATACTACGTATGGAAAGGATTGTGGACGTTTGTGGGTTGATTTTGATGCCATGATGTCGTATGTGTTCAACGATGTGGAGGGTAGCATCATTACAACTAAAAATGTCAATGAAAGTTTGATTATCTCCATCATCAACAGCGATGCCTATGAGGGATTGACCAGTATGTGGTCATCTGGAGCGGCTATTGCAGCCGTGCCGCATAGCCGCTTTGACTATCCTAACGATTATCGTGGTGTGATACAGCATGAGGCTGGTGGCCATGGCTTTGCTAAATTAGCTGATGAATATATCTATCATCGAGATTATATTCAGAAATGTCCTTGTCTCTGTTGTCCACATGTGGATGATGTGTTAACAGGAAAATTTTTGGGATGGTATCCTAACGTGTCTCTTTCCGGGAAATATAGTGATATAGAGTGGAGGCACTTGATATTTGATGACCGCTATCAGGATATTGTGGATATTTATGAGGGCGGATTCTACCATGGGCAAGGTATTTATCGTCCGGAGGTAAATTCTTGCATGAACAATAATGTACCCTACTATAATACCTATTCACGTCAGAAAATGGTTGAACGTATCAAGGCTATTGCTGGCGAGCAGTTCGACTTTGAAGAGTTCGTTTCCAATGATAGCCGTGAATGGGGCGACAAGTTCCTGACCCGTAGCGGAGGAAACGGAGATGCCACATCGGCTATGCATAATCCTGCACCGATAGTTAAGAAAGGCTCTCCATTAGATTATATAAAAGTGAATAGGAGGAAATAAGATTATGAATATAAAAATAAATAAAAATCAGTTCTCTATGAGAAAATTTTTATATGCGCTATTTGCATTATCACTGATGGCATGTTCAGAAGATATTGCTGATAGTAATCTTGATAATCAGATTCTGCCAATAAATCTTTCTTCAACCTATCCAGTTGCTGGTCAAACTCGTGCAACCGACAATGGATTTGTTGCAGACGATGCTGTGGGAATTTTTGTGGTTGATTATAATGACGATGGCACAGCCGGAACACCAGCTTTAAAGGGGAACAGGGCTTCCAATGCAAAATTCATTTATGATGGCGGGACGTGGAAAGCGTCGTATCAACTCTATTGGGCAGATGGGAAGACTCCAGCTGATTTCTACGGCTACTATCCGTATGATATAGCCATGACGTCAGTAACAGCTTATCCGTTTGCTGTAGACAACAATCAGGATTCTACAGTCACAGGTTCTGGCTATGAAGCAAGTGACCTGCTATGGGCAAAGACAGAGAAGGTCGCGCCAACAACAGACGTGGTTGATTTGAAATACAGACATCTGATGGCAGGCGTGACTGTTGCATTGGAAATGGGCAGTGGTTTTACCGCTTCAGAATGGAATGAACTGGAGAAGATTGTAATGATTGATAATACTATAACAAATGGTACGGTCGATTTATCGACAGGTGATTGTGTCTTGGGGAATGGAAAACCCGAACTCATCAGACCATTGTATTACAATGGAGTATGGCGTGCTGTGGTGTTTCCGCAAAGTGTGACTGCAGGTAAGGTTTTGCTAACAATCTCTGTAGATGGACATAACTATTCTTTGGTGAAAGACGCTACTACTTCTTTTTTGAGTGGCAAAATGCATAATTTCACCATTACTGTAAATCGTTCGGAAGCGACAGGCGATTATACATTTGCTTTAAAATCTGATGATATAGTGGCTTGGGTGGATGATGCTAATTTGCATGACGGACTGATGCGTCAATATACCGTAGTGAAGTTGGATAAGGCCGGCACTCTTGAACAAGTATTAAAAGAGAAAGGTCTGGATAAAGATAAAATTATGTCATTGAAAGTTGAGGGAGATATATGTGAAACAGATTTGTCTTTTATGGGACAAAAAATGTCGCATTTAATGTATTTGAACTTGTCAAAGGCAATTATTGTAGCGAATGCCAATGGAGATGGAGCTGGTGTGATGCAAGGGTTTGGTTATGCACCGCTGAAGCATATTGTTTTTCCTGAGAAAAGTATGAAAACTATAGCTGGATGGGCATTTTCTCATAGTAAGTTGAGTGGTAATTTAATTTTCCCCGAAGGATTGGAGGATATTCAACACTACAGTTTTGCAGAGTGTGATCTTTATGGTGAATTAAAATTACCTTCCACATTGAAGCACTTGGATGGAAATTTAGGTTCTTACGGTGCACTTACAGGAAATCTGATTTTGCCAGAAGGGCTTATCTCTGCAAATGAGCAACCGTCAGGAAATTTCACAGGTACATATAATTTCCCATCAACTTTAAAGAGTATTAATGGGAATTGGGGTTATCCTAATATGACAGGAACGCTCGTTATTCCAAAGTTCCTTACTAAATTGGGAGATGGAAATGTAACTTTTAGAGGTGGAGGATTCAATCAAGTAGAGTTTCACGATGGTATAACTGAAATTCATGATGCTTTTGAAGGTTCTGCGTTATCAGGGGAATTGGTGTTACCTCCTAATTTGAAAATTATTAGTGGTGGAGCATCTTTTAGTTATACTAAAATTTCTAAAATTATATTTCCTGAGAGCCTTCGTGTAATTCGTGATGGTGCCTATGATTTTGATGGACCATTCCATGATTGCTATTATTTGTTAGGGACATTGGAACTGCCTAAAAATGTGGCTCGCATTCCTAAGGGATGTTTTTATAATTGTTATGGAATCACAGGACTTGTTATCCCTGAAGGTGTAGATTTGATTGACGACAAGGCCTTTTGGGGTTGTAGTGGCATCAATAGCATTGTATGCGAAGATGAAGAGCCACCTTTGGTGTGTGAAAATGCCTTCTTTGGAGTCAATAAAGATAACTTCACGGTGGAAGTCCCCAAGGGATGTGTAGAGAAATACAAGCATGCACAAGGTTGGAGCGAATTCAAACGAATAGCTGAGTATTCTAACTTTGTATGCCGTCCAGCACAAGCCAATGCGCTGAATACAGCACATACAGAAACCTTGGTACTGAATGCCGATGGTGCATGGACGGTAGAGCATTGTCCCGACTGGGTGACACTCTCTGCCACATCGGGGGCAGGCAAGACAGAACTTCGCCTGACTTTCAATCCGATGGAGCATGGAGCCGGTAATCGTCGTGACAGCATCTTGTTCCGTATGCCAGCGGAAAACCATATAACCTATTGTGTAGTGTCACAGTATGACTATGAACATGAAGAAGACGGTTGCCTTACCCTGCAGGAACATACAAAGGGCGAAGGTATTGATATTGTGTTTGTGGGCGATGGCTTTAACGGAGAGAATATTTCTGATGGATCATATCTCGAATTAATAAAACAGCAGACTGAATACTTCTTTGGCGTAGAGCCTTATAAGAGTCATCGTGACTATTTTAATGTATATGTCACTTTCCCACTCTCACAAGAAACTGGCGTGAATACAATGCATACCTACGTGAATAACCGTTTTGGAACTTTATACGGATATGATGGAAATGCTATGTCCACTATGGACCGCTTGTTGACGGAAACGGATGAAGTCTTCAGTTATGCCATTGATAAGACTCCCCTGATAAATGAAAATATGTGGCGTTCTATGATTATATTGGTACCCAATTCGGATGCTTACAATGGTGTGACAGAATTCAAGGACGGCATTCCTATGGCTATATGTCCTCCTTCTAACCGACCATATCCACAAGATACCCGTGGTGTCATTCAGCATGAAGCAGGAGGCCATGGTTTTGGCAGATTGGCTGACGAGGAAATTGCGAAGAGTACATGGCCAACGTGTGGAGTTCTTAATGAAATTGAAGAAAAGCAGTCATGGGGATGGTATCAGAACATTGCCACCACCTCAAACATGAAGCAGGTGCCTTGGGCGGATTTCATCTTTGATACTCGCTACAGCAACTATGTGGATGTGTATGAGGGAGCCTATGGCTATATGCGCGGCATATTCCGCTCGGAAGCCAATTCGTGTATGAACTATGGTATTCCTTATTATAATACAATCTCCCGCCTGAGCATTATGCGTCGAATCTTTGACTATGCCCGCGAGTCGTTCAGCATGGATTACTTCTATGAGCACGACACTAACAAGTGGGGGGATAGAGACGGGACAACCCGTTCCGGTACGGCCCATGCTTATCTGACCGGTTCTTCATATGCAGGAAGTAACCAACACTATGAACCACGTATAGTGAATGCAAAGAAACAAGGTGATAAAGTTCGAAAAATTAGGGCAGAACTAAAAGCGAAAAGAGATAGTAAAAGGTTTTAATATATACAGAATATGAAAGCAATGAAATATTTTATGGCAGCAGCAATGGCGATAGCATTTGCTGCATGCGACAATGAAAATGAGATAGGTAATGAAGTTTATACTCCCGATGAGGGAGAAATACAGCTGGTGATGGTGCATCCACATCAAACACGTGTGACGGAAACAAGTTTTGAATCGTCCGATAGTATCAGCGTGTATGTTACCGCTAATGATGCCGTGCTACAATTGGCTGGTAACGAGGTAAACAACGAATTGTTTACTTACAATGGTACCTCGTGGACTTCAGGACGAAAAGTTTATTGGAACGCAGGTAATCATAATGTGTATGCCTTCTATCCTTATTCCAAGGCAGTAAACGATGTAGTGGATTATGAATTCTCTGTGCAAACTGACCAAAGTACAGACTGGGGATATACGCACAGTGACTTCCTGTTTGCTTCTGCCTTGGATGTGACCGCTTCGGCCAATCCTGTAGCCATGCAGTTTGCTCATAAGATGAGTAATGTTATTGTCAATTTGGAAAAGGGTGAAAACTTTGAGGGTGTGATACCTGCGAATGCTGAGGTGTATTTGCTCAGTACTGTGCCACAAGCGGTGATAGACCTTTCTACAGGTGATGCTGCCAAGGATAACTATGGCGCAGAAGCCGCAATTCGTTGCCGTCAGGTGAGTAACACTCAATATCAAGCCATTGTAGTACCGCAGAGTCTGACTTCGCGTCGCCCCTTGGTAGAGGTTGTTATTGGTGATGTTTCATACCTTATGGAAGGAAAAATTAGCTATCGTCCAGGCATGCGTCATACCATTAGTGTAACTCTTGATCAGAATCCTGAACAGATTAAGATTGAAATCGGTGGAAGTATTGAAGGTTGGAATTAAGAAGTATCCCCATGAAGAAATTGTTATTTATTGGAATTGCCGCCATGTCTATCTCATGTAGTAGCGATTCGTCAGACGAGCCGATAGCTCCTCCAGAGAATCAGAAGGGTGCGGTTCATATACAGACCCGAGTTGATGGACAAGCTATATCGGATAAAGTGAAAGCGGGTTTATATATGGTAAACTACTTTGATGGAAAACCAGATAATCTGTTGGCTACAGATAATTATGTGAACAATCAACTTTTGACATTTGCTGATAATGCGTGGAGTTCTGACCAACCAATTTATTGGAACGATGCTACCACTCCGGCTGACTTTTATGCTTATGCACCTTATCAGAACAATGTAGCTGATGCACGAGCATTAGTGTTTAGTGTGCAGAAAGACCAGACTGCTATAGAAAATTTGGCACAAAGTGATTTTCTCTGGGGAACCCTTAAAGGGCAGCCACCAACGAAAAGTAGTTTTGACCTTACTCTATCACACATGTTGAGCCTGTTTACAATAAACGTGACAGCAGAAGAAGGGATGAATATAAAATCTGATGATGTTTCTGTAACCATTGGCGGCACAAAAATTACAGCTCTAATAGACATGGCTACAGGCATTATATCTACTAGAGGAGATGCCGAAGATGTAAAATGCCACAACAACGGAAACCTAAGCTATACAGCCATATTGATTCCGCAACAGGTTCCTTTCAGCAATTTTATACAAATAGAGTGGAATGGAAGTCCATATACGTTACAAAATGCTTTTAAATTAGAGCCGAAACGTCAATACTCCATAACTGTAAAACTAAAGAAGACTGAGAGCGGATTCGACATTGGCATCGATGGATGGGATATCATCGGGGAAGATTTTGGTGGAACTGTAGGAGGTTAATTAGGTTATAACAATTAATTTTATGACTTTATGATACGCTTGAAACATATATTTTCGCTATTTTTGCTGGTCGTCTTAGGTAGCCAGGCAATGTTGGCGCAGAGCGATATAGAGATGACTGACAGTACCTCTACTGATTGGAACGAAGATGTTGGTGGGGATTTTGTGCCTAATATGCCTTATTATGAAATCATCTATATTATAGATGAGGTAGAGTATATGCGTGATTCTGTGATTAAGGGCGCCCCTATTGTCCCGCCAGTACCGGCTATGGAAGGTTGTGCCTTTAGCGGATGGCAAAATTTGCCTGTTTTAATGCCTGCTGCTAACATCGTTGTTTATGGCACGTTTACGCCCAAATGTAGAATATATTCGATGCCTGTCGTTACAATTCCAGGTAGAACTGTTACTATACCAGTATATTTGGAAAATATAGAAATGATTTCCAACTTTAACTTTAGAATGTCGTTTCCCAAAAATATAACACCAGACTGGGAAGCATTGAATATGAACGACAAGATCATAGTCTCTAAAACAAATGTAGACTCTGTATTTTCTATTTCACTAGTTGGAAACACTTTGTCTCCAGGGGAAATAATGTTGTTTTCTGTAGATGCAAGTGTCCCTGAGTACATTCCTGTCGCTTCACGGCATGTAATTAAAATTGATCAAGCGACAGCGACAGTGACAGAAGGAACGTCAATACCAATATTTACTGAAGATGGCATGATAAGGGTATATCAACTAGGCGATACCAACGGCGATGGAGAGGTCAACATCACCGACCGAGTGAACATGATAAACTATATTATGGTAGGTGAAGCAGACAATGATACTTTTATTAAAGAAGTTTCTGACATTAACGGCGACGGTGAATTTAATATTACCGATGGCGTGGGTATTGTAGAGATATTATTAAACGAATAAACTATATCAAGATGAAAAAGATCTATTTAATGTTTTATGCACTCTTGTTTTCAGCAGGCATACATGCTGAAGACGTATTGCAGATAGTTCCGCAGCAGATAGTTGCAGGCAGC
>JAFQQY010000029.1 GCA_017410365.1 Prevotella sp.
ACACATATAAGAAACATTCATATAATTTACGTGGTCAGGCAACCAGCATAGAAGCAAGCAATGCTAATCGTACTGGTGATGAATACAGAAACAATGAATATGAGATTACGCAAGGAAATCCTCAACTGAAAGACTATATGAGATATGATTTCTTATTTTCACATACATGGAACATCAACAAAAGGTTTGTATGGATGACCTATGCTTCATTTTATCTAAATACAAATGCAATATACAAGATGTGTGAATATGACGAGAAACGCAATTCATTACTTTGGAAAGTACAAAATAGCGGTACCAATTGGCAACAGCATTACGAAGCAGCTATCCAATACAACATTATACCCAAGCGCTTATATGTACGAACTGGGCTGCTCTACAATTATGACAAAGTAAAACTGTGGAAAACAATTTACCATCATGCGCTTTATGCAATGGGACATGTTGTCTATCAACACAAGGGGTTGAGAGCCCGTGTCGGTTTTTTAACACAACCTGAAAGTATCAATAATCAAACAGGTCAGATATCTCAATACCAAACCAATATTGATATGAGTGCATCTTATAGTATTGATAACTGGAATTTCCAAATTTCATATCAAAACCCATATAGAAGAGAATTACGTAAGAAGATAGATTTGGGTCTATACCAACAAACATTGATTGCTCGTGTACCATACATATATGACAATATAGGAAAAATCAGTGTCAGCTACCGCTTCAACTACGGCAAGAAAAAACATAAATTTGACAATACGCAAGTTATTGACGTTAACCAAACGACAATATCGCAATAACAGACATAATAATAAATTTAGTTATTATAAAGCGCGCAAAGCCCGGCTGGCATGTGAATGTGGGTCGGGATTTTTATGTTAATGGCTTGAAACCCCGCAATAATATATCCTATTAAATCCAGTAAGTGGCGTTCTGACTGTCAGTCAGAGCGCCACTTACTGTTAGTCCGAACGCCACGGACTGTCAGTCCGAGGCGCATTCGGACTGATTAGATGACAGTTGCCATTGCGCCACTTGGCTATCAAAAGTGATGCCGTTGCGAATGTAGGTCGGGATTTTTATGTTAATGGCTTAGTTTGTGCCTATATCCCAAGAATAAATTAGATGAAAAGGAAATACAGTGATTCTTCTTTTTATTTCTTTTGTTATATTCATAAGTTTTTCATTATCACGGTGCAAAGATAACAAAATGTCCCGTTTCTTACGCAAAAAACGGGACAAAAATGTAGGATTGAAATCCTCATACACAGCACTAAACAAACTATAGCACAATGCGTTACGTGCAAAAATGTAGGATGTATGAGAAATTGTTGTTTTAAAAATTTTAGGGATGAAAGGTTGTTTTTATAGTTAGTGGATATTCACATTTACGAGTATAAGATTATTCTTTGATTAGTTAAAATATCTTCTACTAATTGTATCTTATCAGAAAACGAGAATGCCATCTTTGTATATTTGTTGTTTTAATACACTGTTCAAGTTAGGACTAAGGCGTATTACATCTACTTGACGGTTTAGCAACTGTTCAAGATGTCGTTTAATCCCGACGCGATTTAATAGATTGGGATTCATGTCAACACATACATCAACATCACTATTCTCTTTTTGTTCGTCTCTTGCAAAAGAGCCAAAAAGTAATAGTGAGCGTACACCATATTTTTCAGTAAGAAATTGTTTGGCGGACTTAAGCTTTTCGATGCATTCTGCTTTTGCTAGCATATCTCTATTTGACTATTGTTCGCCTGCAAATATACAAATAATTATCTATATATCAATATATTCTCATGGGTATTTTTGTTTGTATGTCGAGAATCGCAAGATGAACTGGATACAACTGTATGCAGACAAGCATTTCCACAATGAAGCAACAAAGGCCTATGGCGTAATAGCGCATCCCGAATCAATAATATTTGGTCCTGACGGCATGATTGTGGCAGAGGGATTACAAGGCAAGGCTCTTGAAAACAAGATAAAAGAACTTGTTGGCGAAATGGATAGAAAAGAATGAAGTTTGTTTTTATAGTTAGTGGACACCACTATAAATAAAGCCGACCAGCATGGGAATGTAGGTCGGCTTTATGATATTAATATATAATAATGTTGTTTTACTCTTTTATTACGGTTCCGTGATTGCCGTCTATTGCAGTGGCAAGGGTTATGATGACGCGACCGACGCCCGATGAAATGGCATCGAATGCGTTTTCAAGCTTCGGAATCATACCGCCGGCAACGGTGCCGTCGGCGACATAGCGAGCGAAGTCATCGCGTGTGATTACCGGTATCACGCTCTCGTCGTCATCAGGATTGCTTAGCACACCCTTCTTCTCGAAACTATATATCAGCGTTACGTCGTAGTAGGGGGCAAGTGCCTTTGCCGTTTCACCGGCTATGGTGTCGGCGTTGGTGTTGAGAATATTGCCCATTCCATCGTGAGTAAGCGGTGCCATTACTGGCGTTATGCCCTGACCGATGAGTGCAGAGAGCGCACGTCCGTCGGCCTTCTTCACATCGCCTACGAAACCGAAATCTACGGTCTGCTCCTCGTCAGGCAGTCCGTTCTCGCCCTTTACAATCATTTTCTTTGGCGGGCGGCGGTCAGACAGCAGCACGTTCATGTCAGCACCCGTCAGTCCCATGGCGTTTACACCATTGGCTTGCAGACGAGCCACGAGATTCTTGTTCACCAGTCCGCCGTAAACCATTGTTACTACTTGAAGCATGTCGTTATCGGTGATGCGTCGTCCGTTCACCATTTTGCTTTCTATGCCCAGACTCTTGGCCACCTGTGTGGCGCGTCGTCCGCCACCATGCACCAGCACCTTGTTGCCTTCAATGGCACTGAAGTCCTTAAGCAACTGCTGCAGTTGTGCGTCGTCTTCAACTACGGCGCCGCCAACCTTTACTACTGTTAGTTTTTGTTTTATTTCTTTGTTCATTGTTTTTTATTTACTCCAAATACGTATATCCATAGAGGCCGGAGCGGTAGTTGCTGAGGAACTCCTTGCCCTCCTCCAGAGTTATCTTGCCTTCCTTGACGCTCTTTGTCACCCATGTCTCGAGTTGGCGCACCAGTTTCTTTGGGTTGTACTGCACATAGTCGAGCACCTCTGCCACTGTCTCACCGTCGATAATCTGGTCGATGTTGTACTTGTCGTCCTTCACGCTGATGTGTACGGCTGTGGTGTCGCCGAACAGGTTGTGCATATCGCCCAGAATCTCCTGATAAGCACCCACGAGGAATACCCCCAGATAGTATGGTTCGTTGCGGCGCAGCGAATGAACAGGAAGCACATGGGAGTTATGACGGTTGGTAACGAAGTTGGCTATCTTGCCGTCGCTGTCGCATGTGATGTCCTGAATGGTGGCATTGCGTGTCGGTCGCTCGTTGAGTCTGCCGATAGGCATTATGGGGAAGAGCTGATCGACAGCCCATGAGTCGGGCAGCGACTGGAACAGAGAGAAGTTGCAGAAATACTTGTCGGCAAGCAGTTTGTCGAGACTAAGCAGTTCTTCCGGCGTATGCTTCAGGTGCTTCGCCAGTATGTTTATCTCGCGGCAAACGCTCCAGTACATGCTTTCTATCTCGGCACGAGTCTTCAGATCGACAATGCCGTGACTGAACAGGTCGAGCGTTTCTTCGCGAATCTGCTCGGCGTCGTGCCATCCCTCAAGCATGTTGCGCGGATTGAGGTTGTCCCAGATGTCGTATAGGTCCTTAACCAGCTGATGACTGTTCTCGTCTGGTTCATACTCCTCTGGCATTTCCGGCAGCGATGCCGTTTCCAGCACGTCGATGACGAGTACAGAGTGGTGGGCGGTGAGCGAGCGTCCGCTCTCCGTTATGATGTTAGGGTGCGGCAGGTTGTTCTTGTTAGCTGCATCGACGAAGGTAGAGATGCAGTCGTTGACATACTCCTGGATAGAGTAGTTTACAGAACTCTCGCTGCTTGGTGAGCGTGTACCGTCGTAATCGACACCCAGACCGCCGCCACAGTCAACGAAATCGACATTATAGCCCATCTTCTGCAGTTGGATGTAGAACATCGAAGCCTCGCGCAGAGCTGTCTGTATGCGACGAATCTTTGTTATCTGACTGCCTATGTGGAAGTGAATCAGTCGGAGGCAGTCGCGCATATCCTTTTTGTCGAGCAGTTCGAGAGCTTCGAGCAGTTCAGAACTGTTCAGTCCGAACTTGCTTGCGTCGCCGCCGCTTTCCTCCCACTTGCCGCTGCCCGAAGAAGCCAGTTTTATGCGTATGCCGAGATTTGGGCGAACGTTGAGTTTCTTTGCCATGCGGGCAATTATCTCAAGTTCGTTAAGCTTCTCTACAACGATGAATATTCGCTTTCCCATCTTGTGCGCAAGCAGCGCCAGTTCTATATAACTCTGGTCCTTATAGCCGTTGCAGATGATGAGCGAGTCGCTCTGGCATTGTATGGCTATGACGGCATGAAGTTCTGGTTTTGAACCCGCTTCCAGTCCGAGGTTGAACTTGCGTCCGTGGCTGATAATCTCCTCAACCACAGGCTGCATCTGGTTTACCTTGATAGGATAGATGATGAAGTTCTCGCCTTTGTAGTCGTATTCTTCGGCAGCACGCTTGAAGCAGCTGCTTGTCTTCTCGATACGGTTGTCGAGAATGTCGGGAAAGCGCAGGAGTACGGGGGCGGTTACATCACGCAACGCCAGTTCGTCCATTATTTCCCTAATGTCAACCTGAGCCTGGTCTTTGCAAGGAGTTACAAAGACATTGCCATTGTCGTTAATACCAAAGTAGGAAGTACCCCATCCGTTGATGTTGTACAGTTCCTTAGAATCTTCGATGGTCCACTTTTTCATTTATTGTAGCTTATGGTTTTGTGTATCTTGTTTAGACATAAAGACATATTTTGCCTTGTTGTTCTGTGTTGTTTTTGGGGGACATAAAGACATATTTGTCTTGTTACTCAGTTGTCTTCTTTAGACATAAAGACAAATCTCTGCCAATCTCCCCTCCTTCGGAGGGGCAGGGGGAGGTTCTGAATCTCCCCTCCTTCGGAGGGGCAGGGGGAGGCCCTTAAACACCCAGCAACTCCCTAATCTTTTCTACAGAAATCTTTATCTTCTCATAATTATCCATCAGTGTTACGTCGAGCATATAGCGCGCCTTTGTATAGAAAGGTTCGCGCTTTTCCAGTTGCTCGCGTATAAAGGCAATCAGTTCCTCTTGCGATTTGCCTTTCAGCAGAGGCCTCTCGGTCTTGCCCATCTTCAGATGTTTGTATAGCGTTTCCGGTTCTACCTTCAGATAAACCACATCGCCCTGTTGGTTCAGGTAGTCGATATTGTCGAAGAAACATGGTGTTCCGCCTCCGCAACTTATTATCACGTCTTCAAATTCAGCCACTTCATGCAGCATGTTGTGCTCTATTTGTCTGAATCCCTCTTCGCCACGCTCGGCAAATATCTGCGGGATAGTCTTGTGCATGCGTCCCTCTATATACCAGTCAAGGTCATAGAACTGCATGCCGAGCTCTTTTGCCAGCACCTTGCCAATAGTGGTCTTGCCGGCTCCCATATATCCTATGAGGATTATCCTTCTCATTGGCGACTTACTTCTTAGTCTTGACAGGAGTACTTTCGATAATCTTCATGCACTCGTCGTAAGCCAATTCGGCAGCCTTGTCGTGCAGATTCTTTGGCAGACGGTAATTCTTTCCTTTGTATGCCAAGTAAGGACCGTAGCGTCCGTTGAGCACTTCCAATTCTTCATTTTCTTCGAACGACTTGATATGTCGCTGCACTTCCTGCTGTCTCTTATCTTCAATCAGTGAGATGGCTGTTTCCAGTGTAACGGTCATCGGGTCTTCGCCCTTAGGCAGAGAAACGTATTTCTTGTTGTGCAGCACGTAAGGACCGAACTTGCCGGCACCGATGATAACCTTGTCGCCCTCATATTCGCCAATCTCGCGAGGCAGTTTGAACAATTCCATAGCCTCGTCGAGTGTTATTGTCTCCATGCTCTTGTTAGATGGCAACTGTGCAAAGCGTGGTTTGTCGTTATCGTCGGCAGTACCAATCTGTATCACAGGACCGAAGCGTCCAATCTTTACGAACACCGGTTTGCCGCTTGTAGGGTCGATACCCAGTTGTCGTTCGCCCGCCTTGTGCTCAGAACGGATGTTCATCGCCTTGTCAACGGTTGGTGCGAAGTCGCCGTAGAACTCCTTCATCATAGCTTCCCACTGCTCGCCACCTTCTGCTATCTCGTCGAACTTCTGTTCAACCTTGGCTGTGAAGTTGTAGTCCATGATGCTTGGGAAGTATTCCAGCAGGAAGTCGTTGACAACGATGCCGATGTCTGTCGGCAGCAGTTTTCCCTTGTCGCTGCCAGCCATTTCCTTGCGGACCTTTTGGGTTATTACCTTTCCTTTCAGTGTGTCAACGGTGTATGTGCGCTCTTCGCCTTTCTTGTCGCCTTTGTGAACATACTCGCGTTGCTGTATGGTGCTGATGGTTGGAGCGTAGGTTGACGGACGTCCGATGCCCAATTCCTCCAGTTTGTGTACCAGACTTGCTTCGGTGTATCTCAGCGGTCCCTGACTGAATCGCTCTGTTGCCTGTATCTCGCGGCGAGTCAGTTCCTGACCTTCGTTGAGTGGTGGCAGCATACGTGTGTTGTCATCGTCGTTCTGCTCGTCGTCGTCATGCGACTCGTGGTAAACCTTGATGAAACCATCGAATTTTATCACTTCGCCCTGAGCGATGAACTGCTCCTCAGCAGTGTCTATCTTGATGTTGACAGTGGTCTTCTCTATCTCGGCATCAGCCATCTGACTGGCAATGGTGCGCTTCCAGATGAGGTCGTAAAGGCGCTTTTCCTGTGCTGTTCCCTCAATAGCCTGAACGTTCATGTATGTAGGACGGATAGCCTCGTGTGCCTCCTGTGCACCCTTTGAGTTGGTGTGATATTGGCGACGCTTGCTGTACTCCTTGCCGTAGAGGTTAGTAATCTCTTCCTTGCTTGAGTTGAGACATAGGGTAGAGAGGTTTACCGAGTCAGTACGCATGTATGTTATCTGTCCATGCTCGTAAAGATGCTGTGCCACCATCATCGTCTGACTTACAGTAAAGCCCAGTTTGCGTGCTGCTTCCTGTTGTAGAGTACTGGTGGTAAATGGAGGCGCTGGTGTGCGCTTTACAGGTTTCTTGCTGATTGATTCAACGGTGAATGTGGCATCTTTGCACTTCTCCAGGAATGCCTCTACCTCCTCGTGTGTCTTGAAGCGTGTGCCCAACTGCGCCTTTACCTCTGTTGCAGAACCGTCAGGATTTGTTATGGCAAAGATGCCGCTTACATTGTAGTAAACCTCGCTGTTGAATGCCTGTATCTCGCGCTCGCGTTCAACGATGAGTCTTACTGCCACACTCTGCACGCGACCGGCAGACAGAGCCGGTTTTACCTTGCGCCACAGCACTGGTGATAATTTGAAACCTACTAAGCGGTCGAGCACACGACGTGCCTGCTGTGCGTTTACGAGGTTCATGTCAAGGTGGCGCGGATTCTTTATCGCTTCAAGAATAGCTGGTTTGGTAATCTCGTGGAATACGATTCGGTTGGTCTTAGTCTCGTCGAGTCCGAGCACTTCGCAAAGGTGCCATGAAATAGCTTCTCCTTCGCGGTCTTCATCGGATGCCAGCCAAACCATTTCTGCTTTCTTGGCACTTTGCTTCAGTTCCTTCACCAGTTTTTCCTTTTCTTCTGGTATTTCGTAGTCAGGCTGAAGAGAATCTATATCAATACTAAGCTCTTTCTTCTTAAGGTCGCGGATGTGTCCGTAGCTGGACATAACCTTGAAGTCGTCTCCTAAAAATTTTTCAATAGTCTTTGCCTTTGCAGGTGACTCGACTATAACTAAATTCTTCTGCATAATCTGTCTGTTATGTTTATTTGGGGTGCAAAAGTAAGAATTTTTTTTCTTACACCTTATTTATATAGTAGAATTTTTACTTTCTTAACGAAAAAATCTCAACGGCCTTCCTTATGGATGCCAATCCAAACTCCTCAGGATTAATCTTTTCAATCGGTATCCACATCAACTCTGCGGCATCATCGTCCGCTCTGGCTTCTGCTTCATTGTTCACCTTGCATTCAAATAGCATATCTAATGTATGCACGTCTATGCCCGCGTACGGGTATATGTTGGGCATGCTGAACAGGTATTTGCATTCTATGACATCGAGTGCTGTCTCTTCTTTCACTTCTCTAGTCATTCCTTCTTCGGCAGTTTCGCCATTGTCAATAAATCCACCAGGCAAGTCGAGCGTGCCTTTAGCCGGTTCTTTGCCTCTTCGTACCACTAGCAGTTCGCCTTTGCTGTTAATGATGAACGCTGCCGTTGCTGCACATGGATTCATATAAAATACGAATCCGCAGTCTTCGCAATGCTTGCTCTTGAAATTGTTAACTACAAAGTGCTTGCTGCCGCACATCGGGCAGTAATTGAATTTATTTAGTGGATGAACCTCTTTCATTGGATAGAACTTTTTGTGTGATTTATTAAAAACAAAAACTGTTCCGCACGCAATAGGTGCGGAACAGGAAATGTGTTGTAGGTCAAGTTGTTATAACAACTTCTCAATTGCGCTGTTGATGTCTTTTATTTGCTGTGAACGACTGACTAGTCCGTTTTCCCTATCGATGAGGAAGAACTCAGGAATAGAGCGTATGTTGTAAGCGGCGAGGATGCTTGAACTCAGTCCGTTGTTGTCGCGAACGCTTATCCAAGGCAGATTCTCGGTCTGCTGTTTCCAGAAGTGCTCGTCGGCATCGAGCGAAATCTGGTAGATTTCAAATCCCTTGTCGTGGTATTTGTTGTAAAGTTCACGCATCTCAAGGATTCTTGCTGGCGATTCGCTAGTGCTGAAAGCATGGAAATCTAGCATTACAACCTTTCCTTTCAGGTCTGTCAGACTACGTATTTGTCCCTTATTGTCTGTCAGGCTGATATCAATAATGTTTGACTCAACAATCTTGCTTGGGTCAATGCTTTTGTTGTTCTCTGCCTGGACAATGCGTTCTGTCTTCATTCCTTCCAGTGCAATGTTGTGCAGGTTTTCAGTACGCAAAGCACCAGGGTAGAATGTATCCCAGCTGGTGGCAACGGCAGCAAATGCCTTTATGTCGGCACTGTTTGTGCGTGGATTGAAAATGAGAAAATTGCCGATGGTCTGGAACAAGGCAAAATAAGACGAAGCTGCCTTTGGGTCTTGGAATATATAGTTGGCCTTGACACCGTTTTTGTAAGCCTCAATCAGTTTCATCAGACTGTCGCCTGCCTCTGCATAACTGAGTGATGTGTTCTTGTCGAGTGCTATGGCTGCGTTTTGCAGGTCAATCTGCATTAACGACAGTTCCTTGATGCGCTTGCAGCTTTCAGAACCTTCCACCTCATAGCGAGTAGCCATAGTAGGATAGCTGGCCTTGATGCCAATGGTTTCAGTTGAATCTGCAGAAATGTTGATAATCTGTCTTGCTATTCTAAGGCGGTAGAACTCTGGGGCGTCAGAACGTTTGTGACTGAATTCGAAACTGCCATCGTCAGAAAGTTTTACAGAATCAATCAATACAGGACCTTCCAGACTCATATTCTCGAAATACAGCACAGAGTCTTTAGCCTCGGTTATGTTACCGTTGACATGGAATTGCTCTTCGCTGCATGATGCCAAACCGATAATGGCCAGCATTGCAAAAGTTGATTTTCTGATTATAGATGCTATTGTTCTCATTGCTTTTTATTTATATTCAATCTGCAAAAGTAGTGGAATTAAAGCAAACATACAAAATTATGCCGTAGAATTTCTTTATTTTCGTTGAAAATATGTAAGTTTGTAACCACTTTATAAAGTAAAAACTATCTAACTGTGATTCCAATGAAGAAACTATTACTGGCAACTATCGTCACTCTATCTGTAAGTGGCAGTATTGCGCAAACAGAACTTTATCCTAATCATTTCGACCTTGAAGAGGTGACTTTGCTTGATTCGCCATTCAAGACAGCGATGGATGTAAACAATCAAATGCTCTTGCAATATGATGTAGACAGACTTTTGACCCCATACGTGCGTCAATCTGGTCTTTCTTCTACTACAGACACTCAAAGCAATTACTACAAATGGGATGTTAATCATCCGTCGTTTGATAATTGGGGGAACTCTTCTTTCAATCTGGATGGTCATGTAGGCGGACACTATCTTTCTGCATTGGCATTGGCATACGCTGCCAATACCGATGAAATCGTGAAAAATGCGATGAAAGAGCGTATGGATTATATGCTGAAGGTGATGAAAGACTGTCAGGATGCATACGATAAAGATACCAAAGGATTATATGGATTCATCGGAGGCCAACCGATAACAGGAGTTTGGAGGACGCTATTTAATGGAACAATAACAGACTTCCAAAATAAAGGCGGTTGGGTGCCGTTCTATTGTCAGCATAAAATACTTGCAGGCTTGCGCGATGCGTATCTTTATGGCAATAGTACAGAAGCAAAAGAAATGTTCCGCAAATTAGCAGATTGGAGTGTGAATGTTGTAAGCAAGTTGAGTGACGCCAACATGGAGGCGATGTTAAATATCGAGCATGGCGGTATGAATGAGAGTTTGCTTGATGCCTACCAATTGTTTGGCGATTCAAAGTATCTTGCTGCAGCTAAGCGCTATAGCCACAAAACGATGTTAAACGGAATGCAATCGCTTAATACTTCATTCCTTGATGGCCGACATGCAAACACACAAGTGCCGAAATATATCGGTTTTGAAAGAATCTACGAACAAGACAATGCCGCTACTGCATACAAAACGGCTGCCGACAACTTCTGGAAAGATGTTGCTAACAACCGTACAGTGTGTATTGGTGGAAATAGTGTTAATGAACATTTCTTAAGCGTTGGCAATTCAAATAGATATATCGACCAGCTTGATGGTCCGGAGAGTTGTAATACAAACAACATGCTCAAACTCTCAGAGATGATAAGCGACCGTACTCATGATGCTAGATATGCCGATTTCTACGAATATGCGATGTGGAATCATATCCTTTCTACCCAAGACCCGCATACAGGTGGCTATGTGTATTTTACTACTCTCCGCCCGCAGGGCTATCGCATCTATTCACAAGTAAACAAGGCCATGTGGTGTTGTGTGGGTACAGGTATGGAGAATCATTCGAAATATGGACATTTCATCTACACCCGTGATGGCAACAATACGCTTTATGTCAACCTGTTCACGGCAAGCAAGTTACAGAATGAAGACTTTGCAATAACCCAAGAGACAAACTATCCATACGAACAACAGACAAAGTTGACAGTAGGTAAGTCTGGAACATACTCTATTGCCATCAGGCATCCTTGGTGGACCACAAAAGATTTTGCAATCAGCATAAACGGTTCGGCAGCAGACGTCTCGTCAGCAAAGCAAGGTACAGCAAGTTATGTTACCATAAACCGCACTTGGTCAGAAGGCGATGTCATAACAGTGAATTTGCCAATGGAACTGAGATACATGGAGTGTCCAAACTATAATGACTATATAGCTTTTGCCTATGGACCAATATTGCTTGGTGCGCAGACGACAGCCGTTTCTGCCGATGAATCCGCTAAAAATGGTCTTGTCTATGAGGTTTTGCAAAATGAATATGCAGGCGAGGGACGAATGGACCATGCACCTGGAAGTATGGCAACAACCATGAACCTTACCAAAGCTCCGCTGCTGATTGGCAATAGAGCCGATGTCTTGGGACGCATACAGGCGAAAGAACTTGGCAAACTGACTTTCGAAATAGACGCATCACGTCCTGAAGCCACAACATACGCATGGGACAAGTTGGAGTTGCGCCCATTCTATTTAATTCACCATGCCCGTTATATGTGCTATTGGTATCAGCAGACTGCAGAGGCATATGCTAATAGCGATATGGCAAAGAACGAGGCGCTTGCAGAACAACTGAAGGCGCGTACATTAGATTTCGTCGCACCTGGTGAGCAGCAGAGCGAGGCCGGTCATGAATATGCATATAGCAGCGAGTCGACGGTAGGCAACTATAACTCAGAGACTTATCGTGATGCACGTCAGAACGGATATATACAATACTCACTATTCAATCCAGAAGGCATAAAAGACAGTTTGAGCATAATGTGTCGTTTTACAACAGCCGACCAAGGCCGTAAGGCCGCACTTACGGTAGATGGCAAGCTTGTAGCAGACATTACCATACCATCGTCTGTAAAGGGCGCTGATGCCAATGGTTTCTATAATATTGAATATCCGATACCATCAGAAATGGCTATTGATGCCAATGGCAATGCCAAGACCAAGTTTGTTGTCAGACTGACGGCATCGTCAACAACGCTGTGTCCAGGTCTTTATTACATGCGACTGATGCGTGGTTACGATGAAAGCGCAGGTTCTTATCGTTTTGTCGCTTCAGAATGGACCACAGGCGATACATGGCGACTGAAGGCCGAGAACATAAAATATGACAATGAGAAGAATATAATCAGTGTAACAGCCCCAGGTGCAAACAATGTTTGCTTAATGCTTGACTATGGCAAGACGGATTATACAATAAACAAAGACCAGATATACCTTGTTGTCAAAGGTACAAATCTCAGCACAGCCTCTGGCGCATCGTATCTTTGGTGGCTTAATGGCGCAAATTATGGCACACAGGTTGTGCCAGATATTGTCAAGACAGTAACAGAAGACGGTGTGACTTATCAGGTGATAGCATGGGATATGACAAAGAGCGGTCTTTACACCAATTTCTCTGGCGATAAGCCAAGTGTATGTATGGGTCAGACAATCTTCGGGCTTACTTCAACAGATGGAGCGGGCAAGAGCGATATACATCTTATCACCTTTGCAAAGGATGTAGATGCTGTAGTGACAGGCATTGAGGCTGTTGAGTCAGAAAAATCATCCGCTGTCAGCATCTATAGCATTTCTGGTGTGAAGGTTGACGAAGGATATAAAGGAGTAATAATACGCAATGGCAAAAAAATAATACGCAATACAAAACATAATAAATCATAAAAAGAAGCTCGGTTTAGCAAACTTTATATTAATAATGTGTATCTTTGCGAAGTTTTTTGCGATGATAAACGCTATCATTGCGTATTTTTTATATTTTAGATGTTTTTTAAAAGATGAACGTAATTACGAAAAGTATTCAATTGGCTGATGGCAGAACCATCACCATTGAAACCGGGAAAGTGGCAAAGCAGACCGACGGAAGTGTTGTGCTCCGTATGGGCAACACCGTACTCCTCGCCACTGTTTGTGCCGCAAAAGATGCAGTTCCCGGAACAGATTTTATGCCTCTTCAGGTTGACTACAGAGAGCAGTATGCAGCAGCAGGCCGTTTCCCTGGCGGTTTCACAAAGCGTGAGGGCAAGGCTGGCGACAACGAAATCCTGACTTCACGTCTGGTTGACCGTGTGCTCCGTCCACTGTTCCCTTCTGACTTCCATGCAGAGGTTTTTGTTAATGTGATGCTTCTTTCAGCCGACGGCGTAGATCAGCCTGATGCTCTTGCAGGTTTCGCAGCATCAGCAGCCTTGGCTTGTTCAGATATCCCATTTGAATGTCCAATTAGTGAGGTTCGCGTAGCACGCGTAAACGGTGAGTACATCATCAACCCAACCTTCGAGCAGATGAAGGATGCAGATATGGACATCATGGTTGGTGCTTCTGCCGAGAACATCATGATGGTAGAAGGCGAGATGAAGGAAGTTACCGAGCAGGACATGATTCAGGCTCTGAAGGTGGCAATGGATGCCATCAAGCCTATGTGCGAACTGCAGGTAGAACTGTCAAAGGAACTTGGCAAGGACGTTAAGCGCGAATATTGCCACGAGGTGAACGATGAGGAACTTCGCGAGCAAATCAATAAGGACTGCTACCAGAAGGCTTACGACGTAACAAAGCAGGCTCTCGAGAAGCATGCACGCGCTGAGGCTTTCGAGCAGATTCTCGTTGACTTCAAGGAGGCTTATGCAGCTGCTCACACTGAGTTGAGCGAAGACGAGATGGAAGAGAAGTACGCAATGATGGACCGCTACTACCATGATGTAGAGCGCGACGCTATGCGCCGTTGCATCCTTGACGAGGGTATCCGCCTTGATGGTCGTAAGACCGACGAGATTCGTCCAATCTGGTGCGAGGTTAGTCCACTGCCAATGCCACACGGAAGCTCTATCTTCACACGTGGTGAGACACAGTCGCTCTCTACTTGTACACTAGGAACAAAGCTCGACGAGAAGATGGTTGACGATGTTTTGGACAAGAGCTACATGCGCTTCCTGCTCCACTACAACTTCCCTCCATTCTGCACAGGTGAGGCTAAGGCACAGCGTGGAGTAGGTCGCCGTGAGATTGGTCACGGCCACTTGGCATGGCGCGGTCTGAAGGGTCAGATTCCAGAGGACTTCCCTTACACAGTACGTCTCGTATCTCAGATTCTCGAGTCAAACGGATCTTCATCAATGGCTACAGTATGTGCCGGTACACTGGCACTGATGGATGCCGGCGTTCCAATGAAGAAGCCTGTATCAGGTATTGCAATGGGTCTTATCAAGAACCCAGGCGAGGAGAAGTACGCAGTGCTCTCTGACATCCTTGGCGATGAGGACCACCTTGGCGATATGGACTTCAAGACCACAGGTACTATCGACGGTCTTACAGCTACACAGATGGACATCAAGTGCGACGGTCTGTCATTCGAAATATTGGAGAAGGCTCTCATGCAGGCAAAGGCTGGTCGTGAGCACATCCTTGGCAAGCTCACTGAGACAATCGCTGAGCCACGCGAGGAGTTGAAGCCACACGTTCCACGCATCGTTCAGATTGAGATTCCTAAGGAGTTCATCGGTGCTGTTATCGGTCCTGGCGGTAAGATTATCCAGCAGATGCAGGAAGATACAGGTGCTACAATCACTATCGAGGAGACTGAAGGTGTAGGCAAGGTACAGGTGAGCGGTCCTAACAAGGAGAGCATCGACGGTGCTATTGCTAAGATTAAGGCTATCGTTGCTATTCCAGAGGTAGGCGAAATCTATGAGGGAACAGTTCGTTCGGTAATGCCTTACGGTTGTTTCGTTGAGATTATGCCAGGCAAGGACGGTCTGCTCCATATCAGCGAGATTGACTGGAAGCGTCTTGAGACAGTTGAGGAAGCTGGCATCAAGGAGGGCGACAAGATTAGCGTTAAGTTGATGGAGATTGACCAGAAGACAGGCAAGTACAAACTCTCTCACCGTGTGCTGATTGAGAAGCCTGCCGACTATGTTGAGCGTCCAGCACGCCGTGAGCGTCCGGAGCGTGGCGATCGTCGCCCACGTCCAGAGCGCGGTGAGCGTCGTCCACGTCCAGAGCGTCAGGAGCGTCGTCATCACGATGAGGCTCCGGTGCAGCCAGAGAACCACGAGCCAAAGGACTTCAACGATTCTCTTGACAAGATGGATTTCTAATCTATTAGATAGATTTCACATTATTATATATAAGGGGATGTGCTTAACGGCGCATCCCCTTTATTGTTTCCTTTTAATCAATAAATTTGCACTGAATATGTGCAAATTTGTTTCCTTGACGGTTCTTGTTGATTTTGATAAATGTAATGGTCATAAGAATGGAATATTATTGTTTTAGGCAAAATATTCGTCAGTACTTGAAACTTTTTATATCTTTGTAGTGTACATATATGCAATAAGGTGTGACTATGCATTGAATTAAAAACCGGTAATTATGAAACAACGTTTTTTTGCTCTTTTGTTTATGATAACAGGAGTCGTTGCTCCATTTGGACTCCTCGCCCAACAAACTCCAGTCTTTGGCGATATTGGTAACGGCAAGTTCCGCAACCCAGTTATCCCATCCGATTATAGCGACCCTGACATTATAAGAGTGGGCGACGACTATTATGGCATAGCTTCAACCTTTTGCTTTTCGCCAGGAATGATTGTTATCCATTCAAGGGACTTGGTAAATTGGGAAATAATTAACCATGTAGTTGACGACATAACCTTTCTGCATCCCGACCTGGATTGGACAAAGATGAAAGGCTATTTTAACGGCATATGGGCAGGTTCGCTGCGCTATCATCAGGGAGTGTTCTATTGTCACTTTGCAACCCCGAGAGGTGGTTGGTTTGTGGCCACCACGAAAGATATAAGAGGCAAATGGGATGTACAGGCAATGAAAGACAGTAATGGCAGGGAGTTGCGTGGTCGTGGATGGGACGACCTCTGCCCATTATGGGATGACGATGGGCAGGCTTACATTATCGCAAGCAATTTCGGAAAACGCTGGTTCCCTCATATCTACAAGATGAGCTGGGATGGTACCCAACTATTAGACGGTTTAATAGATAAGGACAGCGACATGTCTAAAAACATGGAGATTATTGGAGGTTATGTAGTTAAACCCTTCCGCACGGCAGAAGCCAACAAACTCTATAAATGGAATGGCATGTATTATATCTATTTCAGTGAGGTGCGCAATATTCATGGAAACAGAGTGCGCGTGCCAGTTATGCGACGCTCAAAAAGCATATATGGTCCTTATGACGAACAGTTGCTTATGCATTCGCAGGGCAAGAGTGTTGACAAAGAACCCAACCAAGGTTCTATTATTGACACTAAAGATGGTAGCTGGTATTTTGTTACCCACCATGGAACTGGCGATTTTGACGGGCGTGTGCTGAGTGTGCAGCCTGTCAACTGGAAAGACAACTGGCCTCATATCGGTAAAGACTCCGACAACGATGGAGTAGGAGAGATGGTGTGGGAAATGCAGATTCCTCACAAAGGGCAGGAGGGCATTAAGATGCAGACTTCAGACTTTTTTGATTCCTCGCAGTTGGGTCATCAGTGGGAGTTTAATCACCAGCCACGCCAAGGCAAATGGTCGTTGCACGAGCGCAAGGGTTTTTTGCGACTCCATGCATTCAGTCAGTTGCGAAAAGACGACTTCTTCTCAACGGGCAATGTCCTTTCACAGCGCTATATACGTTGGGGCAAGGGAGAGGCTGTTGCTAAGTTTGACATCCGTAATATGAGCGAAGGTCAGGAGGCTGGTTTGGCCCATTTCAATGGCGGTAAGGACTATGCCTGCATTGTTGTGGCAAAGAATAACGGTAAACTTCAACTCCTGTATAAAACGAAGAGCGGCAAGGTGTCGGAGCAGATAGTCTTGTCAGAAAACTTGTCAAATAGACAGCGTTCTCTTTGGTTTAAAACGGAAATAGATTTCTCTGGTAAGGCAACGTTTGCATGGAGCACAAATGGCAAAAGTTACAAAACATGCGGCGCAGAATATCAGTTGAAATGGGGCAGTTACCGTGGCGACAGGATAGGACTGTTTACCTACAACAACTTGCACGACAGCGGTTATGTAGATATAGACTATATGACTTATGAAAACAAAACTATTCAATAATTTGTAAACAACGAATGGTTTTAATTAGAGTAATTGAATAGGGACAGATACGCCGATCTGCCCCTACAATGCAATACCAATAATTATAAATAATTTCTTGTAATTTCTGTCAAAATAAACGTTGAACGTTGAACGATTCACCAGCTTCGCTGTCTTAATTTAGAATTATGAATTCATAATTATGAGTTCAAGTCCTCCTGTCCTCCCATCAAATCCATTTTTCCCCTAAAAACATGTAATATTTTCGTTTTCTTGCGTCTAATAATTAGAAAAGAGAATAAAAAACAGTAATAATAACTTAAACAAATTCTGACTATGAATTTTATAATTATTCCTTTGAACATGCTGATAGTTTTCGGCACTATCTACAAACTGTTTGAATTGTTCGTGCGCAAGGAAGAGCGAAAAATGGTGATTAACAAGATTGCGGAAATCTCTAAAGTTGACCTGAACAACATCGATATCCGCATGGGCAGCGTGTCCAACTGGGCTTTGCGCCTGGGTGCATTGATGATTGGTGTGGGGCTGGGCCTGTTCATCGCATTCTTCCTGAACGGAATGATCACAAACGGCGACTACTGGAGATGCGAGGACCCAAGAAGTTACAGGTACGTGGCAGAAATCCTCTATGGCTCTTGCGTATGTTTCTTTGGCGGCATCGCACTCCTTATTGCATACTTCGTTGAGCGCGGACAGAAGAAGAAAGATCTTTAATGAAGAATCATTTAAGTGAAGAGTGAAAAGTGAAAAATGAAGAATGAAGAGTGAAGAATTTGCTACCGTTTAAGGAAAATCTATGATATCCAAGGGTTCTTAGAATATCCTACGCATACGTCTGAACTCCTACACTCCTGTACTCCTGAACTCCTTCTTAATAGATTAATGATTGAAAGATTGAAGACTGTTACCAAAGCATACGTCTGCACTCCTACACTCCTGTACTCCTCCACTCCTAAAAAAAATAAACATCTATGTCAACAGACGAAAGCAGACTGATAGCCAGAATCCTCGATGGACATGCCGAGGACTTTGGCTATTTTCTCGAAAGCTATGGCGACAGCGTGCTGGCAATGATAAGCCGACTCGTTGATGGTCAGGCTGATGCCGAGGACCTGACGCAGGATGTTTTCGTCAAGGCATACGACAAGCTCCCCATGTTCGACCGTCGCTCGTCGTTCTCAACATGGCTCTATCGCATAGCATATACCACCACCGTGAGTTGGTTGCGCAAGCAGAAGCTGCACTATGTGTCGATAGACGAGCATCAGCAGATAGATGAGGCCGACATTGATGAGACACTGGCAATGGACAGCGAGGAAAGTCTGGCGAGATTGGAGGCTGCCATCGAACAGCTAAGGCCAGAGGAGAAGATGCTGGTAAATCTTTATTACTTCGATGAACGGCCGCAAAACGAGATTGCCTATATCATGGGAATAGGACAGGGCAGCGTGGCTACCAGATTGCACAGGATAAGAAAGAAACTGCATTTGTTGATGACAACCGATAAATAAGCATATTATGGAGAAAAAAGATATTGGTTTGCGCATGGCATTGAAAAGCAAACAGGAAAAGAAGACTGCAAAGTTGCCGAGCAATTTCGCATACAAGACCATGCAGCGCATAGCAAACGAGCAACGGCAGAAGGAGCGGCGAAACGACATGCTGATAATTTGCTCTATCATAGCCGTGTCGCTATCGGGCATCTCTGCTATTGTCTATCTGTTTGGCAACGACATGCTGGATGCCATTAAGAGAACGGAAATGCCGCAAGACAGCTACTCAGCATCCTCCATCATAGTCATTTCCATCTGTATGATATTCCTCCTTACTCTGAACTTGCTGTTGAAAAGCAAGAGGTAAAAACACTACACTCTAAAGCCTCACCCCCGCCCCCTCGCCAAAGGGCGAGGGGCGGGAATAGAACCTCCCCTAACCCCTCCGAAGGAGGGGGATAGGATGCCGGTCGTTGAATGATGAGCGATTAACGATGAGCGAAATATGGCTTTGTGTCTAAGTATATTATTTGTCTTTTTGTCATATTAAACGATGATCGATGCAAGACAAAAGTTTCGTTCACAGTCGAAACTTTTTAAGTTTTTGATAAAATATTCGTCTGTAGTCGAAACTTTTTATATCTCTATCGAATAATGTAAGCTTAAACTCATTTGAATTTTGTATACAGCGTATATACCCAATTTAAACAGCCATTACTTGGTTTATTAATACAGAATAAAACCTGAAAGCGGAAGAAAAATATCAATAGTTAGCAGAAGAATCTAACAGATTTTGTATATTTGCATCTGAAACTAAAACTGACAAATGATTATATGTTCAGATTAATAATTATATTCTTGTTCTTGCTGCTAAATACACTCAATATTAGTGCTCAGGAGAAGAAAGAGCTTGTCGAGTTATCTTTAAGCGTTACCGACATCAAGGGAAATCCAGCTGAAGGGGTGTTCTCGCTTTCTGTAACTGATGCCGATGCCGTGAAAGTTGATACCATGCAACCTTCATTGGAGACATACATGCTCCTGACTTCCGAGTTAAAGGGACATATCGAGAACCCAAACTATTATTTCAAAGATAATAGTGCGCGCACTGCTCATCATCTTGATTTATTGATGATGACTCAAGGGTGGCGAAGATATGAACTTGATAATATATTAGAAGGGAAATATCCCGAAATAAACTATTCCATAGAAACTGAACAAAGTATTTCGGGAACGGTGAATGGTACCATGGGTAACAGCATCAAGAATGTAAGTCTGCACCTCGTAACGCCAAAAACAGGAATACGCGAAGTTTTGCCACTCAATGGCAAAAAACAATTTAATATAACAGGACTCGATTTCATTGACGGAACCACATTCTTGTTGCAAGCCATAAAGAAGAATGGCAAGCATGGTCTCCTGAACTTGAAGATTGACTCTCTTGCTTTTCCTGCCCTGTCAGTTCCTGCACATCAAGACAAGGCAAGATTGCAGCCGCCGCCAGAAACATTTGTCGCTCAGGCTAACACGCAGATAAACAATGCTGGCATCAATGGAGTAACAGAACTGATGGAGATTGTAAAAACGGGAAAGAAGAGAATGAAACCCAAGAACCCGTATAATTTGGAGCCTTACAAGATGATTACTGATGATGACCCTTATTTGAACAGTTCTGGTGATATATACAATATCTTTGTCCGGTTGGGTGTCAGGTATGAAGTGGTACAGGAAGGAGGTGGAGATACTCCTGCTTATGAGCGCAAGAAGCCTAGAGCGGTAATTTTTATTGACAATATGAAGGTTGAAAAAATAGATGTTGACCAGATATTGGACAATCTTGATCCAGCAACAATAAAGTCGGTTGAGTTATTCCACCCCAGAGACCCCCAATTGTTGGTTTATGGATATGCGGCATGGGCAAATGGCGGTGTGTTTATCTACACCAAGAACCCTGATTATGGTTTGCCAATTTCAATGAAAACAGTACGGCAAAAAGGCTATAAACCAGCAGTAGAGTTCTACTCGCCCCAATATCCTGCAAAGGACAAGAGCAAATATACAACTCCCGACCACAGGACAACACTCTACTGGAATCCGACATTTAAGACAGACAGCAACGGTAAAGGAACCGTCAGATTCTATTCCTCTGATGTCAGCAAGAAATATCTGATAACGGTTGAGGGACTGACCGAAAACGGAAGGGCGGTAAGCAAGAAAGAATTGAAAGAACTATGAGAAGATTTATATTGCTATTGGTGTCAACATTGTGCTGTCTGACAGGCATATTTGCACAGGCAAGCATTGAGGACAGCATATTGAACCACTACAGGAAATTGCCTCAGGAAAAGGTTTATCTGCATACTGACAAGCCATATTATGCGGCAGGTGATACGATATGGTTCAGGGCGCACTTGGCCGATGCTGTAACCAACGTTCCTGTTGACCGTTCTAAATTTGTATATGTTGAACTGCTCGACAATTCAGCTGACACTCTTATGCAGCGAGCCATGATAAAATGCGACAGCAATAAGGTGTTTGCAAATGCCTTGGTATTGCCAAAGTCAATGAGAAGCGGAAAATACACTATTGCTGCTTATACACGATGGATGATGAATTTCGATAAGGAACAGTTTTTCTACAAACAGATTCAGATTGTTGGCAAAAACAAAGATGGACAGTCGGGTGCTTCAGCTTCTGCTGAAACAATGAAAGAAAAAAGCGATGAGTCAGCACCATATCTCACAGACATTAGCCTGGCATTAATGCCAGAAGGAGGAACGTTGATTGACGGTTGTCGCCAACGACTCGCATTTAAGGCTATCGGCAACGACGGCTATGGCATTGACGTAAGTGTCAGACTTGTGAACGCTACAGGTGACATTATAGCAGAAGGCGAAAGCGAGCATCTGGGAATGGGATATATCTATATCACACCCAAAAGAGATGAACAACTGATAATGGAGGCTTATGCCGCAGGCGGACTCTCTTGCTACAAACAATTGCCGGCAGTTGCGGCCGAGGGGGCAACAATAAAAGTAGAACAGCATAATGACAAAATGTTTGTTCAGTTGCTGACAAGTGATAATTACAACAGGAAGAATTTGTCATGTGTTATATATGGCAGTGGTAATCTGTATATTAAAGAGCAGTTCACAGAAGACGTTATAAGATTAGATACAACCAAAATGAAGTGCGGGGTGGTCAACGTTGCTCTTCTTGAAAGCGGTAAAGTGATTGCAGAGCGTCTCGTTTTTGTCAGATGATTTGTTGTATCATTTGTTCATGCCTCTTTCGTCTAATAACCTTTTGCTGCTGTGTCATTTCTTTGGAAAAATTTGTGCTAATGGGATTAATGCTGTATCTTTGCATAAGATAAGCTGCATCTCGCCATAACATTCAAGCAAGCTTGATGGTTCTGGTCTCGATTTGCATTATCTTTGCATAAGATAAGCAAGCAAAAGAAAAAACAATCAACTACCAATAAATTTATGAAAAAGAATCTAACGCTTATTATCATGTTGCTGTGCTTCCCGACATTACTGCTGGCAGCAACGACAAACACATTGTTTGATTTTGGATGGAAGTTCTGTGAGGGTGACGTGAAGGGTGCTCACGACATGAACTTCGACGACAGCAAGTGGCAGAACGTTAATCTGCCTCACGACTGGGACATTCATCACAGTCCTGAACGTACAGCACCGACAGCCAACGACGGCGGCTACTATCCTGCAGGCTTCGGATGGTATCGCAAGACCTTTACAGTGCCTGAGGGCGACATCGTGAAACTCCACTTCGAGGGCGTCTATCAGCGTTGCGAGGTGTATGTAAACGGACAGTTGGCGGGTAGGCATGCATACGGATATACTCCGTTTACGGTGGATATAACAAATCAAATAGGGAGTTCAGGAGTGCAGGAGTGGAGGAGTGCAGACAATACAGAGGCAAGCAACTCACAACCTCACAACCTCATAACCGTTGCCGTGCGCGTTGACAACTCGCAGCAGACAAACTGCCGCTGGTATTCTGGTTCGGGCATCTATCGCCATGTGTGGCTGCAGACAATGAACAATGTTCATATTGCAGAGAACGGGGTGTTTGTTACCACACCAAAGGTATCGGCAGAGTGTGCCGAGGTGAAGGTGGAAGTGACCGTAAGCAACAACGCTGCCGAGACACGCGAGGCAAAGGTGGGCGTGGCTGGTCAGGAGCAGACGGTAAGGCTGAACGGCGGAGAGAGCAAGGCGGTGGTGTTCAACTACAATATCGACAATCCGAAACTGTGGTCGCCCGATACGCCTAATCTCTATAAGGCAGAGGTGACGCTGAGCGAGAACGGCAAGGAGACCGACCGCAAGGCAGTGAACTACGGCGTGCGCTGGTTTACGTTTGATGCAGAAAACGGTTTCATGCTCAACGGCAAGAAGCTGCTGCTCAACGGTGCCTGCGTGCATCACGACGACGGACTCCTGGGAGCTGCAGCTTTCGATAGGGCAGAGATCCGCAAGGTGAGACTGATGAAGGAAGCAGGCTTCAACCTCATACGAACAGCCCACAACCCTTCGACACGTGCTTTGCTCGACGCTTGCGACTCGATAGGCATGCTCGTAGTAGATGAGGCTTTCGACGGATGGCGACAGGCAAAGACAAAATACGACTACAGCACACTCATCGACTCATGCTATAAGGAAGACATAGCAGCACTGGTGATGCGCGACCGCAACCATCCGAGCGTTATCAGTTGGAGCATAGGCAACGAGGTAATGGAGCGCAAGGACATACGCGTGGTGACAACAGCACGCATGCTGAAGCGTGAGGTGCTGCGCTACGATACCACACGTCCTGTGACGGAGGCTCTCTGTGCGTGGGACAGCGACTGGGAAATTTACGACCCGCATGCTGAGGTGCTCGACGTGGTGGGCTATAACTACATGATTCACAAGCATAAGAGCGACCATCAGCGTGACCCTAAGCGAGTGATGTGGCAGACGGAGAGTTATCCGCGCGATGCTTTCGGCAACTGGGCCATCGTCAACGACCATCCTTATGTGGTGGGCGACATGGTTTGGACGGGTCTTGACTATCTGGGCGAGTCGGGCATTGGCCGCTTCTACTATGAAGGCGAGACTCATGGCGAGCACTACCACCGCCATCAGTTCCCGTGGCATGGTGCTTATTGCGGCGATGTGGATATCACTGGTTGGCGAAAGCCGATTTCTCACTATAGGGACATACTTTGGAATACACAAGAGAATGGTGCGTCACCCCTCTCGGGGAAAGGCAGCGGGGAGGTCATCTATATGGCAGTGAAAGAACCAAACGAATATTACGGCAAGATACGCGAGACTCAGTGGTCGGTATGGCCTACATGGGAGTCGTGGAACTGGAAAGGCTGGGAAGGAAAACCGATAGAGGTTGAGGTATATACCAAGGCTCCGGAGGTGAAGCTCTATCTTAACGACCGTCTGATAGGTACCAAGAAGGTGAATCGCGGCACGCAGTACAAGGCAGTGTTCCCAGTGCCATACGAGGCTGGAACATTGCGTGCAGAGGCAGGTGGAAAGACCGTAACGTTGGCAACAGCCGGCGAACCGGCACGACTCCGATTGACAACAGACCGCAAGGTGATTGCTGCCGACGGACAAGACTTGTCGTTCATCACCGTTGAGGTGGTTGACCGCCAAGGCAGGGTGGTGCCCGATGCTGCTGTGGTATGCAACGTGCAGGTGACTGGCAGCGGAACTCTGGCAGCAGCCGGCAGTGCCGACCTGAAAGACCTTGAGGCGCTGACATCGCCGAAGCTCACCACATGGAAGGGCAGGGGAATGATTGTGGTGCGCAGCAAGCAGAAGGCAGGAAAGGCCAGCATTACCGTCAAGTCATCGTTGCCAACAGTCCGCCTATCTTTGAATGCAAAGAAAAATTACAACTAAATATTAAGTTTATGACATTTAAAAAATTAACGAAAACTATTATTGTGCTGCTGCTTAGTGTCTGTGCCACTTCATTGTATGCCCAGACAGACCCGTCGAAGGCTCCGGCTTTTGCTTATCAGAGCAGTATGCCGAAAGACAGTTGCCACTATATGGTGGCAAAGGATGGCAGCGGCGATTTCAAGACCGTGCAGGAGGCTATCGATGCCGTGCCCGATTTCCGTAAGAAGGTGACACGCATCTACATCTGCAAGGGTGTTTACAAGGAGAAGATAGTTATTGCGCAAAGCAAGCAGTTTGTTGCCCTCTATGGCGAGGACGGGGCAGTGCTCAGTTACGATGACCATGCCAACACGCTGAATGCCTTTGGCGAGAAGAAAGGAACCTCGGGTTCATCGTCGATATATATCTATGGTTCTGACTTCTATGCCGAGAACATAACGTTTCAGAACACAGCCGGACCAGTGGGACAGGCGGTGGCGTGCTTTGTGGCTGGCGACCGTGCCCATTTCCGCAAGTGCCGCTTCCTCGGATTTCAGGACACTCTCTACACATGGGGCAAGCAGAGTCGCCAGTATTACGACGAGTGTTATATAGAGGGAACGGTTGACTTCATCTTCGGTGCTTCGACAGCCGTGTTCCACCGCTGTCAGATACATAGCAAGACAAAGGGCTATGTTACAGCTCCAAGCACATGGCAGACAACGAAATACGGTTATGTGTTCTACAACTGTCGTCTGACGGCAGAACCAGGACTTGAGGGCAAGGTATATCTGTCTCGTCCGTGGCGTCCATACGGTCAGGCGGTATATATCCATTGTCATCTGGGCAGTCATATACGTCCTGAGGGTTGGGACCCGTGGGGCAAGGAAAGCAATAAGCAGACCGCCTTCTATGCCGAATATCAGAACGAGGGTCCGGGAGCAGACGTCAGCAAGCGAGTGGGGTGGAGTCATCAGTTGCCTAACCTCCGCGGTTATACCATGCAGGAAGTGCTGGCAGGCAGCGACGGTTGGAAACCGTTTTAAGTTTTTCGTTTAGGCTACCAGTTTTGAGATTATCGTAAACCGCCGTTTTAGAACTCTGAAACGGCGGTTTACTATACCTAATCGGGCCGTTTAGCAATCGTAAATGGGCCATTTGGCACTCGTAACTGCACCAGTTTTGATGCTCAAAAGGCATGCCTTGTCTTTTCCTGATTTTACTAGACACTTTTTTACTTCATTACCTGAACTACTTTACAGTTTATTTCTATACATGCTGAGAATCTTTACTTATTTCAGAAATAAGTCCTGTTTTTATTTACATCTTCAATAAGATGGCTGT
>JAFQQY010000030.1 GCA_017410365.1 Prevotella sp.
CGGTCATTTAGATTTTAGTGCGTTTGTCTTGTTATTTTTGAGAAGATTTTTTATGTGTTCTAAAGGAGTATAGCGGGCTATACGACTGAAGAGACATGAAAAATATGCCAAAAAGAATAGACAAAAGTGCAAAAAGTATTTATTAATATCACATTTACGGTCTATGACCGATTGGGGTTTAATTCGCAAACAGGCAGTTTTTCTCCTTGCATCATGCCATTTAATTCTTAAAATTACTTAAAAGCGCCCAAAAAGCGCCCAAAAATGTAGGTAAAAATTTCTTATACACTGCACTAAACAAACTGTGGTTCAACTTGTTATATGCAAAAATGTAGGATGTAGGAGAAAATGTCATTTAAAAAAATCTTTCTCATTCTCACAAATTGTCAGCAGAAGTCCTTTAGTTTGTTTTTTCATTCTATTTTATGAATAATTTTGTATTTCGTTTCTTTTCTATTACCTTTGCGAATAGTTATGATTACCAGATGCTATCTAGAGATAACTAATGTGTGCAATCTTGATTGCGTTTTTTGTCCTAAGACCCATAGGGCAAAGCACACCCTTACGCCCGATGAGTTTGAAACGCTCACCGACCGCCTGCAGGGTGAGGTGCGTTTTCTCTATTTCCATCTGATGGGCGAACCGTTGCTGCATCCCCATCTGCCGACATTTATCGTTAAGGCACGCGAAAAGGGATTCATTCCAATCATAACAACCAACGGTACGCTGCTCGGAAGGGCAGAGGGGATAATCGAGGCAAAGCCTCATAAGATACAGATTTCGCTCCACTCCCATGAGGGCAACGGCAAGACCGACCCGCAGCAATACATCGCCGAGGTGATGCAGTTTGCAAAGCGTGCTGCCGCCGAGGGCATCGTGGTGGTGCTCCGACTCTGGAACGAGGGCGGCTACGACTCTGAAAACACAGAGATAGAACGACTGATGGCAGAGCACCAGCCACAGCCGTGGACGGAGCGTTACGACGGTTGGCGACTTGCGGAGAACTTGTATCTCGAATACGATAAGATGTTCGAGTGGCCCGATGAGGACAAAGACGACTATGGCGAGGACGAGGTATTCTGCTATGCGCTCCGCAATCAGATAGGTGTGCTTGCAGATGGCAGTGTGGTTCCTTGTTGTCTCGACCATGACGGGAGCATCACACTGGGCAATCTGTTCGAGCAACCGCTGAGTGAGATTCTTTCTTCTCCACGTGCACAAGCCATGTACGACGGTTTCAGTCGCCATATAGCAACCGAACCCCTCTGTCGTCGCTGCGGTTATGCTGCTGTGACAAAGAGGTTCAGGAAGGATTGAAGTGAGGCCTCACCCCCGCCCCCTCTCCATAATGAGAGGGGAGTAATTTGATTGAAGAATTGAAGGATTGAAGAGGCCTCACCCCCAACCCCTCTCCATAATGAGAGGGGAGTAATTTGATTAGGGAATTTTGGAGATAGAAGAAAGCAGAAGAAGATAGAAGACATTTGCGTGTCAAGCATCCGTCCTTCAACTTCTTAGCGAAGCGATAACTTCCTATAACTCCCTTTAACTTCTTAAAAAAAGAAAGCATCCGTCTGAACTCCCGAACTCCTAAAGTTAGATGAGCGATGAGAGCTTTGATATGAGGGATTGATACTACTCCCCTCGCCCTTTGGAGAGGGGTCGGGGGTGAGGCCGCCCGAACTCCTGAACTCCAAAAAAATAAATACACCCATGTCAACAAAAAAAACACCAACAAACATTCACCCCTCCCTTATGGAGGGGCAGGGGGTGGTCCCAACTCTGGTTATCCTCCTCCTGTCGCTTTTCGCCTTTACTGCAAAGGCTGCCGACTATAACATCGTGAACTATGGCGCTGTTAACGACACGACTAAACTGAGCACCTCGGCTGTGCAGAAGGCTATCGACGCCTGTTCTGCTGCTGGCGGCGGCAGGGTGGTGGTGCCTACAGGCAACTACAAGATCGGCACGATAATCCTCAAGAGCAACGTGCACATGCACCTGGAACAGGGGGCGACGCTCTATGGCAGCACCGACCTGAAGGACTATCTGCCGATGAAGACCGACTATGTGTCGCTGCGCACGCAGACGGAGACGATACAGCTGATATTTGCCGACAAGGCAACCAACGTGGTAATCGACGGTTTCGGTACCATCGACGGACGAGGCCGCTCGTTCAAGAAACTCTCTTGGAACGATGAGGGCATCACCCGCCCGCATCTGCTGCGCTTCATCCAGAGCAGCGACATAACGCTCCGCGACATCACACTGAAGAACTCCGGTTGCTGGATGCAGCACTATCTGGCTTGCGACCGTGTGAAGATTGACGGCATAAAGGTGTTCAACCGCAACAACTACAACAACGACGCCCTCGACCTTGACGGTTGTCATGAGGTGGTGGTAAGCAATATGCTTGCCGATTCCGACGACGATGCCATCACGCTGAAGAGCACCTCGCCGCGCCTCTGCGAGAATATTCGCATTGCCAACTGTGTGGTATCGAGTCATTGCAACGCTATCAAACTGGGCACTGAAACCAACGGCGGTTTCCGAAACATCAATATCAGCGGCATCGTGGTGAAGCCAAGCTACGACCAGAAGGAAAAATTCTTCGGTCAGTGGATTGGCTCTTCTGCCATATCGCTGGAGATTGTTGATGGCGGCGTGCTGGAGAACGTCAACGTGAGCGACATCACCATCGAGGGCACCGAGTCGCCCATCTTTGTTCGCCTTGGCAACCGTGCCCGCGGATACAAGGAAGGAGTGCCGGTTACTAAGGTGGGCAAAATCAACGGCATCCACCTTAGCAACATCCAGATACGCAATGCTGGCAGCATGGGTTGCTCTATCACGGGCATCCCTGGTCATGAGGTGGAGAACGTATGGCTCGACAATATCACCATCCACCACAAGGGCGGCGTTACAGCTGCCGACATGGCAAAGATTAACGAGTCGATAAAGGACGAGAAGGAAAAGGAATATCCTGAGTCAACCATGTGGGGCAACCTGCCTGCCAAGGGTTTCTTCGTACGTCATGCCCGCAACATCAAGTTCAACAACATCGAGGTAATCACCGAACAGCCGGATGTTAGGGAGGTGATTGTGATTAGGGAGTGAGGAATATGAAACAATTAATAATAACAATGTTGTTTGTGGCATCTGCTACTATGGCATCAGCCATTCCTGCAGACTATCACTGGGGCGACCAAGGCAATGGCACGTATATCAACCCTGTGCTTAATGCCGATTTCTCCGACCCTGATGTGATACGCGTTGACGACAAGTATTATATGGTGGCGTCCGACTTCCATTACATGGGCATGCAGGTGCTCGAGTCGGAGGATATGGTCAACTGGCGCTATGTCAGTCAGATATACTCGCGCCTCGACGAATCGGGATGGAACGAGATGAAGCATTACTCTGGCGGTTCGTGGGCTCCTGCCATCCGCTATCATGACGGATTGTATTATGTGTATTTCTGCACGCCCGACGAAGGACTGTATATGTCAACGGCCAAGTCGCCCGCCGGCCCTTGGGCACCGCTGCATCTGATGAAGCGCGTGAAGAAATGGGAAGACCCTTGTCCGCTGTGGGATGAAGACGGACAGGCTTATCTCGCGCGCAGCAACTACGGTGCCGGTCCTATCATCGTCCATCGGATGTCGGCAGACGGCAAGCAGTTGCTCGACGACGGTGTAACGGTTTATACAGGACCTGTGGCGGAAGGACCTAAGTGGCACAAGCGCAACGGCTACTACTATCTGCTCATTCCCGAGGGCGGCGTGTGCTGCGGGTGGCAGACGGTGCTGCGCTCGAAGAATATCTACGGACCGTATGAGAAACGCGTGGTGCTCGAACAGGGTTCTACTCTCATAAACGGTCCTCATCAGGGTTCGCTCGTTGATACGCCTGACGGTTCGTGGTGGTTCTACCATTTCCAGGAGACGCCGGTGCTCGGTCGTGTGGTTCATCTGCAACCGGCACGATGGGTTGACGGCTGGCCACTGATGGGTGTCGATATCGACGGCAACGGCATTGGCGAACCGGTTTATGCTTGGCAGAAACCGCTCAGTTTGTCGTCTGACTATGCCCTGCAGACAACCGACGATTTCTCTGCACCGCTAGGTTTGCAATGGCAGTGGAACCATAATCCGCATGATTCTCATTGGTCGCTCGATGAGCGCAAAGGATGGCTCACGCTAAAGCCTCTGCCTGCCGACAGCCTGAAGAACTGTCGCAACATGCTGGCGCAGAAGGTGGTGGGCTATAAGAGTGAGAGCACCACGCTGCTCCGTGCCGACGGCAACTGTCGTGCGGGCCTGTTCTGCATCGGCAAGTGGTTCCATGGCATTGGCATCTGTCCAGAGGGCATCTATGTGGAGGACGGCAAGGAGAAGCGCATTGTTAAGCGTGGCAAGATAAAGAAACTCTGGCTGCGCGTTGCCAACGACAGCCAGCGCAACGAGCACCAGCTCTATTATAGTCTCGACGGCAAGCGTTTCACCGCAGTCGAATTACCTTTCCCCATGCGCTGGGGTTATTGGAAAGGCATCCGCGTGGGTGTCTATTGCTATGGTGATGGAGGCAAGGCTGAGTTCGATTTCTTCAATCAGGTTGTTGAACATAAGACTTCCTTATAAATAAAAAATAATCTGAACAACTGTTCGAAAGTGCAGATGTTCAGATTATTTAAAAAATTTACATGATAGAGTCGCAGGGCTTCTATTCTTTCATGTTATAATATTTATCTCCCTACAAACTTCTTTCCCTTCTGGATGTAAATGCCATTGCGAGGCAGTTGGTTGCCTTTTACCTGTTTGCCGCTTAAATCATAAACGGGAGAGGAGGCGTGATTGTCGGACGGTGACTCGATGCCTTCAATGCCTAATGTCTCGCTTATAGGGATGAGGAGGAAGGGGTAGTCGGTGAGAGTTGAATAGTCGCCGACACTCAGATTGCCGTTGCTGTCAACGGTCCAGTACTCCGTAGTTGCACCTATCGTGCTGCGCATGGCATAGCGGTTGATGCCCTTTGCCTCTTCAAACAGGAACATCTTTGCAGCAATGGTAATGGTGGTGCCCGCCGTGCTCAGTGCCAGACTGTCGGCAAGCGAGATGAGCGAGTGCTTGTTGGCATTGTTGCGCTCTATCTTCCATATCTGGTTTCTTTGCGGACTGAGCGAGTCGCCGCGTTCAAACGTAACCGCCTGCTGATAACCGTTGCCGGTGAGGTATCTGTTGCTGTTGATATGATAAAGCATGTAATAGCCAGGGGTTATCGGCAAAGCCGTCTCACTGCCCTTGACAAATACTTCGTAAACCACGGTCTCAGTCTTGCCGTTGATGTTTATGCTAACGGTATAAACGCCAGAACTCTCTATTGCTCCCAAGTCAAGGGTGGCAGCAGTAGAACCGTCGCTCCACTGGTATGTAACTCCTGTTATTGCGTTTGGAACGTATGGCTGCAGCACCACCTTGTCGCCGCTATTGACAATCAGTCGGGTAGTATCGCTGAGTTCCACTCCGTTGAGAATGACACGCGGCTGCAGATATCTCACACTGATGTGGTAGTTTATCAGTTGGCGTCTGCCACCCTGAGAAGTTACGATGGCATGTATGGTGCGGTCGCTGGCTATCGGGCCGCTACTTATCTGGTGGCCACGCTGACCGTTGTTCCAAATCACCTGTGGGTTCCAGCCAGCCACGTCGCCGGCATTGATAGTAACCTGTGAACCGTAGAATACGGTTGCCACTGTGTCGCCAAGCCACTTATCGCCGTCGTAGATGCTGAAGGTGGCATTGCTTGGCACGCAATCGCCCTCGACAGCTATGGAAAATGCCTGTTCGCTCTGTATGCCGTTCTTATTGGTATATGTGGCGCGATAGATGAAGCTCCTGTCGCTTGACACGCTGATGTCCTTGGTTGTCTCGCCAGTGTTCCACTGCCATTTGCCTGTGTCTTCCTCGCCGTCGGGCAACTGCGGCATCAGCTTGATGGTCTTGCCCGCAGGCAGACAACCAGTGCTTGCCACAACATAGGTGTTCTTCAAACCGCCCAGTTCGTTGTGCGCTATGGTCTTGCCGTCGTATTCCATCAGAGGACGGAGCAGAGTAGGACGCTTGTCTTCAGGACACAGTTGGGTGTCGTAGGTGTTCATGAGTACCGAATAGCCAAGGTGGTCGTAGCCGCCGCTCGTGCCTCCCATGCCGCCGCCGTCGGGACCTCCGGCAGTCATCTGTGCGTATGCTCTTTCGGCGAAAGGCATCTTCACGCCTTTCACACCCTCATAATGACCGATTACAGTGCCCCAGTAGTTGCGCACTTCAGCCGGTTCTGCCGGCCCGCTCATTAGCCATCCGTTGTGCCATGCCGTGCGGCAATCCACATATTTATAATTGGTCCAAGGTAATCCCTGAACATTCTGCGTACATGCCGCCACAAACTCGATGCCGGCAGCCATGCGGTTGTCCATATATGAGAACAGGTCGTCGCCCTGATTCCATGCCACCTTACAGATGTCAACAGCCAAGCCTAAAGCCATGGCGGCATGACCGCCGTCGCGTCCTGACTCCTGCATCTGACCGAGCTTGCCGTATGCTCCTGTTTCCAGAGACGACTCGCTTGTGGTAACTACAAGGTTGCCGATAAACTCGGTGCAACCGTCGCTCAGTATAGGATTGGCGGTGCGAGGGTCTTGGAACGTGCCCACCTGGTCGTACTTCATGAACGACATTCCCTGATTATAGATGAACACATCGTCGCAGAGTATGCCGATGGAGATTACTGCCAAGGCGTTGCACAAAGGCCAGTTGCTCCAGTAATGACCAGGACGTATGCCGCCCTGATTGCCCACATTCTCCCATGTGCCGTTTCTGCCCCTGAGGAAGTTAATGTTGCCCGGATACCACACCGTGAGCATCCATTTCTTGAACTTCTCGAAGTCTTCACGCGACCATCCCTCGTAGTCGCGCACCAGTTCGGCAGCCTGTGCAAACTCATAGCCATAGAGTCCGGCAGCCAGTGCCCAGTTGCTGTCGCCGCTCACCAGCTTACAGGTGTTTGCCCACTGCATCAGGATTCTCACGGCAGCGGCGGCGTTCGACTTGGTACCGTCAATCTTCCAGCGTAAGGCATTCTGATAGGCCATGGTGGCACCGCGTGCGGCGTTGATGTAGTTCTCGCCCGAACCGCCGCCACGGACAATCGTCTCTACGGGATAGGTGGCGATGCCCGACTGGGCGTATTCAGCATTCTTCAATACGTTGTATGCCTGGGTGACGGTGGCGTTGCCCTCTGCCAACTGACGCTTGATGCGGTCGAAGTCGGCTTGGGTATGCAGACCGCCTGGATGGCGGAAACCTCTCTCGGTGTCATAGACATCGGTTATGCCGCTGACATCGAACACCACGCCTTTGGCTGCCTTGAACACGGCAATGGCATTTTTGAGTTCTTTCTCGCAGTTGTCGTAGGATATCTGACTGCCTTCACTCTCGGCAATGCCCTTGGCGATGATAAGCGCATCCTGCAACTGCACCGCAGCCCCAACGGGATAGTCGGCTGTGGCAGTGAGCAACTGTTCTGCCTCACCGATGGTTTTCAGCAGCGAGGCATTGTTGCCACCGCCGCCGTTTATCATTTCATATTCCAGTTCTTCGGTTTTCTTGGCCAGTGTGCCAATCTGCTCTGCCGTCATGCCGCCGCCATAATATCGGAAGTCGGCAACAAGAGTCTGTGTGAGATACTTGTCTGAAGCGAAAGGAGCCCTGCCCAGCCAGCAGTGGTTGATGGCAATGGCACCGAAGTTGGTTGAGTTCTTGTGCATGCCGCTCTTCGTTCCAATCAGTTTGCCATCGATATACAGCATGCCTTTGCCGCTCTTCTCGGTATATGCCACGTGCATCCACCGGCCTTTGTCGGATGCAGCACCCTTCTCTATGCCCGTCTCATTCTGATAACCGCCGGTAGAACTGGCGAAGCGTTGCGCGTTCAGGCGGTAGGCAGAGTACTTGCCTGCCGTAGCATTGACATTATCAGATGTGGCGAACGACCAAAGGAAGAATCCGTTACCCGACAGCGATGCCGCTTCATCGACACGGTAATAGACGGAGATGGTGAAGTCGTCGTTCTGACTGAACACCTTGCCCGCAGTGGCGGTCATGTTCAGATAACCGGTGCCGTTGCCAAGGTCGAGCACCTTGTACTTGCCCATATTCATCACCTTGGCACTGCTCATTACTGTGGCGGTGATGCCAGACACGTCGTCCTTGACACTGGTGCCGGAAACATTGCTGAAGTCGAACTTCATCTTCAGGTTCTCGTCCTGTGCCTTGCTGCTGACAGTCGCCATCAGCAGGCAGATAAATAGTAACAGTTTAGTTTTCATATTTATTTTTTTAGTAGTTATTTAAAAACCACACCTTCAACATGATTGCCTATAAACATCGGTACCATGTCGGCAGTGCTGTACCAGCGAGGTTTGCCTTCCATGTTGTCATGGATTCTGCGACCGTTAATCTTCAGTCCGTCGAACAGTATGCCCTTCACCTTGCGCTCCTCGTTGTAACCATTGATTATCGAGAGGTAAGGGGCGCTGCCGTAATATCTGATGTTGCGGAAGGTAATGTTCTCCACACTTTTACCCGGGGCGGTGCAGTATTTCTGGTTGTAGCCCACCTTCACCTGCAAGATGCATCCTTGGTGAATGTTCTCTATTCTTATATTGTCGAACACCACATCCTTGACGTAGTTGTTGTCGCCGCAGTTTATCGCCAGACAACCCTGATAGTCAACCTGCGGCTCACTCTGGCAAAGGATGTCGATATTCTCGTATCGCAGTCCTACGATACTGTCGCCAACCGCCGAGTTGCCGTGTATGCCGATGAAGATAGGATGGGCAACGTCTGCCCACAGGGTAGAGTTCCACATCCTTACGTTTCGTGCCGAACCGTTGAATCCCTTTCGGGTGGCATAGGCGGTGGTGCAGTCGTCTGACGTGCGACAGAAGACGCGGTTATAGAACACATCGGATGAGGCGAAGACGTTAAGACCATCGCCCCATGACGGAAAGGAGATGCAACGCACATCGTTTAGCGTGACGCCCTTGCTCTCGCCAACGGGACAAGTGTTGAGTATCATGCCGTCGATAACCACGTTGCTGCTGCGGTGGACGTGGCATCCCTCATAGCCTCGTGGCGGTCGGGCGATGCCGCGGCCGAGGATGCTCACGTTACTTGCATCCTCGATGGCGAAGGTTCCGGTGAAATAACTGCCGCCTTCAAGATAGACAGTGGTGTTGGAACCTATGTGCAGGGTGTCGTCGGTGTAGAAACCAGGGGCGTAATACTCGAACTTCCTTCCCTCTCTCTTTGCCTGCCGGCGTGCCTCGTCGGCCGTTACCGGAGGATTGGAGGTGAAGATGTGTAGGTTGTCGGTGATATTGCCGTCGAACTCAACGCTGACATTCTCTGGTTGGAATAGCAGGAACTGCACCGTAGAGTCGTTCTGCACGTTGGCTATCACCCCTCTGTAGTCGGGACGTATGCGGGCAGTCTTGTATTTCTTGTTCTTGCAGACAACCCTTACGAACACGTCGCCGGTGAAGTCGAAGAAGGCATACGACACCTCTGTCACCTTGTGCTTGCCTTTGGCTATGGGGGCGTTGACCTTAGCCATATAGGTGTCAATCTTCGTCCATTCATTGCTGCTGCGCGGACGGACGAAGACATCATAGTCGGTTTTCAGCGGAGCACCAACTGGTGCAGGATATGCAAACACCTGATGCAGTTTGCTATACTCCTTTACCTTTGGCTTCTTGCCCTTGACAATCTTTTCAGTGTAAGGCATCTTCAGTCCCTTTGTCTTTACATAATGGTTGTACGCACGTTCATAGATAGGCCATAACTTTCCGCGCCCCATCTGTCCCGGTTCTGCCCATTCGCAATAGAGTCCGGTGCAGTCGGTCCACGTCTCAAACGGCACATCATAGCCAAGGTTGTAGCGTGCCGTATATTCAAATCCTTTAAGCAGACGATTGTCAAGTGCTCCCCAAAGGTCATCCCCCTGTTCCCATGCCATCTCGCATATCTGTGACAGAGCTTCAAGACCCAGCTGCACATGTCCTTGGTCGCGCCCCGTCTCCTGACACTGTCCCGTTTCGGATATGTACTTTGGCAACGAACCGTTGTCGTTGGCATGCAGATGGTAGTCGGTAGCTGCCTTATACAGCACGCTGTCCTTCATGCAGATGGCACATGCCATGCGAAGTCTGTTGACAATAGCACCCCAGTTGCCGTTGGCGTATGGGCTATCTGCCTCGAACTTCTGCATCATTGGCAGAAGGGCGCGCCTTATCATGCCGTTGAAACGGTCTTGCTGCTGCTTGCTGACCGCGCCGTTCCTGCTTGCGATGGTCATTGCCCTTACGAGGTCGTAGCACTGTATGGCGCAGAGCGGGGCATCATGCCCGTCGAGCTGTTCCAGTGTTCCGGCGTATGCGTCGATGATTTCCATTGCCTCTTTGTACTTGCCTGTCTCGGCAAACTCAAGAGCCTTTTTCATGTCACGCTCACTGCCGCCCTTGGTGTTGCGGTATTGTCCGTCGCGCGCCACAATCTTATAAGGACCTGCCATCTTGTACTGTTCAGCACAGATGAAGCCGGTGGTTAATAGGCAAGCAAGTAGTAAAATTATTGCTTTCTTCATTCTTTATATTTTTTGTATTTATTTTTAAAGGAGTGTAGGAGTATGCTTTCTTTTTTAAGGAGTGTAGGAGTGAAGGAGTGACGCTTCGCTTAGGAGTTTAGACGGATGCTTGACATGCAAGTATTCTTTGCTACGGATTTGGGGATTTAAAGGATTATTTGCGGGAGAGATTATTTCCTCCCCTTAGCAAGGGGAGGTTAGGTGGGGATTGTCCCTAATCCATCTTTTTATCCCCCTCTATCTCCCCCTTTTCAAGAGGGAGAACAGTTTGCTTTGTAATAAATTTAATCCTTCAATTATTCGCATTCGCTCATCAGCTTCGCAGTCTTCAATCCTTCAATTCTCAATCAACTCTCTCATCCAAACTCCCCTCTCATTATGGAGAGGGGTTGGGGGTGAGGCCTCTTCAATTCTCCTACATGCTTCCCTTATCATATCAAGTGTTCCGCTTCCGTCGGAAACATACTTTACCACCATCTCGGCATATTTGAGTGCCTCTCCCAATACCTCATTCCTAACTCCTAACTCTTTTGCTTTCTCCATCAGTTCGAGCAGCGGCTGCAGGTCTTCAAGTTCCGCCAGATTGCCAGGGCGCATTGTGTTGAGAATGACATTCAGATTACCAGCATCTGCTGCAGAACCTTCATTCTTAATACGATTCAGTTCTTTCACCATGCGGGCATAGCCATGAGGTGCCCATGGAGCATGTTCTGGTATTTTCTTTTCCATCTTCAACCAGGTCTCCTGTTCCTTGATGCGCTCTTCGGCAAGAGCAATGCTTGTTGACGAGTTGCCAAGTTGGTTAGTTGACATGTTGCTTGTTTCTGAATAGATTTTAAGATAATGTGTAGAGTTCCTGTCAGCGGCATAATCGGGCACGAATGTCCTGCCGTTGAGTGTAAGCGTATATAGATTGCCGTGCGTGCCAGATGCTGATGTCGGCGGATTGGCGGTGATGGAGTCAAGTTGTGAGTCAACAACGGCAACGGCCTCGTCCCATTTTTCTATGCCCTTTGTTGCCATTACCAGCGGACCGTACATCAGTGCGCCGAGCCAGGATGAGGTTATGAGGTTTTGAGGTTGTAAGGTTTTGAGGTTCTTAGAACCTTGTAGCGAAGCGACCTTAGAACCTTGCAGCGCAGCGACCTCAAACTTATCCGGCCCATAGTGAATATGCTTTGTGAAAGGCATGGTTATTTCAATCATGTCGCCTTTCTTCCATTTCCTCTCCGCTATCTCCACATATTCTGAAGTGCGGTTGCTGTGACTTATCGTCTTGCCATTGAGTCTCACCTCAAACCTGTCAGTTGCCCAGTAAGGTTTGCGCAGTTTCATGGCAAAGCGTTTTCCGCCTTTGATAATCCTTATTGTCGATTTCTCTGCCGGCCACTTGCATTCCTGTTCTATGACCACACTCTTGTCGCACCATGTTGCTGTGGTTGGCATATAAAGCGCAACCCAAAGTGTCTTGTCGGAAACGAAATATGCTGCCTCCTGATATTTCACGTGATTCTCCGAACCCGTACCTCCGCAGCACGACTCCTGAGGAGTGCGGTTGCCCCATGGTTTGGAAGCGTTCAGGCCAACGGCGTAATGGTATGTCGTGAGATAATGCTCTGGATGCAGCGAACCGATAATCTGATTGTAGAGTACGCGCTCATAGTAGTCCATCAGCATGGCATTGTCTGGGTCGAAGCAGTTGAGGTCTTTCGTCAGCTTCGCCAGATTATACGCACAACAGGTCTCATTGAGCGTGGGGTTAGGAACTGGTCGCCCCTCATGGTCGGTAGCCATGTTGTTGTTCATGCTCAGCATCTGTGTGTAAGGTTGGCGGAACATCTCGCCGTTGCCTACACCGCCGGTAGCGTAGGCATAACGTCCCTGAACGAGTTGCCAGAAGTTGAGCGAAAGATTATAGTAATAGTCCTTGCCGTTGCCCCGATAACTGCGCAGCGCACTCGTTATCTTCGGAATGTGTTGGTTGGCGTGGCGCGTGCGGATATCGTCGATGTTGCGCGACAGAGGGTCGAAGAATGCAGGACTATCGAAAAACGATGCCGCCTCAAGCAGTCGGTTGCTCTCTTTCTTATCTTCAACCATCTCCGACAAACGACTCAACGATTCGCCCATGCCGCCATCCTCGCCGGCGATGTACATGTTCCACATCTCATAGCGGTTGCCTGGTCGCTCGCGCCTCTCCTCACGTGTGCCGTCAGTCTTCATGAACGTGCGATGATGCAGACGGTTCCACACCCACAATCCCATGTCCTTGGCTATGAGCAATGCCTTGTTGGCAATATCCTTGTCGTCAACGTATGTGGCAATATCGATGAGACCAGCCAACTGCTTGTGAATGGCATAATAAGGTGCCCACACCCAGTCGCTGTTGTTGTAAGGACGGTACATCTCTATCAGTACGGCATGGTGGGCGGGAATGGCGCCGAGATAACCATAGCCATAGCGGGCATAGTCTTTCTTATGCTCGTTGAATGCCGCCCATGTGCCTTTCATGTTGCGCAATTCGTGCTCAGGAGCGAAGTCGCGTGCTTCCCAATAGCGTCCTAACGAATCGTTCCAAACAAACGTGCGTTCCTGACATTGGCGCAGTTCGCTTACCATTCGTCGCATTCGTGAACGCAGCGAATCCTTCATGGCAGCATCTGTTGTACTGGCAAAGGCAAATGCCAGTGCCGACATGTAGTGGCCAGAGCCATGCCCTTTGAGTTTGGTTGTGGGCGAGTCCCAACCGTCGGATTGTCTGTATCCTTCTGTCGGCATACCGTAAGTGTCGCGGTAGTTATAGAGTTGCTGACTCACGTCCCAACTCAGAATGGTTCTTATGGCAAGGTCGCGGTTGGAAGTAAGACGGTTGTCACCGTTTATTCTGACGCAGTTCAACGGCAAAGGCTCTGCCACAGGTCTGCTGCCTGGCGTTTGGCTGTACTTATCAGTCACCTCGATGAAAGCTTTTACCGGCAAACCGTTTGCTGTGGTGTTGTCGCCTATGACATATCCGTCAATAGCATATCTGCTGCCGGCAGGATATTTCTTGGCATCAGCCAGTTCCTGCTCGGTGCTTAGTGCGGCATTCTCCCATCTCACCTGCCGATAACCGCCATTGCCGCTGCTATAAGTGACCCATAAAAGATGAGGCAGTCGTGGCACGGTGCCAACCTGAGTCATGACACGCAATGTGTCTATCTTGTTGACAGTCCTTTCATTATTGCCGTTGTTTGCTTCCACTTTGCAGAAAGAAACAGCAAACAATAAAAAGCATATAAGCTTTATTATATTAGGCATAATTGTTAATAGTTAGTAATCATTATTATATTCAGATGCAAAAATACAAATTTAATTTCATTATCTTGTTCATTGCATCATAAATTATTTCCTATTGTTATTCTTAGCACGTCATTCTAAATCGGTATACTGCCTGTATACTTTTGGTATACACGGCGTATACCGATGGTATATAGGCAGTATACCAAATTTGAATGTGCTGAAAAATCTCCGTTGAAGCTTTGTTCTTTTGTACACATTTTACAAAAACTTTGATCTTTTGTATCATTTATTTGCATAAATATATACTTAAATCACATTTCTTATATATAATGTTTGCGTGTTATATAAAATATAACTACCTTTGTTGCAACAAACTTGTAACTAATCGAAATAATTTACAAATTAAGATAATTGCCATGCTTAAAATATTATTCCGGCTATCTTTCGTTTTGTCAGCATTGCTATTAGTGGCTTGTTCAGGCAACGACAACGAAACAGACATGCACTACCCCATCGGCACTCCAGTTGAGGTGCAACTTAGATTATCTCCTGTTGGCAGCTATAATGCAACAAGGGCGGAAGACGCAAATGCAAAGGATGAGGAAATGATGAACAGCTGGGTTGTCATAGTTGTGAACAATCAGAATCAGATAGAAAAAATTGAATCAGGTTCCATCAGCAATCTTGAACAGGTTGGTATTGCCGACGTGATACTTACCGTTGGAGAAAAGACCGTATATTCTTTTGCAAATATTTCTCTTACCAAATTGGCTACTGCACTCAATGTTCAATCTTTATCAGAAGGAAACGTATTGACACTCGACAATATGAAAGCCGCATTGTTTAGTCCTAACGGCAACAATTGGAATGGCACTAACGGCATACCCATGAGCAATTGGCAGACAATTACAGTTACTGGACCCAAAGAGACGCACGACCTCTTTGTATGCCGCATGATAGCCAAACTTGAGTTTCAGATTAAAAACATCACTGGCAAGGAAATAATAAAGATAAAGAATATATCTATCAGCGATATTACGCCCAATGGAACAGCAACCAAACTCATGCCTGCTTCTACTGTAACTAGCGATGAGGCGAGCGAGATGCAACCAAATTTGCCTGAGCGTGTTAACATAGACAATCCTACGGTTGGAAATAATAATCAGTCAACAACCGTAAATGTGCTTAATGGTACAGAAGAAATAACAATAGCCAACGACGAAACCAAGAATGCCACAGTTTATCTGAACGAAAGCAAGATAGACCCAACATCAAGATATGGTTTGTTCATGATTACGCTAACCATCGACAAGGATGGTGCAAATGAGGAAGTGAGATATGCACTCGTTTCCAATGATAACGAGAAATGGACATACATAGCCCGCAATGATTATCGTATTATCCCGATAGTGCTCGACGACTACAAGCTAGACATTATCCCTATCGACTACCCACCGATAGGCGTCTATCCTGCATCTGTGAAAGAAGAGGATGGCACATTTACTTGCACATCTCATGCTGCAGGCGAGTTCAGCTTGCAACCAGTGGTAACGAGATACAGCACCGGCGAGCAGTTGCCATACGGCGCTACCGAAAACACTTGGAGCTATGTGGATAAGAGTTGGACAATAAGCAATCCTAATAGCATTTATAAGACAGCGCCCGCATGGAATGCCACCGACCATTATTTCGAGGGCAGTTTCAATAATTACACTGGCGAGGCTTACCATGAGTTCAGCGTATTAGTAAACAAGGGCAACAGCGCCCAGCAGACATTAACCTACCGATTGTGGGTAATAAGGAAATAAAAACTATCTTAATTGACCAAAACAGAAATTCATCATGCAGAAAAAGATATTATCATTAGTTGTTATATTCATTTGTTCTACCTTTGCGTTATTGGCGCAGACGATAACAGACGGAGGATATTATTATCTACGCAACAGAGATACGGGAAAATTTCTGACTGGAGGAAATAACTGGGGAACTAACCTATGCCTGCATGAAACAGGTATTGACTTTAGAGTTAATAAAACCGATAATGGATATACGTTTTATTCTGGAGTAGGAATAACTAAGAATAATGAAGAAAGGTATTATCTTAGTTCATCCGGTTGTATTGATGCTGCTAACGGCCAATCAGGTCATTATATATTTTTTGATATAACCAACATAGACAATAAATACTTCACCATCAAAGATAATAGCGACGATAGCAAGGGATATCTTTATGCAACAGGAAAACAAGGGCAGGAGGAAGTAGGATTTGAGGATACAGATGAAATCAAAGAATCACACCAATGGGAATTCTTAACAAAAGCAGATTTAATAGAAGAGCTTCAAGGCGCAACAACAGCAAAACCTATGAATGCCACGTTCTTTATTTCTGGATTCAATTTTAATAGATATGACAATCGTAATGATGAAAATTGGATTGGTACAAAAACTATTACAGGAGGAACTCAAATAGGAACAGCAAAATTCTGGTGCGCAAGATTAGACGGCAATGGAGATGTATATCAAGAGCTTGAAGATTTACCTACTGGATATTATGAGTTGACGGCTTATGCCTGCTCTAACGGTGGTAATGCCAAAATATATGCAGGGAATACAGAAAAGGCTATCACAAATGTAGGAACAAACATACCTGATGACAATACCGCTGCTGCCCAAGCATTTGCAGATGGGAACTACAAAACAGAAACGATTGTTGTTCTAGTTACTAATGGCACTCTGAAAATCGGCGTAAAGAACACTGATGGTGCAGATACTGATAAAACATATTTTGACAACTTCAATCTTAAATATCATGGCAACAGAGATACATACGACTATTATCTCCGCAATGTTGCCACTGGGAAATTCTTGCGTGCCGGCAAAAGATTTGGAACACAAGCCATACAGGATGACTGGGGACTGAATTTGACTTTTAAAATGAATGCCGATGGCAAATACTCTATTAACACTCGAGTTGGAACTAGCGGCAATTATTTGGGAAGTAATGGGTTTGTTGACGGTGGGGAAACTTTCTATGAGATGACCGAGGTCTCTGCAAATAAATATACAATCAAAATCGTCAATGGCAATTATCTAACAACTAACACAGAAAACGATGTAATTAGCTTTACAGGCACAGTTAATACAGATACAAAAGCACAATGGGAGCTTGTTACACGCGAGCAATTGATTCAGGAGTTAAAGTACTCTAAAGCATCGGACACAAACCCTAAAGATGCGACATTCTTTATACAATCGCCAAACCTTGGACAGAAAGACCAAAGAAACAACAACGACAACTGGAAAGGAATAGATTTCGGCAGTTCTGAATATGGCGGATTGATAGAACAAGGCAATGATAAATTAACGAATCTTGTAATTCAAAAATTAAACAATAACTTCGATACCTATCAGACAATTACAGGACTGCCTTCCGGCGTTTATGAGTTGGAGGTACAGGCTTTCTACAATCAAAGTGGAGAAGACATAATACGACCGTTCGTTTATGCAAAGCTACAAGACGGCACAGTTATTGGCCAGGCTCCTATTATGTCGAATATTGATAATGTGCAAAGCGAGGACTACACAAATTATGACAACTTGGGAGACAAAACAGAATTTAAGAGTTCTGCTGTAGATGGCGGATACGTGCCCACTACTCTTAAAGCTGCAGCGTTGGCAATACTTAACGGATATTATAAAGCAGATGCCAAGACTGGTTTCAACAAAATCCGTTTTGTCGTAACAGAAGATAATGCCACGGTTCAGATAGGTGTCAAAAAGAATAAACTGACAACAAACGACTGGACCGTATTCGATAATTTCAAACTAACTTATCTTGGCGAACCTAAGAACGGGGAAACTCAGACAAAATATGGACTTGAGATAGGTGAATACACATACTACCTTAAAAATTATGACAATGGCAGATATTTAAATGGAGGTAACGGAGGCAATACGGCGACACTCGGTTATTTGATGAACGAAAATTCAACATACACTGGCGATAATTATAATAAAGGCGTAAGAGAAACAGAGTTTAAGTTCAGCGTAATAGAGGATGACAAGATTTTGATCCAAACTGATTTTGGCAATAACGGATATCTTGTTAAGGATGGTAGCAATGCCAAACTTGATGGCGAAAAAGATTATTTAAGAATCAGATGGAATGAAACCAACAAAACATTTTATATAATTTGTGAAGCAAATAGCAAAGAGTATTTTTTAAGAAATAGTGATGCCTTGGGTTTTGGAACATCAAGCGGTACAACACCCGGCAGAAACTTCCAATGGGTGTTTCAGACAAAGGAGGACCTGCTAAATGAATTTAGTGACGCTACTGCCGATAATCCTGTTGATGCGACATTCCTCCTTAGAGGAACATCTTTCCATAATTATGACAATCGCAACAGCGCATGGGATGCTCCTAACAGCACATTAGGCGAAGAGTACCATAACGCTACAAACAAAAATAAGACTTTTAACATAAGTCAATTGTTGCAGGACGCTCCTGTTGGAGTTTATGAATTCGGTTTGCAGGGAGCATATTCAAATAGTAGTAATGCCAAGTATTATGTCTATACCGATGGCAAATTATATACAGGTGAAATAAGCAATAGTTCTAATTTGCAATCTCACAATGTCATCCGTTTCAAGAAATCGGATAATGACATTATAATTGTTGGAGCCTACAACAACACAGCAACAGAAAACGCTACAATATATATAGATAATGTACGCCTGACATATTTAGGCACTGAAGTTAATTCTTTTACCTCTGAGACAACAATAGCAAAGGGTATCAAGCATAAGCATTCGCATTATTACGATATTGCTATAATAAACAGTCATGCCACAGTTGGTACACAAACGAATAACCAGATAATAACTGTTACCGACAACCAAACGACCATGAGCGATAGTGCTATGGTTAAACATGTAAGCGGAAGGATGGTGCAGAACACTCCTGTATATTATGAAACTATATATGCAAAAGATGGTGAAGAAATAGAATTGGTTATACCAAGCTCTCACCCAAACAAGACATCAAGCCGCAACTTCTATTATCAGCGCTTTTATGATTATGAAACAGATGGCCTTTTTGATGAAGCGACAAAAGGCACCTTCCGATTCGACAATTTAGATAACCGCGGAAATATTCTACACTCCGATGCTACCATTAGAGACAGGATGCGCATATATGAAGGTACTAAAGATGCTCCTGCCGGCGGATGGGTGATAGGAACACGCTGGGGACAGCAGGTAATTGCAAAGTTTTATTTCACACCGAAATTCACTGGTAATAAACCTATATATATAGGTCTCGACCATAGTGAATACACAGATGTAGGTGATATGGGATTGTTTGGCGACCTGACAGAACCAACTCTTGCGCAGCGGGTGGTGTACAAAATTATGCCAGCAAGCGTAATGGCAGAAAAACTAGAAGAATGCACCGAAGAGAATTTCCTAGAAGTAAAATCTATCTCATTCCCTACCATTTGGCATGGATTGAACAAAAACGACGACCTTAATGTTGTTGCTCTCGACATGCAGATCAGAAACTATTTTACTGATGCGAATAACGTTCCTAAAGCTGCAGATTTCACAATAAGCCTTGATGACGGGGGAACCGGAATTACACTTGCAACAACAAAATTCAGTGGCAATACTGAGCGTTTTATAAAATTCAACTACCCAGAAGGTGGAGAAGTTAAAAATTACACAAAAACGGCATATATTAAGGTAACATCAGGAGGCAAGAACATAGCGAAATTCATTCTAGACTTTGTACCTAACACCGAGTTGCGTCCATGGGGCGACATCATAGGCAAAGAAGACATGCCACGCTCTCCAAGTTATCTGGACAAGAATGCCATACCCCAAGGTACCATAAACTTTGACAAAAGATATTACGACAACAACAATACTCTGATTCCGCATGCTGAGACATGGCCGGTGGGCTTTGAGAGTGGTATCAATGGCGTAGAAGAAAATAGACCTGTAGCTAAGCCTGATGCCTTTAATCCTTATCCTTTGGATTTTGCTCAGACCTCATTCTCCATTCACTATCCAAATGCTAACTTCGGACAATATTCTGTGATGAAATACATGTATATACCAGATTATACAAAAGTAAATACTTCGTTAAAAGACGTAAACCAACTATACCACGATTTCTACAAGAACAAGCAGAACAACGAGCAACAAATGGAGAGGTATACTGGCGATGGCTACTTTATGTATATAGACGCCAGCCACTTCCCAAGTTCTGTGGCTGAGCTGACCATTAACGAGCAATTGTGTGCCAATACAACCATTCACGTCTCTGGATGGGTTACATCTATGGATATATCCAATCATCACAGAGGAAACAAAGCGGGATATTTAATTTTAACTATCGTTGGAAAGAAAAAAGACGGAACAGAAGAGGCTGAGGCTATCGAGTCGTTCTGCCCTGGTCCTATCCGTGCCGATGCTATGTCTTATGACGGTCACGTAAAAGTAGAAAATGGTTATAATCAAAATATTATTGAATGGGGTACTGATTCACGCTCTATCTGGCAGCAATTTGCATTTTCTTTTGTCATTAAAGAAGAAGTTGCTAATGAATATACGTCATACGCTTTAAAGATAGACAATTATTGTCCAGAAACCATGGGTGGCGACATGTTGCTTGACGACGTTCGTCTGTATATTCAGAAAGCAGTGCCAAACATTATGCAAACCGCTCCTTTATGCGATGCTGCCAATATGGATAATGTAAAGATTTATACAGATTTTACCACATTAATAAATGCTGTGGGGTTAACGGAGGCTGAGAAAGAAGAAGATGCGGAAAAAACATATAAAGGATATTTGCCATCTGCATGGTATTGTTTCCTTGACAAGAAAATATATGATGCGACACTGAAAACTACTGGAAAAACACAAGAAGATGCTTTTAATGAAGCACTGATACGTACAGGAGGTAATAATGGAGCAGGATACTATAAGTTTGATTTCAGTAGTTGTTTCATTTCAAACGATGGTTCTGAAGGTTTGATATATAATGCTCAAAAGGATGATGAATTGAAACGAATTTATTTAACTCCTGCCGCTAGTCAACTGACAGCAGGTGAGACTTCTCTTAAAAACATGGCATATTATATTAAAAGAGATGGTAACTGGCATTCAGAGATCCCTGTGTGGAATGTTGGCACTGGGAATAGTGTTCAAGTTGTTTATGGTCATAATGATGCAGGAGATCCAACAAGATATACAGATCTTGGTGGATATGAAGAATTGCGAATTTATCAAACAGAGGGTAACCGCGTGCGATGTTTCTTCCTTGACAAGAATAATACGATTTCTAAAAACATTGCCGATGGCTACACGAATCTGATAACAAAACCTGAGGGTTGTGATTATTGGAAGGTTGATTTGAATGCCATAAAAGCACATGACGATTTTGGGCAGGCGAAACTTATTGGTATTAAATCTGCAAACATGAATGGGGATAATGCCATAGTCTCAAATATTACTCTTTACAAATCGTCGGCACTTGAACTTAACAAGCCTTACTATATTTTGTTCCATGCAACAAAAGAAGAGCCTGTCATTAACAATCCTGCAACATTCTTTAATATCAGTAATGAGAAATGTGCTCCTTTGGCTGAGTTTAATGTGTCTGCAGGTACTATGGTGCGATTCGATGGTACAATGAGTACTGAAGATAATGATTTCTGTGAAAATCAGATAGCAACTATCAAAGCAGAAATGCAGGGAATAAACAATAATAGTGTTGAAGTAAAAGTAGACCTGTTCTATGACTGGTGGAATGGCGATAGAACAAGCTATACAGCCAAACTCCCTGATAAGGAATATAGCGCAAAAGATGTTCGCGATATGTTCCGAAAAGAGTATCCTGACGCCACAATATATAATGATGAGCCAGCAAAGGGAGAATTCACTGTAGACCATGCGGCAAGCCTCAAAGAACTCCTTGCGCCTAAAGGCAAATTGTATTTATATCAGGCAGCTCTCAATGTTAAGGTTGTGAACTCTGGCGATAATATGATGAATGTGGTTGTGATACCTGTTGATAATCAAATAGAATCGTATGAAGGATACTGCAACGACCCTATGGAGATATCATTAAGGGTAAACAGCAAAGCTCCAACAGCCCTCGATGGTTTTAAGAAAGCCACTTATCCTGATTACATGCAGGAAGTGCCGCTACGCATCGGACTGGAGCAAATAAAGGAAGTAACGGCTGATGCAAGCAACGAAAAGGCTCTGTTCATTCCGCTAAGACAGGTGGCACTATCGGGCACAGGAGGTTACTCTACAATTAGTGTTCAAAAGAAATCAGACGCAGACAACTTTGCCGCCGTATATCTGGCAGAAACAAACGACCCCGAGATGATTTCTTACAACAAGGTAAACGACAATCTGGAGATGAGATTTGTGGGCAAGATGCATACAATAGTTAAATCGGCAGAAGACAAAAATTATGAAGACTATGTGCAACTGACATTCAACTCCGACTTCAAGCCAAAGGAGGGATACAGATATACGCTGAAGACATCGTTCATTGAACAGGATGCAAGCAGTAATACAAATACCTGTAATGGCGACTTGCTGATACCTATGTATATAGTACCGGAATATCAGGTATGGACTGGAGGTGCCGGCAATAATGACTGGACCAACGACAGGAACTGGCGCCGTGCGGACAACAGCGAACTGAACAATGGTGAAACGAAATATACTGATGCAGGACGACTGACCAACGAGCAGAACACAACAAGCAACGGACTTGTGCCGATGAACTTCACAAATGTGTTGATGCAGACAGCCGACGGTACCGGAAATACGTATAGTAGCCTTAGCGCAATAGAAGCAAAGAGTGATGGCATATTAGATCTGACAAGCAGCATTACGCATACTACAGACATTGAGTATCATCTAGCAGCAGACAGACAGGAACCAACTGTAACGGGATGGTCTCCTAATGATAATCAGGTTTACTGCGTGCCTTTCTATACCAACACCTGCGACGAGATAAACTTCGCGCCAAGCAGTCAGATGCTGAACACGCATCTGTTGAATTACAATAAGGCATGGGTGGAGTATGCGTTGGAATCCAAAAGATGGTATGCACTGTCATCGCCACTGCAGGGAGTGGTTTCGGGCGATATGTACCTGCCACGAAATACAGCCAAGCAGAACACGGCTTATTTCTACGATATAAATTATGACAACACGAATTATAGCCGACTGAAGCCAGCCGTTTATCAACAGGCATGGGATAAGGCTGAAGCTACGATATACAGATTAGAGCGCGACCAATTGATTAACAAGACTCCTCCTGGGCTTGAAAGCGAAACGGCTACAGCCAATGTGGCACGCGTATTCAACTGGAGCAAGGAGTATAACGATGTGAAGGTGCCGTTTGGTATCAACGGATTCTCTGTACGTGTGGATGTCACAGATATTGATGGTTACAACAAAGAAGAAGGGAAAAGAGATGTGCTGCTCAGATTGCCAAAGGCTGATAATACATATAATTATTATATGGGCGACGACGAAACGAACGGGTCAAAGACTGCCGACCTGACCACATTGAGGAACAACGCCGGCAAGTTGTTCACCGATAATATTGGTACAGATGGAAGCATGACCGTCACGCTTACGAACAACAGCAATGATAACGAATATTATCTCGTGGGCAATCCGTTTATGAGCGCACTTGACCTCGACAAGTTCTTCGACAAAGACTACAACCCATCGCTCGACGGAACATATTGGATTCTGACAAGCAGCAGCTATACAACGGGTGTAAAGGATGAAACTCAAAACTGGTTGAGTACAGATGTAGCGTCAACAGGCGATATAGCTCCGCTTCAGGCATTCTTCGTAAGAAAGACAGACGATAAAGGTGGAGAACTTAAGGTTATATTCACTAAGGATATGGCTGTAGCGGCAACTGGCGATGTTCTGATGACGAGAAGCACAGCAAGCCACACACCAACACTGCGAATAACGGCAATGCGAAACGGCATGACAAGCAGCGCACTCGTGGCATGCAGGGACAACGCCAATAGCGGTTTCAAGCATGGCGAGGATGCCGAGGCTCTGTTTGATTCGCATTTGGCAGATGCACCAACAGTATTCACAATGTCAGGTGACAAGGCTGCTGCCATTAATGTAAGGAAATCGCTGAACGGAGTGCCGCTGGGCATTGAGAGCAATGACGATAGTGCCGTAAGCCTGACATTCAACGGCGTAGAGAATTTCAGCGAAGAATTGTATTTATATGACTTGCTCGAAGACAAATCAACACCTATCATCAGTTCTGGAAGTACGGTTAGCATTAGCGGAAAAAACGTAGGACGCTACTATCTCGTAACATCAGACCTGAGCGGTGGCAGCATTGCCACTACGCCAGTCATCAGTATCGACGGAAAGAGCGTGAGCATTGTTTCTCCAGCAGAAGACATGACAAGCATAACCGTTAACGATGTGGCAGGAAGAAGAGTATACAGCGATGTGAATGTAGGCAACAGCACCGAGTTTGAACTTCACCAAGGTATATATATAATTAATGTAGAAACGGCAAAGCAACAGGTTAAGGAAAAGATACTGATAAAATGATTTCATAAAGCATCCACTTAGCCATGCTAACCCTATCGGTTACAACAACTAACCCTATCACTTAGACTCGCTAAATGATAGGGTTAGTTTTTATATGTCAATTGGTCTTTAATAATCTCGTTTCAGATATATGTCGGCAAGAGCCTTCAACTGACCCGGTGCGTAGGGCTTGCTCAGTATGCGACGACACCCGGCATGGCGGGCTTTCTGCTGCTGAGTATACTGCAACTGCTCTATCGTGACAATGATAGGGATGTTGAAAGCCTCGGTACGGACATACGAAACAAGGTCAAGAGATGTGGCTTCACCACCAAAAGCAATGTCAAGCACCAACAAATCTGGCTTCAGATAATATAATTTGTCCATTACCTCTTCTTTATTTTCTGCCCATAGCACTTCATAGTCTTCTGACAATACTTTAGTTATATCGTCGCAATCGACATCATTATCCTTGGAAATAAGTATTCGCGGACGATCTCCCACACTACGCTGTCGAATAAAGTCAACATGCTCGCGCAATGAGACGCTGAAAGTACTGCCTACACCTTCTTCCGACTCTACATCTATCTTACCCCCGAACTGGTCGACTATGCTCTTGCATATAGAAAGACCGAGACCTGCACCAGGCACGAAATCATTGACTTTCTCAAAGCGCTCGAATATGGTCTTTATATGGTCTTTGGGAATTCCTCTACCTGTATCTATTACTGACGCACGCGCCCACTCTCCGTCAGACTCCAGTTTCAGAGTTATGCTACCCTCTGTAGTGTTCTTTATTGCATTTGATACGAAATTAGACATCACCTGCAGGAAACGGTTGCGGTCCGTCATCACCATTATATTTTCTTCAGGCAGTTCCAGTTTCAGTTCTATGCCACTTGGAATCTTAAGGCTGTGCACCATGTGGGTTTCTATGAGAAGTTCGGTAAGAGAATGTTCTGCAAAGTTCATCTCCATCTTGCCCGATTCCATTCGCGACAGGTCGAGGACCTCATTTACAAGTTGCAGCAACTGGGCTGTATTCTTCTTAATCAAGTCCTTGTATATTACCTTTTCTTCTTCGTTATCGGAGTCTGTCAATAGTTCCGAGAATCCCACAATGGCATTAAGCGGAGTACGTATCTCATGGCTCATGTTTGAAAGAAACACTGTTTTCGCCTTACCTGCCTCTTCCGACGCTATTTTTGCCTGATGCAATTCTGAAAACTGCATCATTCGGTCAGTTATATCGCGTATGATAGCCATAACCTTACCGTTGTCCAATGGTACCAAGCGTGCCTTAAAGTAATATACCAGGTCTTCTGACTGAAGCGGATATTCTATTTCCCTTTTTTTGTTTTCAAGCAAACACTCTTTTATATTCTCTATGTAGAGTTCAGATACCTCCGGAGAATATATCATACGGCCGTCTGTGCCTATAAGTTCTTCACGTGTATGCAACAACTGGGCTGACGATGACATGATGACATCGCACAATATGAAATCGCTGTCGAAGATAAATATAAATGACGATTGAGCTTCGACTATCTTTTTATAAAGTTCTAATTCTGCAGTTTGCTTCTCGTAAGCCTGTTGCAGTTCTTGCTGTGTCATATATAAGGTAAAAGGTTTAGGTTTCAAATCAAGCGATATCATTCTGTACCGCCTATATACTTGGCTATTGTACTCAAGCAAAGTTGGCTGCTTACCGGCTTTGACATAAATTCATTGCATCCTGCGTCGAGCGCCATTTCGCGGTCACGGTCGAAGGCATTTGCTGTAAGAGCAAGAACAGGCAAATCAGGATACTCAGACTTGATAATCCTTGTGGCTTCAAGCCCATCCATAACCGGCATCTTCATATCCATCAGCACAAGGTCAATGCCACCGTTTCTCACCATGTCGACAGCCTCTTGTCCGTTTAAAGCACGAAGCGTCTGGTAAGATTTTTTCAAGATATAAGTCATCAGCATATAGTTGCTGTCATTATCTTCTGCTATCAATACTGTTTTCATGTTCTTTATAATATCAGTTTAAAGTTAGTAATAACAAATAATTATAGTTACTATATTATTTAGGTACAAATATAATACTTTTCATCGGATTTTCTTGCTACAAAGAAAGTTTTTAACTAATTTTGTCGAGAAAGTATAACAATTACACTAAAATAACTATGAATTTCAGAAAACTGACTTGTGCTTTAGCACTATCAACTGCCATGGCAGCTGCGGCCCAGACGCACGTCATGGAAATCAACACAAAAAAAATCGGTGCGCAAATCCAGCCAACGATGTATGGCATGTTCTTTGAAGACATCAACTATGCTGCCGACGGAGGTCTTTATGGAGAGAAAATTAAAAACCGCTCATTTGAGTTCCCACAGAACTTCATGGGCTGGCAGACTTTCGGCAATGTAGAACTGAAGAACGACGGACCGTTTGAGCGTTGCCCACACTACGTAGTTCTTAACGATGCCAAGCATAGCGACCGCCGTTCAGGTCTGACAAACGAGGGTTATTTCGGCATTGGCGTACTGAAAGGCGAAGAATATCGATTTACAGTTTGGGCAAAGGCCCCAAAGGGCACTGCACGCATCACTGTCCAGTTGATAAACGAGAGTTCTATGGGCGAAGGTCAGGACTTTGCTTCTGCACGCCTTGACATTAAAGGCAACGAATGGAAGAAATACGAACTGCGCCTGAAGTCAAACATAACTATGAACAAGGCAAAGCTACGCATTTTCCTTGAAGGAAGAAACGCTGCCGCTTTAGAGCACATCAGTCTCTTCCCAGTAAACACATACAACAATCGTGAGAACGGTTTGCGCCGCGATCTCGTGCAGGCGTTGGCAGACCAGCATCCTGGCGTGTTCCGATTCCCAGGCGGATGTATTGTTGAGGGTACCGACCTTGAGACACGCTATCAGTGGAAGAATTCTATCGGTCCGGTTGAAAACCGTCCGCTGAACGGCAACCGTTGGCAGCACACTTTCACACATCGTTTCTATCCAGACTATTATCAGAGCTACGGACTGGGTTTCTATGAGTACTTCCTGCTATGTGAAGACATCAAGGCTGAACCACTACCGGTACTCAGCGTTGGATTGTCTTGCCAATTCCAGAACCGCAACAATCCTAAGGCTCACGTGCCTGTCGACGAATTGCAACCATATATAGACGATTGTCTTGACCTGATTGAGTTTGCCAATGGCGACGTTAACACTGAATGGGGTAAAAAGCGTGCTGAGATGGGTCATCCAGAACCATTCAACATGACAATGATTGGCGTGGGCAACGAGCAGTGGGACACTCTCTATTTTGAACGTCTGAAGCCATTCGTAGAAGCCATCCGCGCTAAATATCCAGAAATAAAGATTATCGGTACCAGCGGTCCTGACTCTGAAGGCAAGATGTTTGAGATAGGATGGAAGGCAATGAAGGAACAGAAGGTCGACTTGGTTGACGAGCATTTCTATCGCCCAGAGTCATGGTTCCTGAAGAGCGGTCTGCGTTATGAAAGTTACGACCGCAAGGGTCCGAAGGTGTTCGCCGGCGAATATGCTTGCCATGGACGCGGCAAGAAGTGGAACCACTTCGAGGCTTCACTCTATGAAGCTGCATTCATGACAGATCTTGAGCGCAATGCCGACATCGTTCACATGACTGCATACGCTCCTCTCTTTGCACACGTAGAGGGATGGCAATGGCGTCCTGACCTGATTTGGTTTGACAATACACGCATGTTCAAGTCTGTTAGTTATTATGTACAGCAGATGTACGCAATGAACAAGGGTACAAACGTGCTGACCATGACCATGGACAAGAAGCCTATTGCTGGACAGGAAGGACAGGACGGTCTGTTTGCAAGTTCTGTTATCGACAAGAACGAGGGTACCGTCATCATTAAGATTGCCAACACAAGCAAGTCTGACCAGCCTGTAAGCATCAACCTGAAGGGATTGAAAGGTGAGAAAGACGTTGAACTACTCACATTATCAAGCCCAGACATGGATGCAGACAACACGCTTGACAATCCTGAAAAGATTGTTCCTCAGAAGGGCAACATGAAGTGTGAAGCAGGAAAGAAGAACACTGTACTCAACGACAATGTTCCAGCTATGACATTCCGCCTGTATAAGGTTAAGATGTAATGGAGTTAATAGGACTTATGTGGCTAATTAGTCCTATAAGTCCTATTAACAATAATAAAAATGCTGGAGCATAACTGCCCCAGCATTTTTATTTTTAACTATCAATAATTACATACCCTTTGGGTTCTCGCCATATTCATTTGAACCAGCCTGGCTGTCGCAAATGAAGAAGTAAATGAGAAGAAGGTTTACTAATGGAACAAGCACCAACAGATACCACCAACCGCTACGGCCTGTATCATGCAGACGACGAATACCAACAGCTATAGATGGAATAAGAACTATCAGTCCCCATATCCAACCTACAAATGGAATACAACCGATAATAAAGTTAAGCAGGCAAAACCACCAAAACTCAGAACGACGAGCACGACCGCCGAATGTCATAAACTTGCCAAAACAAGTTTTAATTGCTTCTAAAAATCCCATAATAAATTAAATCAATTATAATTAAACGATAATATATTTTGTAAATATAACTAGTTTTTAGTGTTTATTAAGGACTTTCCCCGTTAATTTATATTAAAATGCTACGCCTGATAATATACAGGCATTTGGTACTGCGGCACCAAGTGCCGGCATTCACCTCTACGATTTCAATAGAAATCACAGAGGTTTATTTTTCGTTTTGAAAAAAATCTCGACAATCAGTCTTCATTCTTCTTTAAAATTCGTAATTTTGCAACGATTTGTATATAATTGGCAACATGACATTCAACGAGGTAATTGGTCAAGAAGATATAAAGCAAAGACTGATGCAAATGCATCGCGAAGGCAGAATGCCTCATGCCATAATGCTATGCGGCCCTAAGGGTTGTGGCAAAATGGCATTGGCAATGGCTTTTGCTTGTCATCTGCTGGACACTTCGGCTTCGCAGCATGCCATGCTTGCCAAAATGGAGCATCCGGATCTGCATTTCAGTTTTCCAACTATAAAACTGCCAAGTATGGGAAGCGACCACAAGCCAATAAGCGATGACTTCATTCGCGAATGGCACAATATGCTGAAAAGCGGTCCTTACTTTACCATGGACCAGTGGATGCAGGAAATAGGCGCAGAAAACCAACAAGCCATAATAACAGCAGGCGAGAGCGACAACCTGACAAGAAAACTCAGTCTGAAATCAAGTCAGGGTGGCTACAAGGTATCCATCATCTGGCTACCAGAAAGGATGAACATCGAATGTGCAAACAAACTGCTCAAGCTATTGGAAGAGCCTCCTATGCATACGGTGTTTATCATGGCATGCGAAGAACCTGACAAACTGCTAGAAACAATTAAAAGCCGAACACAGCGAATTGACGTCAAGAAAATTGACTATGAAAGCATGTTCAAAGCTCTTATAGAACAAAGGGCTATCAGCGAAGAGGCAGCAAAAAGAATTGCCCGACTGGCAAACGGAAATTGGCAGAAAGCACTTGAAGAACTTCAGGCAGGAGGCGAGAACGAGTTGTTTCTTGACATGTTTCAACACGTAATGCGCCTGGCATATATGCGCAACATCAAGGAAATAAAGAAGTGGAGCGAAACAATAGCTGGATTCGGAAGAGAAAAGCAGAAAAGGTTTCTTGAGTATTTCCTCCGACTGATTCGCGAAAACTTTATATACAATTTCAACAACTCGGAATTGGTGTACATGACTCAGCGCGAAGAGGATTTCGCCAAGAACTTTGCACGATTCATAAACGAGAACAACATACTGCAGATTTATGACATAACAAATAGAGCAATACGCGACATCGGGCAAAATGCCAACGGAAAGATTGTGTTCTTCGATTTGGCTATGCAGATGATAGTGCTGTTGCTTCAAAAAAAATAACAAGAAAACCCCAAACTATAATATGGAAAAAGACAAAGAACACGAAATAATGACGGGCGGAAGCCGCGGCTTGTCGAAAAAAGGCGTAGGCAGACAAGACCGTCAATTAAATACATACGACTGGCTAGCCGATGTTCCTGGCAATGCAGAAAGTACCGACCTTGTAGAAGTGCAGTTCAAGCACACAAGAAAAGGCTACTATCATAATGTCAACAACCTGCCACTGAAGAAAGGAGACATTGTAGCTGTTGAAGCAAGTCCCGGACACGACATCGGAGTGGTGACGTTGACAGGCCGATTGGCAAAGATGCAAATGAAAAAAGCCAACATTAGATCAGCTGACGACATCAAACGCATCTACCGACTGGCGCGTCCTATAGATATGGATAAATATCGCGAGGCGAAAGCACGTGAGCACGAAACAATGATTGAAAGTCGCCAAATAGCAAAAGACTTAGGATTACAGATGAAGATTGGCGACGTGGAATATCAGGGCGACTGCAACAAAGCTATTTTCTACTATATTGCGGACGAGCGTGTAGACTTCCGACAACTGATAAAGGTACTGGCTGACACTTTCCACGTAAGAATAGAGATGAAACAGATTGGTGCACGCCAAGAAGCAGGACGTATTGGCGGTACCGGACCATGCGGCAGAGAACTATGCTGCGCGACATGGATGAAAAACTTCATCAGCGTAAGCACAAATGCTGCAAGATTCCAAGACATATCGCTAAATCCTCAGAAGCTAGCAGGCATGTGTGCCAAATTAAAGTGCTGCCTGAATTACGAGGTAGACAGCTATATTGAGGCTGGCAAGAAACTGCCAAGCAAGGAGGTTGTGTTGCAAACACAGGACAACGACTACTATCTGTTCAAGTCGGACATAATGGCTGGCATGATAACCTACTCTACCGACAAGCGCATTGCTGCAAATCTCGAAACTATCAGTGCAGCAAGAGCCAAAGACATTATCGAGATGAACAGACGCGGCGAAAAACCACTTACATTGCAAGGTGAGGGGAAGGTTGAGACTAACGTAAATGGGACAGTCGACCTGCTTCAAGGTGACATCAGTCGCTTTGACAAAGCAAAGAAAAAGAAGAAAAAGCAAGGTGGCAACGGGCACAAGAACAACCAGAACGAAGTGACCCAGCAAGCACAGCAAAATGAGAACGCCAGCAATGCCAATAATGCGAATGCTACACCACCAAGCGAAAACGCAGGACAAAGTGGAGTAAGCAACAATCAGAACCGCCAGCACAAACATAAGAACAAGAGAAACAACCACCGTCAACACAAAAACGGACAACAGCAGAACAATAATGCTCAAGAGCAATAGAACAATAATTGCATTAATCATACTTACGGTTGCATCGGCCTTCATGACCTCATGCAACCGTAAGACCGTTTATTACCATTTCGAACATACAGACTTAGAAGGTTGGAATAAAACCGACACCTTATTATATAATATAGGAGCCTTTAGAGATTCGGGCACATTTGAATGCCACGTAGGCGCCCGCATTTCTAACGATTATCCATACAAAAGCATAACACTGGTTGTAGAACAGACAATATATCCAGAACAAACTACCATGGAAGACACTTTGGTCTGTAACTTTACTGATAGCATCGGAAACATATTAGGAAATGGGCTAAGCATATACCAATACGAATATCCCTTACATGAAGCTGTAATTAATGCAAACGACTCTGTAGTATATAAAATCTGGCACAACATGCGTCAGGAAGAAATCGTCGGGATTACTGATATTGGTATAAAATTGACTAGGAAATAGTATTATGCTCTACTACTGTTTCGGCCTGCATCTATACGAAGGAATATGAACAGCAGGAAGGTAAAGCCCCAAAGAGAAGAACCTCCATAACTGAAGAACGGCAACGGTATGCCAATAACAGGAGTCAGTCCGAGCACCATACCGACATTGATAAACACATGAAAAAGGAAAATTGACAAAACGGAATAACCATAAACACGCCCGAATGCTGTGGGCTGCCGCTCAGCAAGATAGATAAGTCGCAATATCAACGCAAGGAACAGCAGCAATACACTGGCAGAACCAAGAAAGCCTTCCTCCTCGCCAACAGTACAGAATATAAAGTCAGTATGCTGCTCTGGCACAAATCGCAATTTTGTCTGAGTTCCATTAAGAAACCCTTTGCCTTTCAAACCTCCAGAACCAATGGCTATCTGACTCTGATAAACATTATAACCAGCATCGTTCTTATCCTCAACAAGACCTAGCAATACCTCAACGCGCTTGCGCTGATGAGGTTCAAATACATTATTCTGCACATAGTCAGCTGAATAATAAAACGCAACAGAACCTATAGTGAAAACAGAAATTAGATAATAGTTGCGAATGCGCTCGCCTACCCCACTCCATATAAGATAGCCAACTGTAAACAGACTAAGAATCAACTGTACCCATGTAATATCAAAAGGTATTACATATTTTGAAAAAAGCAAGAACAACAAAGCAAGTCCAACATTTACTAAAACCAAATATAGTGCCTTATTCCTATTCTTGCAATATATGCCAACCATTCCTGCCGTAAAGAGATGTATCAGCAAGAATACCCAAAACCTGCCCAACGAGGTCGGGGTCTCCCACAACAAGCTATCGGCGAATTTTATGCCAACAACGAAATATACAACAGCTGCGACACCTGTGAAAAGCACACTGCCAGCCATTCCTTCGCGATAAAAAACCAAAAAGAATGCCAGATAAACGAGAGCCGAGCCTGTTTCACGTTGCATTATAATAAAGAGCATTGGCGTAAGAGCAATGGCAAGGGTTATGCAGAAATCCCTTACCTTATAGATATTATATCCATAAGACCCCATAAACTTTGCCAATGCCAACGCCGTGGCAAACTTTGCGAATTCTGCCGGTTGCAGTCGCAGAGGACCAAGCACCAGCCAAGACCGCGAACCCTTAATCTGATGCGGATTAAAAATTGTGGCGAACAGCAGCAGTAGAAGAATAGCAAAAATGACATAGGCAAATGTGTCGTACATGCGATGGTCAAGCAAAAGCAAAACCATTCCTAAGCACAACGACGTACCTATCCACACTATCTGCATACCAGAAGGAGTAGACGTACTGAAGATATCGGTTTCGCCAAATGTGTAGCTTGCACCGCACACGCTTATCCATCCAAACGTGAGCAGGGCAATATAGATAATTATGGTCCACCAGTCAAGTGAACCGAGCAAGCCCGTCTTCTTATCTGCTACTTGTGCCATAATTGATTCTTCGTTTCTGGAACTCGTCGGCTTTCAACTTTGACTCTTCCGACAGTTCTCCTTTTATATATTGTTCCATTATCAAACCACCTAATGGCACACCGTAATCAGCTCCCCAACCGCCATTCTCTACATAAACAGCCACAGCAATTTTCGGATTGTCCATCGGTGCAAAACCCATAAAGGCGGAGTGGTCGCGACCACGATTCTGTGCAGTACCTGTTTTTCCGCAAACTTCAAAATCGTATTTGGCCAAGGCTCTGCATGTTCCACCCAAAACAGCAGAACGCATACCCTTAACAACATCGTCATAAGCTGCCTTGACTGCCATTGTATGACGTGGGCGGGTGTATAATGTATCAAGCTGCTCATCTTGTATCTTACGCACAACATGAGGCACATAATAATAACCTCTGTTTGCTATCGTCGCACCAAGATTGGCTATTTGAAGAGGGGTGGCTGTCACTTCACCCTGACCTATCGAAATACTGATTATAGTCAGTCCGTTCCAAGAGCCTCGATATGCTTTATCATAAGTACTGGCATTAGGTATAAATCCGCGTTTTTCTCCTGGCAAATCAACGCCCAAACGATAGCCGAATCCCATACTCACCATATAATCGCGCCATGTATTCATCGCTTCTTGCACACTGCCATACTTCTTCTTATTGCCAATCATGTGATATAGCCCCCAACAGAAGAATCCATTGCACGAAGTGCTTAGTGCTGGCACTAACGACAAGCTCGGTGCATGCCCATGACAACCAACATGTAGGCCTCTGAAACTGAAACCATGCGAACAATAATAATGAGTAGAGCTGTTTATAACTCCTTCTGTCATATATGTCAGTCCTTGCGTAGTCTTGAATGTTGAACCTGGAGGATATTGTCCCATAATGCTTCTATTAAGCAATGGTTTTTGAGGGTCACGGCTAAGAGTATGGTGATTCTTGCTTCTCTGGCGTCCAACCATCATTCGCGGGTCGTAGGTTGGCGAAGAAACCATACAAAGTATTTCGCCTGTTGCAGGCTCAATGGCTACGATACTGCCTATTTTACCTTCTAAAAGTCGTTCGCCTAATGCCTGCAACTTATAATCAATGCTCAAAGTCAGATTCTTTCCCGGAACGGGTTGCCTGTCAAAAGCGCCATCCTGATAGCGGCCTTTTATTCTGCCATGCACATCGCGCAACAATATCTGCATACCCTTTTCTCCGCGTAACTGCTTCTCATAACTACGCTCAACACCCAACTTGCCTATATAGTCGCCTGGCTGATAATAGTTATCTGACTCAATGTCCGCGGGCGAAACCTCCGCAACATCTCCCAGCACATGAGCAGCATAGGGATGGTTGTACTGACGAATGCTTCGGCGCTGAATGTAGAATCCAGGGAAACGATACATCTTTTCCTGAAAGATACTGAACTCAGCATCTGATAGTTGGGCCATGAATAGCTGCTGGGTGAAGCGGGAATAACCGGGATTGCGAGCATAGTCCTTAACCTTTGCCATCCGTGCATCAAAGTCTTCTTTAGTAATATTCAAGGTCTTGCACAGCTCAAGCGTATCGAGTTTTCCTTTCGCCTCGTTCATAACGACCATGATATCGTATGCCGGTTGATTGTATACCAGCAATTCTCCATTGCGATCGGTTATAATACCACGTGACGGATAGTCAATTTTTTTTAGGAAAGCATTTGAATCGGCATTCTTCTTATAGTCGTCACTCATCAACTGAAGAGTGAACAGACGGATGATGTAAACAAGAACAATGGCTGTTGCCACACCGCCGACTACATATTTTCTCTTACCAAACTCGTAGTTCTTCACCTTACCTTAATACTTTCCAATGTAAGAATTAAAACAGTTGTAATCAATGTACTGCCTATGATACACTCAACCCAATAAATAAGATTAAAGAAATGGAATGTTTCGAGTGTAAAGAACAGCAAACAATATGCGAGCACAAGAACAAATACATAGAAAGCGAATTTGCCAAATCCGAGATATCGCAATGATGGTTTGACATCTTCAGGTGCATCGTGTTGTATAAACAAGCTGAAGAAATATGGTTGTATGGCTGCGATTGCTGTAAGAGATGCAGATGCTACGCCTGGCGTATTAGAAAAGATATCGATAATAACACCCATAACGAAAGCCCACACAAGAACAGCCCATTTAGCCATGTCGCGAGGAAAAAGAAGCACCAGGTAGACATAAAGCAAAGGTGTTGCACATCCGAAAATATGGATATGATTGAGAACCAATGCCTGCATCAGACACAACACAAGCATGAACGAAATGCGCTTAAGAATGTTGATATTCATAAATCAAATAACTATTATGTTTATCAGTTCTTATTATTCAGCGAGTCACGTGCAATTTGCATCAAGCGACCACTTTCTACCAATTCCATATCACTAATGACGCACACATCTCTCAGCTTTCCAAAGTCTGTACTAAGCTGTATCTTCATCCTATAGGAAAGTCCATCGCGCGAATTGCTTACATCCAGAATCTTTCCGACCAATATCCCTTGAGGAAATATTGACGAATAGCCATTGGTTTCAACCCAGTCTCCTTTCTCGAAAGTAGCATGCCTTGGTATGTCTTCCAGATATGCGATTCTCGTATCTCCGCCCTGCCATGTGAGATAGCCAAAGTAGCCACGGTTGCGTATTGTGCAACTGATGCGTGAACGTGAGTTGATAACCGGCATGACAACGGAGTAATGGTCAGAAGCCACACACACAACTCCAACAACACCAGTACCACATGCCACACCCATATTGGCATCAACGCCATGACTGCGCCCTTTGTCTATAGTTATCAAATTGTCTGCACTATGCAAAGAATTACTAATAACTTTTGCCGCTATAGGCTTGTATTTATCAAGCAAATCCAACTCTATGCGCTCTGCTGCTGTAGTATCGGCTGTTGCCTCTGCGTATAAACGGCTTAACTGGTTTACCTTACGCTCCAAGAAGAAGTTCCTCTGCGTCAGTTGCTTGTTTATGTCAACTAGAGAAAAGAAAGCCGCCACCTCTGCCCCTTTCTCGTATACATATCCTACCACTGCATTGGCAGAAGAAAACCAGACGCTACCATGATAGATATTATTTCTAAACAGCAATATCGCACTGACTACCTCGAGCAGCACGAATAGCATCCAGTGATAGTATCTAACAAGAAACTCCAATAAATTACGCATCAGCAACAATCAAATACAATGAATTATGAATTCGGACACGCGCCGACATCGGCTTAATCCAAACCCATAATTCATAACTGTCAAAATTCTATCTCATCAAGAATGAGAAACGGTCTACATTCTTCAATGCTATGCCGACACCACGAGCAACAGCATGCAACGGGTCGTCTGCAATATGGAACTTAATGTTTATCTTGTCTGTAAGACGCTTGTCAAGCCCACGAAGCAAAGCACCTCCACCAGAGAGATAGATACCATTCTTAACGATATCGGCATACAATTCTGGCGGTGTGTTCTCCAAAGCTGAAAGTACAGCATTTTCAATCTTAGCAACAGTCTTGTCAAGACAATGTGCTATCTCCTGATAACAAACCGGCACTTCCATAGGCAACGCTGTTATACGGTTTGGTCCATGAACGATAAAGTCTTCCGGACCATCGTTCTCCAAATCAGTAAGAGCAGAACCTACATGTATCTTGATACGCTCTGCCATACGTTCACTGACTTTTACGTTGTGCTGACGACTCATATACTCCTGAATATCTGCTGTCAGTTCATCTCCTGCAGTACGAATAGAGTTGTTGCTTACGATACCTCCAAGTGAGATAACCGCTATTTCTGTTGAGCCGCCACCTATATCAACAATCATATTGCCTTCTGGCGCCTCAACATCAATGCCAATACCGATAGCAGCAGCCATCGGTTCATATATAAGATAAACATCGCGACCGTTAGCGTGCTCTGCAGAGTCACGTACTGCACGCAGTTCTACTTCCGTAGAGCCTGATGGCACTCCTATGACCATACGCAAAGACGGAGAGAAAAGACGGTGGCCAGTGTGAACCATCTTGATTAGTCCTCGCATCATCTGCTCGCAAGCAGAGAAGTCGGCAATCACACCGTCACGAAGCGGACGAATGGTTCTGATGTTTTCATGAGTCTTCTCATACATCATCTTTGCCTTTCCTCCAACAGCAACCATCTTGTTTGTGGAACGGTCGAGCGCTACTACTGATGGTTCGTCAACAACAATCTTATCATCACTGATAATGATGGTGTTGGCTGTACCCAAGTCTATAGCCAAATCCTGGCTGAATGAAAAAAATCCCATAGCGTCTGAATTGAATAAATGGAAATCTGAATAATGTTTTTAACCTATTGATAACGAAAGAAGGATTGATGAGACTAAGTGATTAATTGAGCCCCTGAAAAATAGCAGCGAGATGTCGAGACCACTATGTTTTCAAAGGCTCAATTCTTCACTTCACCTACCTGGTTTTCTACTTGCTGAACCAAGCATGGATTGCTGTATCGTAGTGACTGCTAACACCGAATGCGCGTTCTGCGAACATTTTACGCTCTTCGATATCTGTCTCAGCACCCTTCTTATTGAGAATCTCAAGCAACACACCATACTCAGCCTTGCTTGGCACGATTACAACATCGTTGAAGTTCTTTGCGCCAGCACGAATCAGAGAGATACCACCTATGTCTATCTTTTCGATAATGTCTGCATCAGAAGCACCGCTAGCAACTGTATCCTCGAATGGGTAGAGGTCAACGATTACCAAATCAATCTCAGGAATCTCATATTGAGCCATCTGTTCACGATCTCCTTCATTTTCGCGACGACCAAGAATACCTCCAAACACCTTTGGGTGCAGAGTCTTAACACGTCCGCCCAATATAGAAGGATATGTTGTAACATCCTCTACCTTTTGGCATTCATAGCCCAACGACTCGATAAAAGTCTGTGTACCTCCTGTTGAAAGGAACTTAACACCCTCGTCGTTCAACTTCTTCAGCAACTCATCTAAACCATCCTTGTGGTAAACCGAAACCAATGCGGTCTTAATCTTTTTTGTTATAGCCATACTCTATTAAAAATCTTTATACTTAGGACTTGCAAAATTAATAAAAAGGTATGAGAAAACATTATTAAAAAGACGAAAAAATACAACAATTTACACATTATAATATTATAAATCAATTTCCCACGATCTCGCAAAGCCCAAGGACTAATATTTATCACATAAAAAAAGCAACCGCACATACATGTGCAGTTGCCAGTTTTTCAATGTAGCGAGGGTGGGGCACGATCCCACGACCTCCGGATTATGAATCCGACGCTCTAACCAGCTGAGCTACCTCGCCATCATCGTTTTTGCGGGTGCAAAGGTAATACAAAGTTTTTAATCTGCAAAAAAAAACAGAAAAAAATTCGCCCATTACGAATAAAAAGCGTAAATTTGTACCGTCTATGACTTTAGGCAACAACATTTTTATATACTAACCAGAACGACATGACGCATCAAAAGATTACAATCGAGTATCCTTTGGCCACAAAATCGCCCAATATCATCTGGGAACTTATCAGCACTGCTGCCGGCCTACAAAAATGGATTGCAGACTATGTTGAAGAACAAGAAGATGCTGTAACCTTCACATGGGGCGAGCCATGGACTCAGCAAGACGTTAAGACTTCTCACATTCTGGAAGTCGACAAGCACAAACTCATCAGATTCAAGTGGGAAGACCACGAAGAAGAAGGAGACTACTGGGAAATGAGAATTGACAAAAGCGAATTGACAGGAATGCTGACACTTCTCATTACCGACCATGCAGAAGCAGACGATATAAACTACATCAAAGATTTGTGGGAGAAGAATCTCGACAGGCTGCATAGAGTAAGCGGACTATAACCAAGTTTTTAATAAAAAAACCATAAAATAATCCTCTCTCTGATATTTTTGTGCTAATTTTGCAGTCCGAAACGCCATTGGCATCAAAAAGAGATAAATGCTTCGCATAAAAAAGTTAGACATATTTATTGCCAAACAGTTCGGACTGTTATTCATTGCAACATTCTTCATCTGCCAGTTTGTGCTGATGATGCAGTTTCTTTGGCGCTATGTTGACGAACTGATTGGAAAGGGTCTTTCTATGGAAGTGTTGGCACAGTTCTTCTGGTACATGGGACTGATGCTGATGCCGCAGGCATTCCCGCTTGCCATATTGCTTTCTGCTTTGATAACTTTCGGCAATTTAGGAGAAAGTTGCGAGCTCACCGCCATCAAGGCTGCCGGCATTTCACTCATGCAGGCTTTCAGGTCGTTGATAATCATTGTCATCATTATCTCAATAAGTTCTTTTTATTTCCAGAATGTAATAGGTCCGGAGGCAAACAAGTCGTTTGGCCATTTGCTGTTATCTATGAAGCAGAAGAGTCCGGAGCTGGAAATACCCGAAGGAATATTCTACGACGGTATTCCCAACTGCAACATTTACGTACAGAAAAAAGATATAGAGACCGGTAAGCTTTATGGAATCATGATTTACCGCATGAACGGCGGTTATGAAGATGCTGCCATTATACTTGCCGACTCAGGCATGTTGCAATCGACTGCCGAAAAAAAGCATCTGCTACTAACATTGCATAGCGGAGAATGGTTTGAAAACATGAAGTCGCAGGATTTGGTTGGTAGCGCCAGTGTCCCATATCGAAGAGAAACATTTATACAAAAACAAATCGTACTTGATTTTGACGGAGATTTCAATATGGCCGACGTGGCTGGCATATCATCAGACGCACGTTCAAAAGGCTTAGACAAAATATACCACGACCTAGATTCTATCAGACATTACAATGACAGTGTAGGCTTCAACTTCTATCGTGGCTCCAAGCACTCTACGTTTTATAGACCGAAGCTCAAACAACACGATACCATAAAAATTGAAAAAGAAGTTGCTGTTGCCCCTATAGACATTGATACTGTTTTCCAGAAACTAAACAATGTCAGGAAGCGCGACATCATGAAAAGCGCTCTGAACGAGGTCAGAATCACAACAACAGAGCTTGATGTAAAAGGCGGCTACACTTCAAATTTGAACAGAAACGAGAGAATGCATCGCATGGAGGCTATAAACAAATTTACTCTATCATTGTCTTGCCTGTTGTTCTTCTTCATCGGTGCACCACTTGGCGCCATCATCCGCAAAGGAGGTTTGGGCGTACCCGTAATCATCTCCGTACTCGTGTTCATCACATATTATATTTTTGACAACTCAGGCATGCGTATGGCACGAAGCGGCGAATGGACAGTTCTTTACGGCAAGTGGATTGCCATGATCGTGCTCTCGCCTCTGGCCGTCTTCTTTACATACAAGGCCAACAGCGACTCAACTGTATTCAACATAGACATGTATAAGAACGCCTTGTTTGCATTCCTTGGCATCAGAATCAAGCGGCACATCGTCAAGAAGGAGGTCATAATCAACGACCCGCAATATGCAGATGATACTGACAGGCTGAAGGAAATAAACAAAGATATAGCGGAATATACATCTAGCTACAACTTGCTAAAGGCACCTAATCCTATCAAAGTGTTCTTTGAACCGGGCAATGACCATAAGATTATCGACCTGAACGAAGAGTTGGAAGCTATAATCGAAGATTTATCCAACACCAAAGACCCAGTCATACTTCAAGAACTGAACAACTACCCTATAATAAACCCAGATGCCCACACACGTCCTTTCAGACGCAAATGGCTAAATGTAATCACGGGATTGTTCTTGCCTTTGGGCATATACTTCTATCTTAGAATGTGGAGATTCAGACTTAGACTGATGCGCGATTTGAAAACCATCAGGCAGACCAACGACGCCATCATTGGCAGAATAGAAGAGAGGCATACCGCCTAAACATATTTATATATAATAGCAATTAAAACAAATACAATAAATGGCAGATATAAAATTAAACACTATCGAAGAGGCTCTGGAGGATTTCAAGGCTGGCAAGTTCGTTATCGTGGTCGACGATGAAGATAGAGAAAACGAAGGCGACTTGATTTGCGCTGCAGAAATGATAACACCAGAAATGGTGAACTTCATGCTGAAACATGCCAGAGGATTACTCTGCGCACCTATCACTATCAGCAGGAGCAAAGAACTGGAACTTCCGAGACAGGTTGAAGACAACACCTCGGTTTTGGGTACACCTTTCACTGTAACTATAGACAAACTGGAAGGTTGTAGCACAGGTGTATCTGCATACGACAGAGCCCAGACGCTCAGAGCACTGGCAGATCCTAACTCAACCCCAACTACATTTGGCAGGCCTGGCCATGTCAATCCGCTATATGCACAAGACCATGGGGTACTGGCACGTTCTGGTCACACAGAGGCAGCGATAGATCTCTGCAAGATGTCTGGATTATATCCGGCAGGAGTTCTGATGGAAATCATGAACGATGACGGCACTATGTCCAGATTGCCCGAACTGATTGAGTTCGGGAAAAAATGGGATATGAAAATTATCTCCATTAAAGACATGATTGCTTACCGCCTGAAAAACGAATCATTGATAGAAGTTGGCAACAAAGTAGACATGCCTACACAATATGGGCACTTCAAACTCATCCCATTCCGCCAGAAGAGCACAGGCATTGAGCATCTGGCACTGATAAAAGGTGAATGGAAAGATGACGAACCAATACTTGTAAGAGTACATTCATCTTGTGCCACCGGCGATATACTTGGCAGCAAACGCTGCGATTGCGGCGAACAGCTCCACAAGGCATTAGAGAAAATAGAGAAAGAAGGCAAAGGGGTGCTAGTTTACATGCAGCAGGAAGGTCGCGGCATCGGACTCATGAACAAGATTGCCGCATATAAGCTGCAAGAGGAGGGCATGGATACCGTTGAAGCCAATATTCACTTAGGTTTTAAGCCTGACGAGCGCGACTATGGTTGCGGAGCACAAATGCTACGCTATCTTGGAGTGCGCAAAATGCGTCTGATGACAAACAACCCGACGAAACGTGTCGGTTTGGAGGCATACGGTATTGAAATCGTAGAGAACGTTCCCATTGAAGTCACCCCAAACGAATATGACTACAAATATCTGAAAACAAAGAAAGAGCGCATGGGACACATGTTGAACTTAGATGAAGATTTCAATAGTTAATAATATTTATGCACGAGAATAAAATTCTTTATTCTTCATTCTTCATTCTTCATTAAAAATATTAAATTTGCAGCCGAAATAAAAAAAAACAACAAACAAAATGGCAAAATTATCTAATCGTTTGCAAAGACTTGCCCCATCGGCAACTCTGGCAATGTCGCAGAAAAGTTCTGAAATGAAAGCTCAGGGCATAGATGTTATCAACATGAGTGTTGGCGAACCGGACTTTAATACACCAGACTTGATAAAACATGCTGCGAAAAAGGCCATAGACGAAAACTACTCTACATACTCACCTGTACCAGGATATGCTGATTTAAGAAAGGCAATTGTTAAGAAGCTCAAGAACGAGAACAATCTGGAATACACCATGAACGAAGTCCTCGTTTCAAATGGTGCCAAGCAGAGCGTCTGCAATACTGTAATGGCATTGGTTGAAGATGGCGACGAGGTGATAATCCCTACCCCATATTGGGTATCATACCCACAGATGGTATTGCTCGCAGGCGGTGTCCCTGTTTATGTTGAAGCAGGTTTCGACCAGAATTTCAAAATGACTCCAGAACAGCTTGAAGCTGCCATCACCCCAAAGACACGCCTTATCATCCTCTGTTCTCCAAGCAATCCGACTGGCAGCGTTTATTCTAAAGAAGAACTCGAAGGTCTGGCTAATGTAATCAAGAAGCACGAAGACCTCTTTATACTTGCAGATGAGATTTACGAGCACATCAACTATATCGGCAAGCACGAAAGCATTGCCCAGTTTGAAGGCATGAAAGAACGTACCATTATCGTGAACGGCGTTTCCAAGGCCTATGCCATGACTGGTTGGAGAATCGGTTATATCGCAGCGCCTGAGTGGATTGTCAAAGGATGCAACAAACTGCAAGGACAATATACCAGCGGTCCATGCTCAGTAAGCCAGAAAGCTGCAGAGTTTGCATATACCGCCGATCAAAGTTGCGTAGAAGAAATGCGTGTTGCTTTTGAGCGCAGACGCAATCTGATAGTGGAATTGGCCAAAGACATACCAGGCCTTGAAGTCAACGTGCCGGAAGGAGCATTCTATCTTTTCCCCAAATGCAGCAGTTTCTATGGCAAGTCAGACGGTACAACAACAATCAACAACTCTACTGACCTTGCAATGTATCTGCTTGAAAAAGGTCATGTTGCAACAGTAGGCGGCGACGCTTTTGGCGATAGCGAATGTTTCAGAATGAGCTATGCGACAAGCGACGAAAACATAATTGAAGCCATGAGACGCATAAAAAATGCATTGTCAGAATTGAAATAAACTATACATCGATAAAGGAAACGGTGAGTATTAATTTTCGCCGTTTCCTTAGTTAAAAGTTATTAAATCATCTTTTAGTAAGCATTTAATTATTATCTTTGCCAAAAGATAGACGGGACATCCCCTCTGTTTTTTCTTCTTTTAACAGAGTTAGACATTAAATCGACATACAACAAACTTAAATTTATAAATAACTAAAAATTAAAAAAATTAATTATGGCAACAACTAAAAATGCAGCAAGCCCAAAGAAAAGTAAGGGCTTCACAGGTATCAAATCAGCGATTTGGGTAATGTTAATCTGCTTAATCCTCGGTTACAGCTTCTGGTATTTCGTTCTTGGTAATCCAGACAACTTCGCAGGTGGTGATGTTGAGAACGGACGTCCATTGAACCTTATGGGTACTGTTTACCATGGTGGTTATGTAGTAGGTCTTATCTTTACACTTTTGCTTACTGTAGTAGCATTGAGCATCGAGCGTTACTTCGCTCTTAAGACAGCTTTCGGTAAGGGTTCTTTGAAGAAGTTCGTTGTTGAAATCAAGGCAGCTATCAAGGCTAACGATTTCGCTAAGGCTCGCGCTATCTGCGACAAGCAGCAGGGTTCTGTAGCTAACGTTGTTTTGGCTTCAGTTAACACATACCAGCAGATGGAAGAGACTCCAGGTATCAAGAAGGCACAGAAGGTAGCTAAGATCCAGCAGGCTCACGAAGAGGCTACTCAGCTCGAAATGCCTACACTCCAGATGAACCTTCCAATCATCGCTACAATCGTTACACTTGGTACACTTACCGCTCTTTTCGGTACTGTGCTCGGTATGATCGGTTCGTTCCAGGCTCTTGCTGCTGGTGGTGGTGGTGACTCTATGGCTCTTTCTATGGGTATCTCTGAGGCTCTTGTTAACACCGCAGCCGGTATTGCTACATCTTGGGTGGCTGTAGTTGCATACAACACATACACAAACAAGATCGACAAGCTTACATACGCACTTGACGAAGTTGGTTACACAATCGCTCAGACTTACGACGCAAACCACGCAGACGAGGCTTAATTTCTACTAACCCTTTAAAATTTTATCACTATGGGTAAAGTAAAAATTAAGAAGAGTGACGTCTGGATAGACATGACCCCTATGTCGGACGTGATGACCCTTCTTCTGTGCTTCTTCATGTTGACATCTACATTCGTGAAGGTTGAGCCAGTGAAGGTTAACACACCAGGTTCGGTAACAGAGGCCAAAGTTCCAGCATCAGACGTCCTGAATATCCTTATCAATCCGGAAGGAAAGATATTCATGAGCATGGACAAGACAACCGACCTTGTCATGACAGTTGAAGATATGTGCAGCAAGTTCGGATTCGAGCTGAACGGTCAGCAGATGAAGAACCTCCGTGAAGACGGTAACATCGGTGTGCCACTGGAAAGCTTCGAGCAGTTTCTGAGTCTTACAAAAGAACAGATGGCTGAGCAGATGAAGAACTTCGGTGTTCCAACCGACAGTATTGACAACGGAGACGGCACAAAGGGCATGAGCGAGTTCCAGCATTGGGTAAAATCAGCAAGAGGTGCTAACTCAAGCATCAAGATCTGTATCAAGGCAGACGCTGAGACTCCATACGCTGTTATCAAGAACGTTATGTCTGAATTGCAGGACATGAACGAGAACCGCTATCAGTTAATTACATCATATAAAAAGGTGGAGGACTAAAGAATGGCTAAAAAGAAAGAAAGCAAACAGAAAAAAATGAATGTCCGCGTAGACTTTACGCCTATGGTGGACATGATGATGCTTCTGATCACATTCTTCATGCTCTGTACCTCTCTGAGCAAGCCTCAGTCGATGCAGTTAACCATGCCTAGTAATGATCAGAACCTGGAAGAGCAGGATAAGAGCCAGACAAAGGCTTCTCATACCTTTACAATCTATCTGGGTGCGAACGACAAAATCTACTTTATTCAGGGACAGCCTGACTACACAAATCCTGAGTGCATGAAGGAAACAACATGGGGCTCTGACGGTATCCGCAAGGAGATGATTAATCACTACACCGCCGAGGGTATCAACCCAGTTGCACGTATCATGCTCGCAAAGCAGAAGCTCGATGAGAAGTTTGCTAGCGACCAGATCAAGGAAGAGGAGTATCAGAAAGAGCTTGAACTGATTAAGAAGGGTGAGATTGACGGTGAAAAGATTCCTGTATTGACAGTTATCATCAAGCCTCTTGATTCATCTACTTATAAGAATATGGTAGACGCTCTCGATGAAATGCAGATTTGCAGTATTAGTAAGTACGTTATTGACAAGATTTCTCCAGACGATCAGGCCCTGCTTGACTTGAAAGGTGTTAAATAAGTCGATGTTTAATCTATAAAAGTTTAAAAACTATGGCAAAAATAGATTTGATAGACAGCGGATGGGTTGACGTCGTCTTTGAAGGCAAAAACCAGGCATACGGAGCATACCAGCTTCGCAAGAACACTGGCAAGCGTAATCTTAAGTCAATAATTATAATGTTGGCAGCATTTGCTTTGATTGGTCTGTTCGTATTGGGTAATGCCATTTACGAAGCAAACCGTCCTAAGGTTGCCATCACTACAGACGTTGAACTTTCTAAATTGGCTCAGAAGAAGGAACCTAAGGTAGAACGTAAGGAACCTATCAAGATTGAAGTTGAGCAGAAGGTAGTTGAGAAGGTAAAGAGTTCTGTTAAGTTCGTTGCACCTGAAATCAAGAAAGACGAAGAGGTAGCACCAGAAGACGAGCTTAAGTCACAGGACGAACTTGCCAAGACCACAACAGCCATCGGTTCATTCGACGTGAAGGGTAACGACGAAGCTGAGGGTGAGGTTCTTAAGGCTAAGGAAGTTATTGCACAGGAAGTTGAAGAAGAGAAGGTGTTCGACGTAGTTGAGCAGATGCCAGAATTCCCTGGTGGTCCTCAGGCTTTGTTCGAGTATCTTTCTAAGAACATCAAATATCCTGCAATTGCTGAAGAGAATGGAGTACAGGGCCGTGTAATCGTAACATTCGTTGTTGAGCGCGATGGTTCAATCACCGATGTTAAGGTTGTCAAGTCAGTTGACCCTTCACTCGACCGCGAGGCTGCACGCGTTGTTAAGAGCATGCCTCACTGGATTCCTGGTAAGCAGAACGGTTCTGCAGTACGTGTGAAGTACACCGTACCAGTAACATTTAAATTGCAATAAAGAATGACAAAAACCACATTCAACATATTAGTTGGATTATCTCTTATCTTAGGCTTGTCTGCTTGTAAGCACGACAAGCCTAAGAATGCAAGAACTGATACTTATTCATCAGGGGCGATTGAGTTCGTCTCTGATGAAAGTTTCAGTCCTATTATCAACGAAGAGCTTGATGTATTTCACAGCATTTATATACAAGCAAAGGTTACACCTAAATATACAAACGAGCTTGATGCCATAAATATGCTGATGGAAGAGAAAACTTGCCTCGCCATCACAACACGCAGATTTACAGATGCTGAGATCGAAAACCTCAGAGGCAGAAAGTTCTTGCCAATCACAGTGCCACTGGCATACGATGGTTTGGCATTTATCATCAACAATAATAATCCTGATTCTTGCATTACCGTTAACGACATCCGCAAAATTCTTAGCGGCAAGGCAACAAATTGGAAAGACATATATCCAAATTCTAAGTTAGGCGAATTTGATGTTGTCTTTGACAACCCAAAATCTAGTACAGTTCACTATTGCGTGGATTCAATATTGGGCGGTGTACCTATCAATAGTCCACACATTACTGCGGTTAACAAAAGTGCAGAGGTTATCGACTACGTTTCAAAACACGACAATGCCATTGGCGTGATTGGTTCAAACTGGCTGAACGACAAGCGCGATACAACCAACGTAACATTCAAGAAGAATATTAGAGTAATGAGCGTCAGCAGAATGGAGACAGCAAATCCTCTAAACAGCTGGAAGCCATACCAATATTATATATACAACGGCAACTATCCTCTTATAAGAACCATATATGCATTGGTTAACGACCCTATAAACGGTCTGCCATGGGGATTTGCTCAGTTCATAGCCTCACCTAAAGGACAGCTCATCATCTTCAAGAGCGGATTGCTGCCATTACGAGGTGACCTGACCGTCAGGAACGTTAATGTTACTGACGAGTAGTAACAAAATTAAGAAAAAGCACTGATATTGACATAATAAAAAAACTAGATTATGAAAGTAACAAAATATCTATTAGTTGGAGCATTGATGATAGGATTCAGCGCTCCTGTTATGGCTCAAGAGAACCAGTCTCAGATTGAAGCAATAACAAAAATTATCAAGAACAAGCCAGCAGACTTAGAAGACCAGATTAAGGCTGTATACAAGAAGAACAAGAAAAAGGCTGATGTTATGGTTGGCATGGGTCAGGCTTTCCTTGAAATCAACGACACAGCAAACGCAAGAGTATACGCTGAATATGCCCTGAAGGCTGACAGAAAATATGCTCCTGCATATATTCTTCTTGGCGACATCGAGGTAGTGAATGAAGATGGCGGTAAGGCTGCAACACAATACAACCAGGCTATCTATTTCGATCCTAAGAATCCAGAAGCATATTACAAGTATGCAAGTGTTTACCGTAAGATTAGCCCAGACGGTGCTATTCAGAAGTTGGAAGAACTTCGCACACAGCGTCCTGACATTGCTGTAGATGCACAGATTGGTCACCTCTATTACTCAGCTAATGAGTTTGACAATGCTATCAACAGTTTTGCCAAGGCAAATGCTTCAGACCTCTCTGACCGCGACCTTACAGAATATGCTATGGCACTCTACTTCACACAGAAGTATCAGAAGAGTATTGATATCGTGAAACAAGGTTTGAGCAAGGCTCCACGCGATGCTGCATACAATCGTCTTGCTTTGTTCAACTATACCGAGCTCAAGGATTTTGACAACGCTTTGGCATACGCAAACAAATTGTTTAACGAGTCAGACGATCCAAAGTTCTCATATCTTGACTACGTTTACTATGGCAACGCACTAAACGGTGCTAAACAGGGTGCTAAGGCTATAGAGATGTACAAGAAGGCACTTGAGCAGGATATTGACAACAAGGACAAGCGTGCAGGTGTTTACAAGCAGATGTCAGATGCTTACGAACAGCTCAGCGACTATGAGAATGCTATCAGCAGCTATCAGGAATACCTGAACAACCTTTCAAAGAGTTCTGTTTCAGAAATGGCTGACCTTGGTAAATTGTATATCCAGTATGCAAGCGACACTACAAAGGTATCAGACAATGCTCAGAAAATAGAAATTCTGAAGAAGGCAGAAGGCGTATATGCAGAGATGGAGAAGAATCCAGATGCAACAGAATATGCTATCTTCTGGCGTGCACGTGTCAACACAATGATGGACCCAGAGTCTGACCAGGCACTTGCAAAGCCATATTATGAAAAACTGATGCAGACAATCGAAGCTAAGGCTGAGAAGGATAAGGCAGACATTGCACGTGTCATCGAGTGCTACCGTTACATGGCTGCATTAAGCTGGTTGAAGGAAGACAATGAAGAAGCTGCATACAATTACTACACAAAGATTCTCACACTTTCTCCAGAGGATCCACAAGCAAAGCAGGCTTCAGAAGTTCTTGCTAAGCGTCTGAAGAAATAAAATCTAACGACAATAACAAAACTAACATCCGTGTAAGTAAAGTCAAGGCTACTTACACGGATGTTTCTTTCTCAATATTTTTAAAAGGACGATTTATCATACATCCTACATTTTTAGCTCTAATTCTCTGTTTTATAGTTTGTTATATGCAATGTATGAGAATTTCTATCCTACATTATTTACCTATATAATCCATATTTTTGTAGGTTTTACATTACTAAATGCAACTTCCACTTATTCCACCACACACACAATTTCGTGACCGATGGTTAATGCCTGAATCAGCGAGCGGCACGATGCAGTATTTGATATTATTGGTGTCCGCTAAAAGTCGTTTTTAATCCTTTTAAGCACGTATTTTACATAATCCGTCACAAAATACATGATGAATTTCACATTTCCCGAACGATTGCATTTAAAATGCAAAACGACCAAATACTGCTATTATGTCTATTTCTTGGGACAAAAAGTGATAAAATACAAGCATCTACAAATATGGATTAACTTAAACAATTCACTCAAAGCCCTATGTATTTGTATTTAGTATGGTTTAATTTGTAAAATATTAGTCCCCTACGAATTCTAATTCTTAATTTAATAGCCTTATTTTATCATCATAAACATATTCTTGAAGTTAAGAATAACCTTATCATACTGCTGAAAAAAGTCAACTCCCAAAACGATATCGTTAATCTCGTGATGCAAATTCATATATGGGACATACACATCTTGCATATTCACATCTATACCACAAACTTCAAACTTCACTGAAGGGACCTTAATTGCCATTGTTGAGTAGAAACCATCAACCCTTCCAATGGTGATTTCTTTTGTCCCGCGAAGTTGTGAGAACTCTTCTTTATGTTTTACAAAATAGTTGTAAGTAAAGCCAGTTTCGGCACCACTGTCCAGAAAAACATTCAATAGGCCTGTTGAATCTGTAGCCTTTACATAATATGAAAAACCAGTGTTTCGTAGATTCTTTCCATACTTTGGAGTTGGTGTATAGCGTGATGGAATCACAAGGCACCTTTTTTTGTTATCAATTTGTATCTCGCCCAACCTTTGCAGAATATCCATACCAATAACTGCATCTACTGTTGCCACCCTATCAATAGGTGTTCCATTGTGCGCTATTCCTATAATGTTCTTACATGTAATATTGCCTAATTGTAAGCTATCCAAGTAGACATAATCTCCATATTTGGAACTGTAACCAACAAATTCAACTCCTATGAGGTCTGCAAATCTTTTTGAGAAATAGGTGGTTGTTGCTCCCGTATCAAACATAAATTGATATTCTTTCCCATGTACGGTTACTGGAATGTAATATCTATTAGATGCAGGATTTTGATTGTCAAACAATAGCGTATCGGTACATTCCATTGTGAAAGGAATGCTTATATCCTTTGAATTGTTAAATACGACTGATGGCGCATCATATTCCTTCAGCGAAAGGTTTCTTTTGTAAATATCCGTCAATCTGCTATAATCAATCGGTGCATTACTCGCTTTGATTTGTTCTATCAAATTGGCGGCTTTTTCGGCCGCTGTGCTGTACATACCCAATCGTTCGTAATTACCTAATATTATCTCTGTAAGACTCAAGGCTACATTACTGCCGCCAATCTGCTGCTGATATGAGTTTATAAGCGTACGAAATAAATCAACAGCTTCAGCTTCGCGATTGAAGTTTTGTGCTAACATAGCCTCTGCCATCAATCGAACGTAGTCATATTGGATAGAATCTTTTAATAGAGAATATTCTCTCTCTAAGGTAAACCAATCGGAAGAATTAATCAGTTCACTTACTCGCATATCTGCATTCTGAGCATAAGCAGATGAGATAGTTAAAAGGGTTATAAAAGATAAAATTAATTTTCGCATAAGTTATAGTATAATTAGTTAGTAATCATTAACTTCTTGAACCAAAAGTTGCCAATGCTGATTTTGTCTTTCAGTATAACATCCATGTATTTATTCTGCTATATCACATTAACTACTTACCCAACACGTAAAAGTCAAACTCTCAATTTATATGCTTATTCTAATAGTAATTTCTATCACCTTTTTCTAATACTTCACTAAAATTCACTGTTATGAGACAAGACAAAACTTCCATTCCTAGCGAAATGATTTTGCTCATACTTTTCTATATGCTTCCTGCCTATTTCAGCCATATCCCTTAACTCCTCTGTAATACCTATGCCAGCCTTGACTAAAGCAAGATTACAATAGCCGATTTCGGCATTGAACTTATCAAGTAAGAATTGTTCTATAAAACTCACTTGATTGCCTTTTAGTTTTATCTCATTCTGCAATTCCTCCAAATTTCTGTGATAGTAATCTTTGACGTCTTCTATTTTTATGACATCATTAATTTTAGAGGCAAGAAGTATTGCTCCGACACCAACTTTCACAATGTCGGATTTCACTAAGTCTTTGGCTTTTGCAATCATATCATCTGCTGATAATCCTATCAGTTTCTTACATGAAGGCAAATCTTTGATGGGTATCATCGATGATACAAGTTTCTTCAAATGTAAAAGCATATCATATATTAACCATTTTGCTGCATCTATATCAATATTGTCGAGTTTTTGAAACCGTTCTACTTGAATAATACAACGGGTTATACCTAACATGGTTGTCTCAAAGCATTCATGAAAGACTTCAACCGTATCATGACAATAGTTTCTGAATAAGGCTTTTTGTTGCTCATAGTTTACCCCATTCCGGCTATTATACTTTTGGCATAGACCTTCTATCTTTGCCAAAACGTATTCTTTATCTTTTGTGGCTACATATATTTCGTTCAAGTTATTCATTTCTATGTCTTTTCAAATTGCCTTAATCATATATGCATCATCAAATGGTATATGCTCACGTTTGTCATGGTGATTGAGCCAGGCATCTTCATCATGGCTGATTCGAGATATTTCACGAGATGACATTTTGCTAAAATGAGTGCAGATGGAATCAAGCACCTTCAGTTCTGCGTCTGTGAACATACTATAGTCCGATTCCTCTGAAGCAATCAGTACACTACCAACAAAGTCACCTACCTGACGAAGTTCTTGCCTCACCTCAGGAAACTCGCTATATACCCTATCCCATCTTTCAGGAACTGGTCCGAAGTCTATTGCACGGTATGACAAACCTGTCATTGCCATACCACGCTCTCTATACGACATGAAATCGGTATAGAACAAGAGTTTATTCATTTTGGTACACCAAACTTCATCACACCTATTTAAAATATATAGCATGATATTCCTCAACCTGTTCAAAGAAAGTTGTGCATATCCATTGTCAGCTCCACGAGGCGTATTGAAAATCCTTCTGGTCTCGTACTGCTCCATTTTATAAGTCTCACTGCTTGCGATAATAGCTTGCACCTTACTAATGATCTTCTCGTATTCAGATACTGACAATTCGTTCTTGGAGCATTCCACCATCTCCAGCATCACCTTCGGATTCATGATGGAGCGTATCATCCTACCATTAGATACACTCGGTACTTCTCCTTGCTCGTATAAACGGTATTGATTAATACCAACACCTAGAATCAGCGACATCTTAGCGGCACTGATTCCGTACCGTTGACGAACAGCAATTATCTCATCAGTGTATGGAATACCATACTTCGCCCGATACTGATTAGTTACCTGAACAAATCCTGCCGTATCGCTTTCATCATCAGTAAACTGTTCGCCGGAATCCTCACATAGCCATGCAATATGCTCATACTCATACTGCTCACCTCGGAAGTTCCATGTACGTTTTTCGTACACTCGCTTCATTTCTTTACCTGTAAATGGACTCTTCATAATTACTCCTCCTCAGTTTTAAATGGATATAGCAACGGATACTCTGCTATATGGAATGATATACAAATGGTTTGACATCCTACCCCACCAATCATTATTTTGATATATACTTCACGACCTTTCACATCTTTTCCAAAGACCCACATTTCTCCGAGTTTATTCAACTCATCTACTACGGGACCTTGTACATAATCCTCCACGACAAGGTTTTCTATTACCACCCTTCTATATGATGGCACAATCTCCAGTTCTTCAAGCGTCTTCTGGTTCTTTCCCCGGTCATCACGATAAATGATACCGAAGATTTTCATCTTCTCATGAAACTGGTTCAAGAATTTCTGTACTTCTTCTTTCGTTATCATTCCTTGTAAATTTATGATTGCAAAAATACAAATAAAGGTTGGAATACGCAAATATTCCAACCTTAAAGTTGTGTTTTGGCTATTTTTTCACAATTCCATCACAACAAAAGGCCACCACCGTTACGATGGCATTCGGACGTGCACATCCCCACGCGATGCGGAAGGCATCACCGGTTCCTGCTACTTCATGCAATCTATCGGATTCTCCGTGGTCGCTAATTCTCAAGACAAAATCCTGACATTCTTCGGGAGTAGTGAGTAGCACATCGGGATAATGCTATTGCACAAAACGGTGTCTTTTTTCAGACTTCTCACACACGATTATGCGGTTAGGTTGCTTTAACATCACGCAAAGCAAAGTGCAAATACCAGCAGGTCCGCTCCAATAGTCAATACGGTATCGTCTTTTGTTATTTCAGTGATGCGAGCAGCCCAAAAGCCTGTGACCAACTCGTCGGCAACGCATCGCCCAATGCCTTTGGCACCACCTGTTACAATAACTACCTGATCTTTCACAATCAAATTTATCTATCAATAAAATGATATTTATCTATTTAAAATCAGTCTTATCTATATTATACTGATATTTATAATGCAAATCTACTCATTTTTTCTTTTGTCGGATTATTTCTGTCAAAAAATATTATTTACAAGTCGTAAATAAATTGGTAAATGGTTTGTTATACTTCTTCCCATAACCATTGTATTTGAGAATAAATCCGAAGTATTCCAACTCATCAAGCACCTTGTTCAAAGTTCCTACACTTTGCTTGTCGGTAATATCCAGTATTTACTCACGAGCCATTCCTGTTTTCTTATGCACAAGAGTAAAGAATATTTTATCGATGTTTTGGGATAAATAAAACTGATGAATTATGATAATCGGTAGAAAAGAAGAACTAAGGTAAGATAAAATAACATATAACGTGCCAAATCTATGAAGAATATTCCCATATCTTTTGGCTCAAAAAATCACATTTCCCCTGAATATAGACCATGTTGGACAGAAGAAAGAAAAGTGTCTTATACTGATATAGGTAGACACATTTAGAGTTAATAATTAAATGTGTAAAACTATGAGTAAAAGAATTAGAAGATTCATTAGTGAAGAATTTAAATTGTCTGTAATTCGTGACTACTACTCTTCCGGCATGAGCAA
>JAFQQY010000031.1 GCA_017410365.1 Prevotella sp.
ACACATATAAGAAACATTCATATAATTTACGTGGTCAGGCAACCAGCATAGAAGCAAGCAATGCTAATCGTACTGGTGATGAATACAGAAACAATGAATATGAGATTACGCAAGGAAATCCTCAACTGAAAGACTATATGAAATATGATTTCTTATTCTCGCATACATGGAACATCACCAAGAGATTTGTATGGATGACCTATGCTACATTTTATCTGAATACAAATGCAATATACAAGATGTGTGAATACGACGAGAAGCGCAATTCATTACTTTGGAAAGTACAAAATAGCGGTACCAATTGGCAACAGCATTACGAAGCAGCAATCCAATACAACATTATTCCTAAGCGTTTATATGTACGAACAGGACTACTCTATAACTACGACAAGGTTAAGGTTTGGAAAACAATTTATCATCATAGTCTCTATGCTATGGGGCATATTGTATATCAACATAAAGGACTGAGGGCAAGAGTAGGTTTTCTTACACAACCTGAGTATATAGATAACCAAACTGGTAGGATTTCTAATACTACTGTCAATATTGACATGAGTGTTTCTTATAGTATAGACAACTGGAATTTCAGACTTTTATACAACAACCCATATAGGCTGAAATATAGTGAGAAGATAGATTTAGGTCTATATCAACAAACATTGTCTGCTAGTGCACCATACAAATATGACAATGTTGGACTAATAACTGTCAGCTACCGCTTCAACTACGGCAAGAAAAAACATAAATTTGACAATACGGAGGTTATTGACGTTAACCAAACGACTATATCGAAATAACCATACATAAACACACAATTTAGTTATTATAAAAGTGGCCACAACCCCGACTTGCATGTGAATGTAGGTCGGGTATTTATTAATAATATATCAGAAATGGATGGTTGTTTTCGCATGTAACGTGAAGCAAAATAATTATGAACTTTTTGCTAAAAAGATGTCATAAAACAATTATCTTTGCGTATTCATAGTGAGAGTACAAGAAAACGATGCGCATAGAAACGGATGAACGGCAACGAATATAAAAAGGAACTCAGCAGATTAAGACCACGGCTCGTAGGCATAGCAAGAAAGTATCTTGCAGATGCCGACGAGGCTGAGGATGCCGTGCAGGATGCCATGCTGCGCATCTGGCAGATGAAAGAACAGCTGAGGCTGCCCATAGACTCGTTTGCTTTCATACTCGTAAGAAACATCAGCGTCAGCATGCTGCGACACAAGCGAGACACGGTGCCTGTTGAAAATCTGGCAGTTGAAATGCCAGAGAACGAGGAACGGCGGCAACGCATGGAAGAACTGATGACATTGATGAACAGTCTGCCCGACAGGCAACAAATGATATTAAGATTGCGCCACATGGAGGGAATGACTATCGGCGAGATGGCAGAACTGTTTGGCACTACAGAGAATGCCATGTCAAAGGCGCTAAGCAGGGCGCGACAAGCTATAAGAGACAGATATACAGACAAACATAAATGATGAAAGGAAGACAGATTATGAACAATTCTAAGAAGATAAGAAAACTTATACAACGATTCTTCGACGGCGAGACCACTCTTGCCGAAGAGCGTCTGCTGTACGATTTCTTTGCATCCGACAACGTTCCGAACGAGTTGGCTGAATACAAGGAGATGTTTGCCGGCTATGCCGCTATATGGCAGGCTGAAGAGGTAAAGAATGAGGTATGCGGCATGGCTGATGGCAATGGCAGCAAAGCTGGCTATAAGACCACCGTAATAAAAAGGCTGGCAATATCCATTCTTGCAGCAGCTGCTATAATGACTGGCTTTATATTCATAAACAGCAGGATTGAGGAGCAGCGGTTTATGGAGAAATATGAAGGAAGCTACATGATTGTAAATGGTCAGCGCATTGACAATCTTTCGGAAATAAGAAACGAAATAGAGCAGCTGATGGCACAGGCTGATGAAATAGAACGGATGGCAGACCTCCAAGGCAATATGGAGGAGATAGAGGAAACAATCCTTAGCGGCATAGAGGACGAAGGCCAAAGGGTAATGCTGAAGAAACTAATGGAATAACATTTGCAATATATAAAACCACAGAACACATGAGGGCATTTATAATTATAATACTTTTCAATTTGCTTGCAGTTGCATCAGCAACAGGGCAGACCAAAATCGACCAGATGTTGGACAAGATGTCTATGTTGGGCGAAGTGACATACAGCTCTATCGTTAAGCGCAACAAGAATACTAAGAAAATAGAGAAAGTTGTAAGGCAAGCAAGGATTAAGGGTGTCAGAGCGTATAGCTTTATAAAGGAATTTGACAGGCTAGCCGAACAGCATTCCGTAATGGAAACTGTCAAGGATGGGGTAACCCGGCTCGTAGTTATCGATGAGGCTGACTGTAGTCGTATTTACACCATTGTTTATTTAGACAAGAAGAAAGAAATAGATGTAACAATAATAATTAATTATAAGAAAAAATAATCAGAGTATGAAAACTTTAGTAGCAATCATTATTCTTGCAGCATCGCTATTGAGCGCAAGTGCACAGAAGTCAACAACTTATAAGATAAGCGACTTCCACTCTATCAAAATATCAACAGTGGCCAACGTTATAATAAGCCAAGGCGATTATAGCGTCAAGGCGAAGCACAAGCTTCACGAGGGAGAAGAACTGAAGGTGGAAAAAACGGATAACACCCTTGTGGTTAAAACAAGTAATCATAATAAAAAGTCGAAGAAAGATGGGGAAAGGCATCTTGACATATTCATAACAGTTCCCGACATTAACACCCTCACGCTCTCTGGTGTTTGCAACGCGACGGTGAAGAATATGAAAACTGGCGACCTAACCATAAAAAACTCCGGGGCTTGTAAAATGGAAATAGAAAATCTGGAATGCAGTAATATCAATCTCAAAACTCAAGGAGCTACTAAACTGAATGGAAGAATTAAATCGAAAGGCCATGCCGAACTATCTTTTCAAGGTGCTTCAAAGGTTAGTTTGTATATTCAAGCAGAGGGCTGCAACATAGAGCAGAGCGGTGCGTGCGAGGCAGAGACGGAACTTCAAGCAAACACTTTGGCATTGAATTCAAGTGGGGCAGGAGTACACAATATGAAATTCAAAGGTGGAGAATGCAGAATAAAAACCAGCGGAGCCGCAAAAATAAACATGGTAACAGAATGCGAATTTCTGGAATGTAAGCAAAGTGGTGCCAGCAAGATAAAAGTATCGGGAACTGCCGACAATACGCAGATAAAAGGTTCTGGCGCAAGCTTCGTGGACCTATCTAATCTAAATAAGTTTTAAAGGATATAAAACCAGAAAATAATTGATAAAATAATATTTGATTAGAGTGCGTACAAAGTCCAGCTAGCGTTTGAATGTTGGCTGGACTTTATGTTATCCCAAATCGGTTATTGGAACGGTAAAAGCAGAAAATGTAAATTTGTTGCTATTTTCTGTTATATTTAACATCTTATATGTATAAAAAGGTAAAGAAAGCAGTTAAAATATAAATATATGAGAAGAAATTTAACAACTTTGTTGCTGTTGTTTGTACTCTTGTCAATGACAGCGCAGAATATAACATTTGAAGGCCATGTAATTGACGATGAAAAGAACGAACTAATAGCAGCCACCGTGCGCTATTTTGTTGACGACTCAATGCTTGTAAAAGGGGTGACCACCGACAGCAAAGGAGAGTTTAAGTTTGAAGTGCTTCAAAATGAGAGGGCAAGCAAACTTGTATTCAGTTATATAGGCTATAAGGAACTGGTGATGAACATCCAACCAACAAAGGTGAATAATATCCGCTTGGGTGACATCGTAATGAAAAAGGATGCAGTGCAGATACATGAAGTGACGGTGTTGGGTGAAAACCAAGTGCGCACGGAAGATAAACTGATGGTTTATCCCACAAAGGACGAACTGCGACATGCCTACGACGGCTATAGCGCATTGGATGCATTAATGGTGCCAGGACTGAATGTGAACACTTTCAACCACTCCATCAACTACATGAACCAGACGGTATTGCTCTGCATCAATGGTCGTGAGGCAACACAAGACGAGGTTCGCGACCTGAATGCCAAATATATAAAAAGGGTTGATATCTACCAGATGGGAAAACCAGAGTTTCCACAGGCGGCAACTGTAATAGATTATATAATGAAAGAACGTGACTATGCAGGTACAATGGGCGTCAACGCCCTGCATCATATGACACGTCCAGAAGGAACAGGCAGGGTAAACACTCAGTATGTGCAGGGCCATTCTGAATTTGCAGTGTCAGTCTCAGGAGGCTATAAAGCCTATGAGTGGGAGGATGAAGGTCAGACCGTTACCTCCTACAATTTCCCAGATGGGACGGTGACCCGTACGGACAAGCCGTTGTCTTCTGATATTAATGCCAATCAACTCAACGGCTACATGAATTATATTTACCGCGACAAAGTGCAGGACTTCTATGCCTCGCTCCGCATTAATCATAGCGACGGAGAAGAAGACAACTGGAACAGCCTGCAATACAACACCAGCTCTGTTCTCCAAGTGAAGCAAGAGAACACACAGATGAAAAAGCTGAATCCTGGATTGAAGTTGCAATATACCCGAACACTGCCTCACGAGCAACGCCTGCGTGCTGAAGTGTATGGCAGCTATGGCAACAACGACTATTACCGTTGGTATGAGCACCGCGAAGCCGATGCCGTGGTGGATACCTATCGGAACAGTACTGCTGAGGAGAGTTATTACGGAATAGGCAAGGTAAACTATACCAAAATATTCAAGAACAAGTCATCGCTGAACATTGACCTCAGTCAGGACTTCACCCACACAGACAACCTCAATCTGCGTGGCGAGAACATCTTTAAAATTTCACTAGATAAAAGCAACACTCACCTCAATACAACATATAATTACCGTATTAAAAATCGCTTCAATATACAAGCAAGATTAGCAGGACACTTGTCTTATGTGAAAACAGGGAATAATACTACAACGAATTTGTTCTTTACTCCTTCCTTCAGGTTTTCATACACATATAAGAAACATTCATATAATTTACGTGGTCAGGCAACCAGCATAGAAGCAAGCAATGCTAATCGTACTGGTGATGAATACAGAAACAATGAATAT
>JAFQQY010000003.1 GCA_017410365.1 Prevotella sp.
AAGACATCTTAAGGACAAGGACATAGATGAAATTACGGCCAAAATCAATACAAGGCCAAGAAAGAAACTCAATTTTTCAACTCCAATTGAGGAGTTCTTCAATTACTTGTTGTAAATTTGCACTTGCTTGTTGAATTCGCAGTGTATTAAAAAATATTAAAAAGTATTAATTGTGCATATGACACTATTGCCGATATAGATAATTATGTGTACCTTTGCACCCGCAAAAGTGCGTATTGCGCTGGGGTTATACCTAACAATACATTGATTAAGAGCGACTTAACCTTCAAATGCGAAGAAGTGGGCGTTTCTTTTTAAGTGTTTTGTTGCGCAGTTCTGCTTAGTTGCACTTAAAAAGAAACAAATTTATTTACATTATTATTTTAAATTTTTAAACTGAAATGCCAGGATTAATTGGAAAAAAAATCGGAATGACATCCGTTTTCAGTGCTGATGGTAAGAATGTTCCATGCACTGTTATCGAAGCTGGTCCTTGTGTTGTAACACAGGTAAAGACCGTCGAGAAAGACGGTTACAAGGCTCTTCAGTTGGGTTTCGGCGAGGCAAAGGAGAAGAATACTTCTAAGCCAATGATGGGAACCTTCAAGAAGGCTGGTACAACACCAAAGAGCCACTTGGCCGAGTTCAAGTTTGACGAGGAGTATAACCTCGGTGACACAATCACAGTTGACATCTTCAGCGATGTTGAGTTCGTTGACGTTGTTGGTACTTCTAAGGGTAAAGGTTTTCAGGGTGTAATGAAGCGCCACGGATTTGGTGGTGTTGGTCAGAGTACTCACGGTCAGGACGACCGCGCGCGTAAACCAGGTTCTATCGGAGCTTGTTCTTATCCTGCCAAGGTTTTCAAGGGCATGCGAATGGGTGGACACATGGGTTGCGAGAGAGTAACTACTCAGAACCTTAAAGTTTTGAAAGTGATTCCAGAGCACAATCTTATTCTCGTAAAGGGTAGTGTTGCAGGTCACAATGGTTCAACCGTTTTAATTAAGAAGTAATGGAAATTAGTGTATTAAATATCAATGGTCAGGAGACCGGAAGAAAGGTTGTCCTGAACGATGCGATTTTCGGTATTGAGCCTAACGATCACGTTCTTTATTTGGACGTTAAGCAGTATCTTGCAAATCAGCGCCAGGGAACACATAAATCTAAGGAAAGAAGTGAAGTATCTGGTTCTACACGCAAGTTGGGCCGTCAGAAAGGTGGCGGTGGTGCTCGCCGTGGTGATATCAACTCTCCAGTGCTCGTTGGCGGAGGACGTGTATTCGGTCCAAAACCACGTGACTATCGCTTTAAGTTGAACAAGAAGGTTAAGGAACTTGCTCGTAGAAGCGCTCTTTCTTACAAGGCTCAGGAGAATGCAATCGTAGTTGTTGAAGACTTCGCAATGGAGACTCCAAAAACTAAAGAATTCGTAAATATTGCTAAAAATCTTAAAGTTGAAGGCAAGAAGACTCTGTTTGTTTTGCCAGAAGCTAATAAAAACGTATATTTGTCGGCTCGCAATCTCCAGCGCACTGAGGTTATGATCGCATCATTAATCAATTCTTATAAGGTTTTGAATGCTGATGTTATGGTTATAACTGAAAATTCGTTGAAGGCTATCGACAATATCTTAAATAAATAAAGGAGATATAAAGATATGGCATTTATTATAAAACCATTGGTTACTGAGAAGATGACCAAGATTACAGACAAGTCTTCTGTTGATAGAACTTATACTCCAAAAGCTGGTAAGAACAGAGGTGTAGAAGTAACAAAGAAGGCTACTCCAAAGTTTGGTTTCATTGTTAAGCCTGAAGCTAACAAGATTGAGATCAAGAAGGAGATTGAAAGTCTGTATAATGTTACAGTTATTGATGTGAACACAATTCGTTATGCAGGTAAGCGCTCATCACGCTATACACGTGCAGGTCTTATAAAGGGCCAGAAGAATGCGTTCAAGAAGGCAATCGTTACTCTTAAGGAGGGCGATACTATTGATTTTTATAGCAATATACAATAAAAAGAAATGGCAGTACGTAAGTTTAAACCGGTAACCCCGGGTCAAAGACACAAAGTTATTGGCACGTTCGAGGAAATTACTGCATCCGTGCCAGAGAAGTCTCTCGTTTACGGTAAGAAGTCTACTGGTGGTCGTAATAACACCGGTAAGATGACTGTTCGCTATATGGGTGGCGGTCACAAGAAAAAGTATCGTCTTATCGACTTTAAGCGTGAGAAGGATGGTGTTCCAGCAGTAGTAAAGACAATTGAGTACGATCCAAATCGTTCGGCTCGTATCGCATTGCTTTTCTATGCTGATGGTGAAAAACGTTATATTATTGCTCCTAATGGACTGCAGGTTGGTGCAACCTTGATGTCAGGTGCGGAAGCTGTGCCAGAGATTGGTAATGCTCTTCCACTCGCTAACATTCCAGTGGGTACTGTAATTCACAACATTGAATTACGCCCAGGTCAGGGTGCTCTGCTCGTTCGTTCGGCTGGTAATTTCGCTCAGTTGACTTCTCGTGAGGGCAGCTACTGTGTAGTTAAGCTTCCTTCTGGCGAGACACGTCAGATTCTTAGTGCTTGTAAAGCAACTGTAGGTAGTGTAGGTAACTCAGACCACGCACTTGAGCAGTCTGGTAAGGCTGGTCGTACACGTTGGTTCGGTAAGCGTCCTCACAACCGTGGTGTAGTAATGAACCCACATGATCACCCAATGGGTGGTGGTGAAGGTCGTCAGTCTGGAGGTCACCCACGTTCACGCAAGGGTCTGTATGCTAAGGGTCTCAAGACACGTGCACCTAAGAAGCTTTCTAATAAGTATATCATTGAAAGAGCTAATAAGAAGTAATTAAGTTAACTAAGTGTAAATTATGAGTCGTTCATTAAAAAAAGGTCCGTATATCAACGTGTCTCTCGAGAAGAAGATTCTCGCTATGAATGAAAGTGGCAAGAAGACTGTTGTTAAGACTTGGGCCAGAGCTTCAATGATTTCCCCAGATTTCGTGGGACATACAGTTGCAGTTCATAACGGTAATAAATTTATTCCTGTTTACATTACTGAGAACATGGTAGGACACAAGCTTGGTGAGTTTTCTCCAACACGTCGTTTCGGTGGTCACTCAGGCAACAGAAAGTAATCCCAGGAATAATTAATAATCAAGATTAAAGAATTAAGAATTAAAATGGGAGCAAGAAAACATATTAAGGCTGAAGAAAGAAAGGCAGCCCTTAAAACACAGTATTTTGCTAAGCTGAAAGGCTGTCCGTCTTCTCCACGCAAGATGCGCTATGTTGTTGACATGGTACGCGGTATGGAGGTAGATCGTGCACTTGCAGTGCTCAGATTCTCTAAGAAGGCAGCTGCAGCTGATGTTGAGAAGCTTCTCCGCTCAGCAATCGCTAACTGGGAGGCTAAGAATGATCGCAAGGCAGAAGCCGGTGAGCTTTATATTACTAAGATCTTCGTTGACGAAGGTGTTACTTTGAAGAGAATGAGACCGGCACCTCAGGGTCGTGGTTACAGAATCCGTAAGCGTTCTAATCACGTAACTCTGTTTGTTGACGCTAAAACTAATGACAAATAATAAGTAGAATGGGACAGAAAGTTAATCCAATAAGCAACCGTCTTGGTATTGTTAGAGGTTGGGATTCAAATTGGTTCGGAGGCAAGAACTTCGGAGATAACCTGGTAGAGGATCAGAAAATCCGTAAGTATCTTAACGAGCGCCTTGCTAAGGCTAGCATCGCTAAGATTGTCATCGAGCGTACATTGAAGTTGGTTACCATTACTATTTGCACCGCACGTCCGGGTATTGTTATTGGTAAAGGTGGTCAAGATGTTGACAAGTTGAAGGAAGAGTTGAAGAAGCTCTATGATAAGGAGATTCAGATCAACATTTTCGAGGTAAAGAAACCAGAGCTCGACGCAACAATTGTTGCTAATAATATTGCTCGTCAGGTTGAGGGTAAGATTGCTTACCGTCGTGCAATTAAGATGGCTGTAGCAAATACAATGCGCGCTGGAGCTGAGGGTATAAAGGTTCAGATTACAGGACGTCTGAATGGTGCTGAAATGGCACGTAAGGAAATGTATAAGGAAGGACGTACTCCACTTCATACATTCCGTGCAGACATCGATTTCTGTCAGGCAGAGGCTCTTACTAAGGTAGGTCTGTTAGGTATTAAGGTATGGATTTGCCGTGGCGAAGTTTATGGCAAGCGTGACCTTGCACCTAACTTCACACAGGAGAAGAGCAATGGCCGTTCTAACGGTGGTAACAATGGTGGCAGAAAGTTCCGTAATAAGAAGAATAAATAATTTAAAGTAAGAAGCTATCATGTTACAACCTAAGAGAGTAAAATATAGAAGACCTCAAGATGGACGTGGAAATAAAGGTAACGCCCACAGAGGTACACAGTTGGCTTTCGGTTCTTTTGGTATCAAGACTCTTGAGGCTAAGTGGATTGACAGCCGCCAGATAGAGGCAGCTCGTGTGGCTGTAAACCGTTACATGCAGCGTGAAGGTCAGGTTTGGATTCGTATTTTCCCTGACAAACCTTTCACACGCAAGCCTGCCGATGTACGTATGGGTAAGGGAAAGGGAGATCCTGCAGGATGGGTTGCACCTGTTACTCCAGGCCGTATCCTCTTTGAAGTTGAGGGCGTTTCATTTGATATAGCAAAAGAGGCACTTCGTCTTGCTGCTCAGAAACTGCCTGTTAAGACTAAGTTTGTTGTTAGACGTGATTACGATAAAAACGCATAAGCTATGAAGATGACAGAACTGAAAGGACTTGAGACCAATGAATTGGTTGAAAAGGTAGAGACAGCGGTTGCAGATTACAACCAGATGAAGTTGAACCATGCAATCTCTCCAATGGAGAATCCATCACTGATTAAGGCGGCACGTCGTGATATAGCACGTATGAAGACAGAACTCCGTCAAAGAGAACTTAACAAATAATAATGGCCCAGATGGAAACAAGAAATTTTAGAAAGACAAGACAGGGTGTTGTAATCAGCAACAAAATGGATAAGACCATTGTTATTGCAGCTAAGTTCAAGGAGAAGCACCCAATCTATGGTAAGTTTGTCCAGAAGACAAAGAAGTACCATGCTCATGATGAGAATAACGAGGCTAACATCGGTGATACAGTACTCGTTATGGAAACCCGTCCTTTGAGCAAAACAAAGAGATGGAGATTAGTTCAAATTGTTGAAAAAGCTAAGTAATTATGATACAAGCAGAATCAAGACTTACAGTATGTGATAACAGCGGTGCACGCGAAGCTCTCTGCATCCGTGTATTGGGTGGAACCCGCCGTCGTTATGCTAGTGTTGGTGACGTTATTGTCGTATCTGTCAAGAACGTTATCCCATCAAGTGATTTGAAAAAGGGTGCAGTATCGAAGGCTTTGGTTGTTCGCACAAAGAAGGAGATTCGTCGTGCTGATGGTTCATACATCCGTTTCGATGACAACGCTTGTGTATTGCTGAACAACGCAGGTGAAATTCGTGGTAGCCGTATTTTTGGTCCGGTTGCTCGTGAATTGCGCGCAGTGAATATGAAAGTCGTATCTTTGGCACCAGAGGTTCTTTAACATTTAAATGTAAGACGAAAAATGAGTAAGTTTAAAATAAAGAAAGACGATACAGTCATCGTATTGGCCGGTGAGGACAAGGGAAAGACTGGTAAGGTGCTTAAGGTCTTAGTAGAGAAGCAGCGTGCCGTTGTTGAGGGTATCAACATCGTTAACAAGAGCACAAAGCCAAGTGCTAAGAATCCTCAGGGTGGCTTCGTAAAGCAGGAAGCTCCGATTCATATCTCAAATTTAAGTTTGATAGACCCAAAGAGCGGTAAGCCAACACGTGTTTCTATTAAGCATGAAGGCAAGAATGTTATTCGTGTTGCTAAAAAGTCAGGGGAGGAGATTAAGTAATGAATACAGCACAACTTAAGAAGACTTATGCAGAGCAGATTGCTCCAGCATTGGAAAAGCAGTTTAATTACAGTTCTAAGATGCAGGTTCCAGTCCTGAAGAAGATTGTTATCAATCAGGGTCTGGGTGATGCAACACAGGACAAGAAGATTATCGAGGTTGCAATCAATGAGATTTCAACTATCACTGGTCAGAAGGCTGTAGCAACATATTCTCGTAAGGATATTGCTAACTTCAAGCTTCGTAAGAAGATGCCTATCGGTGTAATGGTTACATTGCGTCGTGAGCGTATGTACGAGTTCCTTGAGAAGCTCGTTCGCGTAGCTCTTCCACGTATCCGCGACTTCAAGGGTATCGAGAGCAAGTTCGACGGCCGTGGTAACTATACTCTTGGTATTCAGGAGCAGATTATCTTCCCTGAGATCAATATCGATTCAGTAGACCGTATACAGGGTATGAACATTACTTTTGTTACAACTGCAAAGACAGACGAGGAAGGCTATGCACTCCTCAAGGCTTTCGGTCTGCCATTTAAGAATGCTAAAAACGATTAAGAGATATGGCAAAGGAATCAATGAAGGCTCGCGAGGTTAAGCGTGCAAAGTTAGTAGCTCGTTACGCTGAGAAACGCGCAGCATTGAAGAAGATTATCGCAACATCAGAAGACCCATCTGAAGCATACGAGGCAGCTCGTAAGCTTCAGAGCATCCCAAAGAACGCTAATCCAATCCGTCTGCACAACCGTTGCAAGATCACTGGACGTCCAAAGGGATATATGCGTCAGTTCGGTCTTTCTCGTATCCAGTTCCGTGAGATGGCTTCTAGCGGTCTTATTCCTGGAGTAAAGAAGGCTAGTTGGTAATCCAAGAGACTAAAGAGAGTTTTTTATTTAATATTGTCGGGGTAGTCCCGATTAATTAAAATTTTATTTTTATGACAGATCCAATAGCAGATTATCTGACGAGGTTGAGAAACGCAATCATGGCTAATCACCGTGTTGTTGAAGTACCAGCTTCAAACTTGAAGAAGGAAATCACTAAGATCCTCTTCGAGAAGGGTTACATTCTGAACTACAAGTTCGTTGAGGATGGACCACAGGGAACAATTAAGGTTGCTTTGAAGTACAATCCTGCAACAAGAGAGAATGCAATCAAGTGCCTTAAGAGAGTGTCTACACCAGGTCTTCGTAAGTACACTGGTTACAAAGACATGCCGAGAGTAATTAACGGATTAGGTATTGCAATTTTATCTACATCCAAAGGTGTAATGACAGACAAAGAAGCTGCCGCACTTAAGATCGGTGGTGAAGTTCTTTGCTATGTATATTAATTGGGGAGGATTCGATTATGTCAAGAATAGGAAAATTGCCAATTAGTATTCCTGCAGGTGTTACAGTATCTCAGAGTAATGATGGTATCGTAACAGTAAAAGGTCCAAAGGGTGAACTTTCACAGAAGGTGGATTCATCAATCATCGTTAAGATAGCTGATGGTCAGATCGTATTTGAGGTAGACGAGAACAACGCTGTTAACTACAAGCAGAAGCAGGCTTTCCATGGTCTTTATCGTTCACTTATTAACAACATGGTTGTAGGTGTTAGTGAAGGCTATAAGAAGGTGCTTGAGCTCGTAGGTGTAGGTTATCGCGTTTCTAACCAAGGTAATATCATTGAGTTCTCTCTCGGTTACACACACCCAATCTTTATCCAGCTTCCAAATGAGGTTAAGGTAGAGACAAAGTCTGAGAGAAACCAGAACCCAGTTATCATCCTTGAGTCTTGCGACAAGGCGTTGCTTGGTCTTATTTGTGCAAAAATTCGTTCTTTCCGCAAACCTGAACCATATAAGGGTAAGGGTATTTTGTTCCAGGGCGAGGTTATCCGTAGAAAGTCTGGTAAGTCAGCATCAGCTAAGTAACTTTAATTATTTACGATTATGACAACAAAGAAAGTAGAAAGACGAATTAAGATAAAGTATAGAATTCGTAAGAACGTATTCGGTACAGCCGAGCGTCCACGTATGAGTGTATTCCGCAGCAATAAGCAGATCTACGTTCAGATTATTAACGATTTGGAGGGTAAGACTCTTGCTTCTGCTTCTTCTTTAGGTCTTGAGGCAATGCCAAAGATTCAGCAGGCTGAGAAAGTAGGTGAAATGGTTGCTAAGAAGGCACAGGAAGCTGGTATTACAGCTGTTGTGTTCGACCGTAACGGTTATCTTTATCATGGCCGTGTAAAGTCGCTCGCTGATGCAGCACGTAAAGGTGGACTTAATTTTTAATCGATTATGGCAATGAATAAAGTTAAAATAAACAGTGACGTTGAGTTGAAGGACAGATTGGTTGCCATCAACCGTGTTACAAAGGTAACCAAGGGAGGTCGTACCTTTACATTTGCAGCAATTGTTGTTGTCGGCGACGGCAATGGTATAATTGGCTGGGGATTAGGTAAGGCTGGTGAAGTAACCGCAGCTATTGCCAAGGGTGTTGAAGCAGCTAAGAAGAATCTTGTTAAGGTTCCTGTACTTAAGGGTACAATTCCTCACGAGATGGAGGCACGTTTTGGTGGCGCTCAGGTATTCTTGAGACCAGCAGCAGCCGGTACCGGACTTGTTGCCGGTGGTGCTATGCGTGCTGTACTTGAGAGTGTTGGTGTTAAGGATGTGCTTGCTAAGTCAAAGGGTTCTTCTAACCCTCACAATCTGGTAAAGGCTACTATCGTTGCATTGAGCAAGATGCGTGATGCTTACACTATTGCAGGTACACGTGGAATCAGTATGGAAAAAGTATTTAGAGGATAAGGAGATTTTGATATGGCAACAATAAAGATTCAACAGGTAAAGAGTAAAATCGGTGCTCCTATTGATCAGAAGCGTACATTGCAGGCTCTTGGCCTTCGCAAGATTTCACAGATTGTTGAGTGTGAAGATACTCCTTCTATCCGCGGTATGATTCGCAAGGTACACCACTTAGTGAAAGTAGTTGACTAATTAATTCAAACATTTAACAGACACGATTATGAAATTACATAATTTAACACCAGCAGCTGGTTCTACACACTCTCGTCGTAGAATTGGTCGTGGACCAGGTTCTGGTCTCGGTGGTACTTCTACACGTGGTCACAAGGGTGCTAAGGCTCGTTCTGGTTACAAGAAGAAGATAGGTTTCGAAGGTGGTCAGATGCCTTTGCAGCGTCGTCTTCCTAAGGCTGGTTTCAAGAATATCAACCACAAGGAGTATTTCGCAGTAAACATTTCAACACTTCAGAAGATTGCTGAAGAGAAGAACATTGCTAAAATCGGTATAGCAGAGCTCGTTGCTGCTGGTCTTACTAGCGGTAAGGAACTTGTAAAGGTTCTCGGTAACGGTGAACTTACAATAAAGCTCGATGTAGAGGCTAATGCATTCTCAAAGTCAGCTGAAGAGGCTATTAAAGCAGTAGGTGGTAACGCAACAATAATCTAAGATAATGAAGAAGTTTATAGAGACACTAAAGAACATCTGGAAGATTGAGGACCTTCGTCAGCGAATCCTCGTAACTCTTCTGTTTGTCGCAATTTACCGTTTCGGCTCGTTCGTTGTACTTCCAGGTATCAACCCGGCCATGTTGGATAAACTACAGTCGCAAACACAAGGAGGCTTGATGTCGCTCTTGGATATGTTCTCTGGTGGAGCATTTTCTAACGCATCAATATTTGCGTTGGGTATAATGCCTTACATCTCTGCTTCTATCGTTATGCAGCTTCTCGCTGTAGCTGTACCTTATTTCCAGAAGATGCAGCGTGAAGGTGAGAGCGGACGTAAAAAGATTAGTATGTATACTCGCTACCTGACAGTAGGTATTCTGCTGTTCCAGGCGCCGAGTTACTTGATAAATCTGAAAATGCAGGCTGGAGCTGCCCTGGCAACAGGCATCTCCTGGTCTGTATTTATCATGTCTGCAACAATTATCCTTGCAGCGGGTAGTATGTTCATCCTTTGGTTGGGTGAGCGCATTACTGATAAAGGTTTAGGAAATGGTATCTCTCTGATCATTATGATCGGTATTATTGCTCGCCTTCCACAGGCGTTCATTCAGGAGGTGACATCTCGATTCACAGCTATCACAGGTGGTGGGCTTGTTATGTTCCTCATTGAGATTATCATTCTCTATGCAGTTGTTTGCGCATCAATTATTTTGGTTACAGGTGTAAGAAAGATACCTGTACAATATGCAAAACGTCTTGTGGGTAACAAGCAGTATGGCGGTGCACGTCAGTATATCCCATTGAAGTTGTTCTCAGCTAATGTTATGCCTATCATCTTTGCTCAGGCATTGATGTTCATACCATTGGCATTGGTACAGTATTCTGCTCCAGAAAACTCTTCATGGTTTGTAAGATCACTGATGGATCCACATACATGGTTGTATAATACTATCTTTGCAATTCTGATTATTGCATTTACATATTTTTATACAGCTATCACTTTGAATCCGACACAGATGGCAGAGGATATGAAGCGTAACAATGGCTTCATACCAGGAATTAAGCCAGGCAAGGAGACTGCAGATTATATCGACGATGTAATCTCACGTCTTACATTCCCAGGCTCATTCTTCATTGCTTTCATAGCAATCATGCCGGCTCTTGCTGGTCTGCTTAATGTACAGGACGCTTTTTCTCAGTTCTTTGGCGGAACATCTTTGCTGATTCTTATCGGTGTTGTACTTGATACACTTCAGCAGATTGAAAGCCACTTGCTTATGCGCCACTACGACGGCTTGTTGAATTCAGGTCGCGTTTATGGTCGTGCTGGTGTTTCTGCATATTAATATCTGAACTTCGGAGATGAATATATTTCTGAAGACTGAGGATGAGATAGAGTTAATGCGCCAGGCCAACCAACTTGTTGGTAAGACTCTTGGCGAATTGGCAAAACATATAAAACCTGGTGTTACGACCCTCCAGTTGGACAGGATTGCGGATGAGTTCATTAGAGACAATGGCGCTATCCCAACTTTCAAAGGGTTTCCTAATCCATACGGAGGGCCGTTTCCTGCCAGCATCTGCACATCGGTAAATCAGATTGTTGTGCATGGCATTCCCAACGAGAAAGAAGTGCTTAAAGAGGGAGATATAATCTCTATTGACTGCGGTACTCTACTCAATGGTTTTTGTGGAGACTCTTGTTACACATTCTGTGTCGGAGAGGTAAGCAAAGAAAAAAGGGAATTGCTGAAAACAACAAAAGAGTCCTTGTATAAAGGAATCGAGAAGGCAGTGGCAGGAAATCATCTTGGAGATATAAGCAGTGCGATACAAGAACACTGCGAAGCAAAAGGTTACGGTATCGTACGCGAACTGACCGGCCATGGCATCGGAAGACAGATGCACGAAGATCCCAAGGTGCCCAACTACGGACGCAGAGGCAACGGATTGTTTCTTAAGTCCGGTATGTGCTTAGCTATCGAACCGATGGTTACAATGGGTGACAAGTCAATAGGACTTCTTCCCGACCGTTGGTCAATATGCACAAGAGACGGTTTGCCCGCAGCCCATTTCGAGCACACGGTTGCAATACGAAACGGAAAGGCAGACATTTTATCATCATTCGAAGAAATAGAAAGTTTAGAAGGAAATTTATATTAATTTATGGCAAAGCAATCAGCAATAGAGCAGGACGGAACAATTATCGAGTCACTATCTAACGCAATGTTCAGAGTAGAACTTGAAAACGGAGTTCAGATTATTGCCCACATTTCAGGCAAGATGAGAATGCACTACATCAAGATTCTTCCAGGCGATAAGGTTAAGGTAGAGATGAGTCCTTATGATTTGACTAAAGGTAGAATTGTATTCAGATACAAATAAACTTAGATAAAATATGAAGACAAGAGCATCATTGAAAAAGCGTACCCCAGACTGCAAGATCGTACGTCGTAAGGGTCGTTTGTTTCTTATTAACAAGAAGAACCCTAAGTATAAGACTCGTCAGGGTTAGTTAAAAAAACGTAAAAGGTAAGGAATAAGATATTTTTTTCTTACCTTTGCATGCTTCTTAGCAGAAACAGATTATTTTTATTATTATTTTTTTTATTAATTACAATGGCAATAAGAATTGTTGGAGTAGATTTGCCCCAGGAGAAGCGTGGCGAAATCGCATTGACTTATATCTATGGTATAGGTCGAAGTAGTTCAGCAAAGATATTGGACAAGGCCGGCGTGAGCCGCGACCTGAAAGTTAACGAGTGGAGTGACGATCAGGCAGCTAAGATCCGTGAAATTATCGGCGCTGAATTCAAGGTAGAAGGTGATCTCCGTTCAGAGATCCAGTTGAACATTAAGCGACTGATGGATATTGGTTGCTATCGTGGTGTCCGTCATCGTAACGGTCTTCCTGTTCGTGGTCAGAGCACAAAGAACAACGCTCGTACACGTAAGGGAAAGAAGAAGACTGTTGCTAATAAGAAGAAGGCTACCAAGTAATAATTAATTATTTTAAAGCATTTGAATTATTATGGCAAAGAAAACAGTCACTTCAAAGAAAAGAAATGTGAAGGTTAGTGCTATTGGCCAGCTTCACGTACACAGTTCTTTTAATAATATCATCGTATCATTGGCTAACGACGAGGGTCAGGTTATTTCTTGGTCATCAGCTGGTAAGATGGGTTTCCGTGGTTCTAAGAAGAACACTCCATATGCAGCTCAGATGGCAGCAGAAGATTGCGCTAAGGTTGCTTTCGACCTTGGTCTTCGTAAGGTAAAGGCATATGTTAAGGGTCCGGGTAATGGACGTGAGTCTGCAATCCGTGCCGTACATGGTGCAGGTATTGAGGTAGTAGAGATTCTTGATGTTACTCCACTGCCACACAACGGTTGCCGCCCTCCAAAGCGTCGTCGTGTATAAGAATAGAACAATTAAAGAATTGAAAAATTAAAATTTTAACCGAAGAACCCTGAGAGTAATAGGAAGATTTTGATTATTGAGCATACGCTCATCAGCTTCGCAGTCTTCCATCTCTCAATTCTTCCATTTTAAATAATTATGGCAAGATATACAGGACCGAAATCAAGAATTGCTCGTCGATTTGGTGAACCAATTTTCGGCGCAGACAAAGTTTTGTCTAGGAGAAACTTCCCTCCTGGACAGCATGGCAATAACCGTCGTCGCAAGATGTCGGAGTATGCTGTCATGTTGGCAGAGAAGCAGAAAGCCAAGTATACATATGGAGTACTTGAGCGCCAGTTCCGTAATATGTTTGAGAAGGCTGCAAAGGCTGACGGTATCACCGGTGAGGTGCTGCTTCAGAATCTAGAGTGCCGCCTTGACAATGTTGTTTACCGTTTGGGTATCGCTCCAACACGTGCAGCTGCTCGTCAGCTTGTTGGTCACAAGCATATTACTGTAGATGGCAGCGTAGTGAATATTCCTTCATACGCAGTTAAGCCAGGTCAGATTATCGCTGTTCGCGAGAAGTCTAAGTCACTCGAGGTAATCGAGGCGGCTCTTGCTGGTTTCAACCACAGCAAGTATCCATGGATCGAGTGGGATGAGAATACAAAGAGCGGCAAGTTCTTGCACAAGCCAGAGCGTGCTGACATCCCTGAGAACATTAAGGAGCAGTTAATCGTTGAGTTGTACTCTAAATAATCATTAAATTAATGGCGATATTAGCATTTCAAAAACCTGATAAAGTCGTAATGTTGGAGGCTAACGACAAATTCGGCAAGTTCGAGTTTCGTCCATTAGAGCCAGGCTTCGGTGTTACCATCGGTAACGCGTTGCGTCGCATTCTTCTTTCATCACTTGAAGGTTATGCAATCAATACCATCCGTATTTCTGGTGTTGAGCATGAGTTCTCTTCAGTACCTGGTGTTAAGGAAGATGTAACCAACATTATCTTGAACCTTAAGCAAGTTAGGTTCAAGCAAGTAGTAGAAGAATTCGAGAACGAGAAAGTCAGTATCACGGTCGAGAATTCTACAGAATTCAAAGCCGGAGACATAGGCAAGTATCTGACTGGATTTGAAGTGTTAAATCCCGATTTGGTGATTTGTCATTTAGATTCCAAAGCATCGATGCAGATTGATCTCACTATTAATAAGGGCAGAGGCTATGTTCCATCAGATGAGAACCGTGAGTTCTGCACAGATGTTAATGTGATTCCAATCGATTCTATTTACACTCCGATTCGTAACGTAAAGTATGCTGTTGAACCATATCGTGTTGAGCAGAAGACCGACTACGACAAGTTGGTGCTTGAAGTTACTACGGACGGTTCTATTCACCCGAAAGATGCACTGAAAGAGGCTGCTAAGATTCTTATCTACCACTTCATGCTGTTCTCAGACGAGAAGATTACTCTCGAGAATACAGATGTTGACGGTAATCAGGAATTCGACGAGGAAGTTCTCCACATGCGTCAGTTGCTTAAGACCAAGCTTGTCGACATGAACCTCAGCGTTCGTGCCCTCAACTGTCTGAAGGCAGCAGATGTCGAGACACTCGGCGACCTTGTACAGTACAACAAGACCGACCTCTTGAAGTTCCGCAACTTCGGTAAGAAATCGCTCACTGAGCTTGATGATTTGCTCGAGAGTCTGAATCTGTCGTTTGGAACCGATATTTCAAAGTATAAACTGGACAAGGAGTAGGTTTGGATTAAGGATTAAAGATTAGGGATTAAAGATTAAGGATTAAGGTTTAATTGTTAATGTTCTTTCTTCCTGAAGTCTTTCCTTTTCCGAATATACCGCTTGTTCAATAAAAACAAAACAACAAAATGAGACACAATAAGAAATTCAACCATTTGGGTCGTACTGCATCTCATCGTAAGTCTATGCTTGCAAACATGGCTATCTCGTTGATTATGCACAAAAGAATCACTACGACCCTCGCTAAGGCAAAGGCCTTGAAGACATATGTAGAACCACTGATTACACGTTCTAAGGAAGATACAACAAACTCTCGTCGTGTAGTATTTAGCTACCTCCAGAACAAGGAAGCTCTTAAGGAGTTGTTCGGAACAGTTTCAGCTAAGGTTGGCGATCGCCCAGGTGGTTACACACGTATTATCAAGCTCGGTACTCGTAAGGGTGATGCTGCTCCAATAGCATTCATCGAGCTCGTTGACTTCGATGAGAACATGGCTAAGACAGAAACTAAGAAGAAGTCTACACGTCGTTCTCGCAAGTCTACAAAGGCTGAGGCTCCTGTAGCAGAAGCACCAGCAGCTGAGGAAACAGCAGCTGTTGAGGAAGCTCCAAAGGCTGAATAATTTGTTTTGAAATATCAAACAGATGATATGCGCCTGTTCAACATTAGTTGGGCAGGCGTTTTTGTATTATGTCATTTTGTCTAAACCGTCACTTCAGAGTTCTGAAACGGCGGTTTATGACACCTAATTGGGCCGTTTAGCACTCGTAAATGCACCATTTGGTACTCATAACTGTATCTGTTTTGATGTACTAATGGCATGTCAGTTCACCATGCGCTTTTGTAATAAATTCAGAAATTACATTAAATCGGGAAAAATACGCCCCAAAATGTAGGTAAAATTTTCTTATACACTGTACGTAACATGTTTATCGTCAATTGGTTAACCTTAAAAATGTAGGATGTATGAAACTTGTCAAAAAATATTTTGCAAAATTTTACTTGAGGTGTCACAAACGGCTTTAAACCACTAAGTGACAGGTATTTATAGCGTGATACCTTGGTTTTGAGGTATCACAAGGTATCACAAGGTGTCACGAGGTGTCACCAAACTATATAAGTATATATTTTTTTCGCAACCTCTCCCGTCCTCTCCTTGCCATAAGGAGAGGCTCTACCTCTCTCCTAAATCCAGGCCTCACCCCCAGCCCCTCTCCATAATGAGAGGGTAGCTATGCTCAGACGAGAGGACTTAACCGCTCCTCCTATCGCTCTTACACTGAGGTAGCCGGTGCATCAAAGCCCTCGCCTGATTGTTTTATTCCACTGAAGATTCCGTTTGTTAAATAAAGACTGAATTTTAAAATTTAAAGATTGAAAAAATGTAGAACAGAAATCCTTTAAATCCAAATAATCTATAGACAAAAGAGATATAATTTTTTAATACATAAGAACAAAAGTACATAAGGCCCGCTATACTCCTTTAGAACACATAAAAAATCTTCTCAAAAATAACAAGACAAACGTACTAAAATCTAAATGACCGACTTGAGTTAAAATACCCGTTTACGATTGTAAGCGTGTTATTTTATGATTAAGTTTTATTGTGATTTCATTTTTTTCCGTATCTTTGCATCAAACTACTGATTATGCAAAAAACTACTCTACTATTCCTTTTCCTGCTCTGCACAGGTTGGCTTTATTCGCAACCTAAGTTCAGTATTCCGCATGGACTTTATGATGATGCCGCTATTACCGTAGAGATAATGAAGACAGATGCTACGGCAACAGTACATTATACTACAGACGGCAGTATGCCTACGGCTGATAGTAAGAAATATACATCGCCGTTGACTTTCAACAAGACCACGCTGCTGCGTGCAGTAGAGGTGAAAGACGGCATAAGCGTTTCTTCAGTAACCACGGCAACGTATATCTTTGTGGCGTCTGTTCTGGAACAGCCGAACAATCCCGAAGGATACCCAGAGAAGTGGGGCAAGTACACCCAGCGCAGCGGTACAGCCATTGCCGACTATGAGATGGACCCGGAGATGACCGGCGACCCAGCCTTGCGCGAGAAGATAATGCAAGGACTGTACACCCTGCCGATACTCTCTATCGTATCAGACAAGGACAACTTTTTCAGTCACGAGAAGAACAGCGAAACAGGAGGAATATATATCTATACCGGTCCGCCTGTTGGCGATAACACAGGAAACGGATGGACACGCCAAGCCAGTGCCGAACTCTTCGGCGGTCCGCAGCAGCATGACTTTACCACAGATTGCGGTGTGCGCCTGCATGGCGGTCATGGCCGTTTGCCAGAGAAGAACCCTAAGCACTCGTTCCGCCTTGTGTTCAAGAAGGAATACGGACCAAGCAAACTTGAATATCCGCTGTTTGGCGACTCTGCTGAGTTCGACCAGCTCGTGTTGCGTTGTCACTTCGGCAACTCATGGCAGCATCAAGACCCGGTGCGCCGTCCACGTGGCCAGTACACCCGCGACGTGTGGGCACGCCGGATGCAGCGCAAGATGGGGCATACGGCGGTGGATGCCCTTTACGTTCACCTGTTTCTCAATGGCATGTATTGGGGACTGTATAACATTGCCGAGCGTGTGGACGAGCAGTTCGGCAAGTCCCACTTCGGTGGCAAGAAGAGCGAGTATGACGTGGTGAAGATAGAAGAGGAGGGTGGCAGACATCTTGAGGCATCAGAAGGAACCCTTGCCAAGTGGAACCGCATGATAGAAACAGTGGGCAAGGCCTCAGACGATACATATTACTACATGCTGCAAGGCAAAGATGCCGCGGGCAATGACGATGAGACAATAGAACCGTTGTTGCATATAGAGAGCTTCATTGACTATATGATAATCAACCAGTATGCAGGTAATACCGACTGGGACTATCATAACTGGTATGCCGTGGCTCATAGAGAAGACAAAAGCAAGGGGTTCCGCTTCCTCTGTTGGGATTCGGAACAGATTTTTGAGAGCAGCAGCGACAATGTGGTGCCAGACAATGAAGGCAAGAACTACCCGACAGGCATATTCCAAGCTCTTCTGAAGAACGATAAGTTTGCCAACAGATACCTCCGGCGCGCCCAAGAACTGCTGTCCGACGGCGGCATGCTGTCAGAGCGTTCGGTTGTTCAGGTGTGGGACAGTCTGTACAATGTCGTTTCGCTTGCCGTCTACGATGAATCAGCCCGTTGGGGCGACTACCGTCGCGATGTGCATCGCTATACCTCCAAGGGAGAACTGTATACCGTTGACAATCATTATATGAAAGAGCGCAACCGCCTGCTGACACAATATTTCCCGAAGCGCTCGGCAAAGGTGCTGAAAGATATACAGACATTTATAGAATCGGCGACGGGCATAACAGGTATTAAGGAAATACAGACTGGCGCCAACGATAATGGCGATGACGGCTATTACAACCTGTCTGGCCAGCGCGTGCTAAAGCCTGCAAGCGGAATATATATACATAAGGGGAAGAAAGTGGTGGTAAAGTGATGCGGAAAGCATCGTGGTACTCCGACCGAGAATCGAACTCGGATCTACTCTTTAGGAGAGAGTTGTTCTATCCATTGAACTATCAGAGCTTTTTGCAGATGCAAAGGTAGTAAAATAATTTTGAATTATGACGTGTTGTTGAGTTTTTTTGAAAACGAAAAATTATGAATAAAGAAAAGTGATTGCCTCCTTCTGTCTACAAAACATGCGAAGCTTGCGAGAGTTGGATAAAAAAGTTGTATATTTGCACATGTAAAAAATAATGGTAATATTCTAATAGCAATAAACAATGAAAAGACTTTATTCCGTATGCCTGCTTTTGGCAATCAGTTGCACCGTGGCATTGGCACAGGCAAAACCATCGGTAAGTATTCTTGGTGATTCATATTCAACATTTGAGGGTTATCTCACGCCCGACACCATGGACATCTGGTATTTTGAAGGCGCCCAGGATGCACGCCGCACAGATGTAAAGAGCGTAAGTGAGACATGGTGGATGCAACTGATAAAGAAAAAGAACTGGAAACTGGAAGTCAATAACTCATGGTCGGGTTCGACCATCTGCTATACAGGATATCGCGATGAGGACTACAGTCGCCGTTCGTTCATCACCCGCGTGCCAGCTCTGGGCAGTCCGGACATCATCCTTATCTTTGGCGGAACAAACGACTCATGGGCAAACGCCCCTATCGGCGAGTTCAAGTACAGCGACTGGCGACGCGCCGACCTTTATACCTTCCGTCCGGCAATGGCATGCATGCTTGCCAAGATAAAGGAACGCTATCCTACCGCCGATGTATATGTAATCTCTAACGACGGACTGAAACCTGAGATTACCGGTTCGATGGAGCAGATATGCAAGCATTACGACGTGCCGATGATTCAGTTGCACGACATCAGCAAGACCGCCGGCCATCCTAACGTGCAGGGCATGATGCAGATTGCGGAGCAGTTGGATAGGGAGATAAAATAGTTAAGAGTTTGGAGTTAGGAGTTAGGAGTTTTGAATTATGACTGCTAAGCTGATGAGAATAAGCGAACTAATTAGAAGTTAGAGTTATGAGACAATTTATCATTTTATTCATAGTATTGTTGACTTTGCCTGAATCGGCAATGGCACAAATTGAGGTGGCTGAATACTACGGCAACCGCAAGGCAGCCGTTAGCTACACCTTCGACGATGGAATGGAAGAGCACTATACCCTATTGTTTCCAGAGCTGAAGAAGCGCGGCATCAAAGGCACCTTTGCCATCAACGGCGCCTCTATTGTGAGCGGGCGCAACAGGAACAACAAAGCCACATGGGCACAGTTGCGCGAGATGGTTGCCGACGGACAGGAGATGAGTAACCATGCTTGGAAACACAGAAAACTGACAAGGTTGAGCGATGAGGACATGCGCGTGGAGGTACAGCGCAACGACACGCTGATTTACGATAGTGTTGGAGTGTTCCCAAGAACATTCATCTATCCTTATAACAGCAAGAGCGACAAGGTGGTGGAGTTCTGCTCACGCGACCGTGTCGGCACTCGCACCCGTCAGGTTGCAGTGGGTAGCCGACAGAACAGCAGATGGCTGAAAGGCTGGGTTGACGGACTCATAGAGAAAGGCGAATGGGGCATTGGCATGACCCACGGCATCACCAATGGCTACGACTCCATCGGTACCGACCCGTCACGCTTCTGGCATCATCTCGACTATGCTTGTTCACAGCAAGACCAACTCTGGATTGCCACCTTTCACGACGTGTCTGCTTACAAGGCTGAACGCGAAAACATCCAGTTGACGATTAAAGAGAAGAAGCGAAAGATAACTGTCAAGCCTCATCTCACTCTCGACAGGTCTCTCTTCCACCACCCTCTAACCTTGATTGTCAACACCGACAGGTCTGTAAGGGTGAAACAAGACGGCAAGCCAATAGATGTAATCCACAAGGACGGCAAAGCGGTTTTCAACTTCAATCCGCATGGCGGTAAGATAACGATACGTTTACTATAGTTCAACGTTCATCCCTCATCATTCAACGCTAATCACCCCTTATACTGTCCCGGCGGAACGCCGTAGTATTTCTTGAAACATTTGTTGAAATAGGACTGGTTATCGAAACCAGTCTTATAAGCCACTTCGCCGATAGTCAGACGTCCCTCTTTGATTAGTTCGGCAGCAATGCGCATGCGCTCGTTCATGAGCAACTTGTTTGGCGATACACCCAACAGTTCTTTCACCTTGCCGTAGAACTTTGTGCGCCCCATGTACATTTCGCTTGCCAGCATGTCGATACTGAAAGCAGGGTCGCTGATGTGGCGCGCAATAATAGCCTGCACCCTTTCGCGGAACACCTTGTCCTGCTTGTCAAGCACAATCTTTTCTTGCAGGTGTGGCATCGCTGCTGTTGTCTCCCCCTCAGCATTGTGCTCGTGGCCCTCGTTGGCTGTTGGCTGTGTCTTCATGCGGTCAGCCCATTCTATTAGTCTGCTGATGCGTGCTATCAGCAGTTTGAAGTTGCAAGGTTTTGTCACGTAGTCATCGGCCCCTGCACGATATGCCCTCAACTGATGCGTGTCGTCGTCAAGAGCAGTAAGCATTATGACGGGCGTGTTTATCGTTCCCTCGTCCTTTCTTATTCTCCTTACTATTTCGTAACCGTCGATGTCGGGCAACATCACGTCGCAGAGAATCAATGCCGGCGGCTGTTCCAGTATGCCGTTGCATGCCGCATTGCCAGTGGTATAGCTTGTTACGTTGAAATAAACGCCCACCTCGCTTCTTATCTGTTGCATCATGTCTGGGTCATCTTCTATGATAGCCACCGTCTGATGGTTGAGAGCCTCCGGAAGCATGTCCTGAATATACTCATCAGCCTCATTGTCAGCCTGTTTCATCACTATCTCGCCACTGATTTCAGTCTTGTATTCATCTGGAGTATAGACACTGTCGTTGTCTGGAAGTGTTATTGTGAACACCGCTCCGCCCTCATTATGATATTCAAGATTGCCATGGTGGCATATTGCCATGTTCCGTGCGTTATATAATCCGATACCCATGCCCCCTTGGCTTACATATCCATGCATGAAAGGGCGGAAAAGATTCTTTTCTTGTTCTGCGCTGATGCCCGGGCCGGAGTTCTCGATGCTTATAGCTATGGTTCCGTTCTTTGTTTCCGGTGCAGATTGCTTTATTCTCACGCAAATGCTTCCGTTGTCAGGAGTATATTTGATAGCATTCGACAGCGGGTTGTAGACCATCGTCTCAAGCATGTGTCTGTCTGCCGGCATTATGTAGCGGTTGGTGAACGGATGGAATGTCATCGACAGGTTTTTCAGTTTTGCCTGTTGCCAGAAATCCTGATATATGCCTCTTACGAAATCTATCACGTCTGTTGTTTCTACTGCCAGTCGCAGATTGCCGGTGTTTATCTTTCGGAACTCCATCAGTTGGTTGACCAGTCTTAACAGTCGGCTCGTTCCTCTTCTCACAGTCTGCATTGATGACTTTGACACCGTCTGCGACTGCGGCTCAACCAACTTGTCTACAGCCCCCTGTATCAGAGCTAGAGGAGTGCGGAACTCGTGAGCGATATGTGTGAAGAAGTTTATTCTGAACTCATTCAGTTGCTTGTCAACCTCCATCTGCTGGTGCAGTTCAAAATTCTTTCTCCACGACCTGTATATGTAATAAACGATACATGCGCATGTCAAGATATATATGAGCCAAGCCCAAATGGTGTTGTACCATGGCTGTGCGATAATGATAGGCAGACTGATAGGCTCGCTCCATTTGCTGTTGCCAGCCATAGACTTCAGATGCAGAGTGTAGCTTCCCGGCGGCAGCTTACCGTAGTCTGCGTGGTTCATGCTGCTTACGGGGCGCCAGTCATTGTCCAGTCCCTCAAGCCAGTATTGGTATAGCGACGACTGGATGTCTTTATATGCGAAGTTAGAGAAGTGGAACGACAAAGTGCTTTGGTCGTGGTTTAGTCTTATCACCTCTGCCTTCTGCAACTGTTCTGCCTGTTGCTTCAGGTTGTCGAAACTGAAGATAGAACGTCCGTCAATCCTTATGTCTGTTATTGTGGGGCGTATGGCCATGTCCTTGTCTGTGTCCAGCAGTGCTTCGTTGGTTGTTACCGTAGCCAGTCCAAGTGTTGTGCCCAGTAGCAGTCGCCCGTCGTCCATCATTGTGGCACAGTCTTCGCTGAACACGTTCCCCATGAACTCGTTGCTCGGTCTGTAGTTCTTTATGGCATTCTTTTCGATGTCTATGCGCGACATGCCCTCTTCCGTTGTCACCCATACATTCCCGTTGGCATCTTCCAGTATCGAGCGCACGTTGTTGTTCACCAGACCCTGTTCTGTCGAAATCTGCCTGTATGTCAGCTTGCCATTCTTTTCATACCTGCACACCAGCACTCCCAGACTTTGTGTTCCCAGCCATATAGTTCCGTCGTGAATGATAGTGATGCACATTATCTCGCTTGTAGGCAGCATGCCGTTGTCTAGTCTGAACTTCACGAAACTGCTGTCTGTTATTTCCTCTTGGTTGACATCGGCCATAGCCAGACCGTCGTTGGTGGCTAGCCACATCCTGTTCTTGTTGTCAATGAAAATCTGCCTTATGTATTTCTCGTTGAAATAGCCGTCCTGCAATATCTTGAACGAAAGTTTGCCCTTCTCGTCTGCTCTTGCCTGCAACAAGCCGTCGCCCCATGTTGCAATCCACATTCTTCCATGGCTGTCTTCTCTAATATCATATATATGATTAGACGGGCACCAGTAGAGCGAGTCGCCCGACGTATGCCGTTTCCCGTTGAAATACAGTCCTCCGCCTCTTGTTCCTATCCAAGTGTTGCCCTTTGTGTCTGTGTTGTATGCATATACCGATGCGCTCAGCCTGCCTTCGGCTGCCAGTTTCTTGCCGTCTGCCGAGAGCGTATATAGCATGCCGTCGTTGGTAGCTATTGAGAAACGGCCATCGTTCATTGGCGTAATGTTCTTGATTAGGTTTGCCAGATAGTTGTGGCTGCCTGGTGCCGGACGGCTGTATTCCACATTTATGTCCATATCGGTAGACAAGCACGTAACGCCTGTAGACTCACCTGCCACCCACACAGAACCGGCATGGTCGACCGCCAGTGCAAGAAGTGAGTTGCTCTGTATCACCTGCGACCTGTCGGCAGACGAATAGTGGTTTGTCTCGTCAGTCTGCGGATTATAAACATACAGTCCGTTGCCCTGCGTTGCCATGTAAATCCGGTTGTCGTTTCCTTGGCAAACCTTGATTTTCCTGCCTACCGATGTCTCTGTATAACCCTCTGCCAGCAGGTTCATTTGCTTGTAGTCGCCTTTTTTCGGGAATATCCACAAGTCTCCAGCCGCATTTGACACGAACTGATAATTATCGTTGCCGGGCAGATATTGGCAACCAGGAATCTGCAGTGTAGGATGAACATAAATATCGCCGGTTCTGATGTTCATGGCATACGTCTTTTTGCTCGTAAAAAGATACCATTCGCCATTCCATACCATATCTGCCGCCGTCCTTCTGTAGATGCTTTCCCCCAATGGCGAATCAGGCGTTTCTCTCAGCAGCCTGCCATTCAGGTCATACGTCAGTGTGGAGCCTGTGCTTGTTAAAAACAGCATGTTTCTGCCGTCGGTATTGCATTCTGCAATTTTTATGTCGCTTTTTATCTGTCTTACTGTCTTGTCGGGCATTATCATCGTTATGCCTTTGTCAGTGGCAATCCATGTGTTTTTGTTTCTGTCTATGATAATCTCCACTACATAATTGCTGGGCAGCACGCTGTCGGCTTGTGTATAGTCGGTGGTGGTAAACACTCCGTTGCTATATTTCACGAAACGTGCTCCAATGCGTGTGCTGTACATCCATAGTCCGTTGTCGGTAAGTAGCAGCTTTCGGTATTGCTTTTCGTAGTCGTTCCTGCCGGTATAGTCGGCAAATTGCGCCGTGTTGGTGTCAAAGCATGCCACTTGGTTGCGCGGTGTGGTAACCCATATCAGTCCGTGCTTGTTGTCGGCAATGATAGATGCGATGCTCGCCACGATGTGCTTCTTGGGGTCAGGGCTTAGCGACCTGTATGTTACAAATGAATATCCGTCATAACGGCAAAGTCCGTTTACGGTGCCGAACCACATATATCCGTCCTTGTCCTGAGCAATGGCGTGAACGATATTGCTGGAGAGTCCGTCGGCAGACGATACATGTCTGCTTGCCACGATGTCATTGGCCATAGCTCGACCGGCAACCAGCAGATGTAAAATTATAGCTATCTTTAAATATCTCAGTAGATTAGTCATGATTTATTTCCTTTATTTTGCAAATATAAGTAAAATTACCGACAATGGACGTTAATGTGAATAAAAATAATTAACTTTGTCGCTCAGATGACATACATTATATATAATAAGAGCAATGAAGAAATATTTTATGACAGCAGCGGCATTGTTTGCTTGCATTGCAGCGATGGCCGATACCAAGACAGTAAGTTCGCCCGATGGCAAACTTATAGTAACTATCGATAGCGAGGATGGAAAGGCATTCTACTCTGTGAAATACAACGACAAGCAGATGGTAGAACGCTCGGCGCTCGGCTTGAAGGCAAACATTGCCGACTTCAGTAGCGGACTGACACTGCGAAAGGCTGATGAGAAGCGCATAGACGAAAATTACACATTGCGCACGGCAAAGGCATCGGCAGTCCACTATGTGGCAAACCAGTTGAATCTGACATACGACACCAAGCAGAAGCACCCGATGGTGGTGACGTTCAACGTGTCTAACAACGACGTGGCGTTCCGATACTCTTTCCCACAGGTGGGCGAAACATCGTGCATGGTGGTCAACAGCGAAGAAACCTCGTTCCGTTTGCCGCAGCACACCACGACCTTCATCTGTCCGCAGTCTGAGGCAATGGTGGGTTGGAAGCGAACAAAGCCAAGTTACGAGGAGGAGTATGTGGCTGACGCTCCGATAAACGTGAAGTCGAAGTTTGGTCAGGGCTATACCTTCCCATGCCTGTTCCGTGTAGGTGAAGACGGTTGGGTGCTGATTAGCGAGACAGGCACCAACGGCCAGTACGTAGGTTGTCACCTTAGCGACTACACCACTGAGCGCGGCTATCAGATAGCATTCCCAATGCCGGGCGAGGCAAACGGCATCGGCTCTACCACTCCGGGCGTAAGCATCCCGGGCGATACGCCATGGCGCACTATTACTGTGGGCGAGACACTGAAGCCTATCGTGGAGACAACGGTGGCTTACGATGTGGTGAAACCGCTCTACGAGCCGAGCGAGGACTACAAGACCGGTCGCTATACATGGAGCTGGATTGTATGGCAGGACAACTCCGTGAACTACGACGACCAGATAAAGTTCATTGACCTGGCTTCTGCCATGGGCTATGAGTATTGTCTTGTTGATGGTCTGTGGGACAAGCAGATAGGAAGAGACAGAATAGAGAAACTTGCTGCATACGCAAAGACAAAGAACGTCAACCTGCTGCTGTGGTATAACTCCAACGGCTATCAGAACGACGCCCCTCAAGGTCCGAAGGGCGGCATGAACACAAGCATCAACCGCAAGCGCGAGATGGCATGGATGAAGAAGATGGGCGTGAAAGGCATTAAGGTCGATTTCTTCGGCGGCGACAAGCAGCAGACGATGCAGCTCTACGAGGACATCCTGAGCGATGCCAACGACTACGGCATTCAGGTGATTTTCCACGGTTGCACTCTGCCACGCGGTTGGGAGCGAATGTATCCTAACTTCATCTCTTCAGAGGCAGTACTGGCATCGGAGAACGTTATCTTCACCACTCACCATGCTGCTCAGGAACCGTTAGAACTGACCATGCACCCGTTCTGTCGCAACGCCGTGGCTTCCATGGACTGGGGAGGCACCATCATGAACAAATATATGTCGCAGGACAATAAGAGTCGTCATGCACGTCAGACAACCGACATCTTCGAGATGGCATCGGGCATCGTAAATCAGGCTGCTGTGCAGTGTGTGGCAATGTGTCCGAACAACCTCACCGACATACCGCAGTTTGAAATCGACTGGCTGAAGCAGATGCCTACTAAGTGGGACGAGACACGCTTTATCGACGGTTATCCCGGCAAGTATATCATCATGGCACGTCGCAGTGGCGACAAGTGGTACGTGGTGGGACTGAACGCTCTGAAGGAACCGCTCAAGCTCACTCTCGATCTGCCGATGTTTGCCGGCAAGCAGTTTACCGTTTATTGCGATAAACCGCTGAAGAAAGACCAGAAGTTTGCAGAGGCGGAAATGAAACCGGGCAAGTTGAACAAGAAAGGACAACTTAAGGTTGAGATTCAGCCAAACGGCGGATTGATTATTAATTGAAAGATTGAAAACCTCCCCCTAACCCCTCCGAAGGAGGGGAGATTTTGGGGAGGTGTTGATGTTGCCTCACCCCCAACCCCTCTCCATATGAGAGGGGAATGATTTGATTAGAGAATTTTGGAGGGGGATTGAAGAATTGAAGGATTGAAGAATTAAAGTATTGAAGGATAAAAAATTACTCATTAAGAATTAAGAATTAAGCATTGCTCATACTGTTAAATTAATAAAAAAATCAAATTCAGGATAAACTATTCGTTTTTAATAACGTCAAAAAATCACTATGAATCGAATTCTATTATTATTCGCGATGCTCGCTTGCACTATGGCAGCATTAGCCCAGGGAACAGTAAAGGGAAGGGTATTAGACAAGCAGACCAACGATGTCTTGCAGTTTGTGAACATTCGTCTGACCGACTCTAAAAGTGGAAAAATGATAAAAGGTGCCATTACCGACGGCAATGGTAGTTTTCATCTTACAGAAGTGCCATACGGCAACTATAAACTGACGGTGTCGTATGTGGGATACAAGAATGCTATCCGCAATATTACACTTTCAGACAAGAACAAATCAGCACATTATACAGCCATATATATTGCTGAAGACCAGCAAACGCTGAAGGAGGTAAAGGTAACAGGCCAGCGCTCGCAGATGAAGTTGGAGGTTGACCGCAAGACCTTTACCGTAGACCAAGTATTGGCGGCAGCAGGCGGTTCTGTTAGTGAGTTGCTTGAGAATATCCCTTCTGTAGAGGTTACTACCGATGGCGAGATTTCCTTGCGTGGTAATTCAAGTGTTGAGGTGTGGATTAATGGTAAGTCAAGCGGACTAACAGCAGAAAACCGTGGCGAGATACTTCAGCAGATACCTGCCGAGAGCATCGAGAAAATAGAAGTCATAGACAATCCAAGTGCTAAATACAGTGCAGAAGGTTCTGCCGGCATCATCAACATCATTCTGAAAAAAGACCGCAAGGCAGGCTATTACGGATCGCTTCGAGCCGGTGTAGATACGCAAGGCGGTTGGAATACAGGTGGCAACATCAACTATTCAAGTGGTAAGTTGGACGCATACGCCAATGTAGGCTATCGTGCCCGTAAGGGTGGTGGCGGTTCACTGAGCGAGCAGACCTATCTGAAGAGCCAGACCTACCAGAACTATGAAAGTGAGAACGATAACGACGGAGGCAATCTCTTCACACGTGCCGGACTGACATGGTATATGACCGACAAGGATGAACTGAGCATCGGCGGTATGGCAATGTTCGGCAATCATGAAAACAACAGCATGACACCTTATAGGTATGGTAGCGTAGGAGCACTTTCCGACAGCTATATCATGCACCGTCAGAACAGTGGCGAGGGCGATATGAACATGTATAATGCCGAGTTGGGATATATTCATAAGTTTGCCGAAAGGAATATGCTTACAGTCAATCTCTCTTTCCACAATTGGAAGAGCGACAACGAAAGCTGGTATCAGGACAGTACGGCATGGATTGACGGTTCTCAGCCTACCACCTACAGCTACCAGTATCGTCCTATGCATGTTAACAACAAATCGTGGGAGGCAAGGGTTGACTATGAAAACCAGATTACAGACAAACTGAAGTTGGAGGCAGGATATAATGCTCGTCTGTCTCGTGAGAACACTCCACAGGAGTCATACAGCGACAAGAACAGTTGGAACGGTGCTAACATGCAGGTAGATGAGGACTACTACAACCGCTTTATCTACGACATGGATATTCATGCCTTCTATGCCACTGTGAATACAAAGATTGGCAAACTGGGCGTGATGGCAGGATTGCGCGGAGAATACTGGAAGGTGAACACCGAGAGCTACAACTACGAGCAGGAGCATGACCCAAGCAAGCGCTTTGAACCATTCAAGAAAGACTATTTTGAACTGTTCCCGAGTCTGTTCCTCAACTATCCTATCACAGAAACAGCACAGATACAGCTCAACTATACACGCCGCATGCGTCGTCCTTGGGGCGGACAGTTGAACAACTTCAAGAACACCAACGACGCTTCGATGGTGACATTCGGTAATCCGGAACTGACGCCTGAGTTCTCAAACTCGTTCACCCTTAACTTCCTCAAGACATGGAACGAACATTCTCTGTCTGTGGGTGCTTACTATCGTCCTACGACAGATGTCATCGAGCGTGTGTCTTACAACGTAAACGATACGATGTACTCAACAAGCGAGAACCTTGCAAAGAGTCAGAGTGCCGGTATCGAGATTATAGGCAAGAACCGTTTGTGGCGTATTCTCGACCTTACGACAACAGTCAATGCCTACTATTATAAGCTCGATGGATTCAATTACAACATCTACGACCAGGTGGTTAAGGGCGATGGCGATGAGAACTTCTCTTGGGATGCCCGCGTGCTGGCCAGTCTGATTCTTCCTTACGACATCTCTTTCCAGGCAACAGGTAACTACCGCTCTAAGCGACTTGTTACCCAGGGTTATCGCAAGCCAAATGCAAGTCTCGACCTTGGCCTTCGCAAGACATTCCTCAACAAGGCGATAGCGTTGTCTGTCAACTGGCGCGATGTGTTCAACAGTCGTCGTTGGAAGACATATACCGGCAACGATTCCTTTGAACGCTATCAGGAGAACTGGCGCGACCCGCGCGTCAACTTCGTGCTTACATGGAACTTCGGTAATATGAAGGCAAAGAGAAAGCCTATGCAGAACGAGGTGAACGAGTCGTACGACATGCAAGGCGGTTACGGCGAAGGCGGAGAATTTTAAACCCTAATCGGTCATTTAGATTTTAGTACGTTTGTCTTGTTATTTTTGAGAAGATTTTTTTATGTGTTCTAAAGGAGTATAGCGGGCTATACGACTGAAGAGACATGAAAAATATGCCAAAAAGAATAGACAAACGTGCAAAAAGTATTTCTTAATATCACATTTACGGTCTAATGACCGATTGGGGTTAAATAACAAGACTTCTTAAGGCAAATTGCTTTAAGAAGTTTTTGTTTTCTGAACTATTTGTTTTACCTTTGCACCCGATTTGCAAGGTGCATATCAAGGGGTGCTCGATGGCTCGGGCTGAGATTATACCCTATAACCTGATCCGGATAATGCCGGCGTAGGGATGGATATATCGAAATGGAAATCTTTTTTCAATCCCTTTTTGTATTATCATTATTTATACAAAAATGAGAAGAAAAGTTGTTAGTATTGCTATGCTGTCGGGCTGTATGTGTATGCCTGTGGCGGGTAATCCTGTTGAAGATGTTGATTCGCTGAAGAGTGTTCAGTTGCAGACAGTACAGGTGGTTTCCACTCGTGCTGTAGGCAAGATGCCTATGGCGTACAACAACCTGACAAAGAAAGACTTGCAACAGGTGAACTTCGGCAAGGACATTCCTTCGTTGCTCACCCTCACTCCCTCGGTAACAGCAACCAGTGATGCCGGTATGGGCATCGGCTACAGTAGCATCTATGTGCGAGGAACTGACCCTACGAGAATCAACGTTACCGCCAACGGCATACCTCTGAATGATTCGGAAAGCAGTCAACTTTATTGGGTTAACATGGGCGACTTCGCTTCAAGTGTGGAGTCGATGCAGGTGCAGCGCGGTGTGGGAACATCTACCAATGGCGCCGGTGCCTTTGGCGCAACTATAAACATGCAGACCGAGAACATAGGCATTAGTCCGTTTGGTGCTATCGACTTGTCTGGCGGAGCATACGGCACGCATAAGGAGACGTTCCGCTTTGGAACAGGACTGCTGGGAGGTCATTGGGGTTTCCAAGGGCGCCTGTCAAATATCAGCAGCGACGGATATATTGACCGCGCCTCGTCAAGTCTGGTGTCTTATTTCCTCCAAGGAGGCTACTTCTCTGACAATACAGCCATTAAACTGGTTACTTTTAACGGTAAGGAGAAGACCTATATGGCGTGGGACTACGCTTCAAAGGCTGATATGGAGAAATATGGCAGACGATATAATCCGAGTGGCAAATATAAGGATGCCGATGGCAATACGGTTTTCTACGACAATCAGACAGACAATTATCATCAGCAGCACTACCAACTGATTATGAGTCATAGTCTTTCTGACCGTTGGAAGGCGAGTGGGGCATTGCACTACACCCGTGGCGAAGGCTATTATGAGCAGATGAAGACAGGACAGAGTCTGTATAAATATAAGTTGAGCGACAATTTCGATGACGAGAGCGACCTTGTGCGTCGCAAGCATGCCGACAGCGATTTCTTCGGTGCCGTGGCTTCTGTCAACTATACCGACCGCGACCGCCTCTCGCTGAGTATCGGTGGAGGCTGGAACCGTTATAACGGCGACCATTATGGCAAGGTGGTGGGAGTTTGGAGTGAGGAGTTTGGAGTGAGGAGTTTGGAGTTAGGAGTTAGGAGTGAGGAGTTTGGAGTGAGGAGTGCAAATAACTTGTCAACTCGTCAACTTGTCAACTCGTCAACTTATCAACTAGTTAACTCGTCAACAGAACCAACTTACTACGACAACGACGCCCGCAAGACCGACGGCAATATCTACGGCAAACTGACCTACGAACTGCTGCCAGGTCTCGATGGGTTTGTTGATTTGCAGTACCGTCATGTGACATACCACTCGCAAGGTTCTTCGCAGGAGTACGACGACCAAGGCAATCAGTTGCCTTTCAACGTCGATAAGCAGTATGACTTCTTCAATCCTAAGTTCGGCGTCAATTATCGCATCAGCAACAACCACACGGTATATGTATCTTATGCCATAGCGCATAAGGAACCGACACGCAACGACTTTGAGGATATGATGGCAGAGGCAAATGCCGTAGAACCGCAGGAAGAGCGGTTGGGCGACCTCGAGGTAGGGTATAAATACCTGTCGCCGCTGTTTTCCGCCAGTGCCAACGTTTATTATATGCACTATAAAAACCAGTTTGTGCTTACCGGAGCGCAGGATTATAACGGTGAGATGGTGGCACGCAACATTCCCAAGAGCTATCGCCTTGGCATAGAACTGCAGGCTGCCCTTACCCCTTTCAAGGGTTTCCGTTGGGATGCCAATGCAACCTTTAGCCGCAACCGCGCCAGGGACATGCAACTGGATATGATTGACGAAGACTGGAACTACATAGGCACAGCATCTGCCGGCGACACCCACCTGGCTTTCTCGCCCGATGTAATTGTTAATAATGCCCTTAGTTACGAGTGGAAAGGACTGAAGGCATCTCTGCGCTCAAAGTTCGTGGGTGAGCAGTATATGACCAACTCCGACTGCCGCAGCTATATCGACTACGATGGCAGTGAGGTGAGTGCAATGATTGACAAGTACTTTGTAAGCGACCTTGACCTGTCGTACACCTTTAAGATAAAAGGTCTGAAGCGCATGACCATCGGTTGCACGATATATAATATCTTCAACGAAGAGTACGAAACGCATGGTGCCTGCGGACTCTACTTCACCAAGGGCGCAGACGGCAAGCCACAGCCATATCATGCCGGCGGATGGAGCTATTCCGTTTATTCGGCTCAGGCACCGCTGCATGCTCTAGCGCACTTGGCAGTGGAGTGGTGATTATAGGAATCCTAGGAACCTAGGAAGACCTAGGAAAACCTAGGACATCCTAGAAAATCCTAAGCAGTCCTAAGCAATACAAAACCCAATAAAAACATGGATTATCTATCTCTATTAGACATCACAGGCTTTGTGGTAGGCTTGTTCTACCTCTACTTCGAATACAGAGCTAGTATTTATCTTTGGATAGCCAGTATCATAATGCCGCTGGTAGATATGTTCCTGTATTACGAAGCAGGGCTTTATGCCGATTTCGGCATGTCTGTCTATTACTGTCTGGCTGCCGTTTACGGTTGGTGCGCATGGAAATACTCTTCTAAAACCCCTGCTCATAATGGAAATGGCGAAGCTGGCATCCCGGAGGTGAAGTCGGAGAAGCCTATCACTCACTTCCCCCTTCGCCGTGTCCTGCCTGTCAGTTGCGTCTTTGCAGTAGTGTGGGCGCTCATTTATTTTATTCTTGTGGAATTTACCGATAGCAATGTTCCCGTTACCGACAGTTTCACTACGGCTCTTAGCGTCATTGCCATGTGGGCGTTGGCGCGCAAGTATGTAGAGCAGTGGCTGTTGTGGCTTGTTGTCGATGCCGTCTGCACAGTCCTGTATGTCTATAAAGGCATCCCTTTCAAGGCCCTTATCTATGGAATCTATACCCTTGTTGCCGTGGCAGGATATCTGAAGTGGAAAAAGATGGCTGCAAAGGCAGCAAGATAGCCATCACGGTGAAAACATAGATGCATTAAAACTATCAGTAAGTGGCGTTCGGACTGGCAGTCCGAACGGCGCGGACTCTCAGTCAGAACGGCTTCTGACTAAATAATAAAGTAAATTATTAAGCAGACTTGATTGCTTTTACACTCATTTGTAGTATCTTTGCCGAAAGAAAACAACTAACAAAATGAGTGTAAAGAAAATAATCAGTGTACTGTTGCTGTTTATGGCGGTAGCGGTATGTGTCAATGCAGAAACTGATGCTGCTGACTATCAGACCAACCAGCCTTTCGGTTGGGCAACGTGCAGCAATGTCAACGGTAAGGAATATGTTGTTGATGGCGGCAACCGCATAGCCAATCCCAATACGATAGTCCTCTACAGCAGCGGCGGCGACGACCGCAATGCCATACTCAATGCTATTCAGCAGAACGATATTGTTATTCTTGACGGTTCAAAAGGCGACTTCATCGTTTCCAAGAGCATGGACCTTGGTAGTCTGAAGAACAAGACCATAGTAGGCCGCAACGGTGCGCGTCTCTGCACCAAGTGGTATATCACCCCAGAATTGAAATCTGTGCTTGAGGCCGCCAATCTCGGACAATATTCAAGCAGCTCAGGCACAGGCGGAACGCTGAGCAATGGCGCAAAGGTTGATGAGGAACGTGAATTGCACACTCGCCAGACCATTATCAACTATGGCGGTGATGCCAGTGAGGCATATCGCAAGTCGGGACTGTTTACCCTTGGCACAAACAATGAGAATATCATATTCCGCAATTTGATACTTCAAGGTCCTGGCAGCGTTGACGTAGGAGGTTATGACCTTGTGTCTAACTATGGTGCCACCCATGTATGGATAGACCACTGTGAGTTTATCGATGGCATGGACGGCAATCTGGATAGTGGCAAGCGTGAGGGCAGTGAGCAGTTTGTAACCTACTCATGGAACGTCTTCCGTTATACTGAGCGCAGCTATTCGCATCCTTATTCTAATGGAGTGGGTTGGAACAAGGGCTATCTGCAGTATATCACATACGCCTACAACATCTGGGGTGCCGGTTGCAAGAACCGTTTGCCGCAGGCCGACTGGGTGTATATCCATCTTCTGAACAACCATTACGATTGTGCAGGCAACAGCGTGGCCATTGCCATCAATGCCAATTCTCATGCGCTCGTAGAAGGCAACTATGCCGAACAGGGCGTGAAGAATCAGTTCAAGCCAGGCAATCAGAGTGATATGTACTATGTGGCGCGCGACAACTATAACTTTGGCAACTATAACAACAAGAGCAACACGAGCATGTCGCTTGAGGTGCCATATAAGTATTCGCTCATTCCTGTTGCCGATGTGCCTACGGTTCTTGGCGGCAAGCATGGCGCAGGAGCAACCATCGACGATATGATTGAGGCATACCTCAATCCCACGATGACTGCCCCCGCCACCTACTACTCTCGCCGAATGACAGAGTCGCAGGGCAAGGCGTGGTCGGCAAACAAGAGTTGGGACTATGTCAGTGGACTTGTTACGAAGTCGTTGCTCAAATGCACGACGCAGTATCCCGACGACGAGTGGAGTCTTACGGCGTATGACTGGTGTAAGTACTATGCCGACAAGGCCCTGAACAGCGACGGCTCTTTCAAGTCGTTCAAGAAAGGCAACATCGACAATATTGCATCGGGCAAGGTGTTCTTTGAACTCTATCAGCGCGAGAAGGCAAAGGGCACAGCCGAGGGTGATGCCAATGCTGCCAAGTACAAAGCTGCTGCCGACTATCTCTACAACTATCTGCGCAACGACTATTCGCGCATACAGTCGGGCGATGGCAAGGGAGGTTTCTTCCATAAGGACATCTATCCCAACCAGATGTGGCTCGACGGTCTGTATATGGGCGCTGCCTTCTATGCAGAGTATCTCTACACCTTCGCCCCTGACGACACTGAGGGGTGGAGCGATGTGGCACAGCAGTTTATCATCATCCATCGTCACACCTACGATGCCGCTAAGAAACTCAACTACCACGGATGGAGTGCCGACCCTACAGACAGCAATTCGTTCTGGGCTCGCCAGTCGGGCGATTATCAAGGCTGCTCAAGCGAGTTCTGGGGCAGAGGCATGGGCTGGTATTTCGCCGCTCTTGTCGATGTGCTTGAGATGATGCCGCAGTCGCATGCCGACTATTCCGCCTTGAAGTCGATATTGGCACAGGTGGCAGAAGGACTGCAGCAGTGGCAGGACAAGGAGAGTGGCGTGTGGTATCAGCTGTTGCAGTACGACGGTTCTTTCGTTGGCGAGTGCGGCAGCAAGAACTATCTCGAGGCATCGGCATCATGTATGTTCACCTATTCTTATCTGAAGGCCTTGCGTCTCGGACTCATCCCTGAGTCTTATCGTGCCACGGCAGAGAAAGCTTACCAAGGTGTCTTGAAGACTTTCGTAACGGAAAACAGCGACAAGTCGCTCAATCTCATCAAGAGTTGCAAGTCGGCAGGTCTAGGTCCAGCAAAGAACCCTCAGCGCGACGGCAGTGCTAGCTACTATCTTTGTGGCAGCGACGTGACAGTGGTCAGCAACGAGGGCAAGAGCATAGGTCCATTCATCATGGCGAGTCTGGAGTGGGAGCGCGTTTATGGCGGCGACGAACCGGTTGATCCCGAAGAACCTCAGGAGCCGGAAACGCCTGAGGTTCCGGATGAACCTGAAGAACCTTCAGTACCGGGAGTGTTTGAATACAAGGAGTTTACTGCGGATATGGTGCTGCTCACCACTACAGATAAACTGTCGGGGCGCAACTGGGTTGAAGGCGGTGAAACATCGTCAAGCAAGGCTGGTACGATAGACCCGTTGACCGGTTCTGCTGTTGACAAATACAGTGGCGGTGGCATAATGTTGAAGAAAGGCAACAGTGCCAAGTCGCTTGCTACCTATGTCACAGGCGTGTCAGAAGTCATTGCATACGGATGTACCGCAGGCGGTAGCGACCGCACCCTCATCGTCAGTGCTTCAGCTGAAGACGGTGATATGGCAGTGGCTAAAGGAACGTCATCAGGCTATCAGTCGGTGGCGGTTAGTCTTGCGCTCGACGGAGCGAAGAAATACAGGGTGGAATACACTGGAACAGATGCTTCTGATGAAGAGAAGGGTTCCGACATGGTGCTTCATGGCATTAAATTCGTTGCCGGTGCCAGCTCAGGCATATCAGAGATTGTTTCCGATATTTCATCCTCTGGCATCTATACCCTCAGCGGCATTAAGATGACTATTCCTCATGACAATCTGCCTAAGGGTATATATATTATCAATAGAAAGAAAGTTGTGGTGAGATAGAATCATGAAAAGAAAAGACATAAACCTCACGGCGCTTGCTGCCCTTGTAGGAATGGCGATGCCTGAAGGGGCAGAAGCCGGCAATAACGGCAAGGCAACGCCTGAGCGCCCGAACATAATATTCATACTTGCCGACGACCTGGGCATCGGCGACCTGTCGTGTTTCGGCAGCAAGCATGTGAAGACACCTAATATCGACCGCTTGTCAGAAACTGGCACCACCTTCACCCAGTGCTATGCCGGCAGCGGCATATCAAGTCCGTCGCGCTGTGCTCTGATGACAGGCAAGAACACGGGCAATACTACTATACGCGATAACCAGTGTACCACTGGCGGTATCCGCGGAATAAAGATTAATCCTCGTGGCGACACCACATACGTGCGCCGTGCCAACCTGCTGCCCACCGACACCACGTTGGCAACGGTGCTTGCGGCTGCAGGCTATCGCACGTGCCTCGTGAACAAGTGGCATCTTGACGGTTACGACCCGAAGGCTGCGCCCAACCATCGCGGCTTCCATGAGTTCTATGGCTGGACAATATCCACCGTCCACTCAAACGCTCCTTATTATTATCCGTATTATCGCATGCATGGCGACCGGCTGATAAACATCGAGGAGAATGCCGGCGACCACCACATAAAGCACAACACGGACATCTCTACCGATGATGCCATCGCATTCATAGAGCGCAATAAGAAGAATCCGTTTTTCCTTTATCTTGCATACGATGCTCCTCACGAACCGTTCATCATCGACGAGACCCACTGGTATGATGAGCGTACCGACTGGTCGATGAACACCAAGCGTTACGCCTCGCTCATCACTCACATGGACCGTGCCATCGGCCGCCTCGTTGAACGTCTCGAAACATTAGGCTTGCGCGAGAACACAATAATAATGTTTGCCTCCGACAATGGTGCCGCCGTGCAGGCTCCGATAGCCGAACTGGGATGCACGGCAGGCTTTCGTGGCAGGAAGGGACAGTTGTACGAGGGTGGCATCCGTGTGCCGCTGATAGTAAACCAACCTGGAAAGGTGCCGGTGCAGAAACTGAAGAACATCGTTTACTTCCCTGATATCATGCCTACCTTTGCTGATTTGGCAAAGGCTGAGCATGCGCTGCCGCAGAATCTTGGCGGCATAAGCATTGCGCCGCTATTGCATGGCGATTCTCTGGCTACCGACCACCGCATGCTCTATTGGGAGTTCCCCGGCAAACAGCGCGCTGCACGCTTCGGCGATTGGAAGTGCGTAACCATAAAGAAGAACGCTCCGCTGGAGCTTTATAATCTCCGTGAAGACCCCGAAGAGCGCAACAACCTTGCCGACAAGTACCCCGAAACCGTAAAGTGGTTTGATGAGCAAATGAAAAGCATCCGCCGCCCCTCGCCCTACTGGCCGCTGGAGGGGGAGGCAAGGGAGAAATAGGAAGTTTTAGGAAGTTCTAGGAAATCCTAGGAGAGCCTAGGGTTTCTTAGATCTTCCTAGGTTCTCCTAGAGTTTCCTAGGTTTCCTAGAAAAATAAAATAATTAAAAATCAAAACACTAAACAAAACAATTATGAGCAAGATATTTAAAAAGCCAGTAGTTTGGAAGAACCTTTATTTCTATCGTAAGAGCGACGCCATCTATTTGCTGACAGTGGAGTTCTGCCGCCGTTTCCTGCCTCCTTATGGCGACCGCACTGTTGACCAGATGGTGCAGGCGGCGCGTAGTGGCAAGCAGAATATCATTGAGGGAAGTGAAGACGGACAGACAAGTTCAGAAATGGAGATTAAGCTGCTTAATGTTGCACGCGGTAGTTTGCAGGAGTTGCGTGCCGACTATCTTGACTATATAAAATCACATCATCTTGAAGTTTGGAATACGGACAACCCTCGACAGCAGCGCCTTCGTGATTTCTGTCACTCCAATAATGACTATGAGGCTTATGCTCCGATGGTAGAAAAGATGAACGATGAGGAGTTTGCCAATCTTATGCTTACCCTTTGTCATCAGACAGACAAACTGATGTGTGCCTACTTGGAAAAACTAGAGCAAAGATTCGTTACAGAAGGAGGCATTAAGGAACGCATGTATGCCGCCCGCACAGGTTACCGCCAGGAGCAGGATGCTTATATTGCTAATATGGAAAATGAGAACAAACAGCTGAAAGAGGAAAACGCCGGACTGAGAAACAGAATCCTGGAACTGGAAGCGGAGGTGAAGAGGCTTGGGGCTAGGCTATCTTAGGATGTCCTAGGTCTTCCTGGCTTTCCTAGGCTTAAAAACCTTTCTCTTTCTTAAAAGCCATGATGCTCTTTGTTACAGGGTGTGTCAGTGCCAACTCTGCCGCATGCAGATAGAGGCGCTGTGCACGGGTGCCGTATAGCTCGTCGCCTGTGATGGGGATGCCGAGACCTTGTTGATGGGCGCAGTGGACGCGCAGCTGGTGGGTTCTGCCTGTGATGGGGTAGAGGTGAACAAGGGCTTGGCCGCCTCTCGCTTCTACTACCTTATATAATGTATGCGCCTCTTTGCCGTTTTCATAGTCAACCTTCTGGCGAGGGCGGTCGTTGAGGTCGGCAATGAGCGGTAGGCAGATTTCGCCTTCTTTCTTTTCTGGTATGCCGTCGAGCAGGGCGCAGTAGCGCTTCTTTACGGTGCGCTGTTCAAACTGCTGTTGCAATAGCTGATGCACCTCCTTTGTCTTTGCCACCACCAGCAGGCCGCTTGTTGCCATATCCAGGCGATGAACGATAATAGGTCCGCTGGCATCTGGCCATCGCTCGCTCATTATCGACCATACCGACGGCATGTTGTTTCTGCCGGGAGTGGTGAGCAGACCGGCGGGTTTGTTTACCACAGCCAACCACTCATCTTCGTATATTGTCTTCAGTTCGCCGTTCCAGTTGCGCAGCATCGGGTCGTCGTCAACATCAAGTCCCTTGAGCATGTGACCGAGTATTGGTTTACACTTGCTGCTGCACGACGGATAGAAATGGCGGTGGTGGCGTATCTCACCTACTGGCGACTCTCCCCACCAGAACTCGCCCATACACAGCGGTTTTAAACTGTGATCATAAGCATACTGCAACAGTTTTGGTGCGCAACACTCGCCCGCTCCCGATGGCGGGATGCCCATCGTTGTCTCTGCGAATATCTCTGTAAGCGTGCGTCTCTCGCCCAGGGCATTAAGCATTGAGAACTGGTTGAATATCCATCGTTGCAGAGTGTCCGACATCTGCTTTCGCTGTTGTTTCAGTGATGCTATCTCATTGTTTATAATAGTCAGTTGACTCTCCGTCTTTTCAATGCTTTCGGCAAAGCGTTTTTTCATTCGGCGCAGTTCTGCCTTCATGAACTGGCTCTCGTGGATAAGTGAAGCCTCACCCCCAGCCCCTCTCCCATAGAGAGGGGAGTGGTTGGCAGGCTGTTGAGTTGACGTGTTGCTTGATTCTGCTCTTATCCAATCCCTCCTCTTCTTCGCTTCCGCCATTTCAGTCTTATAAGCATCGATAGCTTCTGCTGCCTCTGTTTTCTGCTTCTCGAGTAGTTCCATAAAATGTTTCCGTTCGGAAGAACTCTCAAGTGCCTTTACCTTTTGGTTGATGTTGCTTATCTCTTCCTCGTGCGTCTTGAAATAGCCGTCAGGTTGAAGCATGTCATAAACGGCAGGCACGAAATAGGGGTGGTCGTTGCTGTCGGCAAGCAAACCAGAGAATGCCGCAAGGAATCCCTTCCGCCCTTTAGCATCTTCAACAATCAGTACACCGAACATCTTGCCCTTGTTTATCTCTTCCTGCCATTCAGGGACAGAAGCAATGTACTGCTGCACCTCCTCTGCTGCTTTTACTACAGCAGGATGAGGCTCATAGCAGAAGGGAAACGTAAACCGCTCCGGCAGGCTGACGGCAATATCCAGGTCGTGCAATCTTTCCATGTGACGGCAAAGTTACGTATTATTTTGCAGACGTAAATTATTGATGATGAAAAAATGGCAATTTGTTATTGTTTTATTAAAATAATTATTATATTTGCAGCATTAACAAAAATATAATATATGAAAAAACTACTAGTCTTTTTATTGGCTTTTATATTGCCTTTGTGTATAAGTGCGGAGGTTCTGTCAAGACAAGATGCACAAAAGTTGGCTTCTGACTTTCTAGCCAACAAAGGAGTGTCTGTTTCTAAAGAAATGAAAATGGCTTACAAGGCAAAGCATCGTAAGGCTCCAGTTGGAGACAATGCCAGTTATTATATTTTTAATAATGGCGTAAACAAAGGCTTTGTGATTGTTGCAGGTGATGACAATGTGGAACCGATATTGGGTTATTCTACAACAGGAACATTTGACGAGAACAATATTCCTGCTAATATGAAAGTATGGCTTGAGGGATATGAAGAGCAGATAGCCCTCGCATCGGAAAGCAAGACGGCGAACGGTCAGATGTTGTATGCTAGTATAGAGAAAGAGGCTATAGAACCTCTTGTTTTAGCGACATGGGGACAAGGGGCGCCGTACAACAACCAATGTCCTGTGGTAGGTTCAAGTGCAAATCCTCCTAGCGTAACAGGTTGCGTGGCTACCGCCATGGCTCAGATTATGTATTATCATAAGTGGCCGGAAACATCTACTGCAATTCCTGCGTATAGTATTAACTACGATATAGGGCTGGTAACATTTGATGCGTTGGAGGCTACTACCTTTGATTGGAACAAAATGTTGCCTGATTATAATGGCAGTGAAAGTCCTGAGGAGCAAGCTGCTGTGGCAAAGTTAATGAAATATTGCGGATATGGTGTTAAAATGGGATACTCAGCATCTTCTTCTGGTGCATATTCATCAGATTGCGTAGTTGCATTCAAGTCATATTTCGGCTATGACTCTCAAGTGCGTGAAGTGACACGAAATGATGTTTCAGTAGCAGAGTGGGATAATATGATTTATAACGAACTGTCCAATGGCAGACCGGTATATTATTCAGCATCCAATGCTTTTGGTATCGGTCATGCTTTTGTTTGTGACGGTTATGAAGATGGACTTTTCCATATTAACTGGGGATGGGACGGCATGTCTGATGGCTATTTCCGTTTGCAGGCTTTGAATCCAAGTGCGCAAGGAATAGGTGGAAGTTCAAGTTCTGCCGGCTATTCTAGAGCACAAAGTGTTATTATAGGTATCCGACCTCCAGTTAGTCATGAGACAGGAGCTCCTGCTGACAGATTGAAAACTTTGGCGATGAAGTCGGTGGAGGGTTCTATTAAGAGTCAGTTTAGGGTGGATTTTCGTCTAAAAAATACCTCAGATGCACCATGCCGTTATGATTTAGGCCTAGGTGTATTTAGCGGAGAAACCTTGACAGAAATAAAAGATTTAGGTTGTTGTGATTTTGATCTCTTTGAGTCTTTGGGTTTTTCTACTACTGCATTAGATTTGTCTTCATGGACTGATGGTACATATAGTTTTAAAATTTATAGCAGGATAAATGGTGCGACAGAGTGGTTGGCAGATGAAGGCTCGGAAAAGCATTATGTAACGGTGAAGATCAGTGGAGATGATTTTACTATAATAAATAATGCTAGGGAAGAACTTGCAGTTACAGCAGTAGAACCTCAAGGCGATTTGATTAAAGGCGAAACGGCTACTGTTAAAGTGACGGTTGCCAATACTGGAAACGCAGACTATATCGGCGATTTGTGGTTCTATGTAAATGGAACTTGTGTGACTGGTGAAGGTGTGAATATTCCAGCTGGCGGCAGTGACTACGTAGATTATCGAGTGGCGTTTAATACTGCCGGTGACAATGAAATAAAGATATGTACAGATTATAGTTGTACCAACGTTATTTATTCGGGAACAGTAAACGTGAAAGCTGAAGTGGAGAACTCGTCATTATTTGAACTTGTTTCAGTGGAATTTGATAATAGTGTATTGAATAATCTATATAAGGAAGGTGTTGTATCTGGAAAGGTTACAATTAAAAACATTGGTTCTACACGCTATAATGGTACTATTTATGTATTGATGACCAACAAAGTTGGCAGTTCCATTTATTCAAGTATGTTAACTAGTGCTAGTTATATTGAATCTGGTGGCACAAAAGAAATACCTTTCAGCGTTGGTAGTGAATATATTAAATATGGAAGCGTAATAAATGTCTATGCTGGTTTGATTCAAAGTTGGGACTCATCTGTTTATTTTGGTGGCTCAGATGCATATACCGTTAAGAATGTCGTGCCTGCTTGGAATGCTGCTGGCGGACAGGTGGCGATGGATATGGAGAGTTCAACAGTGTCTGAAGATGTAATGGCTGTTGACTTTAGAGTGGTAGATGCGCCTGCAAGTATAGTTGCCAATAGCAATCCTAATACTGTGTATTATTTCAATGAAGATGCAACCATACCAACGGCATTGGAAAACTGCATTGTGATTAAAGGCGGTGAGGCAGAAAATGTTACTCTTGTAGATGGCAAGAATCTGTATATCCCAGAAAGTTTTGTGGCTAAAGAGATTTTGTATAAGCGTACCCCATCTGTATATGCAGACGGAACGAACGGCTGGGAAACCATAGTGTTGCCATTTGATGTCGAGGAAGTAACTGCCGATGGCAAAGAAATAGACTGGTTCCACAGTTCTTCTGATACAAACAAAGACTTCTGGCTAAAGGAGTTTGTAGGTGTAAGCGGTACTACTTTGCTCTATGACCATGTAGAGGCGTGGACAGCCAATACTCCTTATATAATCGCTATACCAGGCAACAAATGGGGCGCTGAGCATGATCTTACGGGTAAGGAAATAGTGTTCAAGGGTAATAATGTGGAAGTGAAAACAACCAAGAACATGAATGTAGAGAATGGTGATTATGACTTTATCGGAACTACATCTGGAGAAACGATTGAGAATGTCTTCGGTCTTAATGCAGCTGGAAACAAGTTTGAGAAATCAGCATCATTGGCATCAAAACCATTCAGGGCATATTTCTCTGCAGAGAATACAATGGCAACCTCATTAGGAATAGGTGCAGGAAATTTTACAGGTATTGATGTTGTAGAGAATGCGCCAAGCAATGGCGAAATTGACGTTTATACATTAAGCGGACAGAAAGTAAAGACGACAAGAATGGAGAACGGAAATGCACGTTCGTCATCAGGTCTCAAAAAAGGTATTTACATTATTGGTAACAAAAAAATATTAGTAAAATGAAAAAGGTATATATAAAGCCTGAAGCGCAGGTTGTTAATGTTAATCTAGAATCAGCATTGCTTACAATGTCTGCAGGGTCTCAGTTGGACCCAACTAATGAGGCAAAGGAAACAGGGCTGTTTAGTGACGAAGAGGTAGAAATGAGTAATTCATCTTTTGATGTCTGGGGTGAATAAATCTTATAAATAGTAGACGAGAGGGGTGCGCATATTTGGCGTGCCCCTTTTTGTTGATGTGTCTTGTAGAATTATAGGGAAATCCCTATTGCAAAATAGGGAAAATACTATTGCGGAAATGAAATAAATGCTTATCTTTGCATCGGTAAAACAAAACTACAGATATGAAGAAAGTTTTAGCGATTGCGGTTTGCGCAGTGACGATGCTTAGCGGATGCGGCACTTATGCCGGTCAGGGCGCACATACAGGTGCAGGGTTCGGTTCTATACTTGGTTCTGCAATAGGCGGTATATCAGGTGGCCCACGAGGAAGTAATATCGGTACTATAGTAGGAATGGCAGGCGGTGCTGTCGTTGGTGCAGCCGTAGGTTCTGCTGCCGACAAAGCACAGCAGAAAAAGTATGAGGAGTATCAGCAGCAACGTCAATACGGAAATGTTACAAGAGGAATGGATGACAGTGGCTTTGACCCTAATCATGGCGGCGACGACCGCATTGTATTTGACGATGCTCCAGTTGCGGACTATTCTGATATAGAAATACGTAATACAGTGTTTACAGATGCAGATACAGATGGCATGATTATGGCAGGAGAAGAGTGTAGCGTATCGTTTGAGATAATGAACAACTCGTCGCAACCATTGTACGATATAACACCAATGGTGACCGAGACAACAGGCAACAAGCGCATTCTGATTTCACCAAGTGTGAGAGTAGAGAAGATTATGCCCAGAAGAGGAATCAGATATACGGCAACCGTGATGGGAGGACGTAAGCTAAAAGACGGTTCTGTGGTGATTAAGCTTGGGGTGGCGCAAGGCAATAGCGTATTGACGCAGCCTGTAAAGGAAATGAAAATAAAAACGAGAAGGAATTGATACCTTCTCGTTTTTTGGGGTTTATAAGTCTGGTTTCAGGTCTAGGATATTCTAGGAAGACCTAGGATATTCTAGGAAGTTCTAGGAAGACGTAGGAAGGCCTAGGAAGTTCTAAGCAACAGCTGTAATAGCTGTTTTGGTTTATTCCCTGTCGTTAATTTCTTTGAACTCCTGCCATTCAGGTTTCATGCTGAACGGGCGTTCAAAGGTTGTTTCAAAGTCGAACTCAGGCAGGTCGATAGTGGTGTCGATGCGAAAAGGAATGAGGGTAAGGTTCAGTGGTTCAACCTTAACCATAGCCACGCCTTGACTTATTATGCCTAAAGTTCTTGCTGCCTTCCATGACAAATCTATTATTCTGCCGCGAACAAAAGGTCCGCGGTCGTTGACCCTGACAATGACCACTTTTCCGTTTGCCGGATTGGATACCTTTAGCAACGTGCCGAATTCATAATGGCGATGTGCACAGGTCATGCTGTCGTGGTGAAAAAACTCACCGTTTGCAGTTCTTCTGCCAGTGAATTTCTTTGCGTAATAAGAAGCCTTACCCTCTTGCAGAGGCTGGGCCTCTGCAAGAGTAAGACAAGATAGAAATATGATAGTCAGTATGGACAGACTTTTTATTTTCACTTTTTAAATATGTTTATACAACACCCTGAGCCATCATGGCATTGGCAACCTTCATGAATCCGGCTATATTTGCTCCCTTTACATAGTCAATATAACCATTTGTTTGCTTGCCGTATTTCACGCATTGCTCATGTATGTTGTGCATTATCTGGTGCAGTTGCTTGTCGACTTCTTCTGAACTCCAGCTAAGACGGATTGAGTTCTGAGTCATTTCCAAACCAGAAGTAGCCACGCCGCCTGCATTGACAGCCTTGCCTGGTGCGAACAATTGGCCGGCTTCGATGAACTTCTCTACCGCCTCAGCTGTACATCCCATGTTTGAGACTTCTGCCACGCATAGCGGTTTATTTGCAAGCAACATGTCTGCATCTTCGCCGTTCAGTTCGTTCTGTGTGGCGCATGGCAGTGCTATGTCGCACTTCACCTCCCATGGTTTCTTGCCAGCAATGAACTTTGCTTCAGGGAATTCGTCAGCATATGGCGCGCAGATGTCATTTCCGCTGGCACGCAGTTCAAGCATATACTCAATCTTTTCGCTATTCAATCCTTCTGGGTCATGGATATATCCGTCAGGTCCGCTGATTGTAATGACCTTGGCACCCAGTTCGGTAGCTTTCTTGGCTGCTCCCCATGCCACGTTGCCGAATCCGCTTATAGCTACGGTCTTGCCTTTGATGTCAAGTCCGTGGGTGCGCAACATTTCCTCTACGAAATAGAGGGCGCCAAAGCCCGTTGCCTCAGGTCTGATGCGCGAGCCTCCCCATTCAAGTCCCTTGCCTGTCAGCACGCCGTTCCACTGATGTGTCAGTTTCTTATACATACCGAACAGATAGCCAATCTCGCGTGCGCCGACACCGATGTCGCCTGCCGGAATATCTTCGTCAGGTCCGATGTTGCGATAAAGTTCTGTCATGAATGCCTGGCAGAATCTCATCACCTCATTGTCTGAGCGTCCGCGGATAGAGAAATCGCTACCACCTTTGCCTCCGCCCATTGGCAGTGTTGTCAGTGCATTCTTGAATGTCTGTTCGAATCCAAGGAACTTCAGTATCGAGAGATTGACCGACGGGTGGAAACGCAATCCGCCTTTGTACGGTCCGATGGCACTATTAAACTGTACTCTGTAACCGATATTCACGTGCACTTCGCCTTTATCATCGGTCCATGGCACACGGAATGTGATTATTCGTTCCGGTTCTACGATGCGTTCAATGAGTTTTGCCTTTTCAAATTCAGGATGCTCGTTGTAGACATCCTTAATAGATGTAAGCACTTCTCTAACAGCCTGTAGATACTCCAATTCGCCTGGATGCTTCTGTTCCAGTTGTTGCATAATCTTCTCGACTTCCATAGTAAATATTATTAAAAGGTTTGTAATAGTTCTTTGCTTGTCATTATGTAATGACTTACAGCGCAAAAATAGGGATTTTTCTTTAAATGTCAAAGAAAAATCCCTTAAATTTTGTTTGCTAAGTTACTATATGTTAAATCTTGTCCAATGCCTGCTTGATATCGTCGAGAATATCATCAAAATCTTCAATGCCGACAGACAAACGAATAAGGTCAGGAGCAATGCCTGCCTCTATCAGCTGTTGCTCGCTCAATTGGCGATGAGTGTGGCTTGCAGGGTGGAGCACACATGTACGTGAGTCTGCCACGTGGGTAACGATGTTTATCATCTCAAGTGAGTCCATCCATTTTATTGCAGTCTCACGATCGCCCTTGAGACCGAACGCAATCACTCCGCATGAACCGTTTGGCAAGTACTTCTGTGCCAGCTTGTAACTGCTGTCACCCTCAAGTCCGCTATATCTTACCCATGCCACGCGCTCGTCGTTGTTCAAGAACTCTGCAATTTTCTGTGCATTGTCGCAATGCTGGCGCATGCGCAGATGCAGTGTCTCAAGTCCGAGATTTAGCAGGAACGAGTTCTGAGGAGCAGGTATAGAACCGAGGTCGCGCATCAGTTGTGCCACGAGCTTGGTCATGTATGCCATCTTTCCGAACGCCTTGGTGTATGTGAGTCCGTGGTAAGAATCATCAGGTGTACACAAACCTGGGAATTTCTCAGCATACTCATCCCAAGGGAAGTTGCCGCTGTCTACTACGCATCCGCCAACCTGTGTGGCATGACCGTCCATATATTTTGTTGTGGCATGTGTAACGATGTCGGCACCCCACTCAAACGGGCGGCAATTGATAGGTGTCGGGAATGTGTTGTCGATAATCAGCGGCACACCGTTTTTGTGTGCTATGCGTGCAAACTTCTCAATGTCGAGCACCTTGCATCCCGGATTTGATATTGTTTCGCCGAAAAGAAGTTTTGTGTTCGGGCGGAAAGCAGCCTGTATCTCTTCTTCTGATGCATCTTGATTGATATATGTGCATTCTATTCCGAGCTTCTTCATTGTAACTCCGAACAGGTTGTATGTACCACCATAAATCTCATTAGATGTAATGAAGTGGTCGCCAGCCTGGCAAATGTTGAACACTGCATAGAAGTTGGCAGCCTGACCGCTCGATGTAAGCATGGCACCTACACCGCCTTCAAGTTGTGCAATCTTCTTTGCTACGAAATCGTTGGTTGGATTCTGCAGGCGAGTGTAGAAATAACCCTCTTTCTTCAGGTCGAAAAGCATAGCCATCTCGTCAGAGTTGTCGTACTTGAATGTTGTGCTCTGAATGATAGGTGGTTCTACTGGTTGTCCGTTTTCTGGCTTCCATCCTCCGCGTATGCAGAGAGAGCCTAGTTTTAGTTTCTTTTCCATTTATAATATATATTGTTTGTCAGTTCTATTACGTTAATTGTTGTCGACCCGGCAAAATTACGAAATAATCCATTAATAGCAAAGGTTTTTCCGCCATTTTTTGTGTCGGGTTCTAACTTCAACGGTCGTAGAGTGTTTAACTTTTAAACAACCGAAACTTTGGTTTTTTATTTTGTAGTCTTGCGGATTATGATTATTTTTGCAGTAGATATAACACTATTGTTTTATGGCAGAAAATCTTATTATAGCCGATGGCGGCAAGGAAGAGAAATACAGCATGCTATTCAAGCAGATTGAAGCATTGGTGGCTGGCGAGAGCGACGAGATAGCCAATATGGCAAATGCTGCAGCGATGATACATGCCACATTTGGTTTCTGGTGGACAGGTTTCTATCGGGTAAACGGCAACCAGTTGGTGCTCGGTCCGTTTCAAGGTCCGCTTGCATGCAGCAGAATAGGCTATGGCAAAGGCGTTTGCGGAACTGCATGGAAAGAACAGACCACTCAGGTGGTGGCAGACGTAGAACTCTTTCCTGGCCATATAGCATGCAGCAGTCTTTCTCGCAGCGAGATAGTGGTGCCTGTATGGCGTGGCGACAAGGTTGTTGCCGTATTGGATATTGATAGTGAACATCTGGCAACCTTCGATGATATCGACCGTACGTGGCTTGAGAAGATTGTTGGTCTGCTGTACACTGCTAATATGGGATAATTGTAGGTGTAGAACTATTTATTTCAAAAAAATATATTTACCTTTGTGGCATGAATACCAAGATACCGCACGAGTGGAATGAGTTTTATCTGAAAGACGTGTCGTTCATCAACCTGATGACGCGCCGTATATTCAATGTCCTGATTATCGCCAACCCCTATGATGCTTTTATGCTTGAAGACGACGGGCGTGTTGACGAGAAAATCTTTGAGGAGTACATGGAACTGGGTATGCGCTACCCGCCTACGTTCACCCAGGTGAGTACAATCGAAGAGGCTAATGAAGCTATGAAGAACATGGCTTTTGACCTTGTGATATGTATGCCGGGAACCGCCGATAATGACGCTTTCAGTGTGGCAAGAGCCGTTAAGGCAGAGGCACCTGACGTGCCGTGCGTGGTGCTTACCCCTTTCTCTCATGGCATCACCCGCCGCATGCAGGACGAAGACCTCTCCATCTTCGACTATGTATTCTGTTGGCTTGGCAATACCAATCTTATCCTCTCTATCATCAAGTTGATAGAGGACAAGATGAACATCGACCACGACATTCGTGAGGCTGGCGTGCAGATGATTCTGCTCGTGGAAGACAGTATCAGATTCTATTCTTCGATATTGCCCAACCTTTATAATTATATCTTGCAGCAGAGTCAGCGATTCTCCAAGGAAGCGCTCAACTCGCATGCCGCAGCACAGCGCAAGCGCGGTCGTCCGAAGGTGGTGCTGGCGCGTAACTATGAAGAGGCGATGGCGCTCTATGAGAAGTATCATGACAATACGCTCGGAGTAATAAGTGATGCCCGCTATCCGATGACGCAGTCGCTGTCGAACGGTAAGCCTCTCGGACAGCCCGGTGGTGCAGGCAGTGACCCTGAAGCAGGATTGAAACTGCTCCGTGAAATACGTCGCCGTAACGAGTATGTTCCGCTGATTCTGCAAAGTGCAGAGTCGGACAACCGCTTGAAGGCGGAGGAAGAAGATTTCTTGTTTGTTGACAAGAACTCGAAGACGATGAACATCGACCTCCGACTGCTCATTGAAGAGCACATGGGATTCGGTGACTTCATCTTCCGTGACCCGGAGACGCGCAAGGAGATAGCTCGTGTCAGTTCGCTGAAAGAACTGCAAGACAATATCTTCAAGATACCAAATGACTCGATGCTCTATCATATCAGTCGCAACCACATGAGCCGTTGGCTCTGTGCCAGAGCAATCTTCCCCGTGTCGGCTTTCCTCAAGCATGTCACATGGCACAAGCTGCAGGACGTGGATGCTCACCGAAAGATTATCTTCGAGGCCATTGTGCAGTATCGAAAGATGAAGAATATCGGAGTTGTGGCAGAGTTCGACCGTGACAAGTTCGACTCCTACAGCCATTTCGCCCGCATAGGCGAGGGGTCGTTGGGAGGCAAGGGCAGAGGTTTGGCATTTCTCGACAACATAATAAAGCGACATCCGGAGCTAAACCAGTTCGATAATGCTGTGGTTACCATTCCGAGAACCGTTGTGCTCTGCACCGACTTCTTCGATGAGTTCATGGAGAAAAACAAACTTTACGACATTGCGCTGAGCGATGCAGACGACAGCGTGATACTGGAACACTTTCTCCGTGCACAGTTGCCCGATTCGCTTATTGCCGACTTCTTCACTTTCTTCGAGGCGGTCAAGTCGCCAATAGCCGTGCGCTCGTCGTCGTTGCTCGAAGACTCACACTATCAGCCGTTTGCCGGAATCTACTCTACTTATATGATTCCTTATCTTGACGACAAGTACGACATGCTGCGCATGTTGGCCTGTGCCATCAAGGGCGTCTATGCATCGGTGTTCTATCGTGACTCTAAGGCATATATGACGGCCACGAGTAACGTAATCGACCAAGAGAAAATGGCGGTGATACTGCAAGAGGTGGTGGGCAATCGCTATGACGACCGTTTCTATCCTACGTTCAGTGGCGTGCTGCGCTCTCTGAACTATTATCCAATAGGCGAGGAGAAGGCTGAGGAAGGTATTGCCAATTTGGCGTTAGGACTGGGCAAGTATATCGTCGATGGCGGTCAGACACTGCGTGTAAGTCCGCACCATCCCAACCAAGTGCTGCAGATGAGCGAGATGGAGATGGCGTTGCGCGACACTCAAACCCGCTTCTATGCTCTCGACCTCAGTCATGTGGGCTACGACTTTAAGGTTGATGATGGTTTCAACATACAGAAACTGCGTGTGAAGGAAGCCGACAAGGACGGTTCGCTGAAATACATAGCATCAACCTTCGACCCATACGACCAGATAATCCGCGATGGCATCTATGAAGGCGGCAGAAAGGTTATCAGTTTCTGCGGTGTGCTTCAGCATGGGGTGTTCCCATTGCCAGAACTGTTGCAGATGGCACAGAAGTTCGGTGCCGATGATATGCGTCGCCCTGTAGAGATTGAGTTCGCTTGTAATATGGATTCAACTCCTGTAGCTTCGGGTGAGGGAAGGGGAGAGCCTGGCACACAAAATCAACCAACCGGCACCCTCTACCTTTTGCAGATACGTCCTATTGTTGACAGCAAGCAGGTGCTAGACGAAGACCTTGATGCCATTAGCGATGAGCATTGTCTGTTGCGTTCGGACAATTCGTTGGGTCACGGCATCAGCGAGGAGGTTGTCGATGTGGTGTATGTCAAGGCTGGCAAGGATTTCTCGGCAGCCAACAATCCCGCCATTGCCGACGACATTGAGCGCATCAACCGCCGTTTCCTCGATGAAAACAAGCATTATGTGCTTGTTGGACCGGGCCGTTGGGGGTCAAGCGACCATTGGTTGGGCATACCTGTAAAGTGGCCGCACATCAGTGCTGCGCGTGTCATCGTTGAGGCTGGTCTGGAAAATTATCGTGTTGATCCGAGTCAGGGTACTCACTTCTTCCAGAACCTCACTTCGTTCGGCGTGGGCTATTTCACAATCAATGCTTATATCAACGACGGCCTTTATCGCCAGGACCTGCTAGATAGCATGCCGGCAATCAACGAAACGCAATATGTGCGTCACGTCCGCTTTGAAAAACCTCTGAAGATAATGATGGATGGCAAGAAGCAGAAGGGTGTGGTAATGCTGCCCGAAGATTTTGAAATAGTGGGAGATTGATCGATGAATAATGGAAGAGGTTAGGATTTATCGCTCTGTCTTGAGGAAAGAGTTCTTTGGTGGACTTTTCTGTATGGCATTTTCCATTTATATTGTCATTTGTCTCGCTCATGGTGATGGTAGGTTGCTGCCGCTTTTGCTGATATGTGGCCCTGTAAACTTATGGATGTTGTACGAAGTTTTTAGCGAAAGGTTTAAGCATCCATACATAACCATCTCAAACGATCGTGTAATCGTAAACGGCAAACAAGGAAAATACGAAATTGCTTTTGCCGAGGTCAGATCGTTTGAAATCGAGAAGCTGAGGATATGGGGATATAAATATAATTCAAGCAACATAACTGTTCGCTTGGTTAATGGTCGTGGTTTCGTCAAGGTAATTGATGCTTACAACCTGACAATGCCGCCAAAGCAGCTCTGCGATTTGTTGAATGAAAGATTGTCAATGACATCATGAGCTGGTATATAGGCAATATACCATCAGTATATGCAGCATATCCTAAAAGGATACGGGCAGTATAACAAAAGTATATAGGCAATATACCAAATCTGATGACTATGACATTTTTTACTTCATTAATATGGTTGTTGGGAAAAGACGAGGGAAATGTCTATATAATAACCTCTACTGTCCTCCCAATCTGCCGAAATATTCGATGATGTCGTCCCATGACTTGAAAGCGTCGGAACCGAAGTCGATGCGGGCACTCATGAAGTCGAGTGAACCGTTGGACTCAAGTCCATCGATGAGATAATCACCATATAGCAAGTCTTTGCGGTTTGTTAGGATGAGGCGGTTGTATGTAGGAACGCCAAGATTCTCGAAGGCCCATTCCTGCATTCGTGCTGCATACGTGCGGTCGTTGGTTGGCAGGGCAGCCACAAGACGCACGTCGTAGTTCTCTATCAGCAGTTTGAATCCCTTCTCAGCACTTGGCAGTATGCGGCCATTACGCTCAAGCGTCTCTTCAATGCTTATATATACGATGCCACGCTGACGCTTGTTCTGCTGGTCGTCAATCCAGCGTATCACGGGAATCACCGAGTGCATCAGTATGCTGTCGTTCAACCGGTGCTCGCCATGGAAGTCGAGCACATTATTATAATAGCCAGCAAAAAGGTCACGTGTGTGAACCGTAGGGTCTTCAAGTCCGAACAATCCCCATACCCGCTTGTCCTCCTCTGGTGTTATCGCCGCAAAGCACTTCTCTGTGGCTTCCTGATATTCGCCCTGCAACTGCTTGGTCATCATGAACTCCTGAATGCCATCCTGTCGGGGATTCTGGAATACTACCTTTCCTAGCATGCCGTGCTTCAGTATCGTCTCGCCCATCTGGAATGCCGGGTTCACCAGTATGCGGTCGTAGCCGTGCAACTGCTCTGTGTACATGCCGCCCATCGAAGTGCCTATTATCAAGTCGGGCTGCTCTGCCTCGCAGGTATGCTTAAGCATTTCTATTGCTTCGGCAGGATGAATGGGGATGTCGTTGGCAATGACTGTTGCGTTTGGCATGAAGTCACGCAGTTTTGTGACTGTGCCCGATTGTGCCGACGATGCAAAACCATGAACATACATAACCTTCTTGCCCCTCATGAGGTCGGGATATTGCTTTATATAGGGATTCTCCATTGTTGCCTTTTGTTTTTATATATTGCAAAATTACATTAAATTAAGTTTATGGCAAAATAAAAGCCGCTTATTTTAGGTTATAAGTTATAATGACGATCGGTCGAAACCTTTCCTGTCATAGAGTTGCTAGCAACTTGTTAACTTGTCAACTAAACAAATGAATAAAATAGAAATTGTAGAATATTATAGTAAGAGGAAAACGGAACTGTCAACAGAGATAGGACTGCTGAAACGCAAGAACCGTCTCTTTGTTGTTTCCGAACTGCTATCGTTCATAGGGGCGATAGCGGCGGTGGCGGCATATACCGTTTATGGAGGAATGATTTGGCTTCTGACTGCTGCTTTGCTGCTTGTTGCATATATTGTGATAAGGCAGGCTGATGGTCGCAACGGCAGCCGCATAGAAACCCTTACTGATCTGAAACGTGTTTATGAAAAGGAATTGTCGTACTATGCCGGCGATTATTCTTGTTTTGCCGACGGAAGCGAGTATGCTGACCCGAAACATCCGTTTACATATGATATGGACATCTTCGGACGTCAGTCGCTCTTCCAACGCATCAACAGAACCGTGAGCAGCGGTGGAGCGGACAGGTTGGCAGAATGTCTAAGCAATCTAAGTGGCGACAAGGATTACATTGATTGCCGTCGTGAGGTTATTGACCGACTGGCAGAAATGGAAGCGGAACGGGCAGCTTTCATGACACAGGGACAACGGCAGAAAATAGAGACAAGGCAGATTCAGGAAGCACTTGAAGGTGTGGCAGAGATGTCGTTGTCGCGTTTCCCGCTTTCTCCATTATCACTTGTGCTTGCTGTTATGGCCATCGTAGCTCTGCTGACAGTGGTCGTGCTTGCGTTCTTTGGTGTCGTTTCGGGAACGATGGCTATGATGTGGGCCACGATGCAATTGTTTGTTGTTATGATGCTGTGCTTGAAGTCGATAAAGATGATAAGCAAGTCGGTTAACAATCTTCATAAGCAGATGAAGCAGTATGTGGAACTGATAAGGTTGACTCGTGAGATGGTTGACAAGTTGACGAGTCAGCAAGTTGATAAGTTGTTTGCTACTAATACACATGATTCGTCAAATAAATTGCATGCCTTCGACGAACTGCGCAGCATTCTAGATGCTCTCGACCGTCGTGGCAATGTTCTTGGGCTTATGTTCACCAATATGTTCCTGTTGAGCGACTATTTTCTTGTGCGCCGCTTCATCAAATGGAAAGAGCGCTATCTCGATAAGGTTGGCGAATGGATTGACGAAGTGAGCACGATGGACGCTTTGGTATCGATGGCTACCTTTGCCTATAACGAGCCACGGTCGGGTAGGGCGGAGATTGTAGAGTTGGACGAAGTGGTATATGAGGCTAAAGGACTCTATCATCCGTTTGTCGGTGACAAGGCTGTGAGAAACGATTTCAACATAGTGGACAATAACTACTATATCATCACCGGTGCGAATATGGCAGGCAAGAGTACTTTCTTGCGTTCTATTGGTATCAACTACATACTGGCACAGAACGGAATGCCGGTGTTTGCTGATAGTCTGCGGGTATCGTCATACAACCTGTTTACGAGTATGCGGACAAGCGATGACCTGTCAAGCGGCATCAGTTACTTTAATGCCGAGTTGCTGAGGCTGAAGCAATTAATAGATAGCCTCAAACCCTCTCACCCCACCTTTGGAGGAACCGGGGAAAGTCCCACCCTCATCATTCTCGATGAGATACTGAAGGGAACCAACTCGCTCGATAAACTGAATGGTTCGCGCATGTTCCTTGAAGCAATGTCGGCACAGCCAGTCAGCGGCATCATTGCCACCCACGACCTTGAACTGTCTAAGATGGCAGACGAGCGGCCTGACAGATTTCATAACTACTGTTTTGAGATAGAACTCTCAGACAATATAATATATACCTACAAGATAACTCCAGGAGTGGCGCGCAATCAGAATGCCACATTTCTTCTGAAGAATATAATCCGTTCTTTAGAATGGCGAGACACGATGTAAGATCCTAAAACTGAACATTTAAGCAGAATAATCATTGCAGAATAAATATTTTTTATTACATTTGCAATGTCTAAAACAAATAATTAATTAAACATTAAAAAACAATGAAAAAGTATTTGGCAGAAATGTTCGGCACAATGGTGCTGGTATTGATGGGCTGCGGCGTAGCAGTTAGTTTAGGATGTGACCCAGTGGCAAATATCCCAGCGGTGGTAGGTACTGCGTTTGCCTTCGGTCTCTCTGTAGTAGCAATGGCTTACACGATCGGTGGTATCAGTGGTTGTCATATTAACCCTGCAATCACACTCGGTTGTCTGCTCAGCGGCCGCATGTCAGGTAAGGATGCCGGTATGTATATGCTCTTCCAGGTTATCGGCGCATTTATCGGTAGCGCAATCCTATGGGTGCTTGTTGGTAATGTCTCAGGTATGGAAGGTACTGGAGCTAACGACCTGCAGGCAGGCGTAAGCACAGTAGGCGGTTTGCTGGCCGAGATTATCTTTACATTCGTATTCGTTCTCGTTGTTCTCGGTGCTACATCAAAGACAAACGGTGCAACAAACAACTTTGCTGGTCTTGCCATCGGTCTCTCATTGATTCTTGTTCACCTCGTTTGCATCCGCTATACAGGTACATCTGTAAACCCAGCACGTTCAATCGCTCCAGCAATCTTCCAGGGCGGAACTGCACTTGCTAACCTTTGGATTTTCATCGTTGGTCCATTTGTGGGTGCAGCTTTGGCTTCATTAGTTTGGAAGATGATTGAGACAGAGAAATAATTCTTGATAAAGAATACTGAAATATGAGTGAAGAATGGGCTAAGTGCTGGTTCTTCACTCCTTTTTTATGTTTTCCCTTATATTAATTAAGGTAGAAGAGGATATGTTTTTTGCTATTTCTGATTAGCAAAATGCTTTAAAATATAATATCGTGTTTGAAATATGTCAAAAAAAGGCCGATTTCAAGTGCGATTTCTTTTTTATGAGTTGCCGTTGTGAAATTTAAATGTTAACTTTGCGCTCTGATTGGAAAGGATATTCTAACTAAATTAAATATAATAGATTATGGTTAATTACAAAGACCTTGGTCTCGTTAACACACGCGAGATGTTCAAGAGAGCTGTGGCTGGCGGTTATGCTATCCCAGCATTCAACTTCAACACAATGGAGCAGATGCAGGCTATCGTACAGGCTGCAGTAGAAACAAAGTCACCAGTTATCATGCAGGTGTCAAAGGGCGCACGCAACTATGCTAACGCAACTATTCTCCGCTATATGGCTGAGGGTGCTGTTGCTTACGCTAAGGAACTCGGCTGCGAGCATCCTGAAATCGTTTTGCACCTCGACCACGGTGACAGCTTCGAGCTTTGCAAGGATTGTATCGACATGGGCTTCTCTTCAGTAATGATTGACGGTTCACACCTTCCATACGAGGAGAACGTAGCATTGGCAAAGAAGGTTGTTGACTATGCTCATCAGTTCGACGTAACTGTTGAGGCTGAGCTTGGTGTTCTCGCTGGTGTTGAGGACGAGGTTAGCGCAGCTGAATCAACATATACAAAGCCAGAGGAGGTTATCGACTTCGCTACACGCACAGGTTGTGACTCTTTGGCTATCTCAATCGGTACATCACACGGTGCTCACAAGTTCACTCCAGAGCAGTGCACACTCGTTAACGGCGTACTCGTTCCACCGCCATTGGCATTTGACGTATTGGCAGAAATCGAGCAGAAACTTCCTGGTTTCCCAATCGTTCTTCATGGTTCTTCTTCAGTTCCAATGGATGAGGTTGAGACAATCAACAAGTTCGGCGGCGACCTGAAGGCTGCTATCGGTATTCCTGAGGAGCAGTTGCGCAAGGCTTCTAAGTCTGCTGTTTGCAAGATCAACATCGACTCAGACTCTCGTCTGGCTATGACTGCAGCTATCCGTCAGCACTTGGCTGAGAATCCAAGTCATTTCGACCCACGTCAGTACTTGAAGCCAGCTCGCGAGAACATGAAGAAGATGTATGTTCACAAGATTGTGAACGTACTTGGTTCTGATGGCAAGCTAGCAGAGTAATCTGATTTGACGATTGTTGAATCTAGCACAATAAAAAATGAGGTTCACTTCAAAATAGATGTGAACCTCATTCTTTTTTATAAATCACATGACTTATTAGTTCGTCTACTTAAAGCAGTTATTTCGGCATTTCAGCATCAAGTTTCATGATAGCTCCCGTAACAGGATTAAGCGTCAGGTGTGTAGTGTATCTCTTGTTGAACAGATCGCCGCTCAAGAATTCTGTATGTCCATATTGCGCGGCCATTGTTTCGTAGGTGTATATAAGTTCGTTGCCTTTGTAGATATACATTTTTATCTTTCCGGGAACATTCACAAAAACACCATTCTTTTCTACTTTTTTGTTGGCAGGGACAGGCTCCTTTGCTGGCAATATATTTAGGTCTTTTATGTCTATATAATATGGTGCGCCAGCCAGATCGTCGCTATCAACGATTCCTAGTTTTTGTGAGAGTCTGAATAATATTTGTTTACTGAAATCTTTTTCAGGTATAATCGTGAAAATATGCTCTGTAGTATCTTTTGTAATTATACCAGTGAAAAGTTGTGTAAGCGCTTTGTCTTGCGTTTCCAAGTTCTCAAGCATCAATCGTAATTGTGCCCCATCTTTAGGCATAAAGTCAGCCTGACCTCGTGTCAGCAAATTCCTGCTTTCTCTAATTTCATAGATATCCAGTGCGGTTAACTCGGCCATTTTGGCAGTACTGCTTGCTGACAGTACTTCTGAACTCATAAAATCACGTGGGCTCTTTTGTTTTAATTTAGGAGCAGGAGTAAATTCTTTTGGCTTGTCAACTTCTTGGGCATCTGCATTTATTGCAAGAAGGACGCCTTCGTCAGACAAAACAACATTAGTAGCGGAGGTCTTGGCATTGAATTTTACAGCAAACCCTTTGGTCTTGTCAGCAAAGCCTTCTGTGATAACATCTATTTTTGTAACCTTATAGCTTTCTGACGGTTTTTGCTGAACATCGTTTATTCTTAAATATTTCTGTGCATACTGGCAGAAATCACCAGGGGTATAAGTCGTCTTCTCCACTTGTACGGCAATGCGTATTGCTGTTTTAGGAAGGAAATATACAGCACCCTCAGGTGTTATGCCTGGTCTGTACTGTATGGTTTCTGTTTGTGCGTTAATGGTGCCGGTTGCTGCCAGCAATATAGCTGTCAATAAATTCTTCATCCCTATTGTTTTTTGTTTTATTCATATAGTTTCTTGAAAGCCATTGGAAGATATTGGATAATATCTGTGGCTATTAGACTCTCCATGCCGACATGCTCTGCAGCAATATCACCTGCCAGACCGTGAACATACATACCTAGCATGCAAGCCTCTTCACGTTTATATCCTCTGGACAATAAAGCTGTGATTATGCCAGTGAGCACATCGCCGCTGCCTGCCGTTGCCATTCCGGCATTTCCTGTCGAATTGAAGACTACTTTTCCGTTAGGCATACAAAGTGCAGAATATTTTCCTTTCAGAATAATATATCCCTGCAAGCGTGTTGCCAATGCTTTCGCCTTGCTTATGCGCTCGTATGTATTTGTACTGTGTCCGTCAATGCGGTCAAATTCTTTAGGGTGAGGAGTCATTATAATACCTTTTGGCAGTTGCTGTATCCAAGCTTTTCTGTTTGCAAGAATATTCAGGGCATCAGCATCTGCCACAATAGGACATTGGGTACGCCTTAATTGTGCAATAAGGGCTATGGATGTGTTCTCGGTTTGGCCTAGCCCAGGACCGATGCCCAATGCATCGTAGTCTTCTGTATCGACAGGTTCGGTAAATACAGCCTCGTTGCTATCTATCTGTACAATGGCTTCTGGTACAGATATTTGCAATATCATATTGTTTTTCTTTGGCGTATGTACGGTAACTTTGCCTGCACCGCTTCTTAGGCATGCCTTAGCTGCAAGAACTGCAGCTCCGCCCATACCATAACTTCCCGCAACAAGCAGAGCATTGCCCATGTTGCCTTTATGGGCAAACTCGTTTCTCTTTAGAAGCATCGCTTGTATTTCTTCTTCTTCAAGCACCTTGTATTGCGCATCTGCAGCATCGATGCCCTCTTTGCTTATTCCTATGTCAAGCACATGAAGTTGTCCGATAAACACTTGGTTTTCTGGAAATAAAAATGACAGCTTCGGGATTTGCAATGTCAGGGTATGGTCGGCACGGATAATATTCGCAGAGATATTGTAGGAATTGTCTTCCGTCATAAGGCCAGAAGGTACGTCAATGCTTACAACCTTTGCCGGTGAAGAGTTTATGTATTTTACAAGCGAAGCAAATCCGCCAGCTAGTGGCTTGTTGAGTCCGGAACCGAAAAGACCGTCTATCACCAGCGTGTTCTCGTCAAGTTGCGGCGGATTGAATTCCTGTATTACTTCGGTGAAACCTTCAATCTTTTTTAAATTTTTCAGTCGGTCTCTGTTTACAGTGCAGTCTGCACTAAGGTGCCCTGAAATATTAAACAGGAATGCTTCTACAGAATATCCCTGTTCTGCCAGCATCCTAGCAACAGCCAAAGCATCACCGCCATTGTTGCCAGGGCCAGCAAATACAACAACTCTATTGTAATTTGTCCAAAGCATAGCAATGGCGTGTGTAATAGCTCTTGCTGCACGTTCCATCAGATTGATAGATTCGATAGGTTCGTTTTCTATTGTATACCTATCTAGCTCATGTATCTGACTGCTTGTAAAAATCTTCATAATGCAAAGATAATGTAAAATTTCGATTATGCGAACAGAATGAAAAATAATTTCATTATTATGTGTGAGAAATTCACTAAGGTCGGATTAAATCCATAGGATTTGTTACTAAAAATTAGTTCTTTTTCTTGCGTATCTTCGGCCTATTTGCTATATTTGCAAGATAAAATGAAATGATGATATCGGATGATGTCTTTGATAGGCTTTCCGATTAGAAATATAAGATGAATGAAGGAATTTGTAATATCAGAAGCAAAGACGGAAACAGCTGTACTTGTGGGACTTATAACTAAGGACCAAAATGAGGCTAAAACTAAAGAATATCTTGATGAACTGGAGTTTCTTGCCGATACGGCTGGCGCTGTGGTTGTAAAGCGCTTTACGCAGAAGATGGCAGGACCAAGCAGTGTCACATATGTGGGCACGGGAAAGCTCGAAGAGATACGTCAATATATAGAATATTGCGAAGAGATGGCTGAAGCCGATGAAGATTTACCGGAGGAAGAAAGATCTGGAGTCAGTCCTGTAGGAATGGTTATCTTTGATGACGAGCTTAGTGCAAAGCAATTGCGTAACATAGAAAAAGAACTGAAGGTAAAGATACTCGACCGAACCAGTTTGATTCTTGATATCTTTGCCATGCGTGCTCAAACGGCAGAGGCGAAGACACAGGTGGAACTGGCTCAACATCGCTATATGTTGCCACGCTTGCAACGTTTGTGGACTCACTTGGAGCGACAAGGCGGTGGCTCAGGAAGTGGCGGCGGTATGGGAAGCGTAGGATTACGTGGACCTGGTGAAACACAGCTTGAACTTGACCGCCGTATTATCCTGCAACGTATAACTCTATTGAAACAGCGACTAGAGGAAATAGATAGGCAGAAAACGACACAACGTAAGAACAGAGGACGACTTATTCGTGTGGCACTTGTGGGCTATACAAATGTAGGAAAGTCTACGACAATGAACCTGTTGGCAAAGAGTGAGGTGTTTGCAGAGAACAAACTGTTTGCAACACTTGATACAACAGTGCGCAAAATGACAATAGATAATCTTCCATTCCTGTTGGCAGATACAGTAGGATTCATCCGTAAGTTGCCGACAGATCTTGTGGATTCGTTTAAGTCGACTTTGGACGAGGTGCGCGAAGCAGACTTGTTGCTTCACGTGGTAGACATATCGCACCCAGATTTTGAAGACCAAATAGCAGTGGTTGAGAAAACTCTGGCAGAGTTAGGGTGTGCAGACAAGCCTTCGATGATAATCTTTAACAAGATTGATGCTTATACTTGGGTCGAGAAAGACGACGACGATCTGACTCCTGCTACAAAGGAGAATGTTACTCTCGACGAACTGAAACGCACTTGGATGGCAAAACTAAGTGATAACTGTCTGTTTATTTCTGCACGCGAAAGGCTGAATATAGACGAGATGCGTGAGGTGCTTTATAAGAAGGTGCGTGAACTGCACGTTCAGAAATATCCGTATAATGATTTTTTATATCAGACTTATGAGTGATTATCGTTCGTTGGCGCTTAGCGAGATAGAGATGCTTGAGCGCAATGGCTGTATAGCCGATGATTGGGGAAGTGTAAATGTAGCAGAGGATTTCAATCCTGCTTATATCAGAAACGTCGCTTTCTATGGTGAGGTCAACTTAGGTGTGTTCGATGAAATGATTGAAGTTGAAGAGGGCTTTCGTCGACATTCCGGTATCCGAAACGCTACGCTTTGCGACGTTACCGTAGGTGATAACTGCTTGATAGAGAATATAGGCAACCATATTTGTCGGTATACGATAGGTGAGCGCTGTTATATTTCAAATGTTGGTGTCATTGCATCATCAGATGGCGCAGAATATGGCGAGGGGACATGCTTGGCAGTACTTAATGAAGCGGGTGACGGCAATGTCTTGATATATCGTGGATTGACAAGTCAGATGGCTGCGCTTATGGTTGCGTCAGAGCCAAATCCTGCGGTATGGCATCAGTTAGAGCAACTGATATTGGATGAAGTAAAAGCAACACGACCAGAGCAAGGAATGATAGGCTATGGAGTGAAGATTGTTAATACTCGTGAGATTGTCAACGTGATAATAGGAGATGATTGCGAGATAAGCGGTGCTTCGAAACTAGTCGATTGCACTTTCGTAGGTTGTGCAGATGCCGGTGTTTATATTGGCAACGATGTTTTCTGTGAGAATGTAGTTGCTGTTGCAGGAGCGTCAATTGTTAATGGTGCCAAACTCGACAAATGTTTTGTAGGCGAGGCCTGCCACGTGGGAAAAGGTTTTTCTGCTGAAAACTGTTTGTTTTTTGCCAACTCATATATGGATAATGGCGAGGCATGTGCTGCTTTCTGCGGACCTTTTACCGTCAGCCATCACAAATCGACTCTTCTTATAGGCGGGCAATATTCATTCTATAATGCCGGTTCTGGAACCAACTATAGTAACCATGCATACAAATTAGGACCGATACACTATGGAGTATTGGAACGTGGAAGCAAAACAGCCAGCAGCGCACACATATTGATGCCGGCGAATATCGGCTCTTTCTCAATGTGTATGGGCAAGATTCAGAATCATCCAAATACAATAGAACTGCCGTTCTCGTATCTTATAGCTTCGGGCGACACTACTTATATAGTGCCAGGGCGTAATATAGCAACTGTTGGCACGTATCGCGATATAAATAAGTGGCCTAAGCGCGACAAAAGAGCATCGGCGAGCAAGAAAAGCATTGTTAATTTTAGTTGGCTGAGTCCATTCACAATGCAGGAAGTAATAAAGGGTAAGGAACTTCTGGAGAGGTTGCGCAAAGAGCAGGGCGACAACGTTGCTTCTTACAACTATAATGGTTGTCTTATAAAAAATAAGTCGCTGCAGAAGGGTATAAAATTCTATGAACTTGCTATACGCATGTTTATGGGTGATGTAGTGTCACGTCATGGAAGCACATTGCCTGAAAGTAGTATCGGAACTGGTTGTTGGACAGACTTGAGCGGATTACTTGCACCTGTAGAGATAGTGGAAGAACTGTGCGATGATTTGGGAAAAGAATACTTTGATACGATAGTCGAAGTGGAGGACAGACTGCAAGCAATGCATAAGGCTTATGATGAGTATTGTTGGAACTGGACCTATAAGGTGATTCTTGACTATTTAGGCATAGACATGCTTTCTGCCACCGATGTCAATCGCATAATGGCAGAGGCAGATGCAGCCCGTAGCGAGTGGCTCAATGCCATACGCTTTGATGCAGAGCGAGAATTCGCATTGGGAGATGTATCTGAAGATGAAATAAGTAATTTCTTAAACAATTTAGAATAACAATGAAAAAGAGTATGAGATTTTTTCTTGCCGTAGCAGCAATGGCTGTAATGTCGGCGTTTGTAGTTTCTTGTCATGATGGCAAGGACTATGAAACCGTTGAGGGCGACCTTATGGAAACCCGCATCTACACTCTCGACAATGGACTGAAAGTGTATCTCTCTGTAAACGAGGAGAAACCGCGCATTCAGACATATATCGCCGTGCGCACAGGAAGTCGCAATGACCCGGCTGAAACAACCGGCCTTGCTCACTATCTGGAGCATATTATGTTTAAAGGTACAAAGACTTTCGGAACATGTGACTATGAGAAAGAGAAACCTCTGCTTGATGATATAGAGCGTCGCTTTGAGGAGTATCGCGTTACCACAGACCCGGAACAGCGTAAGCTAATGTATCAGGGCATTGACAGCGTGTCTCAGTTGGCAGCACAATACTTCATCCCAAATGAATATGACAAGCTGATGGCTGCCATTGGCGCCCAGGGTACAAATGCATATACAAGCAACGACGTTACCTGCTACGTAGAGGATATTCCTTCTAACGAGATTGAAAACTGGCTAAAGATAGAGGCCGACCGTTTCAAGAATATGGTTATCCGTGGCTTCCACACAGAGCTTGAGGCTGTATATGAGGAGAAGAACATGTCGCTTACGCAAGACAACCGGAAGGCTATCGAGGCTTTGCTGGCACAGCTCTTCCCAACTCATCCTTATGGAACACAGACCACCCTCGGTACTCAGGAACACCTGAAGAACCCTTCAATCACAAACATCAAGAACTACTTCAACCGCTACTATGTGCCAAACAATGTAGCTATCTGTATGTCAGGCGACTTCAATCCTGATGAGGTGATTGAACAGATTAAGAAATATTTCGGCGATTGGCAACCAAACCCTGAACTCTCTCGTCCGGAGTTTGAAGAGCAACCTGCACTGACAGCAATCAAAGATACCACTGTAATGGGTCTTGAGGCTGAGTGTATGATTATGGGGTGGCGCTTTAATGGAGCCAAAGACCCACAGGTTGATACACTCGATGTTCTTACAGAAGTCTTGGCAAATGGTAAGGCTGGTTTGTTTGAGATTAATCTTGAACAGCAGATGAAGGCTCGTTCTGTTTCTGCCTTTACCTATTCGTTTACTGACTATACCGCACTTATGTTCTATGCTTATCCAAAGGACAACCAGACCTTGGAAGAACTCCGTACGTTGATTATAGGAGAACTCAGCAAACTGAAGAATGGAGAGTTTGACGAAGAACTCTTGCAGTCGGTCATCAACAACAAGAAGCGTGCTTACTATGAGTCGTTGATAGACAATGACAGTCGTGCAAGCATGTTCGTTGATGCCTTCATCAATGGTCAGGAGTGGGCCGATGTTGTAGGTAAGATTGGCAGAATGGAGAAGATAACCAAGCAGCAGCTTGTCGACTTCGTTAATAGGCACCTTAACGACAACTTCGTTTGCGTTTATAAGCGTCAGGGCGTAGACAACTCTATCAAGAAAGTTGATAAGCCAGCAATTACACCAATCCCAACTAATCGCGACACAGCAAGTGTCTTCTTGAAGGAGATTCAGGCTTCTGAGACAACACCGATTAAGCCACGCTTTGTAGACTTTGAGAAAGACATGACAAAAACAGAGATGGCAAACGGTCTGCCAGTGCTCTATAAGAAGAACACCACAGACGGACTGTTCACAATGGCTTTCGTTTATGATTATGGTACGGAGAATGTAAAAGGTCTTGACCTTATGCCTGATTACCTCTATTACATTGGAACAGACAACAAGACCTCTGCTCAGATTAAGCAGGAGTTCTACAAGCTAGCATGCGACTATAGCATAAGCATCAGTGACCGTAGAACAACAATATCTCTCAGCGGTCTGCAGGAGAACATGCCACAGGCATTGGCGTTGCTTGAAGATATATTGGCAAATGCAAAGGGCGATAAGGAATCATATGACAAACTTGTGGGCATGATACTCAAGTCACGCGAAGATGCCAAGGCTAATCAGCGTGCTAATTTCTCTGCATTGCAGAAATATGCCTTCTTTGGCGAATACAATAGCCAGAGAAATACCTTTACGGAAAAGGAACTCCGTGCAGGTAGTCCGGAGATGCTGACTGACATGCTCAAACCATTTGCAGAACTGAAGCACACTATCATGTATTTCGGTCCGATGGATGTAGAGCCGTTCAAGGAACTTATAGCCAAGGAGCATAAGATGGCTGATGAACCAAAGGTAGTCGTAGCCGAAAAGAAATACGCATTACAGGAAACACAGCAGAATGAGGTTGTTATTGCACCATACGATGCAAAGAACATCTATCTTATGCAGATACACAACGAGAACAAGCCATGGACAGCAGACTCTGAACCAATAGTTACGCTTTTCAATGAATACTTTGGCGGCGGCATGAACACTATCGTGTTCCAAGAGTTGCGTGAGGCACGTGGTCTGGCTTACAGTGCTTCTGCATGGTATAACACCCCATCAGTGAAAGAAGATCCAGAGTGGTATTACACAAATATCATCTCACAGAATGACAAGATGATGGATTGTATCAGTGTGTTCAACAATATACTCGACGAAATGCCACAGTCTGAGAACGCCTTTAATGTGGCTAAGCAGGCTTTGACAAAATCACTTGAGAGTCGTCGCACCACCCGTTTCTCCGTGCTGTATAAATACCTGAGCAACCAGTATCTTGGCATTGACTACGATATCAACGAGAAGATTTACAATGCTCTGCCAAACCTCACACTGAAAGATATCGTAGAGTTTGAGAAGCAGAACATGGCCAAGAAACCATACAAGTATATCATCCTCGGAAACGAGAAAGAACTTGACATCAAGGCTCTTGAAAAGATAGGTCCTATAAAGAGACTTACAACAGAACAGATATTTGGATACTAATAATAAATTATAATTATGAATTTTGAGTTATTAATTATGAGGCTTTTGCTTGTGGGATATATGCATCGCTTGATAGTCATAATTCAAAATTCATAATTCAAAATTAAATAATATATTACTATGGCAACAACACCAGAATTTAAGTATGCACCAATGTTTCAGTTGGGCAAAGACGAGACAGAATACTACCTCTTGACAAAAGAGGGCGTGTCTGTGAGTGAGTTTGAAGGAACACCTATTCTGAAGGTAACTCCTGAGGCTCTTACAAAGATGGCCAATGCAGCCTTCCGCGATGTGTCGTTCTTGCTGCGCCGTTCTCATAACGAGCAGGTGGCAAAGATTCTTAGCGACCCCGATGCTAGCGACAACGACAAGTATGTGGCTCTTACCTTCCTACGCAATGCAGAGGTTGCAGCAAAGGGTAAACTGCCCCTCTGTCAGGATACCGGTACAGCCATTATCCACGGCGAGAAAGGTCAACAGGTATGGACAGGCTTCTGCGACGAAGAGGCTCTTTCTCTCGGTGTATATAAGACATACACAGAAGAGAACCTGCGCTACTCTCAGAATGCACCGCTTGACATGTATAATGAGGTGAACACCAAGTGTAACCTCCCTGCACAGATTGACATCGAGGCAACCGAGGGCATGGAGTATCATTTCCTCTGTGTAACTAAGGGTGGTGGCTCAGCCAACAAGACATACCTGTATCAGGAGACAAAGGCACGCATCCAGAACCCTGGAACTCTCATTCCGTTCCTTGTTGAGAAGATGAAGAGTCTCGGCACTGCAGCTTGTCCTCCTTACCATATAGCAATCGTTATCGGTGGTACATCGGCAGAAAAGAACTTGCTTACTGTCAAGCTCGCTTCTACCCACTATTACGACAACCTGCCTACAACAGGCGATGAGACAGGACGCGCTTTCCGCGACATCGAACTGGAAAAGCAGTTGCTCGAAGAGGCCCACAAGATTGGTCTTGGTGCACAGTTCGGCGGTAAGTATATGGCACACGATGTTCGTGTCGTACGTTTGCCACGTCATGGCGCTTCATGCCCAATTGGTCTCGGCGTTTCATGCTCTGCCGACCGCAACATCAAGTGTAAGATTAACAAGGATGGTATCTGGATTGAGAAGATGGACGACAAACCATACGAGCTCATCCCTGAAGAACTGCGCAATGCAGGCGAGGGCGAGGTGGTACGTGTAGACCTCAACCGTCCGATGGATGAGGTGTGCGAGCAACTGTCACAGTATCCAGTAAGCACCCGTCTGTCGCTTAATGGTACAATCATCGTTGGCCGCGACATCGCTCACGCTAAGATTAAGGCGCGCCTTGATGCTGGTGAGGGTATGCCTGAGTATCTGAAGAATCACCCAATCTACTACGCCGGACCAGCCAAGACTCCTGCCGGTATGGCATGCGGTTCTATGGGACCGACCACAGCCGGACGTATGGACCCATACGTTTATGAGTTCCAAGACCATGGCGGCAGCCGCATCATGCTTGCCAAGGGCAACCGTTCTGAAGATGTTACCCGTGCATGTAAGGACCACAAGGGATTCTATCTCGGTTCTATCGGCGGTCCTGCAGCTATCCTTGCTCAGAACAATATCAAGAGCATCGATTGTGTAGAGTATCCTGAACTCGGTATGGAGGCTATTTGGAAGATTGAAGTAGAAGACTTCCCTGCTTTCATTCTTGTTGATGACAAGGGCAACGACTTCTTCAAGCAGTTGAAGCCTTGGAAGTAACACTTATTCATATGCTGAATTAAGTCTATAATCTTCAAACAACGAATTAAGCGAATTAAACGAATTAAGTTTAGTGTAAATAATTCGGATAATTAGTTTAATTCGTTGTTCTTAAATTAAGTAAATAACATGTGGAGATACATTTTCTTGTTGTTGGCAGTTACGGCTCTGCATGTGTATGCTGTCCCTGTCAAACCCGAATGGAAAAATCATAGCCAACCAGACGGAACCATACTTCAGGTGATGTTTTGCGGCGATGAGCATCATCATTATTACAAGACCATAGACAATGTCCCTCTGTTCAGAGACACAGATGGCTATTTCTATTATGCCAAGACTGTGGGCTTCAGTCTTAGCTCTACAGGCGTCCTCGCCCACAACCCCGATTTGCGTAGCCAGACAGAGAGGCTTGCCATATCAGCCGATGCCGAGGCAGAACACATGCGCAAATATTCTCCCCGATACAATACCACACGTGCAATGCGCCATGCCAGTATGGCAAAAACGCGCTCGCTTACTGACGGCAACGAAAAGCGTGGGCTGGTGGTAATGGTATCTTTTTCAGACAGAACATTTTCTACAGACACAGCTTCTGTGGTCTGGAACAATATATTAAATAAGGTAGGCTACTCAGAGCATGGGGCCAATGGCAGCGTGCACGACTATTTCATGGAACAGAGCAGCGGACAGTTCAATCTGAAGTTCGACCTTGTAGGACCGGTTCAGTTGCCGCAATCGCGCTATTATTACGGCAAGAACAACCCTCTTAACAACGACGACATAGACATCAACATGGACGAACTTATTGTTGCAGCCTGTAAAGCCATCGACGATTCGGTCGACTTCAAGGATTATGACTGGGATGGCGACGGTTACGTCGACCAAGTGTTCTTTCTCTATGCCGGTTGGGGCGAGGCTGTCTATGGTGCCAACTCCAGTCTTATATGGCCTCATGAGTATTGGTTGTCAGCCTATAAAGACTACCCCTACGGGTTAAAGTTCGACGGAGTCATTATCGACCAGTATGCTTGTGGCTGCGAGATGGAAGGCAGGGAAAACGTTTCAAGGCAACTTAGCGGCCTGGGTATTTTCTGCCATGAGTTCTCTCATTGTCTCGGATTGCCCGACTTCTATACATATACCGGAGTAGACATTCTAGGCGAATGGGACTTGTTGGCTATGGGCAGTTACAACAATGGCGGTTGGTGTCCGCCCAACTATACCGCATACGAGCGAGAGTTTTGTGGTTGGCAGCAGCCTGTAGTGCTTGATGCTCCAGTAAGCATATCTGATATGGCATCGCTCAGCGACGGCGGCAAGACCTATAAGATAGTCAACGAAGCCCTATCGGCAAATGCCGATGAGTATTACCTGCTGGAGAACCGCCAGAAGACGGGGTGGGACAAGTATATCCCCGGCCAAGGCTTGCTCGTGCTTCATGTCGACTACGATGAGAACGCATGGTATACCAATACCGTCAACGACACCTATTCTCATCCGCGAATGACCATTATCCCTGCCAACAACAGCTATCAGGTAGCCAAAGCCAGCGGCTTTGCCTATCCCTATCTGTCTAAAGACTCGCTTACCAACAATTCGATGCCTGCAGCCAAGGTGTTCAATGCCAATGCCGACGGCAATAAGATGGGCAAGCCAATCACCAAGATACGCGAGTATGACGGCAAGATAGCCTTTGAATTTATGGGTGGCGATGTCAATGCCGGCATCGACAATCTTGAGTTTGATATGGCAGAGTTTGACAATCAGCATGTAACTGTCTACGATGTTACAGGTAAGTTGTTCCGTCAAGCCGATGCTTTTGATGCGTCGCAGCTACCATCAGGCAGGACATATATAATAAAGAATAAGAAAGGAAAAACAATTAAAATTAACCGATAAGCATGAAAGAAGAGTTTATCAGTTTGCTCCGCTCCACAGAGCGTGAAGGTATAGACCGTGTTATAAGTAAGTTGGAGTCTATGGGCTTTTTCACGGCACCAGCCTCGTCCAAGAATCATCTTTGCGTAGAGGGCGGTTTGCTTGAGCATTCCATGAATGTATATAAAATGGCGAAGATGATACGTGAGCAGTTGCTTGCCGTACAGCCAGAACTGAAAATAAAGGAGGAAAGCGTGATAATAGCCTCATTGCTCCATGATGTATGCAAGGCGGACATATACAAGAAAGGATTGAAATGGCGCAAGGACGACCAAGGCCGTTGGGAGCAGTACGAGGCATACGAGATTGACTATACCAACTTCCCTATGGGGCATGGTGAGAAGTCGGTCATGATGCTCTTGATGTGCGGCCTGCGCATGGAACAGGATGAACTGCTTGCCATCCGTTGGCACATGGGTGCATGGAACCTTGCTTTCCAGAATTTCGAGGACAAGAGTTGTATTTCTGCGGCTGCAGACAAGTGTCCTCTGGTAACGCTCATACAGGCTGCCGATAATTTGGCTGCACATGTTTTGGAAGTGGATAAGAGTTAGGAGTTAAGAGTTAGGAATTATGAATTAGGAGTTAAGAGAGTGGAGGGTAAGCCATATGCTTTGGAACCAAACCTTAATCCTTAATCTCTAATCTTTAATCTTTAATCTTTACTTGCTATTATTAACTAAAAAAATCTCAATGGCATTTTGCCGTTGAGATTTTTTATTTTTTGCTTTAAGTTATATTATACCAATCGGCATTGCCACCAATAATCTTTTCCATACATTTGCAGCGAAAGAGTTAGGAGTTAAGGGTCGTGAAGGACGGCTCCCCAAAAAACTCCCCAATGGGCGAGGAGACTGGTAAGATTATAAGGTTATCATGAATCAAACAACTTGTCAACTCGTTTACTTGTCAACTATTCAACTAAATAAATACACTTATGAAAAAGATTCTATTTACAGTGGCTGCCACGTGCAGCGTTTTTCCAGCAGTAGGCTGTACGGGAATTTCCATGACAGCCAAGGACGGCAGTTATATTCAGGCGCGAACCATCGAAGGCTCGCAGATGGATTTGCCCGGCCAGTATGTCATAATCCCGCGCGGCCAGCAGTTGCAGTCATTCACTCCAGTCGATGATGGCGGCATGAAGTTCAAAGCTAAGTACGGAGTGGTCGGCCTTGCCGTTGTCCGTCAGGAGTTCATTGCCGAGGGTATCAATGAGAAAGGCCTCTCCACCGGTCTGTTCTTCTTCCCGCACTACGGCAGCTACAAGATATTCGACCCGTCACAACGCGAAAAGACAATCGGCGACCTGCAGCTCAATCAGTGGATGCTCAGTCAGTTTGCCACGGTCGACGAAGTGATGAAAGCCATCCAGTCTGGCCAAGTGCGTATCGTTGGCCTCGACAAGATTTCCGTTGTCCATTGGCGCATAGGCGATGCCAGCGGCCGTCAGGTAGTACTGGAGATAGTAGACGGCGTGCCCCATTTCTATGAAAACAAGGTTGGCGTGATAACCAACGCACCTGGCTTCCAGTGGCATCTCACCAATCTCAACAACTACGTCAACCTCTTCCCTGGCGATGCGGCCCACCAGATGTTGGGCACGCAAGAACTCTTCCCTATGGGAGGCAACAGCGGTTTCCTTGGTTTGCCTGGCGATGCCACGCCGCCGTCGCGCTTCGTGCGTGCCGCTTTCTATCGTGCCACGGCTCCTCAGCGTGCCAATGCCTTTGAAACTGTGAAGCAATGCTTCCACATACTAAATAATTTCGACATCCCGATAGGCACCGAACATCCTTTGGGCAAGTCTCCCGACATACCGAGCGTTACGCACTGGACATCAGCCATCGACCTTACCCACCGCAAGGTCTATTTCAAAACGGCTTATAACAACACCATCCGGTGCATCGAGCTTGACCACATCGACTTCCAGAAAGTCAAGTATCAAGCCCATCCGTTCGATAAAGTTAAGGAACAGCCCGTAGAAAAGGTTGTCATCAGATAGTCTGCATCAGCAGACAACACCCAGTGGGGAGTCCTCATTTTGTTGAGGCTCCCCTTTTTTGTGACTTGATTCTTGATTTGATAGACCTTACCGACGAGTCGCTTATGGCGAGGATAGTGCTTATTTCATCGTCGCTTTTGCCCATGTCGCTAAGAATTAGGTATGCCAGCAGTCTTGGAGTCAGTTTTTTGTAATCCTGAATCCACTCCTCATATTTCTTATGATTGAATACAGAGTAGTACTCTATCAGACACAGTTCTGCCGTCTTGTCGTCAACAGGCATTCTGCCCCCGTTGGCTATAGTCTCGAATACTGAGTGTCCCTTGCCCAGTCGTGTCAGTATGGAAGAACGTAAGTCGTCAATCTTACGTTTCATAATACCTATTTCCTTGCTGTTTTCTTCTCCAGCCCTTTCCAGTCTGTCTATTTCAGTCTCAGCTTCCATTATCTTGTTATAGTTTTCTTCTATCACACTTTCGAAGGTCTTCACCTTTCTTTTATGGTAATATATCAGTGTCATTATCAATATCAGTGCTACTATGATTATTACCAATATATATATGGTAAGGGCCTGACTCCTGTTTTCTGCCACTTTCCTGTCATATTTATGCTGTACCTCGGCAATAGCCAAAGTCTCTGCATCTTTGTTGAGAGAGTCTTCCACCTGGATTATATTGTAGAACATTACGAATGCATCTCTATATTGTTCCTTTTTTAATAATAGGTTGACTAGGCTGTATGTTGCCGATACCTTCATTCTTGCGCTGCCAGTGTCAATAACCTTTTCCCATATCTCAGCAGTCTCTTCCTCTTTGCCTTCGGCGGCATATATGTTTCCTAACTCTACATAAGCATTGTCAAGTGGCTTGATGTCTATTGCCATCATGATATATTTCTTTGCCTCCTGATAATCTCCCTTTGTGCGCATTATGCATCCTACGTTGGTAAGTATATGTGCTTTCGACAAACTGTCAATACCGTTGGCTGCAATCAGGCTTTGCTTTATATAGACTTCTGCGCTGTCTCTGTTTCCCTCCATCACGTATATGGTGCTGATGTGGCTCAGTCCTCTGGCTATGCAATCGTTGTCTTTGCGCAACATAGAGTTGTCAAGAAACTTTTTGGCATAGTCCATGGCCATATCATAATTCTTGCTATGCAAGTTTATTTGATACAGGCTTTCGTAGTATTTCGACAGTTGCAGCGTGTCGTTTGTTTTAACAACAATCTCTTCTCCTCGTTTCAGATACTCGGCAGCCTCTATCCTCTTGCCTTTCTCAAACAGGGTCATACCTTTATAATAATATCCACGTGCAACGTCGTGGCTGATATTCTTTTTCTTAAAATAGTCAATGGCAAAGTCAAGCCTGTTGTCTACTGTCGGTTGTCTGTAGTTTTTATATTCGGCTTGTGTTAGCAACAATACATACATTGCTTTTTCCTTGTCGGTAGTCAGTTGTGTACTGTCAATATTTTCAAGAATGGCCAGTGCTGAGTCTGGTTGCTCTTCCATTAGTTTGTCTGCTCGGCTCAGACTGTTTGCCTTGTCATTGTTAATCGTGCAACTGGCAAATATTGCGCAAGCTGCTATTATCTTATATGTTTTCATTTCTCATGATTATTTTGTATTGCAAAGGTAGTCATATTATCTAATAACTCATAATGTGTTTCATGTTTAAGTTGTCATAATTGTTGCAACGTTGTTTTGACTGTATGTTTCATTCTGTCAAGCGGTTGCTAGCAGAATGTTGAGTATTGGCAATCCTTAAATGCAACAAAGCGAGTCGATAATTCATAAAAGAATCTTATTCTTATTATACAAAAATGTGTACCTTTGCCATCGTCAAAATAGAAAATAGAAATCAAATTTATTGATGGCATGAAACGAAAAATATATGTAAGCATAATCCCTCTATTTCTTGTGCCAATGCTGCTGGTTTTTATATCGCTGCTTGTATGGCAATTATATTCAGGAACAGAGCAACCTCTTATTTTTTGGATAGCGATTCCTATTATAGCTTTGTCTATATTGTCGATGATAATATATATGAAACCGATGGCTGTAATAACCTATGAAGACAGGTTGGAGATATGGCATTTCAAAACTAGAACAATAATGTATACATCAATTTCAGAGTTCATATATCCTTATTGGAGTAGCCCTAATGATGATAGATCGCGATGCTCAAAAATTGTATTGTATGATGGTAGTGTGGTATATCTGTATGATTTCTTTGTTGGGTTTAAAACTTTTGCAGAGAAAATGAATGGATATAGAAGTGCGGAAGTACCGGAAGTGATTGAAAAAGAAAAACCTACAATCTTGCTTGATAGGCACACTTCATTTAAGCCATGCTATTTTTGTAACCCCTTATCTTATTTAGTTTTCGCAAGTGTTATTATATTGTTGTTTTGTGCTGTTCGTGTAATATCTGACCCTGGCAATATTAAATACTACATTTACTTATTTGTAACGCTTGTTAGTCTATTGTCTTTGGCAAATCCACTATCGGAATTTTATATTAAGGATGATGTATTGATAATTAAAAATCTTTTTCATATATGGTCAAAGAAATCACTAAATATTAGAGACATAAATTTTATTAAAGTTGGTATTGATATAATAACAATTAGCTTAAATGATGGTAGGGTATACAATAAACCTCATGTTCTATCAGAATCTACAAGGATAAAGTTTCTAAATACTTTGGATTGTATGGGAATAAGATGTGAAGGATAGTATAAAGAGCAATGTGGATTGAATATAAATTTATTAAATAAAAAGATTACAAGCATGAAAAGATTTTATTGGAGCCTTGGTAGCTGTTTGTTATTTATATTTTCGATTCTTTTGATTTTGTTGGTGTGTTGGCGCTTATTCTTGTATGACCGTCCATTTGAGAGTAGCATTAAAGGCTTAATTTTTGTGTTATTATTATTATCAATATCAGTTTTCTTTTATTGGTTCTCACGCAAGGAACCATTGTGCATCAGAGAAAAAGAAGACTGTTTGGTGTTTTATTATACTACATTTATAAAGAAAACGATAAAGTTTGTAGATATTCTTAGCTATCAATATCCGGTTTCGAAAACATTGATTACAGGCGAGAAATGTGTTGTGCATAGGTTGGTATTAAAAGAAGGGAAGGAAATAATTCTTAGTAAATATTCAGGCTTAAAGGATTTTGCCTTGCGTTGGAGGCTTGCTCATAAAAGTGACAATGAACCTGTAAGTCATTTTATCCCGAACAATAAGAACTTGTCGTTTAAGCACAAATATCTATACGATTTAGAAACGTATGCTGTGTTGTTTGGTCTTGGTGTGTGGTGCTTGGATGTATGGAAAATCATAGAAGGGTATGGCTCCAGTTACCATTATATAATGTTGTTTCTGTTGTTGTTCTGTGTATATGGTTTTACTCGTAGATATACCAGTTTCTACATTGCAGATAATATGTTTATAATGACAAACTATTTGGTGCCGAGGCTGAATGTCAGCATCCCAATGTCAGAAATAAAGTGGATGATGTTTCAAGATGAGATTGTAATTTGTAAGAAAAATGGCGACAGCATTATTGCTTATCATAAGCTATCAGACGACCAACTTCTGGAATTTGAGGCAGAAGTACGAGCAATGGGGATAGCTGTTGTGAGATAAAAGGATTTCGGGCGGAAAGTTTATGCTTTGCCGCCCGAATTGTTTAAAATAGCCAAATGAAACTTACTGCGAACAATTATGAAAAATCTTTATTTGGCCCTTAAAATAAAGACATCTCATAGCAATTGCGCCTTATTCTGTTTCAGTAAGTGGCGCACTTACTGCCAGTAAGTCGGCCAAAAACTGCCAGTCAGAACGCCAAAAACTGGCAGTCAGAAGCCCGCTTACTGGTTTTCAAACTGCTGATTTTGCCTAAAATTGTTGCTAACAACCCATGCCATAGACCATGCTGCTTGCAAATTGAAGCCACCGGTGATAGCATCTACATCGAGCACCTCGCCGGCGAAATAGAGTCCGGGATAATTGCGACACTCCATAGTCTTGGGGTTGATATTGCTCAGCGCCACACCGCCACAAGTTACAAACTCTTCTTTGAAGCGGTTTTTGCCGTCCATAAGGTATTGGTCGTTGACGAGCGTGTTCACCAGTTTGTTGAAACTTTTCTTTGCCAGTTCGCTCCAGCGCTGCGATGGGTTCAGATTGCTTTGCTTGATGAGGTAGGTCCAAAGGCGACTGTTGAACTGCTGCGGATATACCGATGCCAGCTGTTTGGCAGGATTCTTTATTGCCAGTTCCATAATCGTCTCCATTGCTTCGCCCTCGTTGGCATCGCCCAACCAGTTGACGGAGATGTGTGCCTTGTAGCCGGAGTCGTGCAGTTGTCGTGCAGCGTATGACGATAGTTTGAGAATGGCTGGACCGCTCATGCCCCAGTGGGTGATGAGCAGTGGACCTTCAGCGCGCAGTTTTGTGCCAACAAGCGTTGCCGAGGCATGCTCAACGACGGTGCCCGTCAGTTCCGTTATGGGGTGGTTGGGCAGGCAAATGCTGAACAACGACGGCACCGGTGTGACGATGTCGAGGTTAAGCGGCGCAAGCATGTCAAGGCCGCTTAGTTTTGGACTGCCGCCAGTGGTTACGACAACACGGTCGAAGATGAGTTGAAGCCCCCCATAATCCCCCGAGGGGGAAACTGGTTCTGAGGTTTTGAGGTTATAAGGTTTTGAGGTTTTGAGGTCATTAGAACCTGAAAGCGTAGCGACCTCACAACCTGTAAGCGTAGCGACCTCATAACCTGAAATAATTGCGACCTCATAACCAGAAAGGCTTGTCTCAATCTTTACAACCCTGCAACTTGTTCTTACCTCTACGCCCAAGCGGCGCATTAACGAGGTAAGTGTGCCTACTATTTCCATGGCATCCTGCGACTTTGGAAACACGCACTGGTCGTCTTGAGTGACCAGTCTGACACCCTCGCGCTCAAACCAAGCCATGGTATCGTCGTGGCTGAATTCACGAAGCAGGCGCTTCATAAGTTTCTCTCCACGCGGATAGGCTGCCGCTATGCTGCGTATGTCGCGAAAGGAGTTGGTGAGGTTGCATCGCCCGCCACCCGTAATAGCCACTTTTGCCAGCAGTTTTCTGCCGGATTCGATGACCGTAACGCGAGCCTCGGGATAGTTTCTCTTAATGTTAATAGCGGCGAAGCATCCTGCTGCTCCGCCGCCAATTATTGCTATGTTCATTTATTGTCTGTTAGATTCTGCTGCCATACTGCTGGTCGAGGTTGAAGATAGCAGTGTCGCCCATCTTCTTGATGCGGTCTACGATGCCAGAAGCAGTAGCCTCCTCTTCCACTTGCTCGCGAACGAAGGTCCAGAGGAAATCCTGAGTAGCCTTGTCGTTCTCTTCGATAGCCATGTCGTGCAGCTCGTCGATGCACTTAGACACGTAGCACTCGTGGTTGTAAACATGCTCGAACACCTCAAGCGGTGTGTTCCATGTGCCAGGAACGGCATCAATCTGACGTACTTCTGCTGTGCCTCCGCGCTTAATTATATAGTCGGCCATTGTGTAGGCGTGCTCCATTTCTTCTTGCGATTGTTTCTTCATCCAGTTGGCGAAACCTTGGAAACCCTCCTTGTCAAAATAGAAAGCCATTGACAAGTAAAGATTAGCTGACCAAATCTCCTTTGCGATCTGTCCGTTGATTGCGTCTTGTAATTTCTGTGTAATCATAATCGTAAGTTTTATTTTTGTTAGTATTCTTTTTGTTTCTGTATTGCAAAGATATGGTATTTATTTTTAATCTCAAAACTAATGCACGCCCTTGTAACATACTTTAACTACTAAATTGTAATTATTACAAATTTTAAAACAAAACACTAGTTAAGGCTATGAATTTAATCCCTCATCTCTTAACTCTCATCCCTCATCCTTTTAATCTTTTAATTCTTTAATTCTTTAATTTTATATTACCTTTGCATTATGAAACAGAGGGATCGTCAGATATTGAATATTGCTTTGCCGTCTATAGTGTCGAATATTACCGTGCCACTGCTTGGACTTGTAGACATGGTGATAGTGGGACACATGGGAGGTGCCCATTATATTGGTGCCATAGCCGTTGGCTCAATGATATTTAATATGATATATTGGGTGTTTGCCTTTCTGCGTATGGGTACCAGTGGCATGACGTCGCAGTCGCTCGGTCGCAGAGACCTGACAGAAGTGGTGCGCCTGCTGGTTCGCTCGTTGTCTGTGGCCATGCTTATAGCCTTAGCCATACTGCTGCTGCAGGTGCCGATAGGGTGGCTTGCGTTTACGCTTATGTCGCCCACGCCCGACATACTGCCTCTGGCGCAGCGCTATTATTATATATGTATATGGGGAGCTCCCGCCATGCTCGGACTTTACGGACTGACGGGTTGGTATATTGGCATGCAGAATACCCGTCTGCCGATGTTTATTTCCATAATGCAGAACGTGGTTAACATTCTTGCCAGCTGTGCCCTTGTCTATGGTTTCGGAATGAAGGTTGAGGGCGTGGCAATAGGAACCGTTGTGGCGCAGTGGGCAGGCTTTCTGGTCGGTTTGCTGTTGTTGAAGCGCAACTATTGGCGGTTGGCAAAGTATTTTCAGGGCAGAGGCATCTTCCTGCGAGATGCCATGTATAGGTTTTTCTGTGTCAACCGCGACATCTTCTTGCGAACGCTATGTCTTGTGGCTGTCAATATGTATTTCACCTCGGCTGGTGCCCAGCAGGGGGCGGTGGTTCTGGCTGTCAACACGTTGCTGATGCAGTTGTTTCTGTTGTTCTCATACGTGATGGATGGTTTTGCCTATGCCGGCGAAGCCATGGCAGGCAAATACTACGGCGCCGGCAATATGGATGCACTAAGGGATACCGTGAAGCGCGTGTTTTGTTGGGGTGGGGCAATGGCGATACTCTTTACGTTGGTCTACCTGATTGGCGGCAGCAGGTTTCTGTCGTTGCTTACCGACGAGGCATCGGTGGTGGAAGCATCTGCCGACTATTTGCTTTGGGCAGTAGCAATACCTTTTGCCGGTCTTGCCGCCTTTGTGTGGGATGGCATCTTTATCGGACTGACGGCTACCCGCAGCATGCTGCAGTCTCTGTTTTGTGCAGCAGTATCTTTCTTTGCCGTCTATCTGTCGTTGGTATCGGTATTGGGCAACCATGCCTTATGGCTTGCCCTGGTTGTCTATGTGATAATGAGAGGGCTTGTTCTCACATTGGCAGCACGCAAGATATTGAAAAAGGCGTAAGAAAGATTAAAGATGCGTGTAAAAGTATTAAAAACTTTGTGTTGTTAAAGATTTATTATAACTTTGTAGTCTATAATAAACAGAACCGAGAAAACTATTATTGCTTATGTTGAGAACTTTGCTGATGCTGTTGCTTGCTGTGCTTCTGATGCCTGTTGCGGTGTCGGGGCAGAGTTACTCGTCGTTATGGAAACAAGCTGATGAGGCTATGTCTAAGGACTTGCCGCAGACAAGGATTGAGATATTAGGAAAGATAGCAGACAAGGCAAGGCGCAACGGCGACTACGGGCAACTGATGAAGGCGACCTTGGGCATGGCTGCACAGCAGGTGGCAGTGGCGCCCGATTCTCTCAAACCGATAGTGGGACGACTGGAAAAGAGCAGGAGCGAGGCTACTGACGATGTTCAGAGGGCTGTGTATAGTGCCGTCTTGTCGGTCATATACAAGAACAACAGGAATCTTGATGACAGTAGTGCCGCCATTGCCAAGCGTTATGCAGAAATGGCGATGGCCAATCCCGCCTTGTTGGCATCGGCAAAGGCCACGGGCTATAAACCCTTTGTGGTTGAGGGCATAAACAGCAGGATTTTCAATGACGATATGCTCAGTGTCATTGGTTTTGAGACAGAACAGTTTGCACCGATGCACGATTACTATTCTGCATCTGGCAATTGCCGTGCGGCGTGCATCGTGGCACTGAAGATGGTGCAGCACAACAATCGCTTTGAAACGGCACCGCTGCGAAAGTCGCACTGCATCGTGTCGCTCGACTCACTCATTGCAGTATATGGTGATTTGGATGTGGCAGGCGAGGTGGCAGTTGAGCGTTACTACCACATGGTGAGTTGTACTGACGTAACGATTGAAGACCAGATAAGGTACGTCAACTACGCCACTCAGAAATGGCCGTCGTGGCAGCGCATGAACGACCTGCGCAATGCGTACAAGCGACTTACGTTTCCGAGGGTGAATGTTTTGACTTCGGGAGTGAAGGAGAATACTTCAAGGAGTGTAGGAGTGAAGGAGTGTAGGAGTGAAGACAATAGCAATGCAAACTGCTCGTCAACTCGTCAACTCGTCAACTTGTCAACTGTATTATCCCTCCGCAACATCGAAGAACTCACGGTGAAGGTCTATCGCACGTCGCTTGACGGCCGGTCGGAACTAGATGCGCAGAACGAGAATGACTATAAGAAGATGAAGGCGGGGCTGGTGGCGCTGGCAGACAAAACCCTTAATAGGAAATATTCTGTTCGACCCGAATATGAGGTGTTCAACGATACACTGAATATTGGCGGCTTTGAACCGGGTGTGTATATGTTTGAACTGACAACAGCACCTGAGACGGAACCATTGCGCTGGATTGTGAAGGTGAGCAATCTCCGTGTGATGGCAATGGAACTTCCTGAAAAGAAGATACGCTATGTGGTGGTTGATGCTCACAGCGGCAAACCAGTGAACGGGGCGAAGATAGAACTGCGCCAACACGAAAAGAATGAACTGCTGGCAACGCTGTCCACCGATGGCAATGGTGAGGCAGTTTATAATTACGACAAAAAGAAACCTAATAGGTTTTACGTTTATACCGATACTGACAAGGCCTTGCAAGAGGGCAGGTATTATGAAACTTTCTTTGCCAATGAAATCAATCGCACGACAACAAAGGTTAAGGTTCTTACCGACCGTGCCATCTATCGTCCAGGACAGACGGTGAGTGTTGCTGCTGTTGTATATGAAGAAGCACGTAACAGTAGGGCAGACGTATATATGAAGCGCAAGGTGATGGCTGGCAAGTCGGTCAAGGCTGTATTGCGTGATGCCAATTACAAGGTGGTGGCAGAGAAAACACTGGTGACGGATGCTTACGGCAAGTGCAACACAACGTTTGTGCTGCCGCAGTCGGCACTCAACGGAAGATATACCGTAGCCGTTGATAATATGAAAGTCGGTATTTCAGTCGAAGAATACAAGCGCCCAACGTTCTTTGTGGAGTTCCCAGAGATAAAGGAGACATATCGTGCCGGCGACACGCTGGTGGTAAGAGGCAAGGCCGTTGGCTATAACGGTATGCCGGTGCAGGGCGCAACGGTGAAGTATTCTGTAAGACGCAGTGCATGGTGGTGGCGATATGGAGGTGATGACGATGCAATGGTGGCAAGCAATGAGATAGCCACAACTGCTATCGACGGCACGTTTGCCGTGGAGGTTCCGCTCGTTGTTCCAGAGAATGCGGCAGGTGTGTCTCGTATGTATCATTTCAATGTCAGTGCTCATGTTACCGATGTTTCTGGCGAAACGCAACAAGGCGAGATGACACTCCCGTTGGGCACCAAACCAGTGATGCTGTCGTGCAGTCTTGGCGACCAGGTGCTTGCCGATACACTGAAAGGTTTCACGTTCACTCTGCATAATGCTGCCGGCAACGAGATTGACGGAGAGGTGAAGTACTGTATCAGGGCAATGGCTAATGAGCCCTATGAGTCTCATAAGCCCAATAAGTCCCATAAGTCCTCTGTGGCCAATAAACTCTGTGAGGTTTCCCTAAATAGCGGCCGCTATCTCTTGACAGCATGGAGCGGTGGCGATACTCTGAAGCATGAGTTCACGGTGTTCTCGCTTAACGATACCGTTCCTGCGGCACAGACAGATGAATGGATTTATCAGTCGGCAAATCAGTTCCCAGCAGACGGTACACCAGTAACCGTTCAGGTGGGTTCATCAGACCCCGACCTGTATATCTATTATTCTATAATATCAGGAAATACAGTCTTAGAGAGTGGTGTGGAGAGGCGCAATGCTTCGCTCATCAATCGCAAACTGACTTACAGGAAAGAATATGGCAACGGACTGAGACTTAGCTTCGCATGGGTGAAGAATGGTGTTTGTCATAACTGTAACATGAAGATAACACGTCCGAAACAAGATACAGACTTGCAGATGGCGTGGAAGACGTTCAGAAACAAACTTGTGGCAGGACAGAAGGAAGAATGGACGCTCAGCATAAAGAAATCTGATGGTACACCTGCTGATGCACAGATGGTGGTGGCGATGTATGACAAGTCGCTAGATAAGTTGAGAAAGAACCAATGGAGCAAACTCTATGACTTGCAGCCATGGCTAAGCAATACTCGCTGGATAGTGTCGTGGCAGCAGGATGTGCTGAACAGGAGCACGTGGCAGCAATGGAAGCCCCTCAACTATCAGACTCTGGATTTCAGTCGCTTTGACCATAGTCTGTTCCCCGTTACTTTCTCAGGACAAAAAATTATGAGGTTAAGGGGCGTGGGCAAGAATGCTGCAATGATGAAAACGGCGCCAACGGGTTCTGTCACGATGCTTGAAGAGGTGACGTTTGACCATATTCCTGGTTCAGTGGGTTCTGTGGATGCCGCAGCTTTGCAAGGCAAGATAGGCGGACTAGAAGGACTTGTTATGGCGGACGACGCAGCAGGTGTGGAAACGGCGGAAGGCGAGTCTGGGTATATGAAGACGCAGTTGCGAGAGAATCTCAACGAAACGGCATTCTTCTATCCGGCACTGACTACCGACGATGATGGCAACGTGTCGATAAAGTTCACGCTGCCCGAGAGCGTTACCACTTGGCGACTGCTCGGCTTTGCCCATACAGCCGACATGCTCAACAATGTGATTGAGGCAGAGGCAGTGGCAAGCAAGGAGGTGATGGTGCAACCGAATATGCCGCGCTTTGTACGAGTGGGCGATAAGGTGCAGATAAGTGCACGCATATCTAATAGCGGTGAGAAGGTGGCAAAGGGTGCAGCCCTGATGGAACTCGTTGACCCAGAGACAGACAAGGTGGTGGTAAGACAAAAGAAGTCCATTTCCGTAGAGGCTGGCACAACAACATCAGTCACATTCGACTTCGCACCAGAAGAAAAATTCCCATTGCTGATATGCCGCATAACGGCTTCTGGCAAGACGTTCAGCGATGGTGAACAGCACTATCTGCCTGTGCTTCCTGACAAGGAGCGCGTAACCGTAACACAATCGTTCACGATGAACGAACCAGGTACTAAGGTTTTGAATGTATCTGACTTTTTGGGAGTGCAGGAGAATACTTCAAGGAGTGTAGGAGTGAAGGAGTGTAGGAGTGAAGACAATAGCAATGCAAGCAACTCGCCAACTCGTCCACTCGTCAACTCGTCCACTAAAAAAGTTACCCTCGAATACACCGACAACCCAGCATGGCTCATCGTTCAGGCATTGCCGTCGCTGGCAACACCGTCGAAGGATAATGCCATTGATTTGGCAACATCCGTTTATGTCAATGTGCTGGGCAGAAAGCTCGTTACAGACAACCCTCGCATAAAGATAGCTGTTGACCAGTGGAGAATGGAACAAGGGGAAGAAGCTTCGTTGCAGAGCAGTCTCGCAAAGAACCAAGAACTGAAAGATATTGTGCTCAGTGAGACTCCTTGGGTGAACGAGGCTGAGAGCGAGGCTGAGCAGAAGCAGATGCTTGCCACATTCTTCGATGCTAACACAATAGATTCGAGAGTTGCTTGTGCAATTAAGGAGTTGGGCAAACTGCAGAACGAAGACGGTTCATGGAGCTGGTACCCGGGCATGACGGGCAACAGCAATATAACGGTGTCCGTAGCCGAAATGCTTGTGAGACTAAACAAGAACGCTGGCATGCAAAAGGAAACTCAGGCAATGCTGAACAAGGCAATGGATTATCTGAACAAGGAAACTGTTAAGCAGGTGGAGAAACTGAAGGAAATGGAGAAGAAGGGACAAACGGTAGCCTTCCCTGGTTTCACAACTCTTCAAATCCTCTATCTCAATGCCATATCTTCAGACTCACCATCCGTTTCCCTCCCCAAGGGGAGGTCAGGAGGGGCTTCTTTAACCTCACAACCTCACATCTATCTGATAGAGTTGCTAAAGAAAGACATAAAGAAGCAGTCAATCTACGAGAAAGCCCTCACGGCAATCGTTCTTGCAAAGAGCGGACAGCAGAAGAATGGCGGTGAATACGTGGAGAGCCTGAAACAATATACGGTGTTCACAGAAGAACAAGGTCGCTACTACGACACACCGCGTGCCGGTTATTCATGGCGTGACTATCGCATACCGACACAGGTGGCAGCCTTAGAAGCAATAAGCGAACTGAACGCTGCTGACAAGAAGACTGTCGAGGAAATGCAGCGCTGGCTGTTGCAGCAGAAGCGTACTCAGGCATGGGACACTCCTATTAACAGCATCAATGCCATCTATGCCTTTATGAATGGCAACAAGCAGATGCTTGACGCCCAACCGCAAGCAAAGATAAAGGTTGATGGCAAAGCAGTGGAAACGCCAAAGGCAACAGCAGCACTGGGATATGTGAAGATGAAGATAGACAATGCCGAGAGCATCGCTGTAGAAAAGGCATCAGACGTTACTTCATGGGGTACAGTCTATATGCAGTATTTCCAGAAGACATCGGCAGTCTCAGATCAAGGCAATGGCATCAGCATAAAGCGTGAGATACTCGATGCCGACGGTAAGGAACTGAAGGTCGGTTCCCGAGTAAAAGTGAGAATAACCGTTGAGGCGGATAGAAACCTCGACTTTGTTCAGATAGCCGACAAGCGTGCTGCCTGCATGGAACCTGTTGTTCAGCTGAGCGGTTATCGCAATGGTGCTTATTGCTCGCCGAAAGACAATGCAACATACTATTTCATTGACCAACTGCCTAAGGGCAAGCATGTGATAGAAACAGAATACTATATCGACCGTGCCGGAGTCTATGAGACAGGCACCTGCACCGCAGAGTGCGCATACTCGCCAGAGTTCAAGGCAACGGCAAAGTCGCAACAACTTATAGTTAAAGAATGAAGATTATGAACAAAAGAATAATGCTTTTATCATCGTTTGTGATGATAATAATGATGTCATTGTCAGCACAGAATCTTGCCGTGATAAAAGGCAGGGTAGACTGCGGCAATGTCGCTTACGAGAAACCGGTGACGGCAGTCTTTGAACTGCAAAACAAGGGCCGCCACAAAATGACTATAGACAGAGTGGAGACCAGTTGCGGTTGTATCAGTGCCGACTACCCTCGTGGCGAGATCGCCGGGCATGAGAAGTTTAAGGTACAATTGACATACGATGCCCGCATGCTGGGACATTTCTACAAGACTGCCATGATAACGGTTGGTAGCTCAAGGCAACCGCAGGAATTGGTAATGACAGGCAATGTGCTTGCAGAACTTGAGGATAATGCCGCCGACTACCCATACGCATTCGGCAATCTTCGTACAGACAAGAACACAATAGAGTTTGACAATGTCAGCAAGGGAGACAACCTGAAGCAGGAGATAGCTATCTATAACAACGGCACGGAAACTCTGGAACCAAACCTGATGCACTTGCCGTCTTATTTCACCACTAGTGTCATGCCCGAGCGACTCTCGCCAGGAAAGTCGGGAAAGATAACCGTTTATCTAAACTCTAGTAAGCTGCGTGACTATGGCTTGACGCAAAGCAAGGTAAACTTGGCAGGAACCTTTGGCGAGAAGGTTAGCGACGATACAGAGATTCCGGTCTCCGTAGTGCTTATTCCAGATTTTATGGAGATGTCGGAGACGCAGAAGCTTAATGCTCCTCAACTGGCCTTGTCTGCCGAGCAGATAGAAGTAGATTTCGGAGGAAAGTCAAAGAAGCGTTACGACATCACTCTTACGAACAACGGCCGTAGTCCTCTTCACATCCGTTCGCTGCAGATGTTTACCGGAGGCATGAAGGTCACCCTGCCCAAGCGTCGTCTTGCTCCGGGAGAAAGTACGAAACTTAAGATTACAGCATATCGTGATGAGCTGAAAAGAGCAAAAGGCAAGCCCCGTGTGCTCATGATAACCAATGACCCCAAAAAGGCAAAGGTTGTGATAAGTCTAACTCCTAACTCCTAATAATGGATTGAAGAAGATAGAAGGAGATAAAAGAAGATAGAAGACATTTGCGTGTCAAGCATCCGTCCTGTTTTTCGCATAGCTCAAGGAAACTCCTCCTTAGCGAAGCGCCACTCCTTCACTCCTACACTCCTTTAAAAGAAAGCATCCGTCTTCACTCCTAAGCGAAGCGTCACTCCTTCACTCCTATACTCCTTTAAAAAGAATAAGAATAAAATCTATGGAACATCCAGAAAATAGCGAAGAATATAAAGGACTAACAGTCAATGGCGGTGTTGAACAACCGTCTATTATCAATCCCTACCTTAAGCGTAACCGCTTCCGCCGCCGTGAGTTGTCGGTGGCAGAACTTGTAGAGGGAATTGTAAAGGGCGATGTTACTGTGCTCAGTCAGGCAGTAACGCTGGTGGAGAGCACCAATCCTCAGCACTATTCCAAGGCGCAAGAGGTTATTGAGAAGTGCCTTCCTTACAGCGGCAACTCTGTGCGCATAGGCATCAGTGGCGTGCCAGGTGCCGGCAAGTCAACATCTATCGATGAGTTCGGAGTGCATGTACTTGAGCGAAACGGCGGAAAGCTTGCCGTGCTGGCCATCGACCCTAGTTCGGAAATATCTAAGGGAAGCATCCTTGGCGACAAGACACGCATGGAGAAACTCTCCGTTCACCCCCAGTCGTTCATTCGCCCTAGCCCCTCAGCTGGCTCGCTCGGAGGCGTTGCCCGCAAGACGCGCGAGTCGATAATTCTCTGTGAGGCGGCAGGCTTCGACAAAATATTCGTAGAGACCGTTGGAGTGGGACAGAGCGAGACAGCCTGTCACTCTATGGTCGATTTCTTCCTGCTCATTCAGTTGGCAGGCACAGGCGATGAACTTCAGGGCATCAAGCGTGGCATCATGGAGATTAGTGATGGCATTGTGATAAACAAGTGCGATGGCGAGAATGTTGACAAGTGTCATCTGGCTGCAACCAATTTCCGCAACGCACTCCATTTCTTCCCCAAACCAGAAAGCGGCTGGTTGCCGAAAGTATTATGCTACAGCGGATTCTATGGCACAGGAGTGAAAGAGGTGTGGGACATGGTTTACGAATATTTCGACTTCGTCAAGGCAAACGGCTATTTCCAGTACCGCCGCAACGAGCAGAACAAGTACTGGATGTATGAGACAATCAACGAGCAGTTGCGCAACAGTTTCTATCACAACGAGACAATTCAACAGCGTCTCGCCGATGCAGAAAAGATGGTGCTTGGTGGTGTGAAGACTAGTTTCGGTGCTGCACAGGATTTGTTGGATGAGTATTGGGGGATTGGGGGATTGAAGGATTGAAGAAGATAGAAGAAGGTAGAAGGAGATAAAAGAAGATAGAAGACATTTGCGTGTCAAGCATCCGTCCTCTAACTTCTTAGCGAAGCGATAACTTCCTATAACTCCCTTTAACTTCTTAAAAATAACGAAATGTTACAAATAGAAATAGATAGCGGCAGCGGTTTCTGCTTTGGTGTTACCACTGCCATAAAAAAGGCAGAAGAAGAACTTGCAAAGGGTACACAACTCTATTGCTTGGGTGATATTGTTCATAACGGTATGGAGTGTGAACGGCTGAAGCGTATGGGACTCACCACCATCAATCATGAAGAAATGAGCAAACTTCATAATGCCACCGTACTGCTTCGTGCTCATGGCGAACCGCCTGCCACATACCGCCTGGCAGACAACAATAACATCGAGATAATAGATGCCACCTGCCCTGTGGTGCTCCAGCTTCAGCGCCGCATCAAGGCTCAGTATGAGAGTCTGCCAGACTCGCAGATTGTTATCTTCGGCAAGAATGGTCATGCCGAGGTGTTGGGACTGGTAGGTCAGACGCAGGGCCACGCTATAGTGATAGAGAAGTTCGACGACGTAAAGCAGCTAGACTTCACCCGTGACATATATCTGTATTCCCAGACCACCAAGTCTGTAGACGAGTTCCACCGTATTACCGACTACATACATGAACATATCTCAGCTGGAGCCACCTTCCAGTCGTTCGACACCATCTGTCGTCAAGTGGCCAATCGCATGCCCAACATAAAAGCATTCGCCGCCCGCCACGACCTTGTACTCTTTGTCTGTGGACATAAGAGCAGCAACGGCAAGGTACTTTTTGGCGAATGCCAGAGCGTCAATCCCAACAGTTTTCAGATAGAAGGACCTGAAGAAATTAATCCTCAGTGGCTCGAAGGCATCAACACCGTTGGCATCTGTGGTGCCACGAGTACGCCCAAGTGGCTCATGGAGCAATGCCGCGATGCCATTGAAGCACTTAATAATCTTTAATTTGAGGGCATGATGGGACAAATGCGTGGATGAGACATTTTTGCAACAATAGTGGCACAACGGCGCAACATCCATGTCTCATATTTTGCTATATTTGCAAAATAAAACAAACCAAACCTTAGCAAGAGAAAATGATAATAATAGGGGGATACGCTACGGGAAATATCTTGTTTGCGTATCCCCCTTTTTAGTTGTTTTTGTTAACGTGTAAATAACTGTTGCATTTTACTCCCCCGCAACTATCCATCCCTCATTGTCGAACTCCATCGGACGGATGAAGAGCTTTGCCCTGCCCTCCTCTGCCTTAACGTAAGCATGAGAAACGAAGTAGGGCTTGCCGTCGAAATGATATGCCGAGTTGTGGCCTACACCGAAATAAATGCTGTTCGGTCCATAAAGGAACGTGCCGCCACCATGCTCCATTGGTTTGCCAGTCTTGTCGAGGTATGGTCCTTCGATATTCTTAGAACGGCCATAGACGGTCTTATAGGTCGATTTCTCGCCACGGCAGCAGTAGTCGAAGCTTACGAAGAGATAATAGTAATCGCCATGCTTGAAGATGAACGGTGCCTCTACGGCATTGGCTCCTGCCTCGATGGTGTTGTTGCCCTCTTTGGTAAACTCTATTTCGGAGAGCTTGACCGACTTGTTCACTCTTCTTGAAATGGTGACAGGCTTGCCGATAGGTGTCTGGAAGTCCTTCTTCGACAGCTTTACCAGTTGGATGCCGTCCCAGAACGAACCGAACGACAGGTAGGGATTGCCCTGCTCGTCGACGATGAGGTTTGGGTCGATGGCATTGAAATTGTCCTTGTTGCGGCGAGAGGCAATAACCATTCCACGGTCTTCCCACTTGAAATCGGGCGACTTGGGGTCGAGCGTCTTGTTTACAGCCAGACCGATGGCACTGCCGTTCTTGCCGAATGTAGAGCAAGAGTAGTAAAGATGCCAAAGCCCGTTGTGGCGGCTGATGTCTGGAGCCCATGTATGACCGCGATAGCCAGGAACGGTGTCCATTGCCCACTTCGGTGTTTCGGGCAATGCCGACGGTTCAAACTTCCACTCCTTCATGTCGGCACTCGACATAACGCCAACGCGCATGCCTGTGGCGAATATATAATAGCGGCCATCCTCGCCCTTTGCCATCACTGGGTCGTGGACATCGGGATTGGTAGTGGGTTGTCGCCAGTGGCGCTGTGCACAAAGCGCTGTACACGAGGCCAGCGCGAGTATAGTAAGTAGTTTTTTCATTGTTGTTGAGGTTTGTTTATTCTTTTTAAAGGAGTGTAGGAGTGAAGGAGTGGCGCTTCGCGTAGGAGTGCAGACGGATGCTTTCTTTTTAAGAAGTTAAAAGGAGTTATAGGAAGTTATCGCTTCGCTAAGGAGTTACAGGACGGATGCTTGACACGCAAATGTCTTCTATCTTCTTTTATCTCCTTCTACCTTCTTCTATCTTCTTCATTCCATTATTATGAGGTTATGAGTTTTTCAGCCATTCACCGCTCTGTTGAACTGTTCCATCAGCCATTGCTTCTGTTCGGCGATGGTCATGTTGCTGTTGTCCAGTTCGATGGCATCGTCAGCCTTGCGCAACGGTGATACCTCACGATGACTGTCTATGTAGTCGCGCTCCTTAACGTTCTTCAGGATATCATCGAAGTCGGCAGGCATGCCCTTCGCTTGCAGTTCGTCGTAGCGACGCTGTGCCCTAACCTCGGCACTGGCAGTAACGTAGATTTTCAGTTCGGCATCAGGAAACACAGTAGTGCCGATGTCGCGTCCGTCCATCACTATTCCCTTGTCTTGCCCCATGCGCTGCTGCTGTGCCACGAGTGCCGAGCGCACGAAAGGCAGAGTTGCTATAGGGCTCACCCTTGACGACACCTCCATAGAGCGAATCTCCTGCTCTACGCACTCTCCGTTGAGATAAGTGTCGGGTTTGCCGGTCTCTGGATTGAGTTTGAAACTGATGTCAATCTTGTCCATCTCTTTTTCCAGTCCTTCTGTATCAATCGTGTTGTCATCACCGAAGAAGCCGTTGCGCAAGGCATAGAGAGTGACACTGCGGTACATAGCACCGGTATCGACATAGATATATCCCACTTCGCGTGCCAAATCCTTTGCCATCGTACTCTTTCCGCACGATGAGAATCCATCAATAGCTATTGTTATCTTTTTCATATTTTATGTTTTGTTTTTTTAAAGAAGTTAAAGGGAGTTATAGGAAGTTATCGCTTCGCTGAGAAGTTAGAGGACGGATGCTTTCTTTTTAAAGGAGTTCAGGAGTGAAGGAGTGCAGACGTATGCTTGACACGCAAATGTCTTCTATCTTCTTTTATCTCCTTCTACCTTCTTCTATCTTCTTCATTCCTTCAACTTTTCAATCCCTCATCTCTCATCCCTCATCTCTCATCCCAATTCAGGAGTTCAAGAGTCTCCCCTCTCCAAGGAGAGGGGTCGGGGGTGAGGCCTTAAAGCCCATAAGTAACATTAAACAGCAGCGACGATGTGCTGACATGATACTTTGCGTATGCCACGTTCAACTTAAACCGTTCCAGTTGCAAACCTCCGCCGATAGAAAGACCGGCACCGTGGTTGCTTTCTCCCTCGTCTTCGGCAATCTTCATCTCGTTTGCTCTCCTCAGGTTATAGCCCGCAGCAATGTACATGGTCCTTGACAACAAAAGGTCGGCACCTATAGAAAGGTGGTTTTTCAGCCCGCCGTCCCAATCGTTCAGGCGACTCATTGTAGCAGAGAACCGCAGAGGTGCATTGCCCAGTTTCTTGCTCACACCCAATTGCAGGTCGAGGGGAATACTCTCAAAATCGTCGTGGTATGCTTTTACCTGACCGCCTAGATTCTTTGCCACTGCAGACACGGATATGCCCTTTTCTTCATCGTAATAGTTAAGACCGAGATCTACAGCCACGGCCATAGAGTTGTAGCCAGCAATGGTAGACGTGATGTACTTGGCTGTAATACCTCCAGTAATATTCTTGCCTAGCAGGTAGGCAAACGAAGCGCCAATCATAATATCCTTGGCAGAAAAGTCGCCAGTCTCAATGTGGTCGGCACCAAATTCCCTGATGTCGCCGTAGTCCATGTATTGTGCCGATAAGCCCCATGTGGCTTTCTCGTTGTACGACTTGACAAATGCTGCACTTGCCGTCTTTGTACCCTCCATGTATGTCATGTAGTTCAGGTTTATCGCCTTCGCCGTAGAGTCGCAAATGAGTGCGGGATTGTGGAATATCATCGTAGGATCGTCGTCAGTAATCGTAATGTTGTCGCCGCCAAGTGCCGCCACGTGAGCACTTACTGGCAACCTCAGGAAATTATATGCAGTCTGGCTCTCCTGTGCCTTGGTGACTATAGCAATTAGCGCAAAAAGTAATGTAAAAACAACTTTTTTCATTCATTTAAAATATTTTGTCTACAAAGATACGTCTTTTTTCAAATATCTGAGTTAAATTTGTAGCATTAAATAACTTTGCTCGTATTAATTAACGCAAAAATCCATATAATATTATATATATAGTTATGGAGATAAAGAAAACGGAAGAGGCTGATCTGGAGAACAAACGAGGCACGCGGCTGTTGATGGCGCTGATTGTGTCGCTTGCTCTTCTGTTTGTGGCGTTTGAATATACTTCCGTTGGCGACTCTTCTGTCTTTGAACGGACAGAACCGGTGGAGGAGTGGAGCGAAGACCTTCAGAATGTGAGCATCGAAGAGGATATGGTGGTCATGGTACCAATAAAAACACCACAAGTAGCTGAGCAATTGAAGGTAGTAGACGAGGTAATGGCTGAGGAACAACAGACAGAAGATTTGGATACCCTTGTGGCTGCAGCCGGCCCGTTTGCATCGGAAAGCGATGCTGCAGATATCGTTGGCATAGTACCGCCAGATTCAGCAGACGATAGTCAACCAGTGTTCCGCGTGGTAGAAGAACTTCCGCAGTTCCCTGGAGGAATGGCTGAATATATACGCTGGCTGACCAAGAACCTACGCTATCCATATCTTGCTCAGAAGAATAAGGTAGAAGGCAAGGTGGTAGCTCAATTCATAGTAAATACCGACGGTACCGTCTCCGACATACGTATAGTTCAATCGCTCGATGCCTACTGCGACCGCGAAGCATTACGGGTGTTGCGCCTTATGCCAAAGTGGAAAGCCGGCGTTCATGATGGTTCTCCCTGTCGCACACAGGTACGGTTGCCGATTGTATTTAGACAATAAAAACAAATTTATATATGCTTACATCAAAGGAAATCCTTACAAAGGTAAACGAATTTATCGAACAACTGCCATACGACCGCCAGCCGCAGTCGCTTTATGAGCCAGTTAAGTATGTACTCTCTATTGGCGGCAAGCGTGTGCGCCCTGTTCTAATGCTCTTGGCATACAATCTGTACAAGGAAGACCCAGAGCGAATACTCATGCCGGCATGCGCATTGGAGACATACCATAACTACACTTTGCTGCACGACGACCTCATGGACAATGCCGACGTGCGTCGTGGCCTACCTACGGTTCATCGCAAGTGGGACGCCAACACAGCCATACTGTCGGGCGACTCTATGCTCGTGCTTGCATACCACCGCATGCTGCAGTGCGATGCCGACAAGCAACCGGAGGTCATGAGACTGTTCACAGAGACCGCACTGGAGATTGGCGAAGGGCAGCAGTACGACATGGAGTTTGAAAACCGCGACGATGTAACCGAAGAGGAATATATCGAGATGATACGCTTGAAGACCAGCGTGCTCTTGGCATGCGCCATGAAGATTGGCGGCATTCTCGCCGGTGCGTCTGCCGAGGATGCAGACAACCTATATAAGTTTGGCGAACAGGTAGGACTGGCGTTCCAGTTGCAAGACGACCTGCTCGATGTCTATGGCGACCCGAAGGTGTTCGGCAAGGCTGTGGGCGGCGACATTACATGCAACAAGAAAACCTATATGCTCATCAATGCTTTCCAGCGTGCCAACAGCGAGCAGCGTGCGGAACTGCAGCGTTGGGTTTCGGCAAAGGACTTTGACCGTCAGGAGAAGGTAGCTGCCGTTACAGAGATATACAATCAGATAGGCATCCGCCAGATTTGCGAAGAGAAGATAAACTACTACTTCGAGGAGAGCAAGAAGTATCTTGCCAAAATCAACGTTGCCGATGAGCGCAAGCAGACCCTGCTGCAATATACGGCAGAAATGATGAAGAGGGAGAGCTAAGGCCTCACCCCCGCCCCCTCTCCTTGGAGAGGGGAGACTCCTGAACTCCTGATAATGGAAAGAAGAAGATAGAAGAAGGTAGAAGGAGATAAAAGAAGATAGAAGACATTTGCGTGTCAAGCATCCGTCTGCACTCCTACACTCCTTCACTCCTACACTCCTTAAAAAAGAAAGCATCCGTCTGCACTCATAATTCCTAATTCCTAATTCAAAATTATGGTACAACCTCCCAACTCCTCCCCCCTAACTCCCAACTCCCCTCCTTCGGAGGGGCAGGGGGAGGCCCTTGCTTTCATCGACACACACGCCCACCTTGACGGCGAGGAGTTTGACGACGACCGCGACGAGGTGGTGGCACGTGCCCAAGAGGCGGGTGTCTCTGCCATCTTCGTGCCCGCCATCCATCTGCCATCCATAGATGCCGTGCTCAATGTATGCCGCCGCTATCCTGGATATGCTTACCCCATGATAGGCTTGCATCCGGAGGAGGTGAAGGCCGACTGGCGCGAGGTGCTGACAGAGATGAAACGGCGATATGCCGACGAGTTCATTGCCGTTGGCGAAGTCGGGCTCGACTATTATTGGAGTCGCGAGTTTGAGAAGGAGCAGCTGGATGCTTTCGAGGAACAGATACAGTGGTCTATAGAGTGGCAGAAACCCTTGATGATTCACTGCCGCAAGGCACAGAACGAGATGGTGCGTCTTTTGCGCAAGTACGAAAAGCAGTTGCCCGGCGGCGTATTCCACTGCTTCACTGGCAATGCCATCGAGGCAGCTGAGCTGCTGCAGTTCGACAGGTTCGTGCTTGGTGTCGGCGGTGTACTAACGTTCAAGAAGTCGCATCTGCCCGAAGTGTTGCCCGCAGCCGTACCCCTCGACCGCATAGTAATCGAGACCGACGCCCCCTATATGGCACCAGTGCCCATGCGTGGCAAGCGCAACGAGAGTGCCTACGTGCGCCATGTACTTGAGCGCATGGCAGAGTGCTACGGCATAAGCATAGAAGAAATGGCTGAGGCAACGAACAACAACGTGAAGAGAATATTTGGTAGGCCCTAAAACAGATGAAATGATAAAAATGGGGAAATGCAAAATGCAAAATGTGAAATGCAAAATGTGAAATGTGAAAGTGACAAATCGGGAACCCCTTAATTGGAGTTCCCGTTTTTCTTGTCTAGCTTGTGGTCAATGACCACGTTGATACCGAGAGCACTGCCAGCATATATCAAACACTGAGCAATAAACTAAGGGTTTGGGGGAGCCGTAGAGGTGTGGTTTTGTTCTTGTGTCTGGGGATTTTGTTCTTCAAATCTTGTGTCTGGGGATTTGGGGAATAAATGGGAATGGATTTTGAGTTTATGAGTTGATAAGTTTTTGAGTTTATGAGTTTCTTCAGCCCCCTCTCCAAGGAGAGGGCGGGGGGAGAGGCCCTTTCTGTCAAAATACCGCCACCGTTTTTATTAATACGACAGCCGTTGTTGTAATTTCTGATGCAGTTTTCGCAAATGCAAAAAATGTGTGTGACAGAGAGAAAATATGTTTTTGCAGAAAATAGTGAAAAATGCGTGCAGCAGGGAGATATAGAGGGGTTTCGGGATTTTTCACATTTCACATTTTGCATTTTGCATTTTATGTGGATTCAACCTTTATATTATATATATTATTATAATAATATATATAATATAAAATATTTATGATTTTTTTCGAAAACAGTAAATGCAAAATGTGAAATGTGA
>JAFQQY010000032.1 GCA_017410365.1 Prevotella sp.
GCCACTCCAGCATTGTCAATGCCACTTAAATCCAAGGTTGTCAAATTTGCATTGTCTGCAATATTGCTGTTGACAGCCTCAACAACATCTGTTGTCAGCGTACCGGTCAAGGCCGACAGGTCTAATTTCGATGCATTCCAGCCGAACTTGTCCGTATAGAAGAATGAGGAACAATCATCTGGCTTCACATCGCTTGTCCCGGAAATCGCCATGACAACATTCTTAATCTCTACAGGCAAAACACCGTCTGGCAATTCGGAATCTGATATATAAAAAACATTTATCAGCGTTCCACTCGTACCGCTTATTTTTGAGTTTTTGCTTGAGCTTATGGCTATTCTATAGAAACCTTCTTCACGCAAAGTCAAGTCTACGTCGTGTTCCCATGTTATTGCCCCACCGCGGCCCGTTGTATGAGGGAACCTGTCCTTTGACAGTTCTATCGGATCATAGACATTATCCAATATCACGCCATCAGGCATATACAGGTCAAACTGCAAGGCAACAAACACATTCTCGTTATTCATCTCAATTGCAAAAGTTCTGCCGTCATCAGCACTGCTGCCTGCAACTATCTGCTGCGGAACTATCTGCAATACGTCTTCAGCATGTATGCCTGCTGAAAACAAGAGTGCATAAAACATTAAATAGATCTTTTTCATCTTGATATAGTTTATTCGTTTAATAATATTTCTACAATACCCACACCATCGGTAATATTGAATTCACCGTCGCCGTTAATGTCAGAAACTTCTTCAATAAAAGTATCATTGTCTGCTTCACCTACCATAATATAGTTTATCATGTTCACTCGGTCGGTGATGTTGACCTCTCCATCGCCGTTGGTATCGCCTAGTTGATAAATATATATTTTTCCGTTACGCGTAGAACAGGTTGTAGTCTTACCATCAGGTTCTGATACCACAACCTGATTAATCTTAATCTGATGCATACTGTTCGCTGCTATTTCTTCAGGAACTTGCACTTTAAGATTAAAGAGTTTGGTATTTCCCGGCATTATGGAATCTCCTACAATCGAAACCAAGAATACTGTATCCTCTGATGTTTCTGAAACAGATATTGTATAATCGTCCGATTCAAAACCCAGTTCTAACGTTTTCCAATCTGGCACCACCGTTGATGGGAAATTAATCTGAAATGTTATGTCACAGAGAGTATCCAAACTTGTCAGATACATCGGGCATTCTATAACATTGCCAGGAAATGTTATTTCAGACATCAGATACATTGAATATTTCTTGTCTTCTGGCATCTGCGGTTCTGACGGACTATCAGGATTAAACTCAAACCTTGCTTCTATATCAACATCACTATCTCCAACAGTATAACTGAATGATTTGAGAGCAGTATACAATTCACCATTAATATACCATCCTATAAATACATATCCTTCATTAGGATAAGCATGGAGCGTATGTGTACTTCCACTAAGCTTTGTTACACTACTGAAGTTCGTCGAACCTCCCTCAGTGCATGTTACGTTAATATCATGACTAAGCACAGGATCTGACGGTTCTGTGGGATTGGATGGATTATACATGAAATTAGCAGTCAATACCTCGGCATACCCATTGGTTATATAATTGAAGTTTGACGTTGTTGACACTATATCGCCATCATCATTCGTCCAATTGACAAATTCAAAGTTGGTTTCGGCATAAGCTCTAATTGAAACAGATGTTCCGCTACGGTATTTTCCGCCTCCACTGACACTTCCGCCTCCACTGCTTTGCAATGCAAGTTTATAATATACAAGTTGGGTGCCGGGAATTGGTTCTGCAGGACTATCTGGAGAGTAAGCGAAATGTGCTATCAAAGTGTCGTTTGTCGCACTCTTCGTAAAGTTAGCTTGTGCTGTTGTTGCAATAACATTTCCTTTTTTATCAGTCCATTTCTCAAAAACGAAGCCAGCATTATTATAAGCTCTTATGCTTACAATGGCTTCTGGGACATACTTTCCACCACCCGACAACGTGCCACCTGCAAGTGGCTCTGCCAACAGCACCAATCGCGTTGGCGGAGCACCTGGCTCAGATGGACTTTCTGGATTGAAATCGTCTTGCGCCAATACTGTGCCACAATAAAGTAGCAACAGCAATAGGACAGACAGATATCTTATTTTTCTCATATTCTGTCTTTTTAATTACATTACAACCATCTTATATACTTTACCGTTGGCTTTCACTATATAGTTTCCGTTTGACAGATTTATATTGCCACTGCCTTCTGCCACCTTTATACCACTCATATTGTAAACTTCTGCTAAGCCTTCTACAATAATGCCACCAGCTACACTGCTGACAGTTGTTTCTGATGCATTATCAATATCTGTAATACCTGTTGGTGTGCTTGCCATACGCAACTCAAAACGATTAAGGAATGTTCCTGCTTCTGAAGCAAATGAATAATCCTGTGATGTAAGGTTTACGCTTTGCTGCAGTTGATTGTCCACTAGAACTACATTCTCTACTGTATTGCGTGTAATTGCTATTGTAAAGCATCCACTAGCAGGTGCTGTAAATCCGAGCTTAACTATACCGTCAGCCTCTGGACGCTCATTTATTGCATATTGATTGCCTTCATTGTCTAGACTATATATCTGAGCCACCTTTGCTTCACTCATAAACTTACTTGCATCACACATCATATCATAGCTCAATGTCGCCTTGTCATTAAGCACAATGCGTGTGCGGTCAGAGTTTGTGCCATCGCTGACAGTCAGGTCAGTTAGTCTTCTTTCTGCGGTAGCAGGAGCGCCATGTGGTTTAGATGCGTTTGCATCTTCAATTACAGAAGTCATCTGCCTGCCGTCAAGTGGGAATGAGATATTATCTGTTCCGTCTGGGCACTGAACAAAGAAAGCCTGATTTGGTGCCAATGCATAGTCGTCATCAATTATTGAGTAGGCCTCGTATGTATTATTGCTTACATTACGCACGGTGATTGGAGCAGTGAAGTTCAGTTTGTGGATGTTATACCAGCTCTGGTATGGATTACCTACAAGGTTCCAACCTTTATCAGATGCGACCTCAGAATCGTTTAATGCAAGCTCCTTCGCAAACATCTTATACGATGTCAGGTACTGCTTGCTGGCATTGTCCTGTGATGGGAATTTCCACCACCCTGCTTCGCTAACCATCATTATAAAACCTGTTCCTGCTGGTATAATATCTTCTGCACTATAGTTTTTCCAACTTCCAGTTGCTCCATTAGCAGCACGACTCGCACCATCGTAATAACGGATGGCACATTTTGCTGGAACATTTATGTATTGTATATCGCTTACCTTAATATCATATGGGTATGAGAAATAATACCATCTGTTTTTAGTTCCGAAACGAAGAGTTGTGCCAAGTTCACCAGCTACAGTAACATAATCTACATTGCTAATCAGTCTTCCATATAGATTGTTATCTGGGTCACTGCTGAATTTTAGATTATCAAGAGGCATACCATCGGTGCCATTAATAATCATGCTTCCTGTTTCATTAATAATTACTGAAGGGGTTCCTCTCAATCGGTCTCTTGCATTAAGAACAAGGTCTCTACCAATAGTCCACTCGTCAATATCTTCTGTGTCGAAACCTACGATATTGCCATAATTATACCATTCCTTATCTAATTTATATGCATTTACTAGATAGTCTGGTACGTGCAAGGTTACATTTGCAATATTACTACATAAAGATGTTGGCCTGTCTCTTTCATCGTGCAAGTCTGTGTAAGTTATAACTGTCGAGGATTTAAGATACAAATCTTTCAAAGCCGTATTGGCAAATATCCACTTATTACCACTATTCAGATTATAATAACTCACAGGTAATTCTGCATAAACCAGATTTGCGCACTCGCTAAACGCTCCTTCTGAAATATTAGTTACTTTATCAGGAACGACTATACTATCTATTTCCAAACAATTTGTAAATGCCCTATAGCCAATAGATGTTAATTGTGAAGGCAATTCTTTTACATTTAGTTTATAGCATTGGTAAAAAGCATTATTTCCAATATTTGTAATATTGTCATGATATTGTATATCTGTTAATCTGTGACAATATTGGAAACACTCATTAGGAATAACATTCAGTCCATTACCATATACGCACTGTTCCAAATATCCACATCCATAAAAAGCATCTGTTCCAATTTCTTTAACTGCGTCTGGAATATTAACACTTTTGATTTTAGATTCTTCAAATGCGCCATTACCTATAGACAACAATGTGGAGGGCAATTTAATTTCAGCTATATTTGACTCATAAAATGCTCGTTCACCTATACTTTCTAAACCTTCAGGCAGTTTAATTTCATGAAGATAAATCCAATCTTCATACGCTTGGAACTGCCTATCTTTTATTTTTGTTATTTTTGCCTCACTCAAATCAAGAGAGAAAAGATTATTAGCCATCATGTCAATAATTTCCCAGTCAGCATCATTCATTGCGCCAACTATCTTAAGTTGCCTAACATCTTTTACATGATTTACATTATAAAGTATCTCTGTACCTAAGCTACCAGGTTGTAATAAATTTACAGTTATAGCTGATGCACTTACAACAGATATATTAGCTATATGTAGACCTTCAGATATCCATTCTAATTTATGAATACCTTTGCCTATCTTATGGACAAATTTTGCATCTAGATAGTGCCCATCAATTTGTGATTCTTGCGAAATCACAGAATCGCCATCGATATATAAAGAGAACTCACAATTAAGTTCATAGTATATAAACACTTCTGCATCTGAGCTAAAATAGGCTGTAAGTGTATCCATTTCTCCATAATCATAGCCGAAAGAAATACTATTGTTATCTATATACCAGTCAGTTCCACTAGGTTCATACAAAACCTTAACGTCATTTAATCCATGTGTACCAAAAGTCTCTGTCAGCTCTAAAGACGTATTTAACCGGTCTATCGTGTTTTGCAATTCATCTATTGTACTATTTTCATCATCAAGCACATTCTGAAACTTTGACACTTCGTAACCTGATGCCTTTGCTTCGGTTAACAATTTACTCAAGTTATCACGAACTACAGACAATTCGTCTTGGGCATAAGAATAAATACCACAATAAAGTAATAATAATAAAAGAAAAGATTTCTTCATAGCTTTTATGAGTTTTCTCTGCCTATAAACTCCCCAAATTCGGCTATAATCATTAAGTTGTCTGTTAACTGGCATATAAATAAAAAAGCGCAGGAGTCTGACCTGTTGCCCGTCCTGCTACTTCTAGGCTCTCGCATTGCCCAATCCCGTCCGAACGAGCAACGCAGAAACCCACGCCGATATGTAAGCCATTGTAGCCAATGCGCCTAAGCGACTGGATACAATAATGGTTGGAACATACCACGTAGGCATCTACCGTTGCTTTGCTTTTGACAGGATTTTGAACTTGCGAGATTCAGAAGTAGCCAAAGAACAAAGCGTCAAGTAAACGCCTTTCCCATAAATATGCATTCCCCACTACACCCTCCCCATCAAGAGGCATCGGCGTGAGAAACATTGCAAAGATAACACTTTTTTGTTTATGTGCAACAAAAATACAAGATATTTTTTAATTAACTGCCCAATCAACCTTATGCATAAATATACCAAACAAGTATTTTATGCAGCAAGGAAAAACATGGCAAGAAAAGTCATCTGCCTGTTCTTTTCAAGAGAAATGCCAGATCTTGAGGTGAGAAGTGCCAGTTCTCTCATCGAGAAGTGCCAGTTCTCTAAAAGCACTGGTTTTGACCGGTATTCTTCCGAGTCAGAACAGAATGTATATTTATGCATAATCAGTAGACAAGAAACATCAATCAAGCATTGTCTAGCTGTCAGAATCCACTAGTCCATACAAGTAACATTCGCCAAATTTGTGGAATTGAAATAAAATCTTTACCTTTGCATTATCTATGTCCTATAACGAACGGATGATATGGAAGAAATAAGAAAAGTATCGCGTGTAAGAGGATATAGGAAGATAAAGGAAGATATATAAAAGAATCATGGGCAAAGGAAAATTAGCTAAGTTTGCCGATATGGCAAAATATGAGAACGTATTCCAGTATCCTTATTCGGTGGTGGAGAACGTTCCGTTTGAGATGCGTGGACACTGGAACGAGCAGTACTTTCACAACGACAACCCGATAGTACTGGAACTGGGTTGCGGAAAGGGAGAATATACCGTGGGACTGGCGAAGCTGTTCCCAAACATCAACTTCATCGGCGTTGACATAAAAGGTGCGCGAATGTGGACCGGTGCTACACAGGCCATAAACGAGGGGCTGAAGAACGTGGCGTTTCTAAGAACAAACATTGAAATAATCGAAAGGTTCTTCTGTGAGGATGAAGTGCAAGAGATTTGGCTGACATTTAGCGACCCGCAGATGAAGAATCCTCGCAAGCGACTGACAAGCACTTACTTCATGAACCGCTACCGCAAGTTCCTGAAAGACGGAGGACTGATACATCTGAAGACAGACTCCAACTTCCTGTTTACATACACGACATACATGGTGGAGCGAAACAAACTGCCTCTGATTGTACGCACGGAAGACCTGTATCATACGGAGGGATTTGACGAACAGACAAACACGATACTGAATATTCAGACCTACTACGAATCGATGTGGATAGAGCGAGGACTGAACATCAAGTACATGAAGTTCGAATTGCCACGCGAAGGCAATCTTGAAGAACCGGACATCGAGATACCGCTAGACGACTACCGCAGTTACCGACGCGACAAGCGCAGCGGACTGGAAACGAGCAAATAACAAACACAGAAAACCAAGCAGCCACGGACAAAGGTGCCTTTGTCCGTGGCTGTTTTTATTGGTCCCGCTGGTACACTTTGCAACTAAGTTGCACTAAATAATACGTACCTTTGCACCTTGAAATACAAACTCAGACTAAAACAAGAGAATATGAACAAAAGAATAATACTTATTGGCATGGTGGCAGCACTTGGCTTAACAGCAAAGGCTCAGCACAACCATGACCACGGCCATCATCATGACCACGACACTACTGTAGTTGAGAAAGAGAAACAACTGGAAGGCATCGTGGTCAGATCGAAGAACGGCATCCGCCGCATGGTGGGAGCTGTCAATGGCGTGAGCATACACAAAGAAGAGCTGTTCAAGGCAGCCTGCTGCAATCTGGGAGAGAGCTTTACAAACAACCCTGCCGTTGACGTAAGCTATACCGACGCTGCAACAGGTGCCAAGCAGATTAAGTTGCTTGGACTGAGCGGAACATACGTGCAGATGCTTACAAGCAGTCTGCCCAACTTCCGTGGCGTGGCTGCTCCATACGCTTTGGGCTATGTGCCAGGTCCTTGGATGAGCGGCATTCAGGTGTCAAAAGGAAGTTCGTCTGTAAAAAACGGTTATGAATCGATAACAGGACAGATAAACGTAGAATACCAGAAACCCGGGGAACCGGAGACAACAGAGATAAACCTGTTCGGCGACAGCAAGAGCCGTCTGGAGGCAAACGCTACGAGCAACCTGCATTTCAACGACAAACTGAGTGCCAACCTGCTGCTGCACTACGAGAAAAGCATGAAGGAGCACGACGACAACGATGATTACTTCATGGACAAGCCACAGGTGGAGCAGTTTAATGCACAGAGTCACTGGCTGTGGAACGGAGAGTACTATATAATGCATGCCGGACTGGGACTGCTAAAGGAAGATCGCAAAAGCGGACAGATGGATGACGCTCCACTGACCACATACAATTTCCCATACGAGATTAACATCGAGACCAACCGCTATGAGGGTTATATGAAGCATGCCTTCATACTTGACCACCACAACGGAACGAACATCGCGTTGCTGGCATCGGCATCTATGCAGGAACAGGATGCGAAATATGGACTGAAAGAATACTATGTAAATGAAAAGAACGCCTACGCTTCATTGGTGTTCGAGACTACATTCAAGCACATACACAGCCTTTCTGCAGGTTTGAGCCTCAACCACGACTACCTCGGACAGAGGGTTCGCACTCACGTTCCTTTCACATCAAGCAGCGAACATAAGCCTGAGACAAACTTTGACATCGACGAGAAGGAGACCGTTCCTGGTGTTTATGCGCAATACACTCTCAACCTGAGTCATAAGTTTACGGCAATGGCAGGCATCCGTGCCGACCACAGCAATATACACGGCACATTCGTTACCCCACGCTTCCACGTGAAGTATATGCCTAACGACCTGCTCAGCCTGCGTCTGTCGGCAGGAAAGGGTTATCGCACTGTACACCCATACGCAGAATTCAACTATCTGATGGCAAGTGGCAGAGAGTTGGTTGTTGACGACCTGAATCAGGAGGAGGCATGGAACTACGGCATCAGCGGCGCACTCAACATTCCTATCGGCGAGAAACTGCTGAAGATTAATGCCGAATACTATTACACCAACTTTGAAGAGCAGGCTGTAATGGACATGGATACATATACTAAGGATGGCATGCCACAGGTTCACATCACCAATCTCGACGGCAAGTCATACTCTCACACATTCCAGATTGACGCCACCTACCCTATCATCGAGGGACTGACCGTAACAGCTGCATATCGCATGAACGACGTGAAGTGTACATACGGTGGCGAACTGATGACCAAGCCACTGACAAGCAAGTATAAGGGACTGCTCACCGCATCATACAAGACACCAAACGGAAAATGGCAATTTGACGGTACGCTGCAACTGAACGGTGGCGGCAGAATGCCAAAGCCATACAAGATGGTAGACACAGGCGAATGGTCATGGGATGAAGAGTTTGACGCTTTCGAACAGGTTAGCGCACAGATTACCCGCTGGTTCGACAAATGGTCTATCTACATCGGCGGCGAAAACCTGACAAACTTCAAGCAGAAAAACCCTATCATCAACGGCAACGACCCTTGGAGCGGTTACTTCGATTCTACCATGATTTGGGGACCAATTCACGAAAGAATGTTCTATGCAGGTGTGAGAATTAAACTTTAGGCATAGTTTTTGCATGTTTAAGGATAAAGAAGATAAAAGAAGATAGAAGGAGATAGGTGGAGATAGAGGACACGTGTTGATGAACGAAAGTGAATAATACTTTAAAGAAATGTCTTATATCTTCTTAGCGAGCATCTTCTTATAACTCCTTATAACTACAAATAATTAAGTCTTAAAAACATGACATTATATCCAAAACTGATTGTCGATGCACTGGCTACAGTAACGTATGCAGGCACGAAGAAAAACCTCGTAGAGAGCGGCATGGTGGCAGACACACCAAGCATCAACGGCATGAAGGTAAAGATTGTACTTACCTTTCCACGAGACACTGACCCGTTCATGAAGTCAACAATCAAAGCTGCCGAGGCTGCCATTCACTACCATGTGAGCAAAGACGTTGAGGTGGAGATAGAAACGGAATTCAAGTCGAAGCCACGTCCTGAAGTAGGAAAACTATTGCCACAGGTCAAGAACATCATTGCCGTAAGTTCCGGCAAGGGCGGTGTGGGCAAGAGCACGGTCTCTGCCAATCTGGCCATAGCCTTGGCACGCCTTGGCTACAAGGTGGGACTACTTGATGCCGACATCTTCGGCCCGTCAGTTCCAAAGATGTTCAACGTTGAGGATGCTCGACCATACGCAGTAGAAGTAGATGGCCGCAACCTCATAGAACCAATAGAGAAATACGGAGTTAAACTGCTCAGTATCGGTTTCTTCGTAAATCCAGATACAGCTACATTATGGCGTGGTGGCATGGCAACCAATGCACTGAAGCAACTCATTGCCGATGCCAACTGGGGCGAACTAGATTACTTCATACTTGATACACCTCCAGGCACAAGCGACATTCACCTGACACTGTTGCAGACGCTCGCCATAACCGGTGCGGTAATTGTAAGTACACCACAGGCTGTGGCACTGGCAGACGCTCGCAAGGGCATCGACATGTATCGCAACGACAAAGTGAACGTGCCTATACTTGGACTTGTGGAGAACATGGCATGGTTTACACCTGCAGAACTGCCGGAAAACAAATACTACATCTTCGGCAAAGAGGGATGCAAGCGCCTTGCAGAAGAAATGGGCACTCCACTACTTGCTCAGATACCACTTGTACAGAGCATCTGCGAGAGTGGCGATGCCGGTGAACCAGCCGCATGCAAGGTGGATTCTATAACAGGACTTTCTTTCCTCAGCCTTGCCCAGTCGGTAGTTACCGTTGTCAACAGGCGCAACAAGGAACAAGATCCAACAAAAATAGTGCAGGTCCAATGACCTGCACTATTTCTTAATTTATAATGCTTAATTATTCGCTTCGCTCATCAGCTTTGCTGTCCTAACTCTTAACTCCTAATTCCTAACTCTCAACACCATCCCAGGCCTCAATCCTTCTATATAATCTACCGGACGTGCCTTAATTCTGACAGCATCGTGGGCATATATCCATTCTGACTTATCTATTTCGCCCACAAAAGCATCTTCGCCAGTATCTTCGATGTCGTAAACCTGCATTTTAACTTCCTTATTAAACGCAGGAACGTAAGCATTAATCTCACTGCCCAGTTTCAAGTTCTTCATCTCTGCCTCATCAACATAGAAAGCGCCCCAGAGGTCATCCATAATATAGACATTTACTATTGGCGTGCCATTTTGCACAGCCCCGCCTACGGGTAAATAAATATCTGCTATTTCACCCTCAACCTGAGCCACCACAACAGACTCTCCATTGTCATACTGCATAAGTCTCAACGTATTCTGAACTGCCATTACCTGACCTTCCATCAGTTTGTAGTTTGTAAGCGCCTCGTTGAGAACCTCTTCTGTTATCGTTCCCTCTTCGTAAAGTTTCTGCATGTTATGATATGACTCTTCAGCAATATCAAGTCCAGCCTTTGCTCTCTGCAGAATAAGGTAGAAATTGTGAATCTTGTCATCCATGGCAGCATTCTTAGCATTCTTTCCGCTGCCTCTGTCGTCTTCGGCAACCTCGATAACCGCCAATGTATCTCCTACATTCACATAGTCGCCAACCTCTACGCATATCTCCAGCACACGACCCTTATGCCTGCTAGACATCTGAACCTCAGAAACCTCAATCACTCCATCAGGTTGTTGAGTTTCCGATATCTTTGAGCCATAGGCAATCGCCATCGCTGCAGCTATCACTACGAATATGGCTATAGCAATTGCCAGAACAAACGTTTTGCGCCTTAATGTGATATGAATCATAATATACCGGACACTATTTCTTATAAGTAAAGGTGCGCGAACCAATCATGTTGCCATCGGCAAAAATGCTCACGACATAGTCTCCGCCTCCAAGGAACTGGTTGATTTCCATAAACATAGTAATATTGAGTTCCTCTCCAGTATATTCCACATCCTTCTTCATTGAATAGTCAATGTTACGGTCTTCATAGGCAAAAGAGCCCAGCTTGCCAACTACCGCACCTGTAGGCGATGTTATTCTGACATAGAATGTTCTCACGCCATTTGTTGCTGTAACATTCTTTGTTACAGTAAACGATAGTTCCAGACTCTTTGCATCCTTTATGTATTTAGCTGTACGCCCACGCTTCTTCTTTGCTGTAAGCACTATGTTAGTAGCATCCAACTGTGCAGCAATAGCCACCTTTTCAGACAGCGACTCTTTCTCGTTGCTGAGTCCTTCTATTTGGCGATTAGCCTCTCTCTGTTCAGCCTTGAGCGAAGCATTCTCGGCTGTAAGGTTTTCATTAAGTCTGTTCAAAGAGTCTATCTGCAAGACATAGCTGCGCAACACCGCTCTTACCGTAGCAAGTTCCTTCTTCAGTCGTGTAATCTCACGTGCATTATCACTCTTCACTTTTTTCAGTTCTTCAAGCAACTGCTGCGTACGCATCTGCTCTTGCGTAAGTTGTGCCACGATAGAGTCGTTGTTTATCTGTGTCATCATCTCACTGTACTGGCGAGTAAACTGTTCGTACTCGTTTTCCATTTCCTGCTTGTCAAGTTCCGCAAGTTCGCGCATCTCATCATTAGCTTGCTTCTGTTTGCCAAGACTTACTGATAATATTACGACGCCAGCCAACAATATTCCTATTGCAGCCAATAGTGGCATAAGAATTTTCTTGTTCATAAATTTAATAAAATAATAAATAAATCTTTGCAAAGTTAAGGGTTTTAGGCGAAACAGCAAAAAAAACGCCCCTCCGATGGATTATTATTACTTATTATTAAGATAATTATAACTAAAAGCATACTTTTTTTTACAATTCTTACACTGCAATTTTCCACAATAGCATTTATGCAAATCATAAGTTATTTGCTTTTTCAACATGCAACCCAACCTGTTTCTCAGAAAAAATGTGTAAGTTTGCAGAAAATTAGAAACAAAAGACATAATGACACCAAAAGAGATAAGAAACGAGCGTCTGGCACAAAAGATGATTAAGAATCTGGAACGACGCAACATGGAAGCCTGTTATTGCAAAACAGCAGACGAGGCTATTGAGAAAGTGATTGGTATGATTCCTGAAGGCAGCAGCATATCATGGGGAGGTTCGATGACCATCAGAGATATGGGACTGACAAAGGCTCTGCATGAAAGAAACTGCTACGACCTCATTGACCGCGATGAGGCAAAAGACCGCGACGAGGCTCAGGAAATGTATCGCAAGGCTTTCTTTGCTGACTTCTATCTCTCCAGCGCCAACGCCATAAGCGAGGATGGTGTGATTGTAAATATCGACGGCAACGGCAACCGTGTTGCAGCCATTACATTCGGACCTAAAAAGGTTATTTTCGTCATCGGAATGAACAAAGTGGCGCAGGACGTGAATGCTGCCTTAGCCAGAGCACGCAGCACGGCATCGCCCATTAATGCCGCACGCTTTGACATCAAGACTCCTTGTCAGATTGATGGCATCTGCCATAACTGCAATTCTCCTGAAAGCATCTGCAACTTCTTCCATTTCATAAGAAACTCTCGCCCTGGACGCATATCTGTTGTTTTGGTTGGTGAGGAACTTGGGTATTAGTTAGGAGTTAGGAGGTAGGAGTTAGGAATTAGGAATTAAGCATTGCGAATTATGCATTAAGAATTAAGCATTAAGAATTAAGCATTAAGAATTAAGCATTAAGAATTAAGCATTGCGAATTAAGCATTAAGAATTAAGCATTAAGAATTAAGCATTGCGAATTATGCATTAAGCATTAAAAAGAATGATTGTTTGCATAGCAGAGAAACCAAGCGTAGCAAAAGACATAGCGAAGATACTAGGGGCTAACAGCAGTCGCGACGGATATATGGAGGGCAACGGCTATCAAGTGACGTGGACCTTCGGACATCTGTGCACGCTTAAAGAGCCTGACGATTACACCCCGCTATGGAAACATTGGAGTTTGAGCGCACTTCCAATGATTCCTCAGCGTTTCGGCATCAAACTTATTGACGATAAAGGAATACAGAAGCAGTTTGCTGTTATCGAGCGATTAATGCAAAATGCCGATGGTATAATCAACTGCGGTGATGCCGGACAAGAGGGTGAACTGATACAGAGATGGGTAATGCAGAAGGCAAAAGCCACATGCCCTGTAAAGCGTCTTTGGATATCATCACTTACCGACGAGGCCATAAGAGACGGGTTCCAGTCGCTCATGGAGCAAAAGGATAAAGATTCGCTCTATTACGCAGGACTGAGCCGCGCTATAGGCGACTGGATTCTAGGCATGAACGCCACACGCCTATACACTTTGAAATACGGACAGAACCGGCAGGTGCTGAGCATCGGCAGGGTGCAGACCCCTACCCTCGCACTCATTGTCAACCGCCAGAAAGAAATAGAGAACTTCAAGCCAGAAGCTTATTGGGTATTGTCAACAACATACCGCGACACTATATTTACCGCAACAAAAGGAAAGTTTACGGTGAAAGAAGAAGGCGAGCAATTCTTGGAAACGATTACCGGCAAGCCGTTTACTGTTACCAACGTAGAGAAGAAAAACGGCAAGGAGGCACCAAAGCCACTTTACGACCTCACCTCACTTCAGGTTGACTGCAACAACAAGTTTGGCATGAGTGCCGAGATGACACTGAACACCATTCAAAGCCTATATGAAAAGAAGCTGACCACCTACCCACGTGTAGACACCACTTTCCTAAGCGACGACATATACCCCAAATGCCCTCAGACGCTGGCAGGACTACGAGGATATGAGCAGCTGACACAGCCATTGGCAGGCAAGCCGCTGCTGAAATCAAAGAAGGTGTTCGACTCTTCAAAGGTTACCGACCACCATGCCATCATACCTACAGGCGTACCGGCGATGAATCTTACAGATATGGAGCGCCACGTCTATGACTTGGTAACGCGCCGCTTCATCAGTGTGTTCTATCCCGATTGTAAGTTTGCCACCACCACTGTTCTTGGAAAAGTAGAAGACATAGAGTTTAAAGTTACCGGCAAGACCATCATCGAGCCAGGGTGGCGCATTGTCTATGCCAAAGATGTGCAACAAGGCGAAGAGGAAGAGCAAAAGAAAGACGACGAAGAGCGCACGCTGCCACAGTTCGTTGTAGGCGAGAGTGGCGACCACGTGCCAAGCCTGACAGAGAAATGGACCTCACCGCCGAAGTTCTTCACAGAGGCCACGCTTCTGCGAGCAATGGAAACAGCAGGAAAGCTGGTAGACAACGAGGAACTGCGTGCAGCAATGAAGGAGAACGGCATCGGTCGCCCGTCGTCAAGAGCTGGCATCATAGAGACATTGTTCAAACGCCGCTATATCAAGCGCGAGCGAAAGAATCTTATTGCAACGCCAACAGGCATCGAACTTATAGACCTGATAAAGGAAGACCTGCTGAAAAGTGCCGAGCTGACAGGCATCTGGGAGAAGAAACTGCGCGACATAGAAGCCTGCAAGTACGATGCCAGCCTGTTTATCAGCGAACTGAAACAACAGATAAACGATATCGTAAGAGACGTGCTTGCGGACAACAGCAACCGCAGGGTAACAATAATGAGCGAGGCTGACATGAAAAAGAAAATGGCTCCAAAAGTAGAACAGGCGCCACGGCCTAAAGCTCCCAAAAAGACCGCAACAGAAAACAAGCCGTCGTCAGCTATCGAAGAACCTACAGGCAAACCATGCCCTCTATGCGGCCAGGGCGTAATCATTAAAGGCAAAACAGCATACGGCTGCAGCCGTTGGCGCGAGGGATGTACGTATCGCCAGCCGTTTGAATATAATAAAACATAGGTTTAAACGTTATTTATAATGTTATGCGCAAGATATTCACCATTATATATATATTAGGAATCACCGCTCTCCTTGTGGGATGCGGGGCAGATGCCGCCATGAAAAAGGGTGACAAGTTTTATGCTTTGGGCGAATATCATGATGCCGCGCAGCAATATAAAAAAGCATATTCATCAACACCTCCGAAAGAGAGGGCCACACGAGGCAAGAGAGCACTGAAACTGGCCGACAGTTATCGAAGAATAAACTACACGCAAAGGGCTATTGCTGCATACAACAACGCAATAAGATACAAGCAGGCAGACTCTCTTACCCACCTCTACCTTGGAATGCAGTTGCTTAAGAACGGCAACTATAAGGGAGCAGAAAAGGCTTTCACAGAAGCATTGGACAGTCTTCCGGGCAACCAGCTGGCAAAGACAGGACTGCAATCGGCAAAGATGGCGCCTAAATGGAAAGAAGAAGGTTCGCAATATACAGTAAAGCGAGAAAACTTCTTCAACTCCCGACGTGCAGACTATTCGCCAATGCTCACTGGCGACGACTACGAGCAATTATTCTTCACTTCAACACGCAATCAGGCACAAGGAGATGAGCTAAGCGGAATAACAGGAACAAAAAACGGCGACATCTTCGTTGCATATAAAGACGAGAACGGCAAATGGCTGAAACCAGAAGTCATCGACACCGAACTCAACTCCGCTTTCGACGAAGGCGCATGCTCGTTTACTCCCGACAGCCGTACCATGTATCTGACGCAGTGCCTTACCGACCCCTCATATCCCCGCTATGCCACCATCTGCACATCACAGCGCTCGGATGCAGCATGGGGAAAGTCAACACCACTACAGATAACCAAAGACACCCTATCCAGTTATGCACATCCAGCCGTATCTCCTGATGGCGAATGGCTTTACTTCACTTCCGACATGCCGGGAGGCCAAGGAGGACTGGACATCTGGCGCGTCAGACTAACCGCCAGCGGACTGGGCGGCGTAGAGAATCTTGGCACTCCTATCAATACCGAAGGCGACGAGATGTTTCCGACATTCCGCCCCAATGGCGACCTCTACTTCTCCTCAAACGGTCATCCTGGAATGGGAGGACTAGACATATACATTGCCATTCCCAATGTTGAGGAAACAGACAAAGACGGCGAAGAAAAGAAAGATGCCGCAGTAGCATATACGATAGAGCATCCGGGATATCCCCTCAACTCTCAGGGCGATGACTTCGGCATGACCTTCAACGGCTTGCTAAACGAAGGCTTTTTCTCTTCCAACCGTGGCGATGCCAAGGGCTGGGACCATATCTACAGCTTTGTCAATCCTGAAATTGTGCAGACCGTCAAGGGCTGGGTATATGAGCAAGACGGCTATGAATTGCCCAACGCACTTGTCTACATGGTGGGCAACGACGGCACTAATTTGAAACTCAACGTCAAGGGCGACGGCTCTTTTGAACAGAAAATAAATCCAAATGTTGATTATGTATTCCTCGGAACCTGCAAGGGATTCCTTAATCATAAGGAACAGCTGCGCGTAGAGCCTGTTGAGGAGTCGCAGGAATATGTGCTGCAGTTTCCCCTCGCCTCCATCACGGCACCCGTGCTCATCGACAACATATTCTACGACTTCGACAAAGCCACGCTTCGCCCAGAATCAACAGCTTCGCTCGATGAGCTGATAAAACTACTCAATGAGAATCCTAACGTTACCATAGAGCTCAGCGCCCATTGCGACTACTTCGGTCGCGACGAATACAACAAACGCCTGTCGCAGAAGCGTGCCGAGAGCGTTGTGGCATATCTCATCGAACACGGAATAGCCGAAGACCGCCTCAGTCCTGTGGGCTACGGCGAGGAAAGGCCTAAGACCATACGCAAGAAACTCACAGAGAAGTATCCTTTCCTGAAAGAAAACGACGTTCTGACAGAGGAGTTCATCAAGGCACTGCCCGAAGACCAGCAAGAGATTTGCAACCAGCTGAACCGACGCACAGAGTTCATCGTGCTTCGAACAACATACGGCATGTTTGACAATAAGGGCAAGCTGACAAGCCCTCCAACGCCAAAGGCCGTAGAACCCGAAAAACAAGAGCAAGAAGATATTTTCTAAATAATGATAAACAGACAACTACTTCAACCTAAAAGCATAGCCGTCATAGGCGGTTCAAACAACAAGAGCAAGCCAGGCGGCGCTATAGTAAGAAACTTAATTGGCGGCAATTTTCAAGGCACGCTGCGCATAGTCAACCCCAAGGAAGACGAGGTGCAGGGCATAAAGGCATTTCACGACATCAGCGAACTGCCCCCCACAGAACTGGCCATACTTGTGATACCAGCCAAGATGTGCCCCGACACGGTAGAGCTGCTGGCATCAGAAAAAGAGACAAAAGCCTTTATCATAATATCTGCAGGCTTCGGCGAAGAGACAAAGGAAGGCGCTGCATTAGAGCAACGCATTCTGGACACCTGCCAGCGATATAATGCTGCGCTCATTGGCCCCAACTGCATCGGGCTGCTTAACCAATGGCACCATAGCGTGTTCACCAAACCAATACCCCGCCTCAGCAACAAGGGGGTCGACTTCATCAGCGGCAGCGGCGCCACAGCCGTTTTCATTCTCGAGTCTGCCGTCATCAAGGGCCTTCAGTTCAACTCCGTGTGGTCTATTGGCAACGGCAAGCAAAACGGCATAGAGGAAGTGCTTCAATATATGGACGAGACCTACACCCCCGAGCGCGACTCAAGAATAAAGCTTCTGTATATCGAAAGCATAGCCAACCCCGACAAGCTGCTCTTCCACGCATCGTCACTCATTCGCAAGGGCTGCAGAATAGCAGCCATAAAGTCAGGCGCCAGCGAAAGCGGGGCACGCGCAGCCTCCTCACACACAGGAGCAATGATGTCTAGCGATTCTGCCGTAGAAGCCCTGTTCCGCAAGGCAGGCATCGTGCGCTGCTACTCTCGCGAGGAACTGACCACCGTAGGTTGCATCTGGGAGGCATCGCCAGAGCCTTCAGACGAAGGCAAGACCATCAACTTTGCCATTGTTACCCATGCCGGCGGTCCCGGCGTGATGCTTACCGATGCACTCGCCAAGGGCGGACTGAATGTGCCGAGCCTCGAAGGCGAGATAGCCAACGAGCTGAAATCACAGCTGTTCCCCGGCTCTTCCGTAAGCAACCCTATAGACATACTCGCCACCGGCACTCCTGAACAACTGGGCATAGCCATCGACTACTGCGAAAAGCGTTTCGAAAACATCGACGCCATTATGGTAATCTTTGGAACGCCAGGACTCGTCAAGCTCTACGAGGCATACGATGTTCTGCACAAGAAGATACTCGAGTGCAGCAAGCCCATATTCCCCATCCTGCCGTGCCTGCATACAGCCGGTCCTGAAGTGGCAGAATTTCTAGGCAAGGGACATGTAAACTTCAGCGACGAAGTAACGCTGGCCACAGCCTTGGCACAGATAGTAAAGACCCCTCACCCTGCACCCCCAGAGATTGAGCTCTTCGGCGTCGACGTCCCGCGCATCCGCGAGATAATAGGCGGCATAAAAGAAAATGGCTACGTCACTCCCGACGTCGTGCATAGCCTGTTCGATTGCGCAGGCATCCCGATGGTTCCCGAGATAGTTGCATCGTCAAAAGAAGAGGTAACCGCCTTTGCCAACAAGATAGGCTATCCCGTTGTGGCAAAGGTTGTCGGCCCTATCCACAAAAGCGATGTGGGCGGCGTGGCACTCAACATACGCAGCGACCAGCACCTTTCGCTCGAATTCGACCGCATGATGGCCATCGAGGGTGCGCAGGCCGTAATGGTTCAGAAGATGATTAAGGGCACCGAACTGTTTGTAGGCGCCAAGTACGAAGAGCGTTTCGGCCACGTCGTGATATGTGGTTTGGGCGGCATCTTTGTAGAAGTTCTGAAGGACGTGTCCAGCGGTTTGGCTCCGTTGTCTTACGGCGAGGCATATTCCATGATTCGTTCGCTCAGGGCCTATAAGATAATAAAGGGCACACGCGGTCAGAAGGCACTCAACGAGCAGCGCTATGCAGAGATTATCGTGCGCCTCTCCACCCTGCTCCGCTTTGCCACAGAAATCAAGGAACTGGACATCAATCCTCTGCTTGCCGACGACAAGGAGGTAATTGCTGTAGACGCTAGAATTAGAATCGAAAAGAGTTATGAGGGTTAGGAGTAAGTAGTTAGGAGTTAGGAGTTAGGAGTGAGGAGTTGGGAGGGAGGAGTGAGGAGTTGGGAGTTTGGAGTAACCCCTAACTCCATTACCCGCAATGGAAATAAGTTTCCACGAGCTCCTTCATGCCCTCGGCGTTGCCCTTCAGGTCGTCGCGGAGTGTTTCATCGTTGAACTTGCTCAATTCTGCTATAATGCCGTCTATCATGCCCTCGCTGAACACGCCGTGCTGCTGGTAAACCTCACGCTGACGCTCCAGGCATTTTGCAGAAGCCACGCAGTTGTCGGGCAGACAGTCGAGCTGTGCCAGTCGTTCTTCGTTGGCCTTATCGTGAATGTTCACGTTCACGTATGTGCGTTCTGCCACCTCGAGAGCATCAGCCATTTCAAAGCCATGGCGGCATGCCACGCATAATCCTGCCAACAACTGATACAAATCTGCCGAGCCGTCTGGCGAGCGCATTTCTACGGTCTGCTTCATCGACGTGTCGTAGTTGCTTGCCGGTTCCAGCGGATTTGCCGTGCGGCACATGTCAACATCGGCAGCCCAGCCAAGCGGTACGCGAACGAGTACAGAACGGTTGCGGTCGCCCCAACAAACATTTGTAGGCGCTTCCTGATGCGGCACCAAGCGGAAGTATGATGTAGGGTTCTTATTGCCGAAGGCTGTGATGCTTGGCGCAAGGTCCATCATGCCGGCAATGGCCTTGCGTGCAGCCTCGCTGAGCACGCCGCCGTCGAGCATCTGGTTCTTGCCGTCTTTTACAAGGCGCATGTGTATATGCAATCCCGAGCCTGCCTTGCCTGTGGTAATCTTCGGCGCAAAGGTAACGTCGAGGCCCATCTGATATGCGAGGTTGCGAATAATCCACTTTGCCACCATCAGCTGGTCGGCAGCATCTTCGGCACGTACTGGCAGAAACTCTATCTCGTTCTGCTCGTAGTTAAGGCCGTCAAGACAGAAGTTGCCTACCTCTGAATGGCCGTACTTAATCTGTCCTCCTGCCTGAGAGATATAGTACATGCACATCTGGCGGAAGTCGTTCATCTTGGCATACGGTCCGCTCTCGTGATAGCCACGTTGGTCGCGTGCAGGATAGGCTTCTTCTGCATCGGTGATAACGTAATATTCCAGCTCGCCCATTGCCTGGAACTCCATGCCGGTTACTTCAGTAAAAGCCTTGCATGCCTTTGCCAAAGTGTTCTCAGGCGAACTCTCCAGAGGATTGCCGTCTTTATCGAAATAAGAACAGAGCATGCAGAGGGTTGGTATTTCTGCAAAAGGGTCTACGAATGCGGTACTGAAACGCGGCAGCACATAGAGGTCGCTGGAACCTGCCTGGATAAAGCTGAAAAGGCTGGAACCGTCTACTCGCTCGCCACAGGTAAGTATGGCTTCAAGATAAGAGAGGTCTGTAATTACGAAGTTCAGAGTCTTCAATTTACCGTCGCCGCCGGGATACATAAAGTTTATCATCTTTATCTCGTTGTTCTGGATAAAGTCGATAATGTCTGCTTTGGTAAATTCCTTTGACGGTTTCTGTAGATAAGCCACCACTTTGTTGGCATTCATCTGCAAATGTTTATTGTCCATAATATATTTTAGTTTTTGGTTTACTTTCCATTTGCAAAGTTACAAATTTATTCATAAAAATATTATAATCTGTCATATTTTATGCTTGCCATCAATACAAATACAAACGTTTGCACATTTTAAGCCGTCATTTTTTGTTCAAAAAAAATCCCTATCCCAGCCGTAGTACATACCTTTGTATTATATAAGCAGCAGTCTTATAAGAGTGAAAAGAAACGGTCGTCTTTAACGACAAGATGACCAAAATCAAACACGTTATCCTAATATTTCAAATATTACCCTTGCCAAATTGTCGCTGCCGAAGCGACAGTTTGGCACTTTTTTCATGTCGGCACGTTGTTTGTTTGCTATGGTTTACGAAATTAACAACATCTTTATAGAAAGGAGACAAACATGACATTAGACAAATTTACTATCAAGGCGCAAGAAGCCATTCAGCATGCTGTAGGCATAGCACAGCAGAGCGGACAGCAGTCTATCGAACCTGTGCATCTGCTAAGGGCTATTACCGCTAAGTCGAAAGACATCACGGGATTCCTGTTTCGCAAGCTCGGTGTCAATGCTAATCAGATTGACCTTTTGCTTGAGCAGGAGATTCAACATCTGCCACGAGTGCAGGGCGGCGAACCGTATCTGAGCAACGACAGCAACCGTGTGTTGCAGGAGGCAATGAACATTTCGCAGAAGATGGGCGACGAGTTCGTGAGCGTAGAGCCTATCCTGTTGGCGCTGCTCGCAATAAACTCCACCGCTTCGCGCATAATGAAAGATGCAGGCATCAGCGAGAAGGACCTGCGTGCCGCTATCAACGACCTGCGTCAGGGACAGAAAGTGCAGTCGCAATCGGCAGACGGCAACTACCAGTCGCTGGAGAAGTATGCCAAGAACCTTGTTGAACAGGCGCGTGCAGGCAAGCTCGACCCTGTAATCGGGCGTGACGACGAGATACGCCGCGTGCTGCAGATTCTTAGTCGCCGAACAAAAAACAATCCTATATTAATAGGTGAGCCGGGAACGGGAAAGACTGCCATTGTAGAGGGACTGGCAGAGCGTATTGTGCGTGGCGATGTGCCTGAAAATCTGAAAGACAAGCAGCTATACTCGCTCGACATGGGCGCACTGGTGGCTGGTGCAAAATACAAAGGTGAGTTTGAGGAACGACTGAAGTCGGTCATCAACGAAGTAACGAAGAGCGAGGGGCGAATAATTCTGTTCATCGACGAGATTCACACTCTGGTGGGTGCTGGTGGAGGCGAGGGTGCCATGGATGCAGCCAATATCCTGAAACCCGCACTTGCTCGTGGCGAGCTACGCTCTATAGGTGCCACAACGCTCAACGAATATCAGAAGTATTTCGAAAAAGACAAGGCTCTGGAGCGCCGCTTCCAGACGGTGCTTGTGGAAGAACCTGATGAGTTGTCGGCCATCTCCATACTGCGAGGACTGAAGGAGCGCTATGAGAATCATCACAAGGTAAGGATTCAGGACGACGCCTGCATTGCTGCGGTGCAGTTGTCAGAGCGTTATATCTCCGACCGCTTCTTGCCTGACAAGGCCATCGACCTTATGGATGAGGCAGCGGCAAAGCTTCGCATGGAGCGCGACTCCGTGCCTGAAGAGCTCGATGAGATAACACGTCGTCTGAAGCAGCTCGAGATTGAGCGTGAGGCTATCAAGCGTGAGAACGACCAACCTAAGATTGACATGCTCGACAAGGACATTGCCGAACTGCGCGACCAAGAGAAGCAACTGCGTGCAAAATGGGAAGGCGAGCGCGAACTCGTGAACCGTATTCAGCAGAACAAGCAACAGATTGAGAACCTGAAGTTTGAGGCTGAGCGTGCAGAGCGCGAAGGCAACTACGGTCGCGTGGCTGAGATACGTTACGGCAAACTGAAGGAGCTGGAAAGCGATATATCACGCATACAAGAGCAGCTGAAAACAGCACAGGGTTGCGAGGCGATGGTGCGCGAGGAGGTTACTGCCGACGACATAGCCGAGGTGGTGAGCCGTTGGACAGGCATCCCCGTTACCCGCATGATGCAGAGCGAGCGCGAGAAACTGCTTCATCTGGAGGAAGAGCTGCACAAGCGTGTCATCGGGCAGCATGAGGCCATTCTTGCCGTAAGCGATGCGGTGCGCCGCAGTCGTGCCGGACTTCAAGACCCTAAGCGCCCTATAGCATCGTTCATCTTCCTTGGCACTACTGGTGTGGGAAAGACCGAGTTGGCAAAGGCGCTGGCAGAGTATCTGTTCAACGACGAGACCATGATGACGCGTATCGACATGAGCGAGTATCAGGAGAAGTTCAGCGTGAGCCGTCTTATCGGTGCGCCTCCGGGATATGTTGGCTATGATGAGGGTGGTCAGTTGACAGAGGCTGTGCGACGCAAACCATACAGCGTGGTACTGTTCGACGAGATTGAAAAGGCGCATCCTGATGTGTTCAATATCCTCCTGCAGGTGCTCGACGACGGTCGTCTTACTGACAACAAGGGACGTACTGCCAACTTCAAGAACACCATAATCATCATGACTTCCAACCTTGGCAGTCAGCTGATTCGTGAGGAGATAGAAAAGAAGGGCGGCGCTCTCAGCGAGGGCGAGATGTATTCGTTGCAGCAAACGATGTTTAACATGCTGAAGCAGACCATACGTCCTGAGTTCCTCAACCGTATCGACGACACAATCATGTTCCTGCCGCTCAACAAACAGGAGATTGCTCAGGTTGTATCTTTGCAGATAAATGCCGTAAAGGAGATGCTGCGCCCTCAGGGCTTCACTCTCGAGGTAACGCCGCAGGCCATCGACTATCTTGCAGATGCTGGTTTCGACCCAGAGTTTGGTGCTCGTCCTGTAAAGCGTGCCATCCAGAACCTGCTGCTCAACGACCTGTCGAAAAAACTGCTTGCGGGCGAAGTAAGCCGCGACAATCCTATCAAGGTCGATTCGTTTGGCGAAGGGCTGGTATTCATAAATTCGTAATGCATATCTCATTTGGCATAATAAAAAACATGCGGAGCTTTTTGCTTCGCATGTTTTTTGTTTATCCAGCATAAGCCCCTCCTGTTGTTTGGACAATATGTTATGAGTTGAAAAGTGCCTAAACTACTAATTATCTTTGTTTTTACAACATAAAATTGATTATAATCCGCCAAATCTCATTATTTTTTATAGATTTGGCGGATTATGTCGTTTTTTTGTTTTACTTTTGTGGTAGCAAAACTTATTTGTTATGATAATAGGTAGAGAAGAAGAGCAGAGAATATTGCTTTCTGCGGCACAATCAGAGTATTCGGAACTGGTTGCAGTATATGGTCGTAGACGTGTTGGTAAAACCTATCTCATTCGTGAGACCTTTGGTTATAAGTTTACTTTTCAACATACAGGTTTGTCAAATGGCAAGACAAAAGATCAATTGTTTAGTTTTGCCATTTCACTTCGTGATGCTGGTTATGATGACTGTCCTATACCGCAATCATGGTTAGAGGCGTTCAGTTTGCTATCGCATTATTTAAAGAATACAACAGATGAGAAGAAGATTATCTTCCTAGATGAACTTCCTTGGATGGATACCCCACGTTCAAATTTCTTGTCTGCTTTTGAGCATTTTTGGAATGGTTGGGCGTCTGCACGAAAGGATATTGTTTTAATAATTTGCGGTTCTGCAACTTCATGGATTATTAATAAGGTAATTAATGATCATGGCGGGCTTCATAATCGTGTAACACAGCGCATTGCCCTTCAACCATTTACTTTGCGGGAGTGTGAATTATTTGTTCTGAACAAAGGACTCGAAATGAGTCGTTATCAAATAGCTGAGTGCTATATGGTATTGGGAGGAATACCATTTTATTGGAGTCTTCTGGAAAAAGGATTGAGCCTACCTCAGAATCTTGATAAGATTTTCTTCGCGAAGAATGGTAAATTGGTCAATGAATTTAAACTATTATATGCATCATTATTTAAATCGCCAGAACAATATATAGATGTTGTAACCGCTCTTGGGCAGAAGAAAACAGGAATGACTCGTGAGGAAATACTGGATATTACCGACAAGCAAAGTGGTGGCTCTTTGAGCAAGGTGCTAGATGAATTGGAATACTGCGGATTTATTCGCCGGTACAATGGGTATGGCAAAAAGTCCAAACAAACCATTTACCAACTCATTGATAACTATACACTATTTTACTTTAAGTTCGTCCAACAAAATGTGAACAATGATGAGCATTTTTGGTCTGTTTCAGTTGATTCCGCCATACATCGTGCTTGGAGCGGATTAGCCTTTGAACGTCTATGTTTGGCACATATCCAACAAATCAAAGTCAAACTAGGCATTTCTGGAGTTTTGGGCAATATTTTCTCATGGCGAAAAGAAGCTGATGAGAATAGTGATGGTGCGCAGATTGACTTGTTGATAGACCGCAATGACCAAGTTATCAATATATGCGAAATGAAATATTCCTTGTCGGAGTATTCTATTGATGCTGAATACGAACGAAAATTACGCAATAAGAAGTCGGCATTCATTGATGCTACTAATACACGCAAAGCTGTTCATCTTACAATGGTTACGACATACGGCATCCGTCAAAATTCTCATTCTGGAATTGTTCAAAGCGAAGTTATATTAGAAGACTTGTTCAAATAGAAATCTGACTTCATGAGGCAGGTTTAGCAATATGCCGAATATTATAACTTCGACAATCCTATCAAGGTCGATTCGTTTGGCGAAGGACTGGTATTCATAAATTCGTAATGCATATCATTAGACATAATAAAGGAACATGCGAAGCAAAAAGCTTCGCATGTTTTTTTATCCTCCTTTATTTGCCGCTTCCACGCGTTCAAGCCAAGCTGGATATTTCTCAAAAACCTTCTCAGGCCAATAACCATACCATTCATAGCCAACGCGCCGTTCGGGATCTACATCAGCCAGTTGCCATACTTTTCTGCCATCACGCCGACATAAGAACGGGGTATTGTCTGCCACTTCGTAATAGCGTGCCCAGATAGGCTTGGCTGTACTGTCTGCAACTGCAACATTCTCGTATGGATACTCATGGTTTATAATCTTATCATCAGGAATAGGAACCCGCTCAATGCGCAAACCGTTGATTTTCACCTTTTCTAACCAGACGATAGCAGATTTTACAGACTCAATAATCTCGTCGGTTGGTTGCTCTATGCTCATGAGAAGTTGCAGTATGCTACAACTCTCATTAGCAGTAAGACCTTCCAATTCGTATGAACGGGCTTTGACTGGGACAAATGTTTCATTATCATGTTGTTGTCCCCATGCTGTTTTTACACCGTCCTGTATCACCTGACATTTCAGTATAAGCTCAATACCTCGTTGCAATGCCTCCTCTATGCGTTCCCTATCTTTCTTGCTCAACCACTCAAATCGCCTGTCGCCTTGCTTGATTAGCAAAAACAGTTCTAACGCCCCTGTTGTTACTTCGTCGTTGAAGGTGATGGCATCAACATCCCATCCTCTCCATCCGCCATTGGCTTTTTGAGTGTCGAGCAGATGATATAAGCCTTTCAGAACTCCAGTTTTGTACTTCTCCGTCTTAGTGCGCCTATATACATCGGCCAGATAGATTATTTGCGGAAAGGTGTTACGATTGTCCAGTGTGCTACGTTTGTATTTCTCCTTCAGCGCATTCTTTACAGAATCGGTGGGCAGAATAGCCAACCAATCGACATTCTTGGGCCATCCCCCATCAGGATTCTGATAAGCCAGCAGGTTGTCGGCAATGTCTTCAAAATCATCAGCCGTATAGCGTTGGTAGTTGCGTTCTTTATGCTCTAAATTCCAATGGTGTATTCCGTCTTTAAAGCCATCCAAAGATGGTGCCTCTTGTTTTGCCGGCAAGCACGATGTGCATAAACATACAGCAAAACAGGCCATTGCAAGGTATTCTTTTCGCATTTTAGTTTTAGTTAGTTATTTGCGTTGCTAACTCAGCAAGCTTGTGCAAATTTACAACAAGTAATTGAAAAAGTCCATAGTTTTGTTCGAAAAAATGGGTTTCTTTCTATGTTTGACAATTAGGGATATGTAAGTATGCCATTTATGGCAGCTAACTGATGCAGTTACACTTGCTAAATGGTGCAGTTACGCAAGACAAACTGCACATTCCAAAATGAAGAAAGGAATTATCTTCCAATAAGGAGAGAAGGAGTTGAGACAAAAAATGGAGGGGCATTTAATACACACTCCCTCCAATAAAATAACCTCAGTTAAATATTTCTTGACAGTTTAAACTGCTTTAGAAATTATATCCTAAGCTTAAAGTGAAGCCGTCGGCTCTATAGTCGCTACCAAACTTGAATTTGGGTCCCCATACAAAATATCCAGCTCCAACTGTCAATCTTTTGTGGCATATATTGATGCGACCGGTTGCATATCCATCAAAGAAAAATTTTCCAGAGTCCCATTCATCATCTTCAATGTCATACTGGTCTTGTATTCTAAAAGAAGGACCAGCTGCCAATACCAAGAAACCCTTTGTGTCGCCACTGCCAAACAACTTAAAAGAATAGTTTATACCTAAATCTATATTGTAATTCCCATGCTTTTCAAAATTATTGCGTAATCCCATTTCAAAGCCGAAATTATTAGGATTTATAGCTTGGAATCCTATTCCCCAGTTCTCAAAACCATCAAAACTATAATAACTTACAGCATATGGTAATAAAGACTCATCATCATCACTCTCAGTTGTTTCTGTTGAACTTGTAATAGGAGAACCTTCGTAATTGTTGGAAATGACGGTCTGAGCATTTGCACTAAAGCAAAAGGTTAGCATTGTGAGTGCAGAAATCAAAATTTTTTTCATAATCTGTTTAATTTAAATTGTTATTATGAGGTTATTTTAAATCAAGTTTGTTCAAGTAAATAACTAAAGGAGCTTCTTCTTTACCCTTCTTTGTATCAGAGAGGATTTCATATCTGACAAATCCCACACCTCTTGCAATCCACCAATTATATATATAATTCACAGTCTGCCTACCTGTTGTTTCTGATACTTTTCCTGTTAACTTTAAGCAGCTAAAGGTGCCAGCAGGTGTTGATATCTGCTCCTCACCAACAACCTTAAAATCAGTATATACAGCCTTTGCTTTTATTTTTCCTCCTAATAGATTTTTAGAATCGTCATTAATTGTATTACATTTTAAATTGTCTCCTACTTTCATGTCTGATGGCATCAACATTGCATACCCTTGCCTCTTGGTAAGAAAGATAAAATCTCGTGAAATATCGTGTGTTAGATGAAATGTTCCAGCTGTGTCTATTTCAGTTGGAAACAAATAGCCTTTGGCTTCCTTGGAAATACCTTTCATAGGTTCGTTTTTCTTATTATGGAAAGCCTGTTGGATATAAGCGACAAGCAAACCATTCTCAATCTTTGCATCTGCTACAATTTGATGTAAATATGACATTGCTCCCATAAATTTAACTTGCTTGCCTTCTTTCTCAAAAGCATATTCTGCAATACTACCTTTGCGATATAAGGTATAGGGGTTAATTGCATTAATTTTCGTTTCTATGTCTTGTGGAGACAAACTTGTTGCAGGAGAGAAAGTTTTACTCACAACATTAGATGCAAGTAAGTTGCTATTAGGTGTGGCATTAGTTTGTGCGGTTGTAGATGGGGCATTGTTGACAGGCAATGTCGCTGTTGGATTTGTTGGGAGTGCAATTGGTTGCGTTTGTTGTGTTGTCTGCTGACTTTGTTTTATCCGTTTTTGTTTCTCGGTATATTTATTGTTAATTAGCGTCGTTGTACCATCTGAAAACCGAACCAAAAAAACTTCTGCTTTTGAGGATTTGTAATATGGTGCTTTCTTCTTGTCTTTTAATTGGTAAGTAAGTTCTTCTTTATTCACTGATAGATTATATACAGGAAATAACTTGCCATTGTTTAGAAACAAATAGTTTTCGTCATCTTTAATCTCTATTGCAGGAGATGTTGTTTGATTACCTTCTTCATCAAAAAAAATATTATGACCTTTTTCTTTTAAAATAGCATATATATAATCTGCTGGTGCTTTTAGTTCTCCTCGTTTTTTCTTTTTCAAATCAATGAAAACGACTTCAGTGCTACTTATTTTTAACACCTTCACTTTGATAAAATTTCCATCTCTGGTAATCATCATGTCATCGTCTGCACATACTGTTAGGGCAACAAAACAGCAGATAACTGTTAATAAAAATTTTCTCATATAGCTCTCTTAAATTAAGCCTATAGAACACCCAGAGTTGGCAAATTAATAATTGAATGGATTGTTAAAAATGAAAGACGTGGGTGTCTCTACTTCCGCCCATCCCCACTGTCAGGCTCTCGCATTGCCTTCACTCTAAGGATAAGCAACGCAGTTAGCCCACGCCGTGAATATTATACATAATCTGTTCCTGCCCATTGGCAGGAACAGGGTACAATAAACCCAACGTAGACGTTTCGTTGCCGTTTCTCTGAGAGTGAATTCAAATTTGCGAGATTTGACAGTCAAAGACAACGTTCGTAAACGTCTTCTTCAAAAAAATGACCCCATCGCCCACTGGCTAACTGAGTCAAAGGCAAAGGTAAGAATATTTTTATAAACTACAAAATATTATAAAAGAAATGTCATTAGTGTCCCATTAAAGTCACGACAAAAATCGGGATGAGTTAAATGTTAATTCCAACAACTTCATTTCAAATCATTGCATAAATATTCCGTTTATGCACTTTTCATTTCACAAATGGGAACTGTTGAAAAAGGGATGTGCCAGATTGTTTTTAATAAAATGCCAGATCTCGGGCAATGAAATGCCAGTTCTCGCATCGAGAAGTGCCAGTTCTCTAAAATCATGGGTTACACGGCTATTTTGCAGGACTTTTGTCCAATTGTATATTTATGCATTCCAAAATGAAGAAAGACAATACAACACTAAAATGATTATTGCTGGTATACACGTTTTGTAACGTCCTTTTTTATAAAAATACAAGTCTATGAAATAAGCCACTAGCAACAATATGCGCATTATGTTTTTATTGGCACAAAGCGTTTGTCTTTCTCCGCCAACCAGGCAGAACAACAAGATAATGGCGTTCCCTATCAACAGCAGAGTGCAGATAACCTGCATCAATCGGCAAGAGATAATGTAGCGTAAGAATTTATGGTTCATAAATAATTATTTGCTTGCAAAAGTACAATAATAATTGTAAATCAAAGAATTATTTTCTCCCTAATAATTTGCTGAAAATAGTTGAAACATGTATATTTGCAGTTGGAACAAATTGCTGAATCGTGTTTTGCTGACAAACAGCGATTCATTATTTGTTATACTTGATTTATAAATGAAAAATTATGATTATGCGAATATCTAAAAGAATAATAGGAGTGGCACTATGCCTGCTCTGCTTGAGCATAAGCGTTTATGCACAGCGTCCTAATCCACAAGGAATGCCTTTTGGCGGTATGCCTCCGATGGGAGGAATGATGCCAATGGGAGGAATGGGAGGTTTCAACTGGTATGGTGTTGACTTTGCAAAAGAAGTGCCCGCTGAAGATGACAAGGTGATCAAGGACAAGGCGGACAGCCTGCATTGCTATTTTGTTGAAAACATCGATTTTGGCGATGCCATAAAGATTCGCTTCTCTGGAGATGAGGTTCAAGTGGAGGGTGCGACAAACGATGTTCGCATAGAAAAGGATGGTGCTTATATTAATGTAACATCAGATGCCAAAAGACCGCTTTCATTCGAGTTAAGCGGAAAGACTGACAACGGTTCTCTGTCGTTTAATGTCAGCAGTCCGATGAAACTGCTTCTCAATAATCTTACTCTGAAAAGCAAGCGTGGCGATGCTATATTAGTTGGCAGCAAGACAGCTGTTTATGCAGTATTGGCAGAGGGTAGCGTCAACGAACTGTCTGATTGTCCAAATCCTGAAATGCCGCCGATGATGATGGACGGTCCTGGCATGGGTGGTCCGCAAGGCATGCCGCCGGCAATGGATGGCAATATGCCGCCAATGATGATGCCGCAACAGAAAGGCGAGGAGAATCCTGCCGACTATCACGAAATGTATGGCCAGCGCATGAAGAAACCTAAGATGAAGAAGAAACTGAAGATTGACGGAACCTTTGTCTGTACCGGTTCACTGGCCATCAGCGGAAAGGGAACCTTAACGGTACAGAGCAACAACAAGGTTGGCATCAAGAGTAAGACAAGCATGATGTTGCGTGCCGGCAACATGATAACCGTCAGGGCTTTGTCGGGCAAGGGAGTTAATGCCAAGGACGAACTTTACATACATGGCGGTGCATTAAATGTAGATTGTTCTTTCAGTTCAGACAAGGCGCTGACAGCTGGCAGAAACATGTATATAAGAGGCGGACAGGTGGTTGTTAGAGCAGGCGGCGGAGAATCGAGCGAGGGAATAGAGTCGAAGTTCCTGATGCAGATTGACGGCGGTACGGTTGAGGTTGCTGCTTTCGACGATGCGGTAAATGCCCAAGGCGACTTAGTTATAAACGGCGGTGTGGTGCGTGCCTATTCCATCATTAACGACGCTTTCGATTCCAACTGCAATATGATTATCAACGGTGGCGATGTCTTTGCCTGCGGTAACGGCATGCCTGAAGGTGGACTGGACTGCGACGACGAGCGCGGTTATCGCCTGTTTGTAAACGGTGGAACGGTAGTTGCTGTAGGCGGCAGACATTCTATGCCAGAGACTCAGTCGCGCCAACCGTCGGTATTGTGGTATATGAGCGACATTGCCGAAGGCAAGACTTATTCCATTTCTGACGTCTGTTCTTACAAATCGGTGCGCGCTTACCCGATGGGCGGTGTCACTCTGTTCTTCTCTTCGCCGAAACTGAAGAAGGGAAAGACTTATACATTGAACATTGACGGCAAGGAATCAGGGAAGTTAGATTCCCTGACGATGCCTTTCTCAATGGCGAGGTGATAAAGAATCCTTTATCCTTTCACTCACGAAACAAGTCAAGACGTTCGTGCTGTATCGTGGCATAAACGGCGGCACTGATGATAACGGCAAAGACAACGAATGCGTTGACGAGCATCGACGGCGACAGTTCGACAGTGGGCAGAGTGCGCAGGAATATCTCGATGTTGAGAAGTATTATCTTCCACACGTCGAAGATGAAGAACAGCGCAACGGAAACAGCTATGCAGAGTATTGTCCACATACGTGCAAGCCGTTCTGTACGCGAAGGAATAGAACGCATCACTCTGTGACTGAAGCCGTTGTCGACTATCTCCGTCTGCGACATTTCGCTGAAGAATCTCTCTACTATTATATTATCATTATCTGCCATAACCGTTTTGTTTTAGATAGTTTGCCATTTTCTCTTTTCCTCTGTGCAAGTGCGACTTTATGGTGCCTGCCGGCATGCCTGTAATCTTAGATATGTCTTCTATTGGATATCCGTCAATCAGTTGCAACGTGATACACAGGCGTTCGTCTTTCTTCAACAGCGACAAGGCGGAATAAACGTCCACCTTCAGGTTGGTGTCAACCCTTTCTCCAGCTGTCTTGTATGCCATATCGTCTACGTCGTCTGTGGCGTGATGCGTGCGCGTATAGTCGTAAAACACATTGTAAGCTATGCGAAACAGCCAAGTCTGGAAACTAGATAGTCCCCTGAACTTGGCTATATTGGTGTATGCCTTGATAAAAGTATCTTGTGCAAGGTCGTCGCTGAGCTGAACATCACCAAGCGTTTGGTTTAGGAAAAACCTGCGCACGGGCGACTGGTATTTACGGACAAGTTGGTCGAATGCCTTCTTGTTTCCGAATATTGCCACCTGCGTAACCAGTGATATGTCGCTCATCTCTCATCCACAATTATTCTATCTTTTCTCAGGCATAATTATCCAGAGAATAGGATAAAGTATTATTCCGCAGAAAGCAGTGAACAGAGTAAGAGCAGCATAGCCTATTCTTACCAGTGTCGGGTCTATATCAAAATACTCTGCTATTCCGCCGCATACGCCACCGAGTTTCTTGTCGTTGGACAGTGTCAATCTTTTGTAATCGCTCATGTTTATAATGTTAATGCTTAATTATTAATTAGGTGTCTCATCTCTATTGGAGAGTGTGGTCTCTTCTTCATCGTTGATATCAAGAGGAGTGTTCTTCTTTTTCGTGGTAGTCTTGGCAATCACCATCAAGCCAAGGCCATAGAAGAAGAAAATATAACCTGCGGCAATACCCAATTCGAAATCCAGAACCCAGCAGCAGGCGATAAGTCCCGCACCGAGAGCCACTTTCTTTACACCCTTTGCCCATGCATCTTCGTCGTTGACAGATGGTTTCTTTGCCAACTCGGTTGGTATCGGCTGTCCCGTCTTCATTGCCGTCTCCGCCAGTTGCAGCTTCTGTTTTCTGTATTTATATATGAAATAGAATATCAGGAACAGTATTACCAACGGCGCAATGACAAAGATTATTACGGTGATGATGAGTGCCAACATCATGCCGCCGGCAAGACTTTCGAACATGGAGTCAATAATACCGAAGAATTTCGGGTCTACATCATCTTGGTCGATACTGACATGATAGGTGCTGTATGTACTTTGCACTGTATCGTCAACCACGCTGCTTGTGCCTGTGGTATCGGAAAAAGCCTCCAAGGCAGTTGTGTCATCAGATGATTTAGCCTGCGCTGCAGTCCTTGGTGTCGAACGGTGATTCTGCGCCATTGCCGGCTGTTGTGCCGCCAGCATAATCATTGCCATTAGTGCTATGAGAAATCTCTTCATATCTGTTTTGTTTTCGTTTATTTATATTCGTTAGACGCAACAAGTTGCCAATTAGTTGCAAAGATGCAATTTTTTTTCTAAATTTGCAATCTGTAAACGAACAAACTGATGATTCTTCCTGAAAGTTTTACAAAATACACGGCACAACTGATGGGCGACGACCTATACAACAGGTTTGTAGATGGTTTGCAGTCGCCTCCACCTGTCAGCGTACGCATGAACAGGAGCAAGTGTGGTGACGACACTCCGTTTGAGGGGGAAAGGATAGCGTGGTGCGACTGCGGCTACTATCTTAGTGAGCGCCCTGCTTTTACCTTCGACCCGCTGTTGCATGCCGGCTACTACTATGTTCAGGAGGCATCGTCAATGTTTGTCCATCATGCGCTGCGCCAGTATATCAACCGCCCTATTAGTATGCTTGACATGTGTGCGGCACCAGGAGGGAAATCAACAGCAGCATTGGGAGCATTGCCGGAGGGAAGCACTCTGATGAGCAACGAACCTATACGCCTTCGTGCGCAGATACTGGCTGAGAATCTTCAGAAATGGGGCAATCCTAATATTATTGTTACAAACAATTATCCAAAGGACTATGCCCGTAGCGGTCTGGCCTTCGATGTGATTCTATGCGACGTGCCTTGTTCCGGCGAGGGCATGTTCCGAAAGGATGAGGGAGCGATAAGTGAGTGGAGCGTGCAGAACGTTGAGAACTGCCGCAACCTGCAGCGTGAGATAGTAAGTGAGGCATGGAAGTGCCTGAATGATGACGGCTTGCTGATATATTCTACATGCACATTCAACGCCAAAGAGAACGAAGAGAATGTGGCGTGGATATGCGAGGAAATGGGTGCTGAGGTGCTGCCAATAGATATAGAAAAGGAATGGGGCATCAACGGTTCGCTGGTAAAAGGCTTAGACATGCCTGTTTATCGCTTCATCCCCGGTTGCACTCGGGGCGAGGGACTGTTCATGGCAGTACTAAGGCCCACGCAAGCGCCGCTGGCAGAAAGAATTCGCGGCGGCAAACGTGCGAAAGCAAAACCGGCAAAGACTGGCATTGATGCGAGGAAATATCTTGCTGAACCAGACAACTTCAGCATACACCCCCACGACAACGACATAATTGCCATAGCGAAAGCCATGGCAGAACAGTATGAGACAGCTGCCGACCGGTTGAGAATAGTGCATGCAGGCATAAAGATGGGCACAGTAAAAGGCAAGGATTTCATTCCCGACCAGTCGCTGGCTCTATCGACAGCACTCAACCGCAGTGCCTTTGCTACAGCAGAACTTGACTACGAACAGGCTATCAAATACCTGCAGCGTGATGCTGTTGTGCTGCCAGACGATACGCCTCGCGGATTTGTCCTCCTTACATACAAGGGTGCACCGTTGGGATTCGTCAAGAACATCGGCAACCGCACGAACAACATGTATCCGCAGGAGTGGAGAATAAGGAGTATGCGGTGAATCTTTATGTAGTTAAAGGAGTTAAAGGAAGTTATCGTTCGCTTTGCTCACTGAGAAGTTAAAGGACATTAGAATCAAGTACAAGCAACTCGTCAACTTGTCAACTTATTTACTCGTCAACTCGTCAACTAAAAAACATATGAAACAATACTTAGACCTGCTCAACCGCATCATGACGGAGGGCACACAAAAGGGCGACCGCACAGGCACCGGTACTATAAGCATCTTCGGAAACCAGATGCGCTTCAACCTGGAAGACGGTTTCCCACTGCTTACAACAAAGAAACTGCATCTGAAGTCTATCATACACGAACTGCTATGGTTCCTGAATGGCGACACAAACGTGAAGTACCTGCAGGACAACGGTGTGAGGATTTGGAACGAATGGGCCGATGAGAACGGTGAACTGGGCCCTGTCTATGGTCATCAGTGGCGTTCATGGCCCGACTATAACGGTGGCACTATCGACCAGATACAGGGCATTGTTGACCAACTGAAGAACAACCCTGACTCACGTCGAATGATAGTGAGTGCATGGAACGTTGCCGAGGTTGACCGCATGGCACTGCCTCCCTGCCACACCATGTTCCAGTTCTACGTTGCCGACGGCCGTCTTAGTCTTCAGCTCTACCAGCGTTCTGCAGACACATTCCTTGGCGTGCCTTTCAATATAGCATCATACGCTCTGCTGCTGCAGATGATGGCACAGGTTAGCGGACTGAAAGCCGGCGATTTTATCCATACCACTGGCGATACACACTTGTATCTGAACCATCTGGAACAGGCGAAGTTGCAACTTACACGTGAACCGCGTCCGTTGCCAAAGATGCTCATCAATCCTGATGTGAAGAACATCTTCGACTTCAAATACGAGGACTTCCAACTTACGGATTATGACCCATGGCCACACATTAAGGCTGTAGTGTCAGTATAATACTGTTTACATAAAGACATATATTTTTTTACGACAACGAATTAAACGAATTAGACGAATTTATTTTAGATAGAAAGACAGATGATAATTATACGCATCAGCTCGTCATCAAATTCGTTTAATTCGTCAAATTCGTTGTTTGTTATCAACAATCGTTGACGTATAAAAACTATTTAGTGTAATCCACGAATGCAAAGTCGTATTCGTGTTTCTCGTCTTTGCAGTGTTCCTCGCGCCACACCTCTTTCCAATCACTATAGTCGGGAAAGAAAGTGTCGGCATTGTCTGGAGTGTCGTCAATCTCCGTCAGGCACAATCTGTCGGCAAAGGCAAGCGCCTGTTCATAAACCGACGCACCACCTATTATATATACATCTTCGTCAGGAGCACAATGCTTCAGTGCCTCGTCGAGCGAAGAGTAAGTATCGCATCCTGGAAATTCAGCACAAGTGCGACTCAACACCACGTTGCGCCTATTGGGCAATGCCCCTTTGGGCAACGAGAGGAATGTGTTGCGCCCCATGATAATGGTATGTCCACTGGTAAGTGCCTTAAAACGTTTCAAATCATCGGGGAGCCAGTATATGAGTTTATTCTCAAAGCCAATGGCCCGATTGCGTGCCACGGCAGCAATGACGTTAATCATATCTAATCAAATAAAAAAGCATCAGGATTTTTAATCATCCTCACAAACATCATTAATCGGCATCTGACGGTCGATGGCAGAATTGAAAGATATTATAGTTTCGCTACGTGCCAAGCCAAGAGGCTGCAACTTGTCGTGTATGATATTAAGAAGATGATGGTTGTTGACGGCATATATCTTTATAAACATATCGTAGTTGCCTGTAGTATAATGACATTCTACAACCTCAGGTATCTTCTTCAGTTCCTCAACAACGGCATCAAAATTCTCAGGATTCTTCAGATTTAGTCCTATATACGCACAAGTGTCGTAACCTATTTTCTCTGGGTCTATGATGTATTGCGAACCTTTTATTATTCCTAATGAGGTTAGTTTCTGTACTCTCTGGTGTATGGCTGCACCACTCACATTACAAGCACGAGCCACTTCAAGGAATGGAATGCGTGCATCTTCGGCTATCAGCTTTAATATCTGCCTATCCAGTCTGTCTAATTTCTGATAAGTCATGTAATTTAATTTTTCGCAAAGATATAACAAAAATCCGACTTACACAATAAATATATTACAATTTTAGGCATTATATGTACAGATTGTTACAAAACAGATGCATTTAGAAAACAACAATTCGTACATTTTTACCGAAGAATGAACTATAATCCTGATGTAACAAAAAGAGAAACATTAACTTTGCAGTACATAAATCGTATAATATATATAGAATAAATTCATGTTGGATGTCGTAAGTTAATGCGATTAAGTAGTAAAGATTGTTTGTTTATAGCGACTGCCCGTGCGGGTGGTCGCTTTGCTTTTATCACGCATTTTATAAAGTTTTTATATAACTATTTTAAACTTTGCCGATAAAATTTCGTCAAATAATAAATTAATTGTATTTTTGCAGTCAAACAACTACTAAATATACTATAAACAAATGAAAAAAATTTTTACGACATTCATTGCAATGACACTGGCTACCACTATGTGGGCACAGCCACGCTACAACATGGAGGCTCTGAACAAAGAGAAACTAAACCGTGGCGTTGTAGCATTGAAACAAGACGACGGAAAGGTTATCGTTAGTTGGAGAACTCTAAGCAGCGACAAGAAAGGCGAGGCTTTTGATGTGTATCGTAATGGAGTGAAACTAAACTCCACTGCACTGACAAAGGGCGGTACTTTCTTTATCGATGAGAAGCCGCTGGCTACAGACGCTACATACGAAATAAAAGGTGGCAACCTGAACGGCACTTATACACTTAAGGCCGATGCGCCTAATGGTTATATTCCTATCAAAACAAACAAACCGGCTGATGGCACGACACCTGATGGAAGAAAATTCACTTACTCTGCCAACGACTGTAGCGTGGGTGATGTGGATGGCGACGGACAATATGAGATATTCGTGAAGTGGGATCCATCAAACGCACATGACAATGCTCACGACGGATTCACAGGTTCAACCATCTTCGACTGCTACCGCCTGACAGGTGAACATCTATGGAGAATTGATATGGGTCCAAACATCCGCAGCGGTGCCCACTATGTGCCTTTTATCGTATATGATCTTGACGGCGACGGATGTGCAGAACTGATGGTTAAGACTGCCGACGGTACTGTTGACGGCAAGGGCAACGTTATTGGTGATGCCACAAAAGACTGGCGTGAAGGTGCTGCAGAGGCAAAGAAGAATTTTGAAAAAAATAAAGAGCAGATAAAGCAGGAAGAGGCAAACCGCGCAAAGATGCGTGAGGAGTGGACCAAGCTGCGCAAGGAGATGGAAGAATTGCGCAAGCAGGGCAAACAACCTGACGAGCAGATGATGCAGCGCATGCGCAGAATGCGTGGCAGCGGTAACCGAGGACCGGCAAAGGCTGGACGAATATTGAGCGGTCCTGAATACATGACAGTGTTCAACGGACGTACCGGTGAGGCTATGGCAACCGTTGACTACATACCTGAGCGTGGCGAACTGAGAGCATGGGGCGACGACCGTGGTAATCGTTCTGAGCGTTATCTTGCAGCTGTTGGCTATTTTGACGGCAAGCGCGCAAGTGCTGTGTTCTGCCGTGGCTACTACACAAGAACAGTTTTAGCGGCATGGGATTGGGACGGAAAGAAACTCACAAACAAATGGACTTTCGACTCAAACAACAAGAAATGGAATAGTTATGCGGGACAGGGCAACCACAATCTGCGCGTAGGTGATGTTGACGGGGACGGATGCGACGAGATAATCTATGGTTCTTGCGCCATCGACAATGACGGTACAGGACTTTATAATACAAGAATGGGACATGGCGACGCCATGCACCTGACCGCTTTCGACCCTTCAACTGACAAACTTCAAGTTTGGGACTGCCATGAGAACCGTCGCGACGGAAGTACATTCCGTGATGCAGCAACTGGCAAGGTGATATTCCAGTTGAAGAGCAAGATTGACGTTGGTCGCTGTATGGCTGCCGATATCGACCCGACAAACCCGGGTGTTGAAATGTGGAGCAGCGACAGCAAGGGCATCCGTAACATCAAAGGCGAAGTGGTTGTGCCAAAGAATCAGCAAAGCGGAAACGAAGGCGACGGCAACGGTGATGATACGGCCTTATATATAAGAGGTGTTAGGGTTTCAACAAACTTTGCCATCTGGTGGGACGGTGATTTGTTGCGCGAACTGCTTGACGCCGCACGAGTATCTAAGTACAACTGGAACACAGGCATGTCAGATGTGGTTACTCGCTTTGAGGGTTGCCAGTGGAACAACGGAAGCAAGTCAAACCCATGTCTTAGCGGTGATATTATCGGTGACTGGCGCGAGGATGTGCTCACACGCACTCAAGACAGCAAGGAACTTCGCCTTTATGTCAGTCCTATTCCAACCGACTACCGCATCAACTGCCTGATGGAAGACATTCCTTACCGTCTGAGTGTAGCTACCGAAAATGTGGGCTACAACCAACCGCCACAAGCTGGATTCTATATCGGTCCTGACAAATCGGTTGTTGATTATCTGAAGTAAGATTATTATTCATAAACAAAAAACACGCGAACCCCAATTCGCGTGTTTTTTTTGTTATACCCTCTCTTTGAGAGGATTAGGAAGCCATCTCAATACCCCACTATCTTCTCTACTCCTTCAACATCAGGCGCCTTCAAATCAATGATAGAAGCATTCTTCACGTCATCGAACATCACGGCTGGACGATAGTCAGTCTTCATGGTGTGGAATGTAACATGATTGACGTCAATACCATCGACGTGACGGGCAAAGAGTCCGTAGGCCGGAGTAGCCTTGGCAAACTTCGGTTCCGGATAGTTGGTACCCTGTTCACGATACTGGCGCTTTGCCAAATCAGCTGTACCGCCGCCACGATAATGAATGCGGATATTGTTAAAGGAAATATTGCGCAAGGGATGTCCTGGCATACCTGTTACGATAATACCAGCCAGTGAATCGACATCCTGCATAATAACATTGCTTATGGTTATATCGCCACCATATGATACGTCGGTACGCTCTTTCGGACCGCGGTTGCGGCAACCGGTAGTGATATATATAGGATAGTGATGTACATGGTTCATGGTGATGTTGTTAACCACAATGTTCTCCATCTTACCCTGGTCCACCTCTTCAAATGCCAGTCCGCTACTATACATAAAAGTACAGTTTGTAACAGCAATATTGCGATAACCTCCGTTTGACTCTGTACCGAGTTTAAAGCGGCCGCATACCCAGTTCACCTTTTCTGGAATATACGAGCCATCGAGCAGCGAACCGAGCTTATAACCTGTTACCACACAGTTGTTAATGGCAATATGCTCGCACATAACAGGTTTCTTCAAAGCATATGAACTTTTCAGAACTATCGCATCATCGCTCGGCGTGTTCACCTTTGTGTTGCTAACGGTGAGATACTTACAGCAATCGATGTCTATACCGTCGCGATTAGTATCTATAAGCACATTGTCGATGGTGCCCAGTTCACAACCTGTAACGATAATGGCAAAATGACCGCCACGATAGATGGTTACGTCACGAATCAGGATGTTGCGGCACTGCTTCAGCGCAATGGCCTTGTCGCCTGTTCCAATACTTCCACCCTGCAAATTACCGCCTTTTTCCGTGTCTTTCTTTGTCAGTCCCTTGCCGTCTATGCGCCCGCGACCGGTTATGGAAACATTCTCCTGCCCAACGGCATAGATAAGACTGTTATGAAAATAAGTGTGTCCGCCATCCTGATATGCCGGTCCAATCCACTCTTCTGACTCGTCGTATGCCTTCATCGACGACGGAGCCGCCAGAATGGTTGCGCCTGGAGTAATATGCAGTTCCACATTGCTTTTCAGGCGTATGCTTCCGCAAAGATATGTACCCGTGGGCAGCACCACCCTACCACCGCCATCAGCAACGCATTTCTCAATGGCTGCATTAATGGCAATATGGTCTAGAGTCTTGCCATCGCCTTTAGCCCCAAAATCCTTCACATTGTAATCGACTGCCGCAAACAGATGCAATGCGACAAAACAATTAAGTAATAATAGTAGTCTTTTCATAATATTTAATTCTTAATGCTCAATGCTTAATTCTTAATACATGTCATTTGCAAAGATAATAAAAAAACAGGAAAAATTGATTGATTACGTTATTCTCTGGGCATTTTGTTATGTAATGTGGATTTTTTTCTTTTATTTTGCAAGTAAACGTTGAACGATGAACAATGAACAGAATTAATTACCTACTAATCATATTATCACTTTTCTGCATAAACATAAATGCTGCAGACATTGACCGCCTTGCACTCACAAGCAAACGCCTGTCAACAGCAGACGGTCTGTCAAGCAACACCGTTTATGACATACAACAAGACAAGAACGGCTTTATCTGGTTCGGAGCAGCATACGGACTGTGCCGTTACGACGGTTATTCGTTTGCCAACTATTATTCGCTAAGCAGCGACGGAACCAAAAGAAGCGAAGCCACAATAGGCAACCTCTACATGGACGACGAAAATGATTTGATATGGATACAGACATCGACATTTACATTTGCTTGCTACGACATAAGCCTAGGAAAGTTTATCGATTACACAGGAAAGGGTGACGAGCAACGCTCATACCGCAGATTCATAAAGCAGAGAAACACCATGTGGATGTACGACACCCGCAACGGCATCAGGCGCATTGTATATAAGGACGGCAGATTCGAATGTCGCGACTTCAATACAGAAAACAAGAGTCTGCCAACCAATCATATAATAAGAATGGTTGAGGATGGAGCTGGCAATGTATGGGCGATGAGTGACAAAGGGTTGATTAGAATTAAAGGCGACAGCATAACTTTGGTTGAAAACACACGTCAAGTAGACGGAACCGCTTATGAAGGCAACGTGGTATGCCTGGCAGACGACAACAAGATAAAAACTTATTCTCCCGACTGCGAATTATTGAAGGATGTGAGCATACCAAACGAGTTTGGCAGACTGAACTATCTGCGAAGCCACTTTATCTGGCAAGGCAAGTGGTTGCTTTTCGGCAAGAATACCATTGCCTACGACCTCAGCACATTTCAAATAAACATGCCCGACAGATGGCAGGTACAGAACGGTTGGCTCTTGGATGCCATCGACGGCTATTACTTTGAATCCAACCGCAGCGGCAAACTGTGGATATTTCCACCAGAGGGCGAGGTAAGGATTATGTCGCTAATTCCAGACATGAGCTATACAGCAGAGCGCAACAGACGCTATAATGTGAAGAGAGGCAAAGACGGTTTGTTCTACATTGCCACATATGGCAACGGCATGTTTATCTATGACTATGCCAAAGATAAAATAAGACATTTCTCTGCCAACGATGAAGAGCCTGTGATATCAACCAACTACCTGATGAACCTGCTTGTTGACAGAAGTGGTTGTGTATGGGTGTCGCAAGAGTCATCTGGCGTGTCATGCATTTCTGTGTCTGAGGAGTCTATGGCATCGTTCGTTCTGCCTCGCCCTGAACGCAAAGGCGATTTGTCTAACTTTATAAGAATGGCAGCATACGATGAAAACGGAGACTTACTGCTGTCGACATCAGACAACAAGCTATACACATACGACATAAGCACTGGCAGCATAAGCAAAAACAGCGAACAGACAGCCAGTGTTTACGCCTATCATAAAGACAGACGTGGCAATGTATGGATGGCCACACGAGGAGCGGGACTATACATAAACGACAAACATTACAGCAGAGGAGGCAGAGAACCGTATAAAGTGCAAAGCGACAACTACCAAGATATAGCCGAAGACAACAAGGGACGCATCTGGCTGTCAACCTATGAAGATGGTCTGCTGATGGCGGAATACAACAAAGACGGCACAATAACATTCAGTCAGTTCCTTGCCCGAGACAACAACGAGATGAGACAACACCAGCTGGACATTGACAGCGAGGGAAGGTTGTGGATTGCTTCATACAACGGACTATACATGTTGGACACCAGCAAGGATAGCATCAGCAACAACGACTTCCTATGCTTCAACACCGACAACAGCACCCTGCCGTTCAACGAGGTAAAGTGCATGACATATTCTTCCAACGGGTACCTCTGGACTGGCGGCAAGGGAAGTGGCGTGGTAAGGTGCAGGTTTGACAACGATATGAAGAAGCTTGCCTACACACGCATAACCACAAAAGAAGGTTTGGCCAATAATTCCATATCGTCTATCATAGAAGACAGCAACGGGAATATCTGGGCTGCCACGGAAAGCGGCCTGTCAATGATATACGATATGGACATGAAGGTGAAGACGTACCACTTCAACGGAAATATCGAGAGGAATATCTACTCTGATGATTGTGCCATGAGGTTAAACGATGGCCGGTTGTTGTTCGGCACACGCTATGGCGTGAACATCATCACTCCCGAATCGGGAAAAGAAGTGGCCACGACAGCCCCGATGGCAACCATAACAGACATCAGGATTAACGGAATACTGGCAAGCGATAGTTGCATGCTGGAGTTTGCTCCCAACTACTGCAAAGAAATTGAACTTGACTATAAAAGCAATTCCATCTCGCTGTTGTTCTCCACACTAGAGTTCTCAAATCTGCAATCAGCCCTATATCAGTATTATCTTGAAGGAGTAGACAACGACTGGCGCCAAATGACCAGCATAAACCATATAGACTACAATAATCTGGCACCGGGAAAATATATTTTCCACATAAAGACATACAACCATAACAAATGGAGCGATGAGCGAACTCTAGCCATCACCATAGCACAACCATGGTACAACTCATGGTGGGCTTGGATTGTCTACATCACAATAATATTATTGTTGGTGCTATACATGTATCATAATGCACGTGAAAAGCTTAGGCTTCATGAACAGATGAAAGTGGAAAAGCAGATAAATGAATTCCGACTGAATTTCTACACCAACATAACCCATGAGTTCCGCACGCCGCTTGCCATCATACAGGGAGCCGTCAACAAGCTACAACTGGACAGCACGTCAAAAGCAGCCATCCAGACAGCACAAAGAGGTACCAAGCGACTGATGAAAATGGTAAACCAATTGATGGAATTCAGAAAGATACGCACGGGCAATCTCAATTTATGCATCGAGAAAGATGATATCATTACTTTCGTGCGGAACATATACCAGGACTTTTGGAGTATTGCGGAACAAAAAGAGCTGCAAATATCCTTCCTTCCATTTACAAAACACCACACGATGGCGTTCGACAAGCAACTTGTAGAGACCATGGTCTACAATCTGCTCAGCAATGCCATAAAATATACGCCTGAGAAGGGAGAGATCATGGTCAGGATAAGACATGACGAAGAGCGCAACGTGCTCTGCATTATCGTAGAAGACAACGGTCCAGGCATCAGCAAAGAGCAAACGGCAGGTTTGTTCCAGCCGTTTATGCAAGGACAAGTGTCACGTGGCGGCATGGGAATAGGTCTATATACTGCATATAGCATGGCTGTGCTTCATCACGGAACGCTCGACTACAAACGCACAAACGACATGTCGGTATTCACAATCACGATTCCTGCTGATGACAATGTATACTCTGAGAATGAATTTAAGAAATCGCTGGCATTAGACACGACACTGAATATGACTGACAGCGATGTTGAATATATCGTGCGCGAACCGCTTCCGGAATCTCTTAACAACATCAACGTCGCCATAATCGAAGATGATTATGACATGATGGAACAGATTAGCAGCGAAATGGCCAAGTATTTCAATATCAACAAGTATTTCAACGGACAAAGTGCATTGGAAGGTATTAACGGCAATAACATGACAGACTCACCAAATAGTCTTCCGGCACTTATCATCTGCGATGTCATGCTGCCAGACATGGAAGGTTACGATATTGTAAAGCAACTGAAAAATGATACGGAGACCTCAGGCATTCCTGTCATTATGCTCACAGCCCTTAATGACGAACGCCACCAACTGAAATGCTACGAAGCTGGTGGCGATGACTATATGGTGAAGCCTTGCAATTTTAATCTGCTGATGGGAAGGGTTGTACAGCTGATAAAAATGAGGGAGGAAAAAGCCAGACGCAAGAATAAAGAGGTAAAGCCACAATCAACAGAAACAAACGACATTCAACCTGCCGCTATCATAACTTCATCTGTCGACAAGCATTTTATCGAGAAGATGGACTCTATAATTGCACAGCATATTGGCGATTGTAACTTTAACGTTGAGCAAATGGCAGAGATGATGGGTATTGGAAGAACTAAATTCTTCAACAAGACAAAAGAGCTGACCGGCATGTCGCCGAACAAATATCTGCAAAACGAGCGCATGCGTATTGCTGCCGAACTGCTAAAGAACGGAGAACTGACCGTTGCAGAAGTAAGTTACAGGGTGGGCATACAGGATGCTTCTTACTTTAACAAGTGCTTTAAAGCCAAATACGGCATAGTGCCTAGCAAGTTTGGCAAGTAATTTCATGAGTTTTTTCAGCGCATTCAAAAACGGTATACTGCCGATATACCATCGGTATACACGGCGTATACCAATGGTATATGGCGTGTATACCAAATTTGATTGACAACAACAAAATACGAAATGCTGGTTATTTAACCAAATTAAGCTCTATTAGTTTCTTGAACATCTGTCTGCCGAGATTATCTGTTCCTGCCGAATCGAAATGCAGGACATCCTTACCCAATGGCGACTTGCTTAAGTCTATCACATAGACATTAGGCAATTCTGCAGCAACCTTCAATTGTGCAGCCTCTACCCCACTGCTATACTGACGACTTCCATGTGGCACCGTGCCTAGAATGAAAGGAAGATTCTTGTCTGTCTCGTCGCCAGTCTTAGCATAAATGGCATTACGCATATACAGAATCATTTCCTTGAAATTCTTATAATAATTGTCTGCCTTCTTACGGTCGCTCTCACCCTGATGCCACATTATGGCTTTTACATCATAGCCTTGCGCCAGTTTGCTCAGCGTCGAATCGACGCAATCATAGAAACCTTCTATCAACGACTTAGTAAGCGACTTGCCTGTCAATATATCGCCGCGGTAGGCTTTGTTTGCGTCTATCCATTCAGCATCGGCAAACCATACTGGTTGTTTCTTTGCCGTTGCAGCAGTATCTATGGCCGTACCTCCGTAAGTGCATTTTATTGAATAGAAAGGAGTTTTGCTTTGCTGGTCTATCAAGTAATTGACAACATCACAGAACGCCCAACGCTGCTTGGGATTGTCAAAGCTGCGCTGCTCAAACTTTCCGTTGCTTGCCGAAGTAACATTCTTATAATTAAGATGCCGGTATCCATCTTTCAGATAGGTTGGCAACTGAGTATTATATACCCTGCCATCGGCATTTGACTGACCTGCGGTAATATAGACACTAGCTGGCAGTTGGGCAAACAACTGCCCAACTCCAGCTAGCATCATATACAATAGCATCAATACCTGTTTGTTCATTTTCATTAAGTATTTAAGGAGATAAAAGGAATATTCCTTATTATCGCTTCATCACCTTTCTTCCATTAATGAGATATACACCGCTCTGCAATCCCTTGAGTGCTTCGCCATATTTAACATTGCTTCGTATCAACAGACCGTCAACGGTATGAACATCAACCTCTACGTCATTGCTTATGATGCCGCTGATGCCAGATGTCTCTGCGCTTACCACTTTCAACACACCTGTTGTCAGGAACTCTGACTCATCCCATGTAATGTTCTGGCCTGGCGATACGGTCTTAAGGATATATGAACCCGACTGTGTGCCTTCACCGTTGAAGATAGTAATCTGGTCGCCAGCCTTCAAAGTGCGTGCGGCATCTACTACTATAAGCAGTGTATCGCCGTTATGCTTGATAGAACCTTTTATCTTGTACTTATCGTTTGAAGACGCACCGATCTTGACCTGAATTGTTCCACCGGCATTGAGTATCAAGTTGCCATTGGCCTTCAGATTGCCGATATTTCCATTATAACCAGCCGACAACAAACCGCCCTTGTTCACGACAATAGAGTAAGCACAACCGATACCGGTGAGTTCACCTCCATTGTTTACGGTTATTGAACCGCTTGTTACAGCACCTGGATTTGATGCAAAGGCTTCATTGTAAAGTTGCAATGTACCGCCGTTTACATATATTGGCGATGTACTGCCACTGGTTCTCAATGTCAAGACACCGTCGCCAACCTTTTGAATTGACTTTGCCTTGAACAGGCCAAAGAAAGATGTACTCTTGCCATTATGTCCTATGGTATAGCTGTCCTGACTGTGACCGAGCGTGCAGTCACTAGCGCCAGATGCAGAGGCAAGAGAACCGATTGATGTTGTAATAGCTTGCTGACCTGAACCGTTTGACACATAGTGTCCGATAAAACTACCTGCCGTCATCACGACATTGGTCTTCGACATGTTTGTCACGTTGCTCTGCAAGCGGAAGTTGGCACCCTGCACATTGAGAGTACCCTCAAAGGCCGCAAAGTTGGCGCCGATGTCATTGCGGACACCATCAGAGATAATGGTCAGTTCGCCCTTGCCCTTGAACGAGCCGTTGATGGCTCCGCGAGTTGTTCCCTTAACCAAGCTCTTTGTGCCTTCCTGCACTTCTGTCACATAATTGAATATAGGACGTGTAGAAGAGTTGTTCATGTTTATCAGATGAACCTCACCGCCTGCCAAGGTCATGTTTCCGCCGGTCTTACAGAATGTTGCGTTCCATGCTCCCTGTGCAATAATACCTTTCTTCACTATGATACCTGCAAATGGGTTGTTGCCTCCGTAAGTGAAGTTCAGCTGACCGAGACCGTCCTTAATCAGATAACCACTACCCTTCACAATTCCCTTGAGAGAGAGCGAACCGCCTTGCTTGAACACATTGATTGTTGATGTATCTGTAAGGGTTATGATGCGGTCGGTTGCCATATTGGTAGCATTTATCTTCAGCGTACCGCCATTCATCAGCAGATAACCTTCTGTTGCCGGGGCTGCACCAAGAGCGCTCGCCTTTCCGCCGTCAGCCATGTTATTGACAGTAAGCGTTCCCTCGTTGATGATGGTCTTGCCTGTATAGTCTGAGTTCTGGAGGTTCATTACGACCTCACCCTTTCCGTTCTTTGTCAAATCGCCTGTTCCGCTGATACCGCCGTTACCGTTGAAGTTGTATGTACCTTCATCGAAGTCAAACAGAACTCCATTTGTCACAACCTGCTCGTCAACTGTTACATTGCGGTTGCCTGACTTATCGTTGAACACCACGGCATCGTTGGTTACAAATGTCGTTGCACTGCCGCCGTAAGAGAAGTTGTTGGTCTTATAGTCCCAAACGTTTGTCTCGTCGCCGGTCCATTGCACGCCTTGAGCAGGTGCTCGTGAAGCGCTTACAGCGAGAACTATCTGCTTATCGGTTACCTTAATTTCATAATTTACGCCAACCAGTCCGAGTGTCAATATCTTTGAAGCATCGGCTGTCAACGTTCCGGTACATTCTGCCAGCACATAGTTGCCTTCGGCTATGTCTGTCTGATTAACGGTAAAGGTATTCTCGCCTGTGAGTGTCAGATTGCCGTTGACAAGCAACTTTCCGCTCTTGCCGTCAGCTGCATTAACCTCTACATAGACATTGCCTGGGAGAGTAAGGTCTTTGTTGAAAGTCATCACGCCGTCTGTTCCAACAGGCATCAGTCGGCATCCTTCATAGTTGAGAGCACCTTCAAAGTCAATTCCGCCATTAAGCACGGCATTACCCGAAAGCGTTCCCTTGGCACGCAGAGAAACAGGACCGGCAATCTTACCGTTCACGCAAAGCGTTCCTTCGCTGACAACAGTCTTGCCTGTATAGTCAAGGTTGTTGTTGAATGTTGCCGTTCCAATCATCGACTTCCATAGTTCCATCTCGCCTGCCAGTGTTCCGCTGCCGCCGAACGTATAGTCATGCTCGCGTGGCACCATCATATAGACAGCCTTTGGTTTCAGAGTTCCGTCGATGCTGATTTGCTGTGCATTGCTTCCGCTCAGGTCGAAAACAACGGTCTTGCCGTCGGCATAGTTCTGCGCTGTGGTTTGGTCGAATGATGTAAAGCCGGTACCCGATGCGCTCCATGAGGTTCCGTTTGCCCAACGCAAGTCCGTAACCATAGTCGGAGGCAGTGGCGGATAAGGCATGTCGCCACCAAGATAGAAGCTGGTGTTCGGTGCCTGATAATAGCCACGACCGGTACAGTCGAGACGGTAATGTGGGTCTTCTTGGAGTGTATAGAAACTGTAGTTTGTTTCAATATTTGTAGAATAGCCAACCAATCCGGTACTTGTTTCTGCATTCTGCTTTGCAAGGATAACCTCCTCGCGCCAGTCTCCGGTTATATCGCCCATAAATGCCGGACGGTTAGCCCAACCAGTGTGTGTTGCCCAATTGCTCTCCTTAGAGAACTGTGCATGACGTGTGCCGTCATATTTCACAATCATAGCATTGCTGCCATAACCGCTACCGCCTGGTGAACCTATCATCTCGCGCTGCAAGTCGCCATCCCACCATGATGCTTCATGTGGATATGAGGTAGAGCCGCTCTTGATGAGATTTCCTTTACAGTCGTAAAGTCCTTCAAGCAGCGAGAATATCTCATAACCCTTGCGACTAGCGTCAACGTCGATACAACGGCCACGGCCTACGTCATAGACAGAAGGCAAATACCATTCCTTGATATGCTCACCTGTGCGAGCATCGTAGAGCACCTGACCCATCAAAGATGACTGTTGTATGGCAAAGACTTCCATTCCCGGACGGTCTGGGTCTATATCGCTAACGTCAAAGCGGTCGCCATGACCGATACCAGCCGAATAGACAAGATTCTTAACTGGGTTCCAGCCGAAACCTCCTTCAAGCAGTTCGTCAATACCGTCGCCATCAGTATCGGCAACACGCACCTGATGGAACTCTGCGCAATGAGGTGTTCCATAACTTCTCGCCCATGTCTTGTCATGATGCCAGTTGGCAGCCTTACCACTTGTCCAGTCGTAAGTCCATGACAGCATGTAATAATGATGACCATCGCTGTTTCTGCGGTTGTAGCATTCTACAGCCAATGAAGGGTGAACACCATCGAAATAGCAGATAGCAAACTTAGCACCGAGGAAAGCATACTCTGTACCGTTGTTGTCGTTGTAATAGTCGCCACGGTTGTTACGGCTATACTGGTCGGTACGGTCTTTTATCTCATTATATTTAAGTTCGTTGCAGTCAATCTCCTCACCTGTCTTACCATCTATTACGGAAATATAGAACGGAGGATTCTTGCTCGACGGACGATAGTCCACAATGCCATCGCCATCTGTATCGGCCTTACTGCTGCCATTGGCATACTTGCCCCATGTATTGTTTGCCTTATCCCAGAAGCGGCTGCCGTCTGAAGTCTTCATTATCACCTCGCACTTGCCGTCGCAGTTGATATCGTATGCCAGAACTGCATCGTTCTGACCGGCACAGATATCAACATTTGGTCCTGCATCAACAGTCCAAAGGCATGTTCCGTCGAGGGTGTAAGCCTGAAGTTTATGCGATGTGTTTGCAAAATCGTTAGAAAGGCGGTCAACAAGTATTGCGTCAAACTCACCGTTGCCATCCAAATCCATCGGCCATGCATACTTGCACTTATAGTCGTTCGGATTAAGGACTGTTGTCTCGAAATTGAAATCGAAATAAACGTTGTTGTATGCTTGAGACTTATAGAGGAACGGAGCACTCTTATCTCCTTCCACCCCATTGGCAACAACACTCACCGCAAGTTCTGTATTATTGGTTATGCTTGTACTGTAGTTTGTTTTAGTAATTGGTTCTGCGTTTACTTTAGTGTAATCGGCAGAGCCTTTGCCACGCTTGTAGAGATTGTAGGTACAGTTCTCCGGTTCCTGTGCCAGTTTGCGCCATGTAACAAGAACCTTACCGTCACGGTTGACAGCCACAACTGATCTGCCAAGCGGTTGCTGGATTCGCTGCGCCAACATGCATGAAGGCAGCAAAGCCATCAAAAGCAAAATAATAGTAATTCTTTTCATCATATTAATAGTTTTCAGTTTTTTTGTTAATAAAGGCAGTCTTAGGCTGCATAGGTTTTATTAGGTTTTCCCTAGGATATCCTAGGCTTTCCTAGGAATTCCTAGATTTTCATAAGCCTTCCTAGGCTTTCCTAGGTACTCCTAGGTCTTCCTATCCTAATCCCAACCGCAAAATTACAAAAAAAGAAAACACCGAATAACAACATTTGTTCATTATTCGGTGTTTTTGTACAGATTTTACTGTTTTCTTATTGCTTTTGCTATTGTTTCTGCCATTTTCTTTGCACCCTTGGCATTAGGATGGATGCCGTCTTTAAGCATTTCTTCACCGTTAGGGTCGATAAGCGGATTGAGGTCTATAATCTCTAATTTGTTCTTCTTTGCCACCTTTTTTATCATTGGAATGACATCGGCAGTGATGATAGAGTCGCGTATCTGTCCCTGCTTGTCATTTGTCTGATGGTTAGCCTGAAGTGGATTGCAAAGATAAATCACAGGATTGGTTGGTAAAGCTTTCAGTTCGTCTATCATCTGCTGCATATCCTTAGTGTATTCTTTGCTGTGTTTGTCCCAGTTTATTGGTTTGCTGTCGTTGGTGCCAAGCTTTATAACAACGATGTTGGGGTTGAAAGACTTAGCCTCTGCCCAAGCCTTCTCTTTCATATATGGACGATTGCCTTTGTTCAGCATTGTACGACCACTCACTCCGAAGTTCTTTACGCAATAGCCGTCGCCAAGCATTCTCTGCATCTGTGCCGGATAACTGTTCACGTCAACCATATCAATGCCGTGACCATCGGTAATGCTGTTGCCTACACAAGCCACACGTACAGCTTCCTTCATTGGCAGTTTCAAGGATTTTATCCAGTTGCTCAACTCTTCTGTCATCTGCTTGTGGTTTGCAAACGAACTGCGGAAACCAAAGCCATGACCACCAGCAGGATAGATATGCATTGCTGCTGGCACACCAGCCTTGCGCAAAGCGAGATAATAAGGAATGCAGTTTGTAGCTGGCGGTACGGCCCTATCGTCACCGGCAGTAAAAATTATTGCTGGTGGCGTCTGATGACGGCGCACTGCATTCATGTTAGAGAACTGCTTTACCAGCTTCTCGTCTCTGCGGTCTTCACCCAAGAAATTTACGCATGAACCTTTATGAGTCTGCTTCTCATCCATTGATATTACAGGATAGAAAAGTATCTGGAAGTCAGGACGAGCATCTATTGGCGAGTGGTTGGCAGTGGTAGAAGCCAGATGACCGCCTGCAGAGAATCCCATGATGCCGACAGCATAAGGACTGACATTCCATGCCTGAGCGCTATCACGCACTGTGCGGATGGCATTCTGTGCATCGCTCATCGGAATTGTGCGGTCGCCTTTTGGCATGCGATATTTCAATACGCAATATGCTATTCCCTGGCTATTGAAATATTCAACCCAGTCTGTACCCTCGTTCTGCATAGAAAGATGAGAGTAGCCACCTCCTGGGCATCCCACTACTGTCTTGCCATTAGGATTCTGTGGCAGGAACACTTGCATGTTAGATTCTCCGTCGGGAGTGATGTTTACGGTTAGTTTCCTTGCTGTCTGTGATGATACCACAATAGCACATAGCAAAAGAGCAATGCTCAAAAAAGTCTTTTTCATATTTAGCTTGTTTTTAGTTGCTTATCATTTAATATTGCAAAGATAAACAAAAAAGATAAAAGTGCGGAATAAAACAAAATAAAAACAACGAATTAAACGAATTAAACTAATTATCGATATTACAAGAATTAGTTAAATTCGTTTAATTCGTTGTCTTATTATCATCACCACTCCAATCCTTTCTTACTTAAAAGAATCATGAGGATGATTGTTGAATTTAGGCTTTATTTAAATGGCAGATACCAGTTCTGTTCTACTGAGAGGTCCTTAACAGGATTGTTCTTCTCGAGTTTCTTAGAGAACCAGAGGCTACCGAAGTTTGTTCCGTAAAGACCAGCACGGTTCTTATTGCGAGCCATACGTGTCAAGTTACCGAAACGGTCGCCTTCGAATGCCATTTCAAGAGCATACTCATCGCTAAGCAAATCTTCAATAGCGTTGATTGTATCTTCCTTGGTTGTACCTACAGCAGCGCCATACTGCTCTGCAATCTCTTTCATCTTCAAACCAACGATGGTATCAAGCTGATAAGGAGACATGCCTGGGAAGTAGCCCTGACCGTTATGATCACAAACGACACCAGCACCTGTAGCATGAACACCTGCAGACAATACAGGCAGACGTTCAAGGTTTGCCTCGCTCAGCAATGGGTAGGTTGTTGTAAGCAATGTTTTTGTCTCTTCTCTGAGGTAAGGAGCATAGTCAAGCACATTCTTGCTCATACCATCCTTCAGGATAGCAAATGCAGCATCGTAATAGCCCATGCGGTTGAATGCCTCAGCAAGACGTAGCCAGATGGTTGTGTTACGATAAAGAATGATATTACCCTGATTGTACTTGTTCATCCAAACCTTAAGAGAGTCATCACCTACGCCTTGACGTGTAATATTTGAAAGACGATTGTCGCCGAGATTAGCAATGCTGACTGTTCTGTGGTCAATATCTGTATCTACAAGGTAGAAGTAATCTGTAGAATCAGACAATGTTACATAATAGTCAGAAGGCTGCAACTGTACATCATCAGCCATTGGGCACTGATTAGCATTGTCAACAGCATAGTAGTCATAACCGAATGCGAAAGGAACGATAGTTGTTGTACCTTTCAGACGGTTAACTGCCATTGGAATATATGAAATCAAGTCGCCATTACCGCCGTCAATACCGAATATTGCAGTCCATGACAAACCAGATCCCAGTAACCCACCGAAATAATCAGATGGTCTTTCATCGAAATTAAGAGCGCGTGATGATACAACATAATATTTGTCTTGGACTGGCTTTATCTTTGTGAGATACTCAGTATAATAATGTGCCGCGTTCTGATAATCGCCTGTCTCAAGATACAACTCACCAAGAACAACATCAACAGGAATAAAAATCTGCTTTGTTGTAATCTTCTTGGCCTGTCCCCAGTTAGTTGAACCGATATCATAGTTAAGTCCTGTATGAGGAACCTGATAACCAGAATACTGAGCAAGGTCTGGAGCCAATGCTGCAACAATCTCATTGATGCCGTACTCTGGGAAGTTGCCACCGTCAATCTGACTTATCTTTGTCAATGGTTCTGTGAAGAATGGAACCTTTCCATAGTTCTTAGCCAACTGCAAGTAAGCCCATGCACGGAAGGCCTTAACTGCTGCATACTCATTCATGACAACTGCTGTAGCACCTGTAAGAAGTGTTGTATCGCGGTAAGCGATATAATAGTTACAGTTGTTTATCACGCGATAGTAAACGTAAGCACTGTCATACTTGTTTGCCGTTGTGGCAGAGAAATTAGCCAATTCGCGAAGATTCTTGTCTGTTGCTGTTGTTGTAGCAACCAAGTCACCGCGCATTTCTCCCTGGAACACATACTGGTCAGCAAGCTGCTGCATAGCCTGAGCAATACCGAAAGCATAGAATATAGAGTCGGTCTTCTGATTAAGTTCCGGCTCAAACATCTGGCGTGAACTTTCTGTCTCAAGCATGTCTGAACAGCTGGTAACTGAGCCTAAGCCCAGTACCGCTGCTATTGATATTATAATCTTTTTCATACTTCTTGCTTATAAATTAATCTTAACACCTAATGTGAATGAACGTCCCTGAGCAAGGTTGCCACAGTCGATACCCTGATAGTAAACACCATTGCCGATGCTGAATTCTGGGTCGCTGCCAAGATACTTGGTCAGAGTAACAAGGTTCTGTGCCTCAGCCCAGATTGTCAAGCCCTGGAGCCATGTCCATGTACCTGGAACAGGAACTTGGTATGAGAGGTTCACAGTCTTCAGACGCAGATAGCTGCCATCTTCAATCCAGCGATCGCTGAAACGGTTGTTGCCCATTGGGTCGCCAAAGATAGCTCGTGGCAGTTCTGCCTGATGACCATCATAACGCCAGTGGTTAACAGATGCCACCTGCTGGTTGTAGAATGTACTACCAGAGTTGAGGATTGAGCGCTGATAGTTGAATACATCATTGCCGAGGCTATAATTGAAGCCGAGGCTAAGAGTAAGATGCTTCCAGTTTACCTTAGCGAAGATGTTACCATAGATGTCTGGGTTAGGATCACCTATAACGGTACGGTCGTCTTCAGCTATCTTACCATCCTGGTTCATATCGAGGAAGTGTACATCACCAGCTACGAAGTTCTGCTTGTTGCCTGATGCATCTTCCATATAGAGATAGTCGTTGTTGCCTGCAGCCTTAGCCTCTGCATCGGTTGAGAACACACCGTCTGTCTTGTAACCATAGAACAATCCTACTGGGTTGCCTACAGATGTAAGCATGTCGGCACCATAGATAGAGGTGATGAACTCACCGTCAGGAAGCTTTGTAACTTCGTTCTTGTAGTGACCGGCAGATGCTCCGACCTCAACTCTCCAGTCCTTAGACACAACTGGCTTGGCTGTTACGGTTACTTCATAACCAGTGTTCTTCAACTCGCCACCATTGCACCAGTAGTTGTTGATACCACCGATTGGGTTAGAGAAGCTCTTCAGAGTAAGAAGGTCTTTTGTATTGTGGATAAAGTAGTCGAAGTTAACACCGAGACGGTTGTTGAGGAAGTATGCCTGCAAACCGAAGTTCAACTTCTGTGTTGACTCCCACTTAATCTTATCGTTACCAATGTTAGTAAGCTGTGCACCCATCAGGGTTCCGTTGTACTTAACGGCTGTAAAACTTGTACGGGCAGCATAGTTGCTGATGTCGTCGTTACCGCTCAGGTCGAAACCGGCGTTCAGACGCAGATAGTCGATACCTGCATTCTTTGGGAACCACTTTTCGTTGCTCATCAACCAACCGAGCTGTACGCTTGGGAAGATAGCCCACTTAACGCCACAGAAATCGAGACCATCGGCATTCTCACCGAAACGGCTGTTAGACTCAGCCATAAGAGAAACAGTTGCAAAATAACGGTTCATGTAGTTATAATCTACATTTCCGTACCACTGCAATGTCTTCCATACATCGTTTACACCCTTGATGTCCTGATAGCCAGAACCAGCAGACAAAGCTGGGTTCTTGTCGTTTGTAACACCTGTATATTCTGTTGACAGGTCACTGTTGTCGTATGAGAAGTAGTTGTAGCGGAATCCTGCGTATGCAGCCAAGCCATGCTTGCCATACTGATGATTCCAGTCGAGTTGCAAGTTACCTACGAAGTTGGTCTCCTTAGCGAACATAGACATAACCTTACTTGTTACAGTACCCAACTCATCGATAGCGAAAGGAGGAACACCCTCGTAAGGACGATAGTAGCGTTGTGCATTACGGTTAAGCATGTAGCTTACAAGTCCGCTCAGGCTCAGGCTCTTGTTGAACTCATACTTAGGAGCAAGAAGAACGTTGAACAATGTGTTCTCAGCCTTATTCTTGTTGTCGCCGTTAGCATTCTCAAGGATAGCAACAGGGTTGGCAAGAGCATATCTGTCATCATTATGAATCTGATAGAAGATATCATCGTAGTTGCTCAAGAGGCTTGTAAATCCGCCAACGAGCTTGTTGTACTGATATGGGCTTACTATAGGAGCCTTAATCAGAGCCAATGCTGTTGGTGATGTGATGGTAGAAGCAGAAAGGTTCGGACCGAAACCATCGTCAAACACCTCGTTGTTGGTTCTTGAGATAGACATATCAAAACGTGTTGACAGCTCGTCTGTAATGGTAATGTCAGTGTTGAAACGAACATTCATACGGTTGAAGCTTGTCTTCTCAACTGTACCCTGTGCATCCATATAACCTACAGAAAGGTTATACATACCAACGTCGTCACCACCCTGCACGTTAATGCTATAGTTCTGTGTGAGTCCCTCAGTATAAACATGGTCGCTCCAATCTGTATTATTATGATATACATTATAATAATAGTAGTTAGGGTCGTCGTTGAGGAAACGGAACTGGATGTCGCGCTTCTGGATATCCTCGATAGTACCGAGAATCTCGGTTGCGTATGTGCGATACTGGGTAGCATCCATCATTGTAGGCAACTGCGGTATCATGCTTACACCTACTGAGATGTTGGCATCGATACGTGTAGCCATACTGTGACCACGCTTTGTTTCGATAAGGATAACACCGTTTGCACCACGAGCACCGTAGAGGGCTGTTGCATTCTTCAACACCTTAACAGAAGCGATGTCGTCTGGTGAGATGTTAGCAAGGATATTGCTGAACTGACCATGATGCAGTGAGCTGCGGTTGCGCTGCATATCCATCTCCACACCGTCAACGACAATCAGTGGCTGTGCATTAGATGTGATTGAGTTAAGACCACGGATGAACATTGAAGCACCGCCGTCTGCTACTCCTGAACGCATAATGCTGCGAACATCGGCACCAATCTTATTACCAATCTCGCCATCGATGGTTGCAGCTGATTGAGTAGCATCAAAACTGTTCTCTGCTGTTATTGTTGTACCAGTGCCATACATAGCGCCAAACTTGTCGCTAAGCATCTTGATGGTAACAAACTGGTCTTCCTGATCAGAGTTGATAGCCACCTGCTGCGACATGAACTCTGGAGCAAACACATAGAGAGATGTGGCGAATGTAGGCACCTTGATGGTGAACTCACCCTTCTCGTTTGTCATAGCTGTATAGCGCTGATGACCTAAAGCCTGCAACTGGATACCTGCTAGAGGTGTCTTTGATGCTTGATCAAGAACAACACCCTTAACAGTCATTGTTGGATATTGTGGAGCCTTCTGGCGCTTGACTTGCTTAACCTTCTCCTCTGCTCCATCTGCATCTTGAGCGAGAACAGGAGCAGCACAAAGTCCCAGTGCAAGGGCACATATTGCGAATCTGAGATTCGGCAATTGTATTTTATTCTTTATAGTGCTCATCATAATTACTTCTGATTTTCTTCAAACTCTGCAAGTTCTACTGGTTTCATAATAATAGCTGCTATACGCAACGCACGTGTATATGTGTTCAGCAATGTTGCATTGAACACACTCATCGGAGATGAAATCTTGATGTCTGGTGCCATCATCTTGTTTCCAATCTGTGGAAGTCCTGCGTATGCTACAGGGAATGTGAACTCACCGATAAACATTGTGTCAACCTTAGAGGTATCGTTAACGAACGGAACCTGCTTGCTTGGGTTGTTGTGCAAGAGGTCGCTGCTAAAGTTATACTTAGCAAGCTTACCGTCTGCCTTACAATAGTTCAGTGTGAAGTTCACCTGGTTAGGACGATTGTCCTCGCCTATAATAGAACCAGGAACAAACACTACATAGAACTTATACTTTGTTGACAATACACCTGGCAGGAACACATGAAGCTCAGGTTTTGTACGCGCACCTGACGGTTCGATATTTGAGAATCTGAACTCACCGCCTTGCTCTGTGAAATCACCCCATTTGTTTACCCAAGCATCTTTAGTAAACTGTATATTTATATTTCTTGCAGAACCTGCAGCAGTGATAAGGCCTGCGTAACCAAGAGGGTTGATACGTCTCTCTGGAGCAAATGTTTCCCAAGAATAGAATGCGAGACTATCAACAAGACGCACCCATCCGTTACTCATCTTCAAAGGCTCGCCAATTGTCTGTCCGAGAATGTCACCTGGATTAGAAAGCTTCGTTCTTGTTGTTGAGCGGATAGAGTCTGTTGCTGTAGCCTCTCTACCTGTAACAATCCACTGGTTATACCAGTTATTGTTGCTATACACAAGGTCATTAACGATAAAAAGCTTTGTGATAGAGTCGCTCAGCATCGCATTGTCAATGTCACCAGTGTTGATTGTTGGAATCTTTGAACTACTCTGAGTTGCTGTCAAATCCTGAACAGTGGTATTCTTAATGAAATTGTAGTATGGTTTGATGCGGTTATAAGCGCTCTCCCATGCCTTGTCTGTAGGAACAATGAATGTATAAGAACTGTCCTCATGCTGCAAGTCTGCATTAAGATGGAACATATCAAGCAGTGAGTTCTCTACAATCATCACTGAGTCAACGTATGTCTGCAAACCGTTCACCATAGGTCCCTTAACACTATTTTCCTCGTCAAGCATGCTCAACTCATACTTATTGAAGTAATCTCTAAGCATAGTATATTCCTGAGAACCTGTGATAAAATCATAGATATTATCATAGAACATAGCAGCTCCGTGGAGTGTATGAATGATACCGTTAGTGCTTGGCAGGTTTGCCTGATCCAACTTAACATCTGCGTATGTAATGACACCGCCAAGACCTGTAAAATTGTAAGTCTTTCTATTCAATGTATAGATACGGTTTGTCACATCGCCTGATATTGGATGGTTATAGTCTGCAATATGATTATAAACAAACTGCTTCAGCAACGCTGCCTCGTCAAGATTCTCAAACTGAGACTTGTCGAATGTACCGTTCAATGGTGCCCATACAGTGTAGTAGTGTGAGCCTTGCAGTTCATCGTCAAAGCCAGCCTTCTCAACCAGTTCTTTGAAATCACTCAGGTTGGGATTCTGCTTTATATTCTCCCACAATGACAGATTACCAGTTGCTTCAGGATTCATCTGAGCCTCGTTGTAATCATCGAAGTCGGAGCAAGATGTGGCAGTCAGCATACCGGCTGCCATCATCATTATTCCAATATATTTAAATCGTTTCATATTCGATAGTTTACTTTTTAATACCAGTCTTCTGAATACATGTCATTATTAACGACACTCATTGGAACCAACTCAACATAGTCGAGCTGCCACTTCTTGTTGATGTCACCATCAGGAAGCACGTTCTTAATACGCAACCAGTAATTGTCACTCTGCTTGAAGTTACGAGTATCAAGGATACGACGCAAAGCAACGTTACCGTAAGATGAACCACGAAGGTTAGCATCCTGATTGTCCCATCCACGCTCCGGGTGACTTGTATAGCTCATAGGGCCACGCAAGTAACCACGGTTACGCATAGCCTCATCAGTTGCAACGCCAAGGTCTGGTTCCTCATACCATACAGTCCAACCGATACGTGGGTCAGTCTCATCGATAGTTACGTCGAGAGGGATGCTCAAGGCCTGCATGTCTGCCAAAGAACTTGATGTACCAAGATAGAACTGCATGAAACCACCGTGCCCCATTGGAGAGTAAAGCAGACGGAGTTCGTAGATTCCAGATGGAACAGGAAGCAACTTCACAGCAAGGTCATACTTACCCCATCCTTGGAATGCGTCTGCCTGATAAGCATTATAATAGCCCTTGATGTTATAGCGCAACAGCGAACCTTCACTATAGCACTGAACACCATCGAAGAACTGCTTAGGGAATGCTACACGCGAACCGCTACCACCTGAGTTCAATGCAGAAACTTCACTGCTCAACATATAGCGGAAACCGTTGTTGATGAACTCTGGCAACATTGTTGTTGCATCGAAGCGCATACGCTCGTTAAGTACTCCGTTTGGCACCTGCTCGTTATAAACAAGGATGTCATTGATTCTGTGAACATAACCATTATAAGCAATAATGTCTGTTACATTGTCACGCTCAATTCTAACACCCTGATAAATCAGCTGATGGTTGTTGATACCCATTGTAGCCAAAGAGTCTGTAAGAGTGTTGAATGTCTGGTATCTGTTGATATAGAGGAACTTCTGACCGAATGGTTTCCATATCTTCAGAATTGTCTGAGGCAACATTGTCTCATAGTAGTCGTATTGGTCTGCATTGTTTGCATAGTTCCAGCAGCTTGTTGCTACACTTACACCAGTCTTGTTCTCGAACAGCAACTGGTCCTTAGCCATACCTGCATAGAGGATATGGTATGAAACGAACATATTCAACGCATTGTTACGGTTGTGGTAGTCATTACCTGTACTTACAGACTTAACGTATGTCTGCTGGTCACTGTTCCAGAGACCCTTCTCAGCTAGATTGTCATACCAACCTGCAGCACCGCCATATACATTATTGGCGTATGCAACGAGTTGTTCTTCTGTTGTGATACCTTTAGAAGCAAGAACAGCATCAGTCTCTGCAAAGATTGTATATGCAACCTTACATTCCTCTGGCCAATAAAGTTCTTCACCACCAGTATCACGACAGTCACCGTTCAAATCGTCAAGAGTATATTTAACGCCCTTGGTTGTCTTGGTGATAGAGTCGCAAAGACCTGTAACCTCGAGTGCCCAACTGAAGAGCTTGAACTCTTCCTGACGCTCAAGTTCATCTGCCAAAAGACGTGTTGAACGAGGAGCCACCTTATCCATAATATGAACAAGACCATTCTCCACGATATTGTCTTCGCTTGTTACACGAGCAACATCATTCAGTACGGTATAACCTAAAGAGTCAACCTTAGATGTAAGCGGACGACCAAGCATTGTAGATATTGTAGCACCAGAACCTCCCATCTCTACAATACTGTAAAGACCGTTAGAAAGATGATAGCGTGCGATATCGTTACACAAACTGTCAGTAAGCCATTCCAGTTCTACATGCTGACCTTCTGCCAGTACACCATGGTCTTCCATACCATTGCGTGGATTACCTGCCTCTACTGATTCCGGGTCACGATACAGACTGTCAATATATTCCTGTACACCGTCGTTAGTCGGAGCATAGCATGTATATTGTCCGTAAGACATCATCATGCGGTCTAAGCCAACACGGGTAAGGATATAGTCGAAAGAAGTAAGCGTACTGTCTTTCTTGATAAACGAGCCGATGGTCTCGTTGGTAGCAGTATAACGGTTTGACTCGTCTGGCTCAGGGTTGCAGGCAACCATTCCAATGATTGCCACAGCCGCAACACCCATAGACAAGCGTCCTGTTAACTTCTTTAATATATTATTTTTCATTTCTAATCCTCCTTTGTTTAATCATTTTGTGTAAATTGATCGTTGTCGCTATAAGCAGGATTCTGCTTCAACCAGTCGCAGACATCAGTATCAGTACGAGGTATCGGCATATACAGGTTAGCCTCAGAACGCATCTTAGCCTTACGAGCTGCTGCACCTTCTGTATATTTACGTCCAATAAGGTCAAGCATAGCATTGTGGTTCTTTGGCAGTGGTGTGCCTGCTGCTTCCATATCAGCAAGAGTTGTTGTATAGTCAACACCCTCTACATGACGGTAGTTATAGCGGAGCAGGTCATACCAGCGCTTGCCTTCGAAACAAAGTTCACGCAAACGCTCTGCAAGAATCAGTTCTTCCATACGCTGAACATCGGCGTATGTATTCCACTTCAACGAGTCTGACTTAGCTGCATCATCGTATGAACGGTTATTTACATACTGTACAATATTGAATGCACTGCGAAGAATTGGGTCTGCCTTGTCTGCTGCCAACTGTGTCATAGCCTCTGCCTTCATAAGCATGATGTCTGTCAAGCGATAGATAATAAAGTTCTGACGGAAATTTCCATACTGTCTTGCTTCACGCGCAATACCCTTAGTTGGCAGTGCAGTATACATGTTCTGACCTATCATCTTGCGTACATCAAACGAAGCAGCACCAGAACCGACATCAAATGTGTTCATCCAATAACGGAAGTCATTGCCTGATGCATAAACATTAGATGTACCAGTTGCACCAAAAATTGAAGATGCTTGCAAATAACCTGTAGTAGAGTTGTTGTCCTTATATTTAAAATAATATGAACAAAGACCTGAGTTGTTGCCTGATTGCAGCTCAAAGATACTTTCTTCAGAGTTCATGTTGATGAAAATTTCGTTATAAGCTTCACCTGCATCATACAAAGGATACTCCTTTACAACTGTCTCCATTGGGCCTTGAACGTGGTTAGCACGTTTTGACTCAATCACCTTGTCGCAATATTCAACGCACTTCTTGTAGTCTTCTGGATTGTGCATTACAGAAGCACGCCACAGATAGATGTCGGCAAGAATCGAGTGGATGGCTTCCTTGTTAATCCAACCCACACGCTGCCATCCGCTTGCTGCCGCAGAAAGGGCATTCTTCTCTGCCTCTTCAAGGTCAGCAATACAGTTGACAAGCACAGAGTCTGGCGACAATTGTCTGATAGTCATATCCTGACTGCTATTCATATAAGCAGTAGTAGTATATGGAACATCACGGAAGGTACGAACCAGATAGAAATAGCAAAGGGCACGCAAAGCCAACATCTGAGAACGGTCTGTCTCATAGTCACCGTTTGTATAATTAGGGTCGATAGACATTACAGGCTCTGCTTTCTGAAGCACGATATTACAGTTGTTGATAACCGAATATATAGGTGCCCATGCCGAAAAAGCGTTGGTTGTCTCAATGTTAACCTCCTCTATTTCGAGAAGAGAGTTACGAGTTCCATCGTTAATATTGCTTACCAAAAGCAGCTCGTCAGAACGGAAACCACCCCAAACAATGAGTTTAGAAATGACATCAGCTCCAGTCATCTTTGAGTATGCGCCGTTCACCATCATCGACACATCTGACTTAGACTGCCAGAAGTCCTCGTCAACGGTCTTATCGTCTGGCAGAAGCACGGTGTCAACGCACGATGCCATCATCAGACCGCCCAATAATATTGAAATATATTTTTTCATTGTCTTATACTATATTATATTAGAATCCGATATTGATACTTGCTGTAAAAGACTTGGCACGTGGTGTCTGTGAGTTATCCTTTGCAACACCGAATGCACCGGTAGAAATCTCAGGGTCAACACCGCTATACTTTGTCCAGCAGTAGAGGTTATCCATTGAGAAGTAGAGCTGCAAACGCTCCAATCCCCATGACTTAATCATCTTCTTAGGGAAGTTGTATGACACCTGAATGTTCTGGAAACGAACAAATGAGCCATCCTCTACATAACGGTCAGAACCTTGGAAGTTATAACCTGAGTTATACATAGCACGTGGCATTGGTGTTATGTCACCATCCTTGCGCCAACGATAGTTAACAGTAGCGCTCTGATTGAATGTGTCGTACATCTTTTCAAGGTTCATGCGGGCAACATTAATAACCTTGTTGCCAAAACGGTACATGAAACGTGGCTTAACTGTAAAGTTGCCATACTTGATAGTGAAGTTGAAACCTCCCTGTACCTTTGGCAGAGAGTTGCCAAGATAAACAACGTCGAGGGCATTGATCTGACCGTCGTGGTTGATATCTTCATAAATTGCATCACCACCCTGGAATTTGTATGTAGGAGCACCGTCAGCATAGTTGTAAACCAACTCCATTGGTTTGCCGTTGCTCTTCATCTGCACCTTGCCATTAGAACCGATTACGATAGGAGCTGTCTTGCCGCTTGCAAGGAACTCATTGTTAATCCAGTTCTCATATTCTTCAGTAGAAAGGTTGTTTTCCTTCTGATAGTTCTGCAGATAGTCGTATGTGTACTGATAAACACCCTTATAACGGAAACCATACATTGAACCGAGAGCGTTGCCAATCTGAATACGGTTCAGATAAGAATCGCCACCGCGTTCTGTAGCTACCCAGTCATTGTTGATTGACTCAAGCACAGTCTCGTCCATTTCCTTAAGAAGGTTCTCGTTCTGAGCCACGTTGAGACCTGCACTGATAGAGAACTTGCCCACCTTAACGAAATCTCGTGCGTTGATGTTCATTTCCCAACCGTCGTTAGTCATTCTACCAACGTTTGCATTGCTAAGAGTAGAGTAACCAGTCATTGAAGGGATACGGATATTACTCATCAAGAGGTCCTTAGTATCCTTGTGGTAGTAGTCGAAATCGATCTCAATCATATCGTTGAACAGGCCGAGGTTGAAACCGAGGTTGTAAGAAGTTGTCTTCTCCCAACGAAGGTCGTCAAGCTTCAAACCGTCAAGTGTTGCGATTGGAGTTGTCTGGTTTCCAAAACCATAACTACCAGCTGATGTATTATATGTGTTATAGAACAGATAGTCTGCATTTGGAGCCTTACCGTTTACACCCCAGCTGGCACGAAGACCGAGAATAGAAACAACGCTCTTCAAAGGCTTCATGAATGGCTCGTCGCTGATGTTATAACGCAAAGATGCTCCAGGGAAGTAACCCCACTTGTTCTTTGGACCGAACTTAGAGTTACCGTCTGCACGGAGAGAGAAACCTACGATATAACGCTCTTTGTATGAGAAGTGACCATTGTAAACCCAGTTCTGAGAATTTGAACGGCTATTGCTACTGCCCATAGATTTCAAAGCAGCATCAATAGTTGGAGATGTAATATCGCCTGGAAGATTATATACAGAAATATCCTGTGAGTTACTCTTAGATGTATTCATCTCATAGTATGCACGCATAGTAGAGAAGAAATCCTTGTTCTTGAAGTATGGCGTGAAAACCAACTCCATCTTAGCACCAATCTTGAAACGGTTGCTCTCTGCATTTGAAGAAGCATTCCAAGACTCATTGATACCAGTACCTGTCTGCAATCCTTCTGGAGTATATGAAGGCTTACTGTTTGCATAGATGTCAAAGTCAACACGTCCGTTGAAAGTCAGTCGATGGCTTTCTGAATCAATGCCCAACAATTCATACTTAACGTTGAAGTCAGGAGTGATACGGTATGTCTGCTCCTTAGCCCAAGCAAGATTTGCAATAGCAATAGGGTTGCCAAGGTCACGGATATCCTTCAATTGATTAGAAGAGTAGTTACCCAGAGTGGCATTACCACTTGGATTCATCAGATAATACTCGTCAGTATCTGTTCCGTCAGCATTCTGACGATAGATAGACATGTTAGGAGCAAGCTTCTGTGCGATACTTAGCAATCCCTTTGCATTCTTTATATTATTAGTATATGTAAGAGGGAACTCTGCAGAGAAACGAATACGGTCACTAACGTTGTAGTCGAGTGCCAAACGTGTAGTAAACTGCTGGAAGTTCTGCTTGATAACCGAACCTGTCTGGTGCTTATAACCAGCTGCGATACGGAATGTAGCCTTCTCACCACCACCAGAGAGGTTGAAGTTGAATTCATGCTGTGGACCAAACTGTGTCACCTCATCCACCCAATCAGTATTGTTATTCCAGTTCTCATAATCAGCCCAACTCTTTACATAGTTCAACTCGTTGATGTTTGTTGTAGCATTAGAAGCCTGACCTGGGTTGTAGAATGCCTCTTTCATAAGCATGGTATAACCGTCACCATCAAGCAGTTTATATCCCTCTGGCTGCCATGTACCTCTCAACTTATAAGAGAAACCTACACGCGTCGGACCTCTGGTACCACGCTTTGTTGTAATACAGATAACACCATTAGAACCTTCAGCACCCCAAACGGCTGTTGCAGCAGCGTCCTTGAGAACGTCAATCTTTGCGATATCATCAACGTTGACTGAAAGCAAAGCTGCATAGTCTTCTTCATTTGCATTTGCAAAGTCAAACTCAGAATCTGGATTGTCGAAAATCTTATCGTTAACAACAATCAGAGGGTTAGCATCACCATTAATAGTGGTAACACCACGAAGACGCATCTGAGTACCAGAACCAAGGTTACCAGAGTTTGCCACGATGTCAAGACCGGCAATCTCACCCTGAAGAGCCTCGTCGGCAGATGTAAAGGCAAGACCTTCTACCTGCTCCATGTTAAATGTCTGCTGAGCCACAGAAATCTCTCTCTTTGGAATCATCAGACCGCCAGATGCCTGACGCTTAGAAGTAACGGTAACTTCCTTCAACTGTGTCTGCTCTGCCTGCAGAGTAATATTGAACACAGTCTTTGCGCCTATCTCAGCTACGTAGGTCTTGCTACCCACGTATGATACAACAATCTTGTTCTTCGGATTCTTCACCTGAAGGGCGAAGTTTCCGTTGAAGTCTGTCTGTGTAGCCGAGACGATACGGTTGTTTGCGTCACGCTCCACGACATTTGCCATCATTACGGGTCCCATATTATCGGAAACCGTACCTGATATACGCTTACCCTGTGCCATTGCCGTTAGGCTTATGACGCAAAGCAAAGCTGTAAACAGAATCTTTTTCATTGTCATAGTATTTCGCCTTTAAAGATTTATTTCTTTCTGGAATTTCTTCACAGCCTTTGCCTGAGCAGCCTTTGAAGAATACTGCTTTGCATAACTGCCTGAAGCATTGCTGTTCAATGGTTCAGAAAGTTCATGAATAGCACAGAATGAAGATGTGTTAATAGTAGTACCGTCGAACCAGTAGTCACGTGTCATCTTGTTAGACACCTTGCTCTGGTCATTGGCATCGATAACATGTGTTGCTCCGCTGGCATCGGTGATGTTGATAACACCATTGCCGCCTGAGATAGAAAGTTCGAGAGCCACACCAAGTTCGTCAGAAGACATTGTCTGGAACTTAACAGTCTCACCACTTGCCACGCCCTCAAGCTTATTGTCAGCGTAGAGTGCCATTGTCTGGAAGTGATAACGGATAAAGTCGCGGATTGTCATAATCATTGCCAATGCCTTATCCTTGTCCGCCTGCTCTTCTGGACTTACCTCTTCTGTTTCGTCAGCACCTTCAGCATACTTCTCAAACATAGCACGGATGTCTGTCCAACGTGGAAGTCCCTGAGCGAATGCCTTATCCATAGCACCATTGTTTGGAGCATAAAGAGTATAGTTGTATGTGTTGAAGAATCTTACATTCTGGTCAAGACAAGCATAATTGCTTGTTGCGTCCTTCATCTTCTTGCTGTCAAAGATTCTGTAGCGCTGCTGCTGTGACTCCTTGCCAGACTCTGCGGCACCTGCTATACCTGCCCACTCGAGCACGTCTGCATTACCTTCGCCAAATCCGTCGCAAAGTTCAATGAACTGAGAGAAACGGGCATTATTCTCAAGCAATGTCTTGTAAACACTGTTCTGTGGAGCCTCGATTATGCGGTCTATACGATAAGCCACACCGTTCTTCTCTTGATAAACTTCTTTAATTACAGGTGCTTCATAACCATTGTCAACATTAAGACCTGTCATAACCTTGTTGCCAACCTGTGCACCATCGATGCAAATCTCAGCACCGTGCTTTGTCTTGTAATACTTGTTAGCGCCAAGCTTCTCACCATCATCGAGAATCACGGTATGGTAGTTCAAGATGTCAACAAGAAGTGACTTGACAGAAGCTACTGTACCTGCATCTTTAACAACGACACCATTGATAAGGTCTCCGATTTCATTTGTCTCTGGGTCATACTTATAACGCTGGTAGTTAAGGTTCTTTCCGTCATAGAAGAACTTTACAGCCTGTGCATAGTGGTTAGCACCCTGTGCTACTCCACCCTTAACCACGTTGTCGTTTTCATCAACAGACAAACCTGGATAGCGTGGCAGTGTTGCTGGATCTACATAGAACTTGCTCTGGAAAGCAGAGTCTTCAGGAATAAAGAATGCGAAGTTAGCATTCATTGCCAACAGATAGTACTGGAAGTCAACGAGCAGCAACTCACGGTCCTTAACAGCCCAACGCATAACGCGCATGTCTGGATATGTTGAAACAGGAGCCATAACAGACTGATACTCGTCTGGTGCTATCATCTGGTTAAGAACGTAGATAACACCATTGTTAGCTATCTTAATGTCATACTTGCCATCAGTTGTCTTCTTCAGCATGTCAACAGTAAGACCCATGTTCTCACTGGCGTCATTGGTAACTGTCGGGAACTTGCTTGGCACGTTCTTGGCAAACGAAGTCTTCTGAAGGTTCTTAACGAATGATGTCAAAATGCCAGGAGCCTTCTTGTGAAGAGAGTCAAGGTTCTCAGCAAGATTCTCCTTAGTGTTAGCCTTACCTGCGGCACCATAAATATCAATAAGGTACTCACCGTGACCACCTGGCAAGAAATAATTCTCAAAAGCCTTGTCGTCTGGAACAAACATTGCACCTATATCAACGATTGTCTCGTCGTAATCAACGTTATTTGTCACCTGTGGATAATAACCGTTCCATCCTGGGTCGTAGGTCAACACGTTTGGAACAGGCACGTTGTCTGGAGACATTGCCAACTGTGAGCCACCCTGTGAATAACCGCTGAAGTAGCGTACCTGATAGATAGAGTCGATAAGCGGCTGGTTGTTCTGAAGAGCCCAGCTATTGTAGTTGTCTGTTGTTGTCTTATCAAAATAAGGTGCATTGAAATAGTCGAGCACACGACTGAAAAGACTTGTCTCAGAGTCAGCCTTCAGCATCTGGGGCATGTTGCCCGGAGGAACGAGCACGTCTTCCATCTGGTGAACATAACCGTTCTGGCAGGTAAGACCGTCAGGACGCTTTGTTATGATCTTGTTGCTGAAGATATACGCCATTCCGTCTGTATATTCAGAACCTGTAATTACGGCAAAGTCGCTCTCTGGACCCTTGGTTGTAATACTGTTGCCCAGCATATAGTCGCGGGTAAGGTGAACCATCATAGGACGGGTATTGTCGCTAACCACATAGATACCCTTGTCATGATACTTCTCCCACAACGGGTTGTACGCCGGCATACCCTGTCTGTTAGGTATAAACTGGATAGAGTCAATTACGCTGACAGCTGTTGGATGCTTGATGGCCATACCATGCATCACTTCAGTAGCACCACTACTTACGTTAGGCAACATGCTAACGAGCAGTGCATTGTCGAGCATTGAAGAGTAAAGAAGGAGTTTCTTCTGTGACTCTGTAAGCTGATCGTATGAGCTTACTCCCCAGTTGTTGTTACTAAAGAATCGTTCAAACGCCTCGTCGTTGGCTGGGAATACTGTCTTACTACCAGTTCGGTCGAGAATCTCGGCATAGTCGAGGTCATCAACCAAACGGAGGTAAGTGTTGAACGTTCCCGTCAACGCCTCTGGGTTTGGATTCTTCAATTCCTGATAGATGCTGCTACCAAGCCATGAAGGCTTTTCATCAGCAGGCACTTCCTCGTTTTTCTCAACGCAAGAAGTCATCAATCCCGTTAATAACAGGGATAGAATGAAGATTGATTTTTTCATAAATTGTTATTAGCTAATTATTTGTTTTAATTTCATCATTACAGTTTGCGTAGTTTAAAATGCAAAATAAATAAAAAAAAATGAAACACACAAGAAAATTAACTAATATCTTAAAAAATCTTCAGTTTCCTTTAATATAGACAGACATTAATTTCAGCAACAAATTATATTGTTATTCTCTATGCATGACTGAAATTATTATAATTTTATATTCCCAATAAAGACAGACATTTATTTAAACAACTAATTAAACGAATTAAACGAATTTTTAAAAACAAACTATAATTAGTTAAATTTGTGTAATTAGTGGTTTAGGCATTAAGAATATAAATTAATTCGTAAAATTAGTATAATTCGTTGTTTTAAAACATAAAGACATACACATGTTTCAATACCTCGCTTAATTAGTTGTTTATTATAAGACAAAAATTATTATAATTATATTAATTTCTGTCAACCAAGAAATTTCAGTAAGACTAAACAAAAAGGGCTGACGTTTCCGCCAGCCCAAATTATTTAGTACTTAATGTTTATTACTTAACAATGTACTTCTTACCATTGATGATGTAAAGACCCTTCTGGAGACCCTTCAGCTCGTTGCCAAGCTTAACACCAGTGATAGAGTAAACACCCTTAGCGTTTGCATCAAGAACTGTTTCTGCCTCAACACCTTCGATACCTGTAACAAGGATATTCAGACGATCCATTGTCTCCTTCAGACGGTGGATAGTATTCATCTTCTGACCAAGAGTTGTTGCTGCAGCTGCATCGTTAACATAGCGCTGGAGCTTGATAGCCATCCACTTGTTAACTTCAGCCTGCGCCTCCGGCAATGCCAACAGTGCGTTTGCCTGAGCAACATAGTTAGCCAAATCTGCTGTGATATCAGCATCGTACTTAGCTGTTGCACCACCATACTTGAGGTCAACACCACCGAAGCCCCAAATACTAGCACCATTCTTGTTCACCCACTCTGGACGAGACTCGAAACCAAGTTCAACCTCTACAGGATCAGTTCCTTCCTTAACATAGTAAACAGAGAATTTACTTGGGCGATACAAGTCATTAAGATACTGACTGTGTGTCAGCGTTGAGTCTGGAGCACCGTTAGGACCTAAGAAGATTCTATGCTTAGAGTTATCAAATGTTGTATCGATAGAGACACCGGTCTCTTCATCAGCAATGATAGTGAAGTATCCAACATACTTGTTACCCTCACTTGCACCATAAACAAATGCGCTCATTTCATAAACACCCTCTGTTTCAAGAGTTACAATCTGACTAACCTTTGCACGTGGACAAACAGTATTACCACGCCATCCGTTCACATAACCACGACCAAATTCTTCACGACCTTCAACGTTCCATGTTGCATACTTCCAGTCCTGATTACGCATGTTACCACCATTAACACCAGTCCAACCGTTCTTTGGCAGAGCCTTGTTTGTCTGACCTGTGAAGTCAGGAGCTGCAATTGTCTCTGGAGCAGGAGCTGCATAAGAAGCACAAGTCTTCTTGAACTGAACTTCCTTAACTGTCATATCTGCAATAGCTGCCTCGAACTTTGCTTTCTCTTCTGCTGCAGGAATTGAGTCAAGCTGAGATACAGATGCCTTCAAAGCTTCGGCAGTTGCAATAGAAGCCTCATAGTTGGCTCTTGCATTAGCTGCTGCTGCTGCATAAAGTTCGTTAACGATCTCACCTCTGTGGTAGGCAATCGCCTCAGCAATGTCAGCGATAGGCTTGTTCAAGGCGTAGAGGTTCTGAATAGCTGTACGCATAGCAGACATCTGGTTTTTGATTTCTGTTGGCAGTGCATTCTGCTCCTCAGTCAAATCAACAGTAAGAGAAACATTGTTACCCTCAGCGTCAACAACAGAATAAGTAGAGTTCAGATACTCCTCAAAAGTTGGGATAGCAGCGATAAGAGCATTCATACCCCATGGATATTCTGCAGTCTTGGCAGAAACAGTCTTGGCTGAGTCAATCATCACCTTGAGAGCGTTCTGTTGAGTAGCGATATCCTTTACAAGCTGCTCAAGAGCAATCTGTGCACCTGACACACCAATCAGATAAAGTTCGGCATTCTGGAAACGGAAAGCACCACCACCAGTACCTACTTCATAACCTGGGAAGCGGAAACCAGCACGGAGAGTATCACCTTCTTTTACGTCAGCGATAACGAAATGGCGATCATAGTAACGATTAGGAAGAGTATCTACAAGAACTGAGTCTGTTCCGATGAAAATCTTACCACCTACAGCTAATGTATTGTAGTCTGGGTGATAGTAACCACCGTTAACCTTAGTCTTCATATACTTCTCAGCCATAACCTCAAGTGAGAAGAGATACTTACCTGCCTTCAAACCTGCCTTTTCAATCATACATGTACCATCGAGCAAATCGTAGCTACCCGGATATGCAAGGTTACCAGCTGTTGCATCTTGAGCATGTCCCCAACGCATTGTTGTACCAGAGAACTTCCAGTCACCCTGAGAAGTCTTGCCGTCAGCATTGTTGAATTTAGGCCATGAAGAGATGTCGCCATAAGAAATGTAGCCCAACATATTGGCAGAGTTGCTAGAGAAGAAGAGTTCTCTGTTTGGATAGTAGTTCTGAGCCATGAAGTCTGTAATACCAGCAATGCTACCCGGATCATTGAAATCGATACCAAAGCTTGTATCACCAACCAATGCAGCTTCAATAGCACCAACTACATCAACCAAATCACCCTGAACCGGGAACAAGTCCGTCATCGCCATCAGAGACTTAACATAAGCTAGTTCACGCTCGAGAGGACGAGTGTCATAGAGCTGGGCAATCTCGTGAATCTCGAAATTTGTAACCATTGTGTTGGCTGCAATCTTATTGAAATACATAACAAGATATTCGCCTGTTGAAATAGTTACAGTGTCAACAAACTGCTTCCACTCTGTACTGAAAGACTCAATGTCGTTTACCTGACGTGTGTTTGTTGTCAGAGAAGCATCGTTGTTTACATAGAATGCAGCATAGTTGGCATCAGCAGAAGTATTTGCTGTGGAACCAGACACTTCACCCTTAATCCAATAGCTGATAGAATAAGTACCTGCATTCAATGGGAATACACGAGAAAGAACGTTACCGTCTTCTGCACTAAGGCTCATAAGAACTGCTTCGCCGTTAGGACCTGCACCTGGTGTGTACTGCCAAGCCAGAGCACTAACTTCTGTACCTTCCTGGTTTGTCCAACCTGCTGTACCATCTGCGAAGTTACCATTAGTAACGAGGTTTTCACCTGTCACCTTGAATTTAGCGGCTGTAGTATAAAGAATGTCATTTACCTCATAGGCATTGGCATTCATCATACCCATAACAGCCAAAACTGAAAGTAGTAATTTCTTCATAATTACGTTAGTTTTAATTGTTAAAAAATAGATATTTGTTTAAATAATGATTAGTCTTGTCTGCAAAGATAACACAATTTAATGAAGAATGAAGTACGAAGAATAAACAATCACACATCCGTTAAACATAATTAACATTTATTTAACTTAACCTTTTGGCATACTTGATTGGTTGTGGTATAGGACAGAAATTAATATAATTATAATAATTATTGTCTTATAAACAACACCACAACGTATTGAAACATGTGTATGTCTTTATGTTTTAAAACAACGACGTGTTGATGAGATAAATTCCTGAATTTATAAAAAACAACGAATTACACGAATTTGACGAATTAAATTATATATTTTAAAATAATTCGTTTAATTAGTGTAATTCGTTGTTGATATAAACGACTGTCTTTAAAAACTCGTTTAATTAGTGTAATTATTCGCTTTGCTCATCAACTCGTCGTTGTTTAAATTAATGTCTGTCTTTAAGACGAAACGAATTAAATAGTTTATTATTCAACTTTGGCTTTAAGTAATTCGTTTTGTAAGAAAGAGTAGATGTAACCTGGGCTTTGATAATACAAACCGGTTGAATCGTCTTGCAACCGAAGAAATGTTTCGGAGGTATATAACACTTCTATAGCATCCTGTACATCAAGATTTAAATCTTCAATCAAACAGCAAGCCAATTCTGCAGTCAGTTCATCTTTCATCAACTGAATTTGCTCTGGAGTAAGTTTTTGGTTCATATTTTTAATAAATGTCGTAAAGCAAGTTCCGTACCGAAAAAATACTGAAAAGTAATTCCTTTTGCATATTTCAATTCCTCTACAAGACGAGACAGAGATATAACCCCACCTTCATAACGTCGAAGTTGGTATGTTACCCCATCATCTGCTATAGGTCCATAAACAATATCATAGTCATGCACAGGATGTTCTGCATTCCTATTTCTATTTGCCAAGACAAAAGTGGCCCATTCTTCTGAATAGTCTGGATAGCACAATACATTTAAAGAAGAGGAATGCATTAATGTTTCATCAAACAAGAATTCACTAACACAGGCGACTCCTTCTTTTGTCTGGTTTACTTTTTGTATAGCCATATCCAATGCTTGCTCTCTGGCATCAGACAAATAAAAACCTCGTCCAAAATCCTTGAAAGGTTTAGAATGTACCAAATCAGGTACCTCAATCATAACATTAGAACCATGATATAATTTTATCATTTCAGTTGCCCTCCATTATTAATACAAACCTCTGTCAATACATCTATGGTATCAGGGAAAGACAAAGTGTGCAACACACCATAATGCTGAACAAAATGTTCTAACCCTTTATAGCGCTTAAGATATGCATATGCTTGATTTTGCCTTATGTCAAAACGCTTAGAAAATTCTGTCACAAGGGCAACCGTATATCCAATTCTATTCTTATCTTCTCTTGACATAACTACAATTTATATCTGCAAATATACATATTTTTTATTACCAAACAACAAATTAAAGGTCAATTACAACAGGAATTGGATGAAATTTAAGATTTTTAATTGACATATAGACAAAAATTATAATAATTATAATAATTTCTGTCAGGCATAAAGATAAACAATGTAATTTGTTGTTAACAATAAATGTTTGTCTTTATGTAAAAAACAACGACGTGTTGATGAAATAAATTCCTGTATTTATATAAAAACAACGAATTACACAAATTTGACGAATTGAATTATATGTTTTAAAAATAATTCGTTTAATTAGTGTAATTATTCGCTTTGCTCATCAACTCGTCGTTGTTTAAATAAAAGTCTGTATTTATGGCAAATAAACAAAGTTAGTTTTTATGTCATTTCAATTTAATGTTGTATATTTGCAGAATAATAAGCAAAATAAAATATGAATCATTCAGGCTTGATGTCCGATAATGGATATAAATACCCCACAGAAGAACAATTACGCAATATATTTGCATGTTCATGTGTTGAGTCTGCGGCTCGACGCTTAGGCATTTCGCCTACAGAAATGTATTCGAGAATGAAACGTGTGAATTTATTTAACGAACTTATTTATCCTTGTTATGACACCTTGCACACTCAGAGTAGAGAAACTATAACCGAGGATATTATTGAGGCATTGGAAATAAGAGAAAAGAAATTATAATATAAAAAAAGAATGATAGTTTATCACGGTAGTACAATAGTAGTTGACAATCCAATTGCAGCTGCAGGCAGAGAAAGACTTGACTTCGGCAAAGGTTTTTACATAACTGACATTCAATACCAGGCGGAGGCTTGGGCTAAACGCATGCATCGAATAAGGCAAAAGCCAGGAATAGTAAATGTTTATGAATTAGATATGGATTTAATCAAAAACAAATTTCGCTATTTGGGTTTTAACAATTATGATAACGAATGGTTACAATTCATTATTTCCAACAGAACAGGTTTATGTGCTGAAAGTTTTGATGTTATTGAAGGAGGTGTGGCAAACGACAGGGTGGTTGACACAATAGAAGCATATATGGCAAATTTGATGCCTTTGGATTTGGCTTTAAAAGAACTATCAAAACACAAACCTAACAATCAGATTTGCATTTTATCTCAAAAGGCAATAGATTCTTGTTTACATTTTGTAAAACATTATAATATATAATTATGATAAGTGATTTATTAATGTGGAATAAGATTGGACGCATTGTTACTATTTTGTCTGAGCGTCTTAACATATCTTCTGAACATGCACTGGATTTGTTCTATACATCAAAAGTATGTGAACTTTTACATGACCCCGAATCACTTCTTTATACATTCAGTGATTATTATATCGCTGACGATGTTCTTAGGGAAATGCATTCTGCATAAGAACAATGCCGGACAGAAATTAATATAATTATAATAATTATTGTCTTATAAACAACACCAGGATGTGTTGAAACCTGTGTATGTCTTTATGCAAAAAACAACGACGAGTTGATGAAATAAATCCCTGTATTTATATAAAAACAACGAATTACACGAATTTGACGAATTGAATTATATGTCTTAAAATAATTCGTTTAATTAGTGTAATTCGTTGTTGTTATAAACGACTGTCTTTAAAAACTCGTTTAATTAGTGTAATTATTCGCTTTGCTCATCAACTCGTCGTTGTTAAAAATGAAATATTTTACTCTACAACAAGCTTCATTGTGCCTGAAGCAACCTTCGCGCGTACCTTTATAATATATGTACCCTTTTGTGCGCCAAGTGACTTGACAGCATTCTGAAGAGCAGACATAGAAGATGTTACTGTGCCTACCTTCTGACCGCCAAGAGTATAAACCTCGGCAGAAACCTCTTCATCAGCAGCAATGCCATCAATGCCAGTCGGGTCTTCAACAATCTTGAGTACACCAGTCTTCTGCAAAAGTTCAGTTGTATCCCACTTCAGTCCTGCAGGAAGTTCTGGCAGGTCATATGTAGGTGTGCCCTTGAAGGTTGAGTTCACTGTCCAAAGAGTGAAGCTGTCTCCAGCCTTTGGTGTATAGTCATCAAGCAAAGTCACTTTTACGGTACCATTCATTGTCAGCAACTGCGGATTGAGAGTAGAATTCTTTGTTGCAGAAATCAGGAAGTTTACAGTAGCACCAGCATTAACATTCATCAACGCCTTTGTTTTGATAACGCCCGGAGTCTCACTGTACATGCTGCGCGGAGTAACCTGTGCCTTATCGGTGAGCAAGAGAGAGTTGAGCAATCCCTGACCAGCCACATGACCAGTACCGTTTACTGTTGTTGCATAAGCACCATGAACAAGCGTTGTGGCATCAGCCTGGTTGAACATGAATGTTCCTTCGCTGATAGTCATCTGAGCCTGAACCTTTCCGAGAGCAATAACACGCATTGTACCAGCACCGGTCTTCTTGATATGAGATGTAGAGTTGATGCCAAGAGTGAAGTCACTGCCATTGCCACCCAATACATACATACCAGAACCGGCGAGAGTACCGCCGCCAGAAACTGTTCCAACCTGAACAGTCTTGCCATTATTGTCAAATGTCACATCAGTAGGAACGTTAAGAGTTGCATTAGGAAGACCATAGTTATTGTCCCATGCAAACCACGGATCATAGCTGCCACGCTTTGCAAGACCAACCTGAACAGTTCCCTCAAACTCGCTCCAGTTGCCCTGGAAGTAGTTGCGCACACCAGCAGCATAAACCTTGAATGTACCGGCACCTGTCAGTGTACCTGTGTAGTTGCAACGTGGGTCAGCATAGAAAGTACCAGTCTTGCCTTCTGGCACGTAGAAGTTGGCGCGGTTGGTAGTATAAGAACCTTCGCCGTTAGGGTCGTTCAGTGTTCCGTTCTGGAATTCCACCGTTGTCGGCAACTGAGTCACACCACCCGACTCTGAAGCATTTACTGTTCCGCCCGCAATAATCAGTTTACCAACCGTATTGTTTGCACCGAGAGCAAGAGTACCTGTACCCGTCTTTGTGAGTTCAGCACCAGAAGCAGAACTTCTGACACCTGTGTTCAATGTGAGTGTTGAGCCTGCTGCTATCTGCAAGGTACCGCCGTTACGTCCCACATATATTGGCTGTGCCGATGTAGCAGTCTTTGTGTTTGCCAATATACCGCCATTGTCAAGATAGATAGCACTCTTTACAGAACCGAGACCTCCAAATTCCTGACCAATTTCATTAGGGAATACTGTAACAGTCATGCGACCGCCGTTGATATATGTATTGCCTACCCTGTTCTCGTTGCTGATAGATACCACGCCTGCACCGTTCTTCTGAATGTCAGCACCGCCAACGATGCTGTCGCCACTGATGCTCAACGACTTCTTCTCATTGTTGAAGATGATTGATGCAGGAGCAACATTGCCAACAACCTTGATTGAAGTAGCAACGGCATTGTCGTCGAATGTAACCTCAGAACCAGGAACGAATACAACAGACTCTGTTGTTCCTGTGTTAATGAAGTTCTGTGTCTTGTCAACATCCCAGTTGCCATCTGTACTACCAGTCCAAGTCACGTTGCCACCCTTATAGTTGAGAATCTCAACATATAGCTTGCCGCCTTCAAAGAGAAGAGTTGCCTTCTGGCCTGTAAGACCCTTTACAACAATATCCTCCAGATTGCCGTCAATAGCACCAATCTCACCAATCAGATACTTGCCGTCAGCCAACTTACTCTCACCATCCTTAGTATTAGCAACAAATGTAATGACAGGAGTAGAGAGTTCAGGACCGTTCTCCCAGTTCTTCTTCTCTATTTTCAGAACATTCGCCTTAACCACGTCGGCTGACGCATCAGCACCGAAGAGGTCGATTCTGAGCTGCGAACCGAAGTTAAGAATCAGCGAGTCGGTGGTTATATTACCCTTGTTCTTCTCGCCGCCTGGGATGATAGTCGCATTATAATCTGCCTGAATAGACTTCTTGAACACACCGCCGTTAGAGATGAGCGTAGTATGACGGTTGAGCCATACGCGGCTGCCTTCCATAGTTCCGTCGAAACTCAGCTTACCAGCCCACACGTCAGTGTTACCTGTATATTTCTGAACAACGTTTGGCAGAACCAGTGTACCGTCGCCCTGCTTCACAAGGCGCATGCTACCTGCAAAGCCGCCGCCTGTCAGAGTGTGGGTATAATACTCGTAGATGATTGTTGGATTCTTGCCGCTTGTACCATTCACGTCAGTACCCTGTACCCATGACGGAGCATTGTCTATATATATATAAGGTGTAGCACCGTCAGCCACGCTGACAGTCATATCGTTTGTCTCGCAAGTGATAATCTGCTTGTCGTTGGCATCGCTGCCGATAGTACCATTGTTCTTCACCTCTGTGCGTCCTGTCATGATGAGAGCAGGAGGAGCCACGGTTATTCCCTCAAGCCTACCGAGGAAGTAGCTTGTGTGAGGCGGCTGATTGTAACCGTTCATCTGCCATACCACAGCATTGCGGTACTGATGGTCGTGCCACAGAGTGTAGTTGCGCCACTGGGTAGCTGTTGTCGTGGTATAGATGCGCACCTTATTGTCGGCAGTACGCATTACCACCTCCTCGCGCCAGTCACCGAAGATGTCGGCCTGCAAACAAGGAGTACCCTTTGTGTCGTTATTGGTCATAGAACCTTCGAGAGTTGCTATTACGCCAGTACCATACTTGATGATGACACCGGCAGTATTCTTTCCATTAGCATAGTTGAATGTCTCCTCGCAGAGGTCACCATCCCAATAGATACGCATGTTCTGTGATATATTGTTCTTTGTTCCACCAGGAATGCCGCTGTAAGTTACGGAACTGATAAGGTTGCCGTCGCGTGCAGTCGAACCCTGAGCACCAGGATAGAGGTCGGTAAAGTTACCCATCATGCTTCGGCCGTCGTCTGTTCCACCTGCATAGCGGTAAAGAATCTTTCGTGTAGTAGCATCGCAGTAGTTGTTTGAAGGTGCATTCTCATTACATGCAAAGAACTCCTGACCATGACGATATGGGTCGAAGTCATTGAGATGCATAGCGTCACCATGACCAAGACCTGTTGTTGCCAATCCTCTACCGTTGTCATCGATAGTCATACCGCCGAATACTATTTCATCGCGACCGTCCCAGTCAACGTCACCGATGCAATAGTTGTGATAACCCTGACCGAACCAAGGACCGCCGGTATTGCAGTTCCAACGCCAACGAACAGAAAGCTTGTGAGTGGCAGGATCCACATCATATGCAATCATCTTATGGCGCGTATAGATACCGCGGGCAAGGAAGATGCTTGGCTTGCGTCCGTCAAAATACGGCGCACCGAAGAAATATTTTGATGAGCGGTGGCCGTAGCCGTCGCCCCACTGCTGCTCAAGATTACCCTCACCCGGTTCGAGGCGCACCAGCGGATAGTCCATCACCTGATAAGGCTTTCCTGTTTCACCGTTCATATAGAGCAGGAACTCGGCACCGTCATGTACGAACCACTGTCCGCTCTCGCCTGGACGATAGTTCTTGCTTGGGTCACCAATGGTCTGCGTCGTACCGTCTGCCATGTGGATTACAGTACCGTCAGCAGCACGGAAGATGCACTCTGCCTTTCCGTCCATATCCCAGTCGTATGCAGCAATGTTGATTTCGTTATTCTGGAAGTCGCCGAGGTTAGGGCCACAATCAATCCACCACAGTTTCTTTCCATTCAACTTATATGCCTCAACAACGGTATATTTGCCACCGACACCGCTGTTCCAGTTGTCAAACTTGATAATCAGCTCCGGTTCGCCGTCACCGTCGAGGTCGGCAGCTGTAGCATCGTTAGGAACAAAGGTGTTTGTCATCGTGCCATGGTCCATCTCCAATTCGAGATATGGCTTTGCCAGAGGGGTTGCCTCTTTCGACTTTGCCTGCTCTACCCCACGGACAACCGCTGTAACGGTGTATTTGCTTGTGAGCGAGCCGCCAGTATCACGATAGTTTGATACGGAAAGTGGTTGGTCGTTCACCTTCACGCCATCACGATAGAGATTATATGTTACGTCATAATACTCTTCGCCTAAGATACGCCAACTGCAATATACTCCTCCATTAACCTTAACGGCCACAAGACCGCGGTCAATGACATCGACAGTGCGCTGCGCCCAGGCACCAATCGCCATCACTGCAAGCAGTGACAATAGCAACAATCTTTTTCTCATTTGTTTTTAGCTATTAGTTAATTACCAAATTAGTCATCATTCAATGTGCAAAGGTAATATTTTTTTTCTTATTGACCTAAACATTATATATAAATATAGAAGATTTTTGATTTCATTTTATTAATGTTTGCTGCTTCACGCTACATATTCATGCAGTATTTTCAATAATTATGCAATCCCAAATACATGCTTACAAAACCTATGATTTTTAGCCATTTCTCAAGAAGTGCCAGATCTCGGCTCGAAAAGTGCCAGTTCTTACCTCGAGATCTGGCACTTCTTCAATAGAGAACTGGCAGATCATGGTTTTCAAGAACAATAACAGCAAATGGGCAATATGCTGAAAGCGTATATTTATACAACATGCAAGAAGTATAGAAAGACAAGCTCGTTATTTGCATATTATCATTTTTTTTGCTACTTTTGCAAAAACTATTAACATTATATCAAAGATTATGAAATTTAGCGGATATGTACTGTTGGCATGCCTGACATTATCGACTGCAACGGCAACTGCACAAGACGCAGAACGTGCATCGTCAAGCATTAACTTGACCCAAAACAAAATACCCAACACGATGATTGTCTTCGACATAGAGGCTGAAGGCAAGAAACTGCCAGTGCGCTGGGGCATGGACGTTGCATGGGCTAACGAGCAGAACGTAAGGAAAGGCGTAAACCACATAGGCAAGGAAAACCTTTCAATTGTAAGAGGAAGTTTCCAGACAACCAAACCGCTCATCAACGACACCGACCTGACATCGGCGCAGATTACGATGCTGAAAGAGCGCATGAGGCTGATAAACATCGTGGGCGACACCGTTGACGTGATACTAAACGAGGACCAGGAGGCAGGCATCGACGAATACTATGTAAAGAACGGCAATGCCGACGAGTACCACTGGGCGGCATTAATAAACGCAAGCGTGAAATGGATTCAGCAGAACTATCCCAAGCATACCGTCATTGCCGTATCGCCATTCAACGAACCCGACTACAGTTGGGGACAGGGAAGCATGTCCGACTTCAAGGCGATAGCAAAGATTCTCAAAGAAGACTATCCGCTGTTCAAGGACATTGCCATCACTGCCGGCAACACGCTAAACTGCGACAGGGCATTGGAGTGGTATAATGCCGTGAAACCGTATGTAACATGGGGAAACACCCACCAGCTTGCGGGTTCTTTTGACACATACGCCGGTTTCTTCACACAAGTAAAGAAAGACGGCAACATTGGCTATGCCGATGAGCTTCACAATGTGGGCGAGGCAATGATTGGTGCGGAGTATGGCATGGAGGCTGCCGTATGGTGGGGCTTTGACAGTCGCGCCCGCGGCGAGTTCTGCCAAATCAGCAACCACGGAAGCCGCATAGGCTATGCAGAGAGTCGCGACACATGGACGGCATCGTCGGTATATCGCAACGACGAGACCGGTAAGGTGAAGGCTTTCATCGGTTCGTCTGAGCGTCAGGCAAATACCGCCGAGCACGGTTTCATTTCAAAAGACCGTGAAGTGTATTTCGACGGCCACGGCCCAATGCGCGAATACACCAAGGAGATACCTGGCGGAGCAAAGGGCAGTTATCAGAACGGACAGACCAATGCCGAGTGCGTGGTTGACATAACATGGGGCGAAGACGTGCAGCCGAGCGCAATCAACGGCCGATACAAGATAATGAACAAGGCAACCCAGTACGTCGTTTCCGTGTATGGCACCATGGACGGCAATGCAAATATCAGTCAGACAAAATACTCGGGCGGCAACCACCAGCTTTGGGATATAAAGCCTATAGACCAGCGCATCGGCGGAGACTATAGTTTCTACGACATCAAGAGCGCGGAAGACGGTTATAAGATGGACGTACTGAACCATGGACTCGGCCAAGGCACCAACGTCATAGCAATAAAGGGTGGCGGCTACAATACTTGTCAGCAGTGGTATCTGGAGTATGCCGGCAACGGATATTACTACATCAGAAGCCGCGAGAGCGCACGCTATCTGACACTCAACACCAACGCCAAACGCGATGGCATCAACATCGTGCAGTTCGGTCTTCTGTCTGGCACGAATGTCGATCGCCAGCTGTGGCGAATCATTCCTGCAGATGCAGAATGTGAGATTAAGGCACCGGCACAGCCAACAGGACTGAACGCCACGGCACAGGCGGCATCGGTAAAACTGGAATGGACTGCCAATACAGAGGAAGACCTCGACGGTTACATGATTCTGAGAGCAGAAGAGGGAAAAGACAACTGGAACACGATTGCAAGAAAGATAAAAACTCTTAACTATATCGACAACACTTGTCAGCAAGGCAAGGGATATGTATATAAGATTAAAGCCATCGACAAGTCGGAGAACATGTCGGTTGCCAGCGAAACAACCGCAGCAACACCGACTGCAGAAAGAGGCGTCATTGCTGAGTGGCAACTGGAAGGCAACTTCAGCGACGCAACAGCCAATGCCTTCGATGCCATCAGTCCAAATGCCATCAAGAATATCAACGGCCACAAGGACGGTTCTAAGGGTGCAAATGTAGCAGCCACCCACATCCGTCTGCCTTACCAGATTGCCGATATGGACGAGATGTCTATCGAGCTATGGGCCAACTGGCAGATGAACAGCAACAGTTGGGAACGTCTGTTCGACTTCGGCAACGGAACCGACCAATATATGTTCCTCACTCCGAGCAACGGCAGCGGCGTGATGCGCTTCGCCATAAAGAACGGCGGCAGCGAGCAGACCGTTGACTGCACCAGCAAACTGACAGCACGCAAATGGAAGCACATCGTAGTGACCATAGGCAAGGACAAGACCGCCATATACATTGACGGAGAACTGGCTGGCAGCAGCACTGGCATCACCATCAAGCCAAGCGACATACGTCCCGCATTGAACTACATAGGCAGAAGCCAGTTTGCAGGCGACCCATACTTCAGCGGATGGGTTGACAATATTAGGATATACAACTTCGCTTTGTCTGCAGAAGATGTCAAGGCTGCCATGAACGGAGAAGTAAGCGGAATAGAAAGCATTCCGACCGAGAACAGCAAGATTAACGCCATCTATGATCTTGGCGGAAGAAGGATTGACGGAATCGGCAATGGCATTAATATCATCAAGACAAACAAAGGCGATAGCAAGAAAGTGTATATAAAAAGATAATATTCAAATAATTATTTATAATTTTGCATCGGATAATAACTAATGAACTAATCTCAGTTTTATGAAACTAAAATTTTACGCAATGGCATTAATGCTTTCAGCAGCGACTGCAAGCAATGCACAAAACACACCGGTAAGCCAGATGGAGAAACTGGACAGAGGTCTGGTGGCAGTAAACACCGGTTCCGGCAACTTTGTCAGCTGGCGATTCTTCGGTACCGACAACGACAACACCACATTCAAAGTGTTGCGCAACGGTTCGGCAATCTACACAGCATCTGACAAAACCAGTTTTCAGGATTCCGCTGGAAATACAAGCAGCGAGTATCAGGTAGTAACACTCGTTGACGGCGAACCCGTTGACACCTCGGCAGCAATAAAGCCTTGGAGCACACTCTACAAGCAGGTTAAGCTAAACCGCCCTGCCGACGGTTCTAACGAAGACGGTACATATACCTATTCGCCTAACGACTGTAGCGTGGGCGACGTTGACGGCGACGGCCAGTATGAGATAATAGTGAAATGGGACCCATCAAACTCAAAAGACAACTCACATAGCGGACGCACTGGCAATGTTTATCTTGACTGCTACGAACTCGACGGCACACAACTTTGGCGCGTTGACCTCGGTCTGAACATCCGTGCCGGCGCTCACTACACACAATATCTTGTTTATGACTTCGACAAGGACGGCAAGGCTGAACTTATCTGCAAGACTGCACCGGGTTCTATCGACGGTGCAGGCAACTACGTTAACCAAGCTGCAACAGACGAGAAGATAAAGGCGCATAACAATGCTACAAAGTTCCGCAACTCCAGCGGTCACGTTCTCTCAGGTGCCGAATACCTGACCGTATTCAACGGCGAGACTGGTAAGGCTATGCACACCATTTGGTATAATCCTAATCGTGCTGGCAACTTTAACTCTGTAGGCGCGCACCCATCAGACAAGGATTTCTGGGGCGACAACTACGGTAACCGTGCCGAGCGCTACTTGGCTTGCGTGGCATATCTTGACGGTCCTGACGCAAAGCCAAGTGCCATAATGCAGAAGGGCTACTATACCAGAGCATACGTTTGGGCGGTTGACTGGGACGGTACAGCACTGAAGACAAAGTGGCTGCATGCGTCTGTATCGACGACAAAGATGGAGATTTACGACTCTGAATTCAAGAAGACAACGAAATACAACACCAAGACATCTCGTCCAAGCAATGCAGGCAGCAAGACAGCCTACAGCAATGGTAACCACAACATCTCTGTGGCCGATGTTGACGGTGACGGTTGCGACGAGATTATCCACGGTTCATGCGCCATCGACAATGACGGCAATCTGCTTTACGCTACAGGTTTCGGTCATGGCGATGCCATTCACCTTGGCGACCATGTGCCTGACAGACCTGGATTGGAACTGTTCCAGATTCACGAAAGCAGCCCATACGGTTGGGACCTGCATGATGCTGCAACAGGCGAACTGCTACATAGCGCAACAGGCAGTGGCGATAACGGCCGCGGCATCTGCGGCAACTTCGACGCTAAAGTGCGCGGTTCAATATTCTGGTCGTCAAACGACGGTAGCGCACGCAGCGCAGTAACTGGCAGTGCTATTTCAAGCAAGCACGGTTCTTCAAACGGCCGTATCTATTGGGATGGAGACCTATTGGAAGACTTGCTCGACGGTAATACCATTGACAAGTGGAACGGCAACGGAACAACACGCTTGAAACTGGCCAACGGCAAGAATCCATACGACATGGCAAGTTCAAGCACTTGTAACGGAACAAAGAAAACTCCAAATCTGTCAGCAGACATCCTTGGCGACTGGCGTGAGGAACTGATACTTTGGGACGGCAGTAATTCTGCGGCATTGAACATCTTCACATCAACAGCAGAAACAAAATTCCGCGTACCAACATTGATGCACGACCATACTTATCGCATGGGTGTGGCATGGCAGAACTGCGCTTACAACCAACCTCCTCATCTTGGCTACTATCTTCCTGATATGTTCAAGACTGAGTTTATAGCAGTTGAAGGTGATTTCATACAGAAAGTATCACTGGGCGACAGCATCGTTCCGCTGGTAGCAATATGGAAGAACTGCGCCGCTCCATCAATCGTGAAGTCAATAGCTCCTGATGGTACAGAGACAACAGGCGGCGCCATGAGCGGATTCACCTTCAAGATTGACAAGTATCTGAAGAAGGAGATTACACTCACAGGCAAACCAGAGCAGCTTGGGGAGTATCAGTTCATCTTCAAGAGCGGTGCCAACGTGGCTGACAATAGCATCAAGCAAGATACCATCCGCGTAATCTGCATGGATCCAAGCGGCATCGAGGGCATTGAGAGCGACAACGCCGCCAATGGCAGCATCCAGGCCGTATATAATGTTGGCGGTATGAAGACCACAGGAAATGCCAAGGGCATCAACATTATCAAGTATAGCGACGGAAGAAAGAGAAAGGTAATAAAGTAAAAACGTATTTTTTTACTGATATTCGTACATAATTCCCGTATTTCTTTGAACTAATAATAGTATCTTTGCATAAAGAACTTATTAATTCAAAGAAATATGGGAATTAAATTTAAACAACTACTGATCGTCGCCGGTCTTCTGCTGGCAACCAATGCCACCGCCCGCGACACCTACAACTTCAACTCCGATTGGAAAATCGGCAAATCAAAAAAGACTGTTACCTTGCCACGCGCATGGAATGAGAACGAGGCCTATAAGGTCTATATCCATTCTATGAGCGATTCCGTAATCTGGTATCGCAAGAACTTCATCCTGCCAGAGAACGCAGCAGGCAAGAAAGTGTTCATCGAGTTTGAAGGAGCACGCCAGGCAGCACTTGTAATAGTCAACGGCAAGGAGATTGGCTTGCACGAGAACGGAGTGATGGCATTCGGCTTCGACATTACAGATGCAGTGAAACCGGGCAAGAACCTTATCGAGGTGCGCACTGACAACGACTGGAAGTATCGCGAGAAGGCATCAAACTCAATGTTCCAGTGGAACAACAACAACTTCAACTCCAACTACGGCGGTCTGCCAAAGAACGTATGGTTGCACATCACTGACAAGGTTTATCAGACCTTGCCGCTATACAGCAACCTGAAGACTACAGGTACATATATTTATGCCAAGGAGTTCGACATCCAGGGTCATGCAGCAACAATCTGCGTGGAGACACAGGTGAAGAACGACACCGACCAGCCAGTTAAGCGCAGTTTGAAGGTTAACGTTGCCGAGATGGACGGCAAGACAGTCTGTGCCTTTGAGGGTGCTGAGGTGATGATACCTGCTTTCGGCACTGCCACACTGAAGGCTGAAGGCCGTGCGTTCGGCCTGCACTTCTGGAGCTGGGGCTACGGCTATCTATATAATGTTACAACATCTATCGACAACGACGATGTGGTAACGACTACAGGTTTCCGCAAGACGGAGTTCAGGAACGGCATGATTTACCTCAACGACCGCGTGATGATGGTTCACGGCTATGCACAGCGCACCAGCAACGAGTGGCCTGGCGTGGGCATGAGCGTACCAGCATGGTTGAGCGACTACTCTAACGACCTTCAGGTGAAAAGTGGCGGTAACGTTGTTCGCTGGATGCACGTTACGCCATGGCGTCAGGACGTTGAGTCTTGCGACCGCGTAGGACTAATCCAGGCTATGCCTGCCGGCGATGCGGAGAAGGATGTTGAGGGACGCCGTTGGGAACAGCGCGAAGAACTGATGCGCGACGCCATCATCTACTTCCGCAACAACCCGAGTATCCTGTTCTACGAATGCGGCAACCAGAAGATTTCAAAAGACCACATGATTGCCATGAAAGAGATACGCGATATGTACGACCCGTTCGGAGGCCGCGCTATCGGCAGCCGTGAGATGCTCGACCGTCCAGAGGCTGAGTATGGCGGCGAGATGCTTTATGTGAACAAGAGCGACACCAAGCCTATGTGGATGATGGAGTACTGCCGCGACGAGGCTCTGCGCTGGTACTGGAACTCATGGAGCTATCCTTATCACAAGGAAGGCGACGGCCCGCTCTATCGCAATGCACCTGCTAACGCATACAACCACAACCAGGACGAGTTTGTAAAGGAACTGGTTGCACGCTGGTATGAATACTGGCTGGAGCGTCCGGGCAGCGGAACAAAGGTGAACAGCGGTGGCGTGAAGATTATCTTCAGCGACACACAGACACACGGCCGCTCTGCCGACAACTACCGCGTGAGTGGTGTTGTTGACCCGATGCGTGTTCCGAAGGATGCCTACTATGCACATCAAGTAATGTGGGACGGATGGGTTGACGACCTGAAGCCACGAACATATATCGTCGGCCACTGGAACTACGAGCAGGGATTCACCGTTCCTACAATCTACGTTATTTCAAATGCAGAGAAGGTGGTATTGGTACAGGGCGACAAGCGCATCAATCCAGATAAGCACGAATACAGATTCCTGAGCACATTCAAGAACGTGAAATATACTCACGGCAAGCTGACAGCCATCGGTTATGACAAGAACGGCAAGGAGGTTTCACGCCATGAGATACAGACAGCGGGCGAACCGGCACAGCTGAAGCTTACTCCTATCCTCAATCCAACGGGTTGGAAGGCCGACGGACATGACCTGGCACTGGTACAGGTAGAGGTTGTTGACAAGGACGGACGCCGTTGTCCGCTCGACAACCGTCTTGTGAAATACGTTCTGAAAGGTCAGGGCGAGTGGCGTGGCGGCATTGCCAAGGGCAAGTTCAACCACGTGTTCTGCGACACACTGCCAGTTGAGTGCGGTATCAACCGTGTGATGCTCCGCTCTACGACAAAGGCGGGTGAGGTTACTCTTACAGCCAAGGCAAAGGGACTGCCTGATGCAAGCATCACTCTCAAGACCAATGCCATTGAGGTTGTGGGCGGTCTTACCAAGTACAAGCCAAGCGACGGTCTGAAGTGCATCCTCGACCGTGGCGAAACTCCTGCAGAACCGTCATTCAAGCAGTGGCGCCGTGGCGTGCAGATTGTTTCTGCCGAGGCTGGCAGCGGCAACGACCCTAAGCTGAGCTACGACACCTACGAGAACACTTCTTGGGAGAGTGCCAACGACCTGGAGAAGGCTTGGATAACCTATACACTGGCAGAAGAGACCGTAATAGACGATATCTGCGTGAAGACAAAGAACTTCCGTTCAAGCACCTACCCTATCGAGGTGTATGCCGACAGCGTGAAGGTGTGGGAGGGCAACACTCCAAAGGCTTTGAGTTACATACACATTCCGCTGAGGAATGCTCCTAAGGCAAAGAAATACACCATCCGTCTGCGTGGCGCAAGCTCTGACCGCGATGCGTTCGGTGCCGTGAAGGAGATGGACAGCCGCAACGATGAGAAGAAGGCACGTGGCGGACGCTCTCTGAAAATTATCGAAATGGAATTCCTGAAGAATATGTAATAACATCCATAAAAAAGATGGGCACCTCTCTCGAAGTGCCCATCTTTTTTGTTTATATAGGAAAAGAACTATTTAGTAGATAACATCCTGCCATCGCTTGTAAGTCCGGCAGCATTGACCTTGATTCGCGTTTCCTTGCTATTGTTATAGAACGTAGCTGTAAAACGACCCTCCTCATCTGTCCTTGCATTAGGATTCCAATAGAGTGTACGACGATGGTCAACAGGCTCTGCCGGCTGCTGAGTACTATAATCAGGATTATAGAACTGAACCGGCTGGTTTATACCTTTGATTACAATGCGGCGGTCGCGCGAAGTCGGCTGCTTGCCATCATCTGGAATAAGTTCAAACTCAACCGTTGCATCGGCTGTATATTCATCGCTCACCATCGTAGAGTCTTCATTGCGCGGTTCATAGTCGCTATAAACACGGATGTTCATCATGCGTTTCAGCTTTAGCATGTCGTAAAGGGCGTATGGTGTGAACTTATTGAAATCACGCGTGCCGAATGGGTCGGCATCAGCTATGCTATAATTGCGGTAGAAGACGGTTCCTTGTACCCGGCCATCAACATTGAAATCGTCGTAGCGACCCATATTTCCATAAAGGAACTTGCATATCTGTATTGGGAACTGACGCATGTCGAACTTACCAAAGCTAAGTCCGTAGTCGGTTATATCGTTGTACAAATCATAAGCATCGCATACGAAAGCCGGTTTGGTGAAGTCGATGGCACGACGTCCACGACGCTTTCCCTTGACATCGACGTTGCGCAACTGATGCACGTCGTTCTCCATCGACAGGTCGCTCATCTCCTCCGTAATAGTAGGAATAATGACATCCGGCGTATGGTCTTGGTAATAGCTGTACTTGGTACTGTATCGAGGATAGAACATATCGCGCTTGACGTAATAGTCGGGATAGGCATCCTCGTCCATCACCTTAGCATCCTGGCGCGAGAGCATGTTCTTCTTCAGCGAGTCTTTCTCCTTGTATGCCTTCATCCTTAGATATGCCTGACCGTAGAATGGCGGTATCTGGAACTTATATCTGCCCTTCTCCGTTTTTTGAACAGACGAAGCGATATCGCTGCCAAGAATAACCTCAGCCTCAACCAGCACTTCGTGACGAAGATTAGAATGATTGACACCGAGATGACTGTTTGCCGACATAATAGAGCCATACTCAATGTTGCTCGTACCTTGTGCGGTTTCGATGGTTGTTGACATATCTTCTGTTGAATAGAACTCATCGGCAGTCGTTTCCGCTTCTGTTGTCGCTTCTTCTTCGAGCTCCTTTAGTCCCACCATACCGACACCGTTTTTCCATTCTCCAATTTCCTCAGGCTGAACTTCTGAAATAGAAAGCATCTTATATACAGAACCTTCTACCGTGAGCGTTGTTTCTGGTTCGTAGCGTCGCTTCATGTATATTGTGTCAGAGAGTTCCTGCCATTTGTATTTGCGCCACCCCTGCACCATCATCAGCAAGTCAAGGTCAGCACGGTGCTTGTCGTCGTCAGCCTCGAAATAATAGGCAGGATTGGCAATGAAGCCTTTCAGTTCGCTGCTCAGCAATAAGTCTGTCATCATATTGCCATCGTTATACGTAGGTTCGTCTGTACGCGTGTCTCTGATGGCAAGCGACAAGTTGGTTGGTTCTGTTACGCCAGCAGCCTTGACGCTGACACTAATCTGCTCGTAAGGCGAATATGAGTTCTTTATTTCCGATTCTACAGTGATGTAATTGCCATCATAGTCGTGATTGTTCACGAAAATCAATCTGTCAGAAAGCACCTGTCCCTTGGTGTCAAAGAGAGTAATATCGTTTACGCCTGTGGGGAGTTGCGGTATGGTTATAGTTGCCTTACCAGAAGCATCGAAAACTACTTCTTGGAAGTGTTTAAGCACACCACGGCATATTATCGACAAACCATATTTGCGGTCTTGAGGCAATTGACTTGACGATATGGCGATACTACCCTCGCCCACTCGCATCGTAGCCCCAGCTTCTTCTGCTTTAGGCAAATTAAACTTGTATTCCTTGCCGCGCCAAGTGAAACTGGCACGCAGTCGTTTGCCTGCTGGAGTAACAACGAACGCTCCACGGCCATTATGACTAGTCGCGATGTCAGCCACTTTTGCATCACCTGCTGTAACAACACCTTTTATGTTTACAATCTCACCAAGTTGATTAGTCACTTCAAAAGCCACGCGATTGGGCAATCCTTCTATCAGATTACCACCTTCGGGATAGAAGTTGACTGCCAAATCTTCTTTCTTCGGCTTCTGAATACGTGTCTTAGGGCGCTGATAGGTGCGCTTATATGTATAGTCGCCAGCCTGTTCCGGTTTGGTATATACTGGCAATACTCGTGAATAGAGTCCGTCCCACTGTCGGAAGAAATCTGCTGCCATTTGCTTGTTGTAGAACGAAAACTTATCATCACGACTGTAACGATGCAGAGTTACATTGAAATTGAGCATCCACCGCGTGTAAGCACGTAACTCATAAAAACCTGAATAGAGAGAGTCGGTAAGGGCAAAGCATCCGCTGCCGAAACCCTTGTTGCTCACGATAACGGTCTGACGTTCAACAACAATACCATCAGGAGAAAGCAGTTCGACGTAGAGCAGACGACTCATATTGGTAAACTTCAAATCGTCGGCACGAACAACGTATGCCTTATACCACAGGGTATCTCCGATGAAATAGCACATGTTATCTGTATGGACAAACACTTTCTCCTGAACCTGGCGTGTTGAAGACTCTTCCAATACACTGCGAATTTCTTCAAGTGTACGGTCGTCGGCCATGGCGGCAAAAGACGTAATGCACATTAATAATGCAAAAAACAGCTTTCTCATATTTGTTATAGGTTTATATTCATTATTATTTGACGTCAGAAAGTAATGAAAGTTTAATGCACTCTCACATTATCTTACTGCATATCCTTTCACTTCTCCCCTCCTTCGGAGGGGTCAGGGAGGCTTCATCACCATTTCAACTCGCCGTATTTCTCCTTATACCATATCTGCCATGCGTTGATGAGATTCTGCCACAGCACGTATGCACCGGGAGCGACGGCAGCAAGGGGATTGAGAAAGGTGATAGTGAGCCAGATGCCCACCACGGTGTTCTTCTGACCTAATGCCTGTCCGGCACTGACGCTGTCGCCATAAGGGCGTCCCACTGCCTTGCCTATAGTGAAAAGAACGAGTGCAACGGCAAGGGGGAGCATCAGAAGCCAGAACAGTGTTTCTCCGGCAACGGAGGAATGAAGGATGTTACGGAAGGCAAGTCCCGACACTATGGCAAGGTTGAAGCACCACATATAGAATCCCAAGTTCTTCATTGAACGGATTTTATCTGTAAAGCGGGGTATCAGTTTCCTGCTGACAAGGGCGAGCACCAACGGAACGACGAGAACGAGCGTAACGTTGCGCAGCACCGCCGCCATGGCAACAAGAAAAGATATATCGGCAGAGCGTTCTACCATAGGGAAAAACAAAGGTATGATAATCGATGTGACAACATTGGCAATGATAGTATATATGGTCATCGACGCAATGCTTCCACCCAGTTTTTCTGTTACTACAGCTGCGGCAGCAGCGGTTGGACAGATGACGCATATAAAGACACCCTCTAGAATGAGTTTTGTAGTCGCATCCTCTGTCTGGGTAATAATCCAGACTAACAGGCCAGACAGAGTTATGCGTATGGCCTGTAACCAGAAATGCCACGCACGCGGTCGCATATCTTCAATCTGTATCTTGCAGAATGTGACATAAAGCAACATGAACAGCACAACAGGTAGCAGACTGACTGCAAACGGTCCGACTATATCGCCCACAGGCTGAAGTAGCGGAACATTAGCAAAAAGTACATACACCGCTATTCCGAAACATAGCGAACATAACAATGACCATTTTTTTACGAATGCCAGAAAGTCCATATTGAATGCAAAAGTACAAAAAAACAATAAGCGGCAACTAAAAAACTTTTGTTTTTTTATCTATCTAATAACAAAAAATCCCAATTCCTTTTGAAGAATCAGGATTATTAATTGTTTCTGTCTTTAAGTTTAAATGAATTCTCAATACTGTTCATCTCTTCAAGGAACGCCTTATCTATCTTCAAGCGCTGTTCGATAGTATTGCAACTATGTATAACAGTAGAGTGATCGCGATTTCCTATAAGCTGACCGATGCGAGAAGCGGGCATCTTAGTATATTTCTGAGCAAGATACATAGACACCTGACGCACAATAACATAATCACGCTTTCTACTCTTGCTGAACACATTCTGCTGACTGACATTATAGTGGGTACAAACCTTATCCAAAATCTCATCCACAGTCAAAGGCTTGTTGTCTATCTTTACGGCACGCTTTATAACACGTTCTGCCAGACGCATATCTATATTTGAATTGTAAACAACAGAATATGCAAGAAGCGAATTGATAACACCCTCCAAATCGCGTACACTGCCATTGGCTGTCTCAGCAATGAATCGGATTACTTCATTCGGTATGCTTAAACCGTCACGGCGACATTTTGAGTTGAGAATATCAACACACAACTGAACATTAGGTTTCTCAAGCTCAGCAATAAGTCCACATGAGAAACGTGTCAGCAGACGGTCTTTCATACCCTCAAGGTCTACAGGCGGCCTATCGCTTGCCAATATTATCTGCTTGCCGTTGAGGAACAAGTGGTTGAATATATGGAAGAAAGTGTCAAGAGTCTTTGTCGCAGTTGCCCATTCTTGAATATCATCGACTATGAGAACGTCTATAGACTGGTAAAAGTTAATGAAATCATTCACGACATTACGTCTAACGGCATCTGTGTATTGCACCTGAAACAATCGGGCACTTACATAAAGCACTCGCTTGCTCGGATACATTTCCTTGCACTTTATACCTATAGCATTAATAAGGTGTGTCTTTCCACAACCAGACGGACCGAAAACAAAGAAAGGATTGAAAGTCGACTTGCCCGGATGCTCAGCTATTGACAAGCCAACTGTACGTGGCAATTTATTGCTGTCTCCTTCAATAAAATTACGGAATGTACGATGGATGTCAAGCTGCGGATTAAGATCTTGAGGCGTAGCTGCATCGAGAGCAGTAGGCGATTGGTTCATGCGCATTGCTGCTGGATGCTTTTCAATCATTGCAGGTTCGCTGGCCTCAACATTTTGAGTTATGTTGTTTGACTTGTCAGTGACAACGCGATAACTAAGACTTACTTTTCTGCCAAAACTGCGAGTCAGTGCCTTAGATAAGAGCCCAACATAGTATTGCTCCAAGTATTCGTAGACGTACATACTTGGAACTTGCACCAAAACCGTGTTGTCCTGCACGTTGTAGGATTCAAACACGATTGGCTGAAACCACGTTTTGAATTGCTGCTCTGTAACATTATCCTTAATCAGATTAAGGCAGTTGTCCCAAAGCGCCTCATGACTCTTGACCATTGGCGTTATTCTCGTTAATAAATGTTTTGTAAAACCAGTTGTTTGTTAGTTTTCGACTGCAAATTTCGGTTTTTTTTTTCAATTGTGCAAATCTTTGTAATTATATTGCCAACAGTTCAATTAACGTAACTAGCTATTTATTTGAACTTTACAAAACTTTTCTTTCTTTTTTATCAAATGAGCTATTGCACAATTACAACTCCTTATTATACAAGCACTTAAGAAAAGTTTCCCTCAATATCCTAAAGCGTGGGACATTGAGGGATTTATGTCGTCAAAACATTATTAGCACTATAGTTTCACGATTTCAACAACAATCGTTTTGCAAGAAGCCCGTTATTTAGACAAAATAAAATTTACTGCTTGTCTTTACGACCAAATATTGAAAAGTGAACGTAGCGCTTTGGATGTGCCTTCAAATCAATAAGCAACGAATCTGCATCACGCATTGTTGCTGTCAGATTATTATACAAAGACGGATCGCGCATCAGCAATCCTAACGTTCCGTCATTACTATTTAATTTGGCAGACAATTGCTGCACATTGGCTAGCGTAGCGTCAACCTTTGCCATTGTTGCCGAAATATCTACTGTAGCAATGTCTTTTGTTATCTTATCTGTACTTTCAAGAACATTATTTGCATGTGTCAGCATTCCTGGCATATTCTTGTTCAACCCACCCATAAGAGTGTTCAGTTCCTTTGTCGTTGTTGTGAGATTGGCTGTTATCTCGTCCACATTATGCAACGAATTAGCCAATGCCGGGTCGGCAAGCAAAACATTAAGGCTTCCCATTATTAAATCAAGTTTCGGCAAAACCTTTTCTATTGCAGGAATCATTGCAGCCGCTTTGTCCAATGCCCCAGAAGCCTTGCCTCCCTGAAGAGTGTCGCCTGCTGATATATAGTCAAGATTGTTTGCCGCCAAAACAATATTCATCTTTACATTTCCAAGCATATCGCTCTCTATCTCAGCAGTAGTACCTTTTGGCAGTCGCATCTTATCGTCCAGATCTATTTCTGCTACAATATTTCCTGCACCGCTATAATCGAAAACGATGTCTTTCACCACGCCCACCTTATATCCATTGGCATAAACCGGACTTGATACCGAAAGACCGCTGATGTCCTTTAGTTTTACATAGTAACTGTCATTGGTTGAAAAAATACTTAAGCCTTTAAGAAACTGCATACCAAAAAACAATACCACTATGCCAACAATGGCAACGAGCGCAATCTGCACTTCTTTTGTAAAAAACTTCATATCGTCTATTTTTTATTCCTATTCTGTTTAAATTCTTTTATAGCCTCGTTTACATTGACCTTCTCTGTCCCTTTGAATGCGACAATAAATGCCTGCGGGAACTTTTTAGCCACTTCCTTGCGCAACCTGTATATTTCGTTGTAGTCTTCAGAAGAGCCGTAAGTATATTTATAAAGGCCGTTTTCCTGATAACTACCAACATTTGCCAATCCCTTAAATTGCTTGTCTGTAGTCTTTATGCGCGAAGTAGAACTTGCTATCTGCACCTTGAAAACCGGTTGGACACTTTCATTTTCTTCCGTTGGCTTCTCTTTTTCCGACTCCGCATCACTTACTGGCGTCTTCTTGTCTTTTACCGTTTCACTCTGAACAGGTTGAGGAGTTTGCTGTTCTTTCTTTTTCGAAGCCTGCACCTCATCATCGTTTACCTTTTTAGTTGGTGCCGGTTCAGATACAACCGCACTACCCCTATTCAATTTGCCCTTATACTCTACAAACGCTTGGTACAACCCTCTGCCCAAGGCATCGATACCTCCTTTTGTATTAAGGTATCTTTCTTCATCTGGTGTAGATATAAAACCTAATTCAACGAGACATCCAGGCATCGATGTTTCCCTTAGCACAAGGAAACCGGCCTGTTTGACTCCCATGTTGTTCCTGCCAGCAACTGCACAGGTTCGTTTCTGAATGAGCCTAGCCATCTCAACACTTTGTTCCATGTTGCGGTCTTGCAGGAATTCGAACATAATATAACTTTCGGCAGAGCCCGGATCAAACCCCTCATAATGACGCTGATAGTCACTTTCTATCAGGATTACCGAGTTTTCTCTCTTCGCAACATCCAAATTGTCAGCCGCCCTGTGCATACCCAATGTATATGTTTCAAGTCCGCGAGCCTTCCTGCCACGAGGCAGTGCATTCGTATGGATTGAAATGAAAAGGTCTGCCTTATGGCGATTGGCAATGTTCGCCCTTTCATGCAAAGGAATAAAAACGTCCGTCTTTCGTGTATATACTACAGATACATCGGGACAGTTATTCTCCACATATCGGCCGAAAGCAAGAGCAACATTAAGGTTGATAGTTTTCTCTTTTGAAATCTTGCCTATAGCACCGGCATCCCTACCTCCATGGCCAGGGTCTATAACCAGCACATATTTCGCATTTGCCTCTGTGGAAAACAGAAACAGACACACTAGAGTACTTAAGAGAATTGCTATCTTCTTACCTTTTATAGCCATATGCGTTGCAAAATTAGTCATTTTATGCGAAAAACTCAAAAATATCAAATAGTTTTATCATTTATTAAATGTATCTCAACGCCTGCTCCCCCACAATCAGCTCCCATTGGCGGATTAACCTTGGTAATACATAGGTCAATAGAGATACTTGACGGGAACTCTCTAAATACAGCTTCTGCAATTCTTCCAGCCACGTGTTCCAGCAGTCTGGATGGTTGAGCCATTTCTTTTTTTACCAAATTAAATAATTGCGCATAGTTGAGCGTATCATCAACATTATCGCTTTTCATTGCTGCAGCAAAAGGATATTCAACGCGCAAATCAACGGTGAAGTCCGTTCCCACCGTCCTTTCTTGGGGCATCACCCCATGATTGGCATGGAAACGGACTTCACGCAAATAGATATATGTGTTCATAAACAAACAGTGTGTTTTTTTAAAGGAGTGCGAGAGGCTGATTATCCGCAACGGCTTGCTCCGCAACTCTTACAGATAAGGCAACCTTCCTGGTAAATCAGTTTACCACCGCAGTTAGGACACTCCTGACCCTTTGCCTCTGTACCATCGAGGATGTACTTCTTCAATGCGCGCTCCACACCATTCTTCCAAGTGTTAATGCTCTCGCTCTTCAACTGTAAAGAACCAACGAGCTTGATGACGTGGTCGATAGGCATACGATAGCGAAGCACACCACTGATAAGCTTTGCATAGTTCCAATACTCAGGATTAAACTTCTCGCTCAGTCCTTCTACAGTTGTCTTGTAACCACGCTTATTCTCAAACTGGAAGTCATAGCGGCTCTTGCCGTTTTCATCAGTCTGCTTGATAATCTTACCCTTGACAACTGTCTTAGGCAATACGATACCCTCATCATCATCCTGCAAACCTGTGAATATTTCGTATGGATAACCATTGAGCAATCCTACGAATGCCACCCACTTTTCCTTATTGTTCTGGAAACGTACAACGTCGCACTCGAGCACCTGTGGACGAACCTCTGTTACCTCTGGCTGCTTACATGGCATAACCGGTTCCTCATCCTTCTTGTCTTTCTTTACAGAAATCATCACACCAGAGCGTGAACCGTCACGATAGATGGTGCATCCCTTGCAACCAGAGCGCCATGCTTCTACATACAAGCGGTTTACAAGTTCCTCGTCAACATCATTTGGCAAGTTGACGGTAACGCTGATAGAATGGTCAACCCACTTCTGGATAGCACCCTGCATGCGCACCTTCATCAACCAGTCAACATCATTAGCTGTTGCTTTATAATAAGGCGACTTGGCAACAAGTTCGTCTATCTCCTCCTGCGTATATCTTGCTGTTGAGTCAATACCGTTCTCGTTCATCCAGGTGAGGAACTTGTGGTGATAAACGATGTACTCCTCGAAAGAATCGCCCACTTCATCAGTAAAGTCAACATGAACATTCGTATCGTTAGGATTAACCTTGCGGCGACGCTTATATACTGGCAGGAACACAGGTTCGATACCGCTGGTTGTCTGAGTCATCAGACTGGTTGTTCCTGTTGGAGCGATTGTAAGACAAGCGATATTACGACGACCATACTTCACCATATCCTCGTAAAGGGCAGCATCGGCATCCTTCAGACGATTGATGAAAGGATTCTGTGCCTCACGCTTAGCATCGAACACCTCAAATGCGCCGCGCTCCTTAGCCATCTCAACCGATGAACGATAAGCAGTAAGCGCCAATGTCTTGTGTACTTCAACAGAGAAGTCGATAGCCTCTTGAGTACCATAGCGCAATCCCATGGCTGCAATCATATCACCCTCGGCAGTGATGCCCACGCCTGTACGACGTCCCATGCCACTCTTACGCTTAATCTTCTCCCAAAGATGGAACTCAGCACCCTTCACTTCCTGGCTCTGTGGGTCTACGCCTATCTTTTCCATTATCTTGTCAATCTTCTCGAGTTCAAGATCTACTATGTCGTCCATTATGCGCTGTGCAGCAAAAACGTGCTTACGGAACAGTTCATAATCAAAATATGCGTCTTTTGTAAACGGATTTACAACGTAAGAATAGAGGTTGATTGACAACAGACGGCATGAATCGTAAGGACACAATGGAATTTCACCGCAAGGATTGGTTGAAACGGTACGGAAACCAAGGTCGGCATAACAATCAGGAATGCTCTCGCGCTGAATAGTATCCCAAAACAACACACCTGGTTCTGCACTCTTCCATGCATTGTGTACTATTTTCTCCCACAATGCCTTAGCGTCAATCTCCTTCTTATGCTCTGGGTTTGCGCTGTCGATAGGGAACTGCTGCATGTATGGTTTTCCTTCAACTGCCGCACGCATGAAATCATCGTCAATTTTTACAGAAACGTTTGCGCCAGTTACCTTTCCCTCCGTCATCTTGGCGTCAATGAAAGCCTCACTGTCAGGATGCTTGATGCTTACCGAAAGCATAAGCGCACCACGACGACCGTCCTGAGCGACCTCGCGAGTAGAGTTGCTGTAGCGTTCCATGAACGGAACCAAACCAGTTGAAGTCAGTGCTGAGTTGTTTACAGGCGAACCCTTCGGACGAATGTGACTTAGGTCATGGCCTACTCCACCGCGACGCTTCATCAACTGTACTTGCTCTTCGTCAATACGCATGATTGCACCGTATGAGTCGGCATCACCGTCAAGACCAATCACGAAGCAGTTACTAAGTGAGGCAATCTGATGGTCGTTGCCAATACCTGTCATCGGGCTACCTGCAGGAATAATATACTTGAAGTGATCTAGCAACTCGAAAATCTGTTCTGGACTCATCGGGTTGTTGTACTTCTTCTCAATGCGTGCTATTTCGTTAGCAATACGCCAATGCATATCTTCAGGAGAACGCTCGAAAATATTTCCGAAGCTATCCTTCATAGCGTATTTGTTCACCCACACGCGAGCAGCCAGTTCGTCGCCGCCAAAGTATTTCAACGAGGCTTCGTAAGCCTCATCATAAGAAAAAATGTTTTTAGGTTCCATGTCTTACGTTAATAATTGCGACAAAGGTATATACTTTTCTGCATATAAAAAAATATTTTTTGGAAAACTTTTTCAGATTTTTCCGTCCAAAAGTTTTCCAAAACGGATAACTTTTTATATATCACCGCAATGTGTAATTTGAATAAAGAATTATTAATAAAGCCAACCTCTCTTTACTTATTTTAAACCTATCGTTTGACATACCAAAACGATTTGATATGCTTTTGGTTAAGAGACATTTTAACGTATTCGAAACCTTTCATAATCTCAAAAGATAGGCTTTACGTATCTAACAAACTGTACGTCAATGCATTATTATCAATAATAGTACTTTACAAAGATTAATATCACTCCGAAATATTTTAAGCCTAATGACCGAAAACCAACCGTTCAATGCTTACTTTTTGAATTACCGACCGATAATTATATGAAGAATGAAGATTTTCCATTCCTATAATAAAATAAACAAATGATAAATTTGTAGGCAAAACAAACAATACTACATACCATATTAATATTTAAGACAAATTTAACCCTTTAAACTATGTTATTATGAAAAGATTAATCTACTTGACATTAACAATGCTTTTCGTATTTGAAGTGGCATCTGCACAAAGTTATCGCAGATGGGATTTCACGAAATGGAGTCAACAAACTATTGACAACCTTAAAGCCGAAGCAGCCAAAGAAAGGCCAGCAGAAGGTTGGAGCGACATTGAAGCTGCAAAGAACGACGTGGCAGGCGCCGTTGCACCTGATGCAACAAAAGAAAAATGTTTCTGGTATGCTTCTTCTGAATTTGGCGCCTTGAAAGCAAACGGTGAGGAAATTGAAGAATTGCGCGGTCTGACATTTGGCGAAGGCTATAGTAAAAACCGTTCATTGGCAATTGCTGTAGACTATGCATCTACAGCAATCGGAACCTATGCCGGTCCACAGTACCTATGGCTAGGCGGTGGAAACAAAGCTGCAGGTAGCCGCCTTATGTGTTTCACTATTCCTAACGTTACCATCGGACAGAAGATGACCTTTGTCGTTGAATCACACAGAAGCGGACAAGGCAGAGGTATCGGTCTTTATGTCAACGATGTAAACGACGACGCCAACCGCATAGGCGATGCTTTCACTCCAGACGCACAGGAAACATACACTTGGGAGAACTGGTCACTGCCAGAGGGTGTAACAGATGAAGACGGCGACGGCATGGTTGATATTCTCGTTTACAACACAAACGGTTGCCATATCTACAGCATAGAGATTGGAGAAAACATGGAAGCTCGCAATGTGGGCTACCTGTACAATGGCGATCTCAGTTCTGAACTTGCTTATAACATACTACTTGAAGACCATAACAATAAGGTAACAGCCATAGAGGCAAACAAAGCTTTTACACTTGAAGATTTTAGTTCATTTGAAACATTAGTTATTAGTTCAACAGTTAGTAATGAAGATGCTATAGCATCATTGAAAGGCATTCAGCCCTTCCACCCTATTCTTAACCTAAATCCAGCACTGTATGCAAAATGGGGCTACGGCGAAGCTATAGACGCCGGCATCCCATTTGCAACGGTGCGTAACAACAGCCATCCGTTGTTCAATGGCATTGAACTTATAGAAGACCCAGACGCAGCAACTCCAACATTTGTTCTTGAACTGACAAGAGAGATGCCTTTCCAGGGTTTAACGCTCAGCGGTTTGTTTGCCAACGACCCTGTATTGGCATACGCATATCAGAACGAGAGCGTAATAGCAATACATGCGCACAACCTCAACCACAACGGTTATCTTTATATTCCTTACACACAAGAGGCCCTTTCTGTGGCTGCAGCGCCAAACATCATCAACAATGCGGTCGGTTTGCTGGCAAGTTCAAAGGCTCCAATAACACAGGCTCCAGCCCCATCGTTCACGCTTGAATATGAGCATTTGAACACCTTCGTGTCATTGAAAAGCAATGTTCCTAGTGCGCAGATATTCTACACCACAGATGGCACCACTCCTACATTGGAAAGCACTCCTTACACAGAACCTATCAGCATAACAGCAGAATCTACCGTAAAGGCTATCGCTATTGGCGACGGTTATCTGCTCAGCGAGGTTTCCGAGAAGCTCATTGACATACGCCAGATGGCACCGATGCCTACATTCTCAATGGCAAACGAAGATGGAAAGACTATTGTCTCTATCGCTTCTGAATTAGAGGCTGGTCAGATATACTATAACTACAAGGGTTCTGAAGACAAAGCACAGAGCACACTCTATTCACAACCGATAGAATTTAGACTTGGCAAGGATATCTATGCCTTTGTTGTGGCCGACAGTTTCCTCAACTCTAAACTCGCAACGGCTAAGGTCATGGTAAAGAATCCTAAGGTGCGCATCGACATTTTGTCAAAGATGGATGCCAACAAGGAAGAATATCTGAACCACACCAATCCTGACACACGAAACACCGACGGCACCGTAGGTTATTATTTCTCTTGGGGCAACACCAACGACTATCCTTACTACGATCCAGCAGGCGACCAGATTGTTACCGGTTCTGACGGCATTAGCGACAGCGTTATTCACACCAAGCTCAATGCAGAAGAAGTGGTTGACATCGAGAACGGTTGGAGCGTTCGCTCACGTGGTCACAGAATCAGCTGGGAAGCCAACAACCCTGGCATGAAATACGGTGATGCCAACGGCTTTAATCCTGAGACCGTTAACGACGAAGATGCTTATCTGCCTGTTACAAGTTATCTTGTGCACCTCTATGATTGGGACAAGACCTATCCTAGCAGTGCAATCATTCAGACAACCAAAAAGTTTGCTGGTCCATTCGACATCGTGGCTTACATTGCCAACTGCCAAGGCGGCAATCCACGTCCTAAGGTTGTATTTGAAGTAGCAACAAGCAACGACGACAATGCCACATGGACTGTTGTTGGCGACACATGCGAATTTGACCAGCCACGCCGTATCTACCGCAAGTACACCCGCAGCTACGAAGGTACAGAAGAGGTTTATGTACGCGCAAGAATAGCAAACGACGGTTCTCGTGCAGGTTTCTACAATATCTACATAGCCAACGAGGGCGTTGAGTCAAAGAAGATTATCGAAGAACAGGCCACAGGCATCACCAACATCAACAATGATGCTACAAATATGCCAGAGGCTATCTACGACTTGAAGGGCATCCGCCAGTCAACGCTCAAACCTGGTCTGAACATCATACGCAACTCTAATGGTTCAACAAGAAAGGTTTTCATCAAATGATAAGTAAAAGGTTTTCATTATTAGCGGCAGCATCAGCTGCCGCTTTTATGCTTCATGCCAATCCTGCCAATCAAGGTTTGATTGAGAAAACAAGAACGTAAACGATGCAAATACCTAAAGATTATAAAGTAAATTTCTCATAATTACGTGAAGAGGCACGGACGGGAGCATTTCCCGACGTGCCTCTTATTTTAATTCCCAATCGGTGGCATTAGAACGTTGTAATGATATTACGTCCTTTGCTTTTTCATGACCGCCGAAGGCGTCATTCCGAACTCCTTCTTAAACACCTCGCGGAAATGCCCCATCTGGTTGAATCCCGTCATATAAGCAGCTTCATTTACATTATACCCACCGCTTTCCAACAACTGGTAGCATTTCTGCAACCTGCGCTTGCGTATATATTCCTTTGCGGTAAGCCCCGTCAGTGCCTTTATTTTTCTGTAAAGCGTTGTATGGCTCATATTCATCTTGTCCGTCATAAACGGCATGTCCAAGTCCTCACGCATTATATTTTCCTCTATCACTCTATCCAGACGTTGAATAAAGTCACGGTCCATGGCATTCAAGGTTATCTGTACTGTTGCCTGTTCTTTTTCGCCATGCACAGGACCAGACAAGTCGCCATGAGCAAACTTCTCACTAAGTTTTTCAGCCATTCTTCTGCGAGCAGAAAGCAGATTGCGTATTCTGCTATTAAGCAGTTTTGCACTGAACGGCTTTGTCATATATGAATCTGCTCCGCAATCATATCCTTCCTCTCTGTCTGCAGTAGAGTCCTTTGCTGTCAGTAATATCACCAATATATGACTGGTATTGATGTTTTCCTTTAGTCGCTTCACCATGTCAATGCCATTCATTATAGGCATCATTATATCACTAACGATTATATCTGGCATGCTGTCAGAAGCCTTTTGGTATCCGTCTTCGCCGTTCTCTGCCATCAGTATATTGTACTCATCACCAAGCGATTCTGCTATATACTGCCTTATATCTTCGTTGTCTTCAACAACAAGAAGGGTTGGCCTGCCATCTGTTTCTTCTGCCTTGTCTGTTGTTTCTTCTGTAAACGGAACTTCTACCGGCTCGTCGTCCTTGTGCAAAGCGTCTGGATATTTATTGTCTATAAGGAACGAAACGGTGAAAACACTTCCTACACCTATTTGACTATCAACAGACAACTCTGCCTGATGCAACTGAGCAAGCGATTTCACCAACGCCAAGCCGATACCGGTGCCTGAAGCATGTTGTGCACTTTCTGCCTGATAGTATCTGTCAAAGATATGAGGCAGTGCACTTTTTTCAATTCCGCAACCTGTATCCCTGACCGAAATGCAGACACTTGCATCATCTACCCTTACTGCCACTTCTATTAATCCGCTTGGGGTGTACTTCACCGCATTAGACAGCAGATTGTTCATAATAGTCGTTACCACTTCCGAATCGAAATATATATGCGGTATCTTTTGTGCCACATCAAGCCTAACCTCAACCTTGTCGTTGCGCAGGAGTTCTTTATAGTTAAGGGCTATTCCGCTTATGAGCTTGCCTATATCGTCTTTTGCAACAACCAGATGTCTGTTCTGGGTTTCTGTCTTCCGGAAATCCAATATATCGTTTATAAGGTTTTTCAGTCGCTGGGCACTGTTGTTTATTGTTGCCACCTTTTTCCTATATGCGTATGGCAGTCTTTCATCGTTTACCAAATCTTCTAGCGGTCCCAGTATAAGCGTAAGAGGAGTGCGCAACTCATGTGTTATATTTGTAAAGAAACGTAGCCTTTCTTCGTTCAGTTGCTGTCGTTGGCCACTTTCTATTCTTTCCAACTGCAATGAATTCTGCAGCTTTAGCTTTCTCTTGTATTGCTTGAATATCAATAAGACTACAACTACAACTACCAATATGTAGAAGGCGTATGCCCATGCCGACTTCCAGTAAGGCGGGGCAATGGAGATTTCCATCTGAGCTGTTGAAGCCTCATCCCAATCCTGACTCTTAAGTTTCGCTCTCAAAGTAAAAGTATAATTGCCCGGGTTCAGACTTCTGAACATCACATCATGGTCGTTGCCAGTATAATACCATTTGTCTGAAAGGCCTTTCATCATGTATGAATACTCCACATTCTCCGCCTGGGCATAGTCATCCACAGCAAAAGCCAACCGAAGCGTATTCTGGTGGTATGGAAGGGTTTGGGGTTGCGAGGTTATGAGATTGTATGGCCGTGAGGTCATGAGGTCTTTGGAAGAAGACGGATTATAAACCTCACATAAAGTTATCTTAACTTGTGACACCTGTTGACTATGCCTTGTCTCGTCTGGATTAAAATAGCATACGCCATTAGGAGAACCAAAATACATCAGTCCCCCACTGGTCATTGCCGACGATGCATCCTGAAATCCACTGATATGCACATTATCGTGCTGACTGTAATTATAGAATTGTTCCGTTTCCGGATCCAGACACGCTATGCCTTTGAAGGTACTTATCCATATTCTGCCGCGAAGGTCTTGAAGGATGGCACTTACATGATTGTCGCCAAAGCTATTGCGCGTATCATATATTTTTATCTTCTCCAGGTCATATACATCTTTTATATATACAAGTCCTTCGTTTGTTGCCATCCACAGCCCTCTGCTTCTGTCGGCCATTATATGATTTATATTGTTCGAAGGCAGCCCCGTCGCAACATTCAGCATCTTTGTCTTCATTGTCTTCTGATTAAGCAACACGGCACCACGACCTTGCGTTGCTATGAACATCTCATCTGCCGAGATTCTTAAAAAGCCGCTAACCGGCACCCGTTCTAAAAGTCTGTCTATCTCATGTTCATGACTGACACTACCTTTATCATAAATGCAGACACCAAATTGACTTCCTATCCATACGCGTCCGTCATTGTCTTCATAAAAAGAGTGGATATCAGGCACCTCATGGTCTAAATCTATAGATTCAAACCGATGTGTATGAGTATTGAAGCGCACCACGCCTTCGTCTTCCATACCCATCCACACATATCCCTTGCTGTCGGCCAGCATACATCTTGGGAAGGAATGCGAGCGGCTTCTCATGGCGTCTATCCTCCATTCGCCTAGCATTTTCTGACTATTAGCCTGTCCCTGCCAAAGACTCAGTTCATCGACACTGCCCAGCCACAGCCTGCCTTCATCATCTCTTGCCACGGCATAAGTCCGCTTAAGCCTGTTGTTGCGGTCGTAATAATCCAGTGTGTGTATGAACGGCTTCTTGTTTGGCAGGAAGTCAACTCCTGTGCTATGGTTGCCAATCCAGATGTTCCGATAGCCGTCTTGCAAAATACAACGTGTGTTTATCGACGACAATTCAACTTCCGAATCGTCAAAAACAATCCGGTTTGCTATATCAGACAAGTCAACGATATCTATTCCGCCCATGTCTGTAGCCACCCATATTCTGCCGTCTGCCATTTCCTTAATGTCATAGACATTGTCGCTTATATTGGCATTGGTGTTCGAATATGATTTACGGACAACCTTTCTGAAAGTTTCTGTTTCTGCATCATAAAGAGCAGCGCCGCGGTCTGTACCGACCCATATTCTGCCGCTTTTATCCTGATAGATGCAGCGCACATTGTTGCCCGGTATGCTAGAATCGTTGCTGTTGTGCAGGAATCTCTTTACTTCTGCCACCTCATAATCATCCGGCGATTTCAATGTCAGTATGCTCATGCCGTCTTTTCCGTGACCTAAAAACAGATTGCCATTGCCGTCATACAGTCCGCAACGGCATCCGCTGCGCTCCGTTTGCTTCAGCGTAACCACTTTGTTGGTCATGCAATCCAGATGCTGAATTTCTCCATTACCATAAATAAGCCACATGCCTTGACGGCCATCATCAACAATCGAGGCAATAGAATAGTCTATAAGACTGTCACCCACAGTCTCGTTGCTGAAGCGACCTGTCTTGTATGAGAAGTAACGCAAACCGTTTTCCGTACCTACCAGCATCCTATCGGTATGCTTATCGTAGCATAGCGATAGTATCTTGTCGTTGTCATTGCCTATCTGTTCGCGCCAGTAGGCATTGCACATGTTTCCGGCTATTCGGTTCAGACCTGACTCAGTGCCCACCCATACATAGCCATGGCCGTCTATTGCAAGACAGAGCACGAAATTATTAGACAGACCGTCTTTCATGCTAATCTGCCTCTCTACAGAATAATACAGTTTTTTATCACTATCAATAGCGTCTGCCAATATACCTTGCGGCATCAGCGCACACATCATTAGCAAAATAATGATACGAGTAAACATAGTATAATAGATTCTTAAGCTTTAGTAAATTAGTTTGTTAGTTGCAAATATACAACTTTTTAGGCAGACTAAAAAAGAAAATCGGTTTTTTGTAGTATCTTTGCATAAGATAAACTGCATCTCGCCATAACATTCAAGCAAGCTTGATGATTCTGGACTCGATTTGTAGTATCTTTGCATAACATATAATACGAATCTCAATATGGAATCTATAAAAAACAGAAAGACAATAAGGAAATATTCAAGCAGAGAGGTTAGCGACGAACTGCTTAACCGCCTGCTCAGCGAGGCTGCACGCACACAGACAATGGGAAACCTGCAGTTGTATAGCGTGGTCGTAACTCGTTCGGCTGAGGGCAAGGAGAAACTTGGTCCTGCCCACTTCAACCAGCCCATGGTGAAAAATGCGCCTGTCGTGCTTACCATTTGCGCCGACTTCAACCGCACATCCACTTGGTGCCGCAACCGCAAGGCGGAACCGGGCTACGACAACCTGCTGTCGTTCTTCAACGCTTCTATCGACGCACTGCTCTACACACAGACATTTTGCAACCTGGCAGAAGAAGAGGGGCTGGGCTATTGCTACCTTGGCACAACGGTATATATGCCGCAGATGATTATCGATGCCTTGCAGTTGCCGCAGCTGGTCATGCCTGTGGCAACAATCACTTTGGGATGGCCGGACGAAGACCCGGCACTCACCGACCGCCTGCCATCAGACGCTTTCGTACATCAAGAGCAGTATAACGACTACACACCCGAAAGCATCGACCGCTTCTACGCCTACAAGGAGAGCCTTGAAGAAAACAAGCACTTCTGCGAGATAAACAACAAAGAAACGCTTGCACAAATCTTCACCGACATACGCTACACAACAAAAGACAATGAGGCAATGTCAGCTGGATTAATGGAGGCACTAAAAAAACAGGGATTTATTAAACCCCAATCGGTCATTAGAGCGTAAATGTGATATTAAGAAATACTTTTTGCACTTTTGTCTATTCTTTTTGGCATATTTTTCATGTCTCTTCAGTCGTATAGCCCGCTATACTCCTTTAGAACACATAAAAAATCTTCTCAAAAATAACAAGACAAACGCA
>JAFQQY010000033.1 GCA_017410365.1 Prevotella sp.
CCCGCCACTCCTACCAACGATAATACATGGTTTCAATCCACGCACCCACATGGGGTGCGACATCCGTGTGCGCATAGAAACGTTTACTCTCTGAGGTTTCAATCCACGCACCCACATGGGGTGCGACGAGGCGGGCGTGCCGTTGCCGTATTGCATATCAAGTTTCAATCCACGCACCCACATGGGGTGCGACCACCTGTACTTGCATCCTGCATACCATACGTCTGTTTCAATCCACGCACCCACATGGGGTGCGACTACAGGCAGGTTAAAGTTACCGTATGTCTGCGAGTTTCAATCCACGCACCCACATGGGGTGCGACTTCACAGCATCCATTAAGAAGATGCTAAGAGTAAGTTTCAATCCACGCACCCACATGGGGTGCGACTGTATAAGTGCAAAATTACTAATAATTAGATAATTAGAAGTTGTTTTTTGCGAATATATTTTTTAATATGCCAATTATACTTTGACAAGATTCTGATAATTCTATAAGTTATTAATATAGAGAGAGTGCGAAAATGTGGGCTTTTTTGTATCACTTTATATTCGCATTATATTATTAAAGGGTCATTTACATTAAAAGATGTTGTTTTGCCTAATGTTATGGTATGGAGTTTACTATTATTGTTTATTCTGTAGAAACGGATGCTATCAGATTGGTTGTCAATGATAGAAGACAACTTGCTTTTTAAAATAGCGAACTGCGCTTCTGTTACTTCACACTCAAATACAGAGTTCTGGACACGTTGCCCATAGTCTTTACAAACTTTGGCAACTTGCCTTAATCTTTTCTGACCTTCTTCGCTAATGGTTTCTACGTCGTAAGTTATTAGTATGGTCATTCTATTATTTAATTATGAAAACAGGATAATCGTCTATGTCGTTTCTCAAATATCTGGCTAACAGCATGGCTTGTGTATAAGGCAACAGACCTATTGGTATTTTTTCGTTTAGATATGGGTGAGATATGATGTCTTTTTTCCTATTTTGCCATGCAGATATAAAGGTCTTGCGGCCATTGTCTGTTAGGATTACACCTTTCTCACCTTGATACAAGAAGTCAGTCTTTGCAATCTGTCTTTTGTTAATTAGCGATAACACAAATCTGTCTCCAAGATATGCTCTAAGTTCTTCCATTAAATCCAAAGACAAAGAAGTGCGCCCTGGACGCAATGAGTGCAAGAAGCCGACATAAGGATCAAGTCCAACAGTCTCTAATGCGGCAGTAATATCGTTTGCTATAAGGGTATAGGCCAAAGATAACATAGCATTAATCGCATCTTTTGGAGGTCGGCGGTTTCTGCCTGAAAAAGGAAAATCACATTTTTGCTGTATTATCAGATTGGGGAATGCATTGAAATAATGGTTTGCAGCCATGCCTTCAATACCCATAACATCAGATTTGCTTCCTGCACGCAAGATATGTTGTTTGCATATATCTAAATTCTTTGCCGCCTCTTCTACTTCTATGTTGTCGCCATAGTCTCTTATGAATCTTCTAAGTATATTGCGGTAGTTCTGTATCTTTCCTGCAATCATTAATTTAGAAAGATGTAGAGAACAGTTTTCATCTTCAGAAAGTTGGTATTGGGCTTTTCGCAAAAATACATTTCCCTTTGTTCCTCCTTGGATTCTGCTAATAAATCTGCCATGAGGGGAAAGGAATGTTAATGAAACTCCATTGTCAGTACAGAGTTTCATTAATCCTGGACTTGCTCCCATATATCCAAATGTAACAATAGATTCTATGTTAATAATTGGAATTCGGAAAACTTCTTCTTGCTTTATGGATACAACAACGTTCATTCCATCCTTGCTTAGATATGATTCTGGCGTTGTTATGTAAAGGGTATTAAGTAGTTTCCTCATACAGATTTTTTTTTAAATAATAAGATGCTTTCGTGCAATTTGAAGATTCTGGCATGCAAATGTCTTTAAGTGAACATTTCATGCAATGCTTGCCGTAATTGATAGGAGGCAATTTGCCATCTTTGTATATAGCATGCATTGCCGACGCGCACGAAGCGACTATATCGCGCAAATATTCTGTTATTGCTATTTCTTCCCGATGATGGGTTTCGCCGTAATATATTGCACCTTTATCAATGCTTATTCCATATTGTTCTTCTAAACAAATTGCTTGTGCAGCCAGTTGTACCTCGTCAATTTCATTGCGTTTTGGTCTTCCGCGTTTATACTCTATTGGGTACAGGCGCCAATAACCGGGATATTTTGGATGGCATATACTGTTGGTTTCATCATCAGAAGGATGTAGTTCAACAATATCAGTTATTCCATATAGTCCTAATTCATGTGATGCAATATTTACAGAACGCAGTGTAATATATTCGCCATGTTTCTGACGATATGAGGGTTCATCTACATGTTTGTGCAGAATTTCCCCCTCAATGGTAAGATGATTGTCTTCCCATTGCTGGTCTATATGGATTAATGCCCATTGTCGGGGACAGAACCTAAAGTGCTGAATCCCCGACAGCATGAGCATATCTTCGTCGTTGTACATTATTAAATCAGTTCCTCGATAGTAACACCTTGAGGTAAATTGTCTTTGTCGATATTTACATTGTAATCAGAGAAAGAGCGTGGTACATCAACGTCTTGTTTCTTTTCTACTTTTACAAGGTCGAACAATTTGTTAGCAGGGGCATTACCGAGTACTGATTCATGCTTGAACACAATCAATTTCTGTGCGCTCATCAATCCTCGGGCAGCAGAGCGATCGATATCGAACATGTTTTTCAAAGCATCCCAAAAAAGTTCCATATCCTCTTCTGAGAATCCTGTCTGATTGGCTAAATTTGCAGAAATAAAACCATGGCAAACGTAGAGACCATAAGGAACTGTGGCTTTACGACCTTGTATCCCCACTTGAGATTCGTAACTCTTTTCTTCATCCCTTGCAGCACAAACTGTCAATGCATGTTCCATTGAGACTATCGGGTCGCAACTTCTTGCGAAGGTCATTTGTATAGCCCCTCGTACCTGTCCTGCATTTGCACCTGTTGAAAGAACTGCTCCAAAAGTACGTACATCATAAAATTTTTCGCACATTCTCTTTCTTCCAGATTCGACCTGTTCTGGTTTTGCTTTATCTTTAACTTTTAATTCAATGCCTAAATCTTTATATGCATTTCTTATTTCCTTGTTAATAAATACTTCTTCTCCAGAAATTTCTTTTGATTTGACCAAAATATCATTTCCTTCAATTCCCGCTTTTGCTACTTGCACATAGTTCCTAACTTTACGCTTCAGGCAAACATCTGTTACAAGTCCCATTCCTGTTTCTGCATCTACTCGTGGCAAGTTACCTGCGTCAGGGTCGCCATTAGGATTACCATCCTGTACATCAAAGATGTAAACGAAATCAATTCTGTTTTTAAGTTCTGACATAATAGTATGATTTTAATTGTTATTCTTCGTTATTATTCTCTTCGCTCTTTATAAAAAAGTCTTGGCGTTGGTGATAATAGCCAATGAAGAAACGCCCTTGGTCATCCATGCTAAGATGATTGGGGAACCCTTTTAGTTTATTAATTATCTCTTGTTTCTTCCTTTCGAAAAGAATCATATCTTTTCTGTCAAGTTTATCAGAATGATGAACTGAAAGATTTAAGATTGTAGGTAAAACCGTTGATGGTGCAGTTGAAGCGGAGTTCATGTAATTACTTCTTAGATTTGTGAAATAGTCATTCTCACGATGGTGACAGCATACGAAAAGACCCTAAACCCGTGACAAAATTTCTTGAAACCCCAATAAATAAAGGCGTCACGGCAAATGGCGACAATTCGGAAAAATTTGGTAAAAACCACACTAAATCACTGGATTTTGTCATGAAAACCACACTAAAAGCCACTAAAAAGCCACGATTTTCTGTAAACTGCCATTAAAAAGTGGCTCTAAGACCATGTATGGCCACGGAAGAGCCACGAAAATTTGCCCAGAGTTTATAAAATCAGCTAAGCAACTCAAAAGACCGCCTATGTGCCGTTGCTTAATTTCTTGGTCGGTGGTCTAAGAGGTTGCGTGGTATAGTGTTAGCACTTTGTTAGAAACCCCAATTATAATTTTCTCATAAGGATTGTAAAAATCCGTAGTACAGAAAAATTGAAGAATCATAAAACGATGCCCGCCTATTGTCTGAGAAGATAGTAGGCGGTTTTATTTGTCGTATGATTTTTCAATCATATCTCAAATAAGTCTTTTACAACGCAATTATTAAGATAAATGTAAGACATAATTTGAAACAAAGAACGATATGGCAGATAGAGTACAATTCCGCAGAGACTTGGCCGTTAATTGGTATGCCTATAACCCAATACTTTTGGAAGGTGAAGTCGCTTTTGACATAGACACCGACCAGTATAAAGTAGGTGATGGCGTACATAATTGGCGTGACCTTGTATATCGTGGCTTACCTTGCGTTCAGCAAAAAGGTACGTCAACGACAACCCCAATGTCACAAAAGGCGGTCACGGATGAACTAACCGAAATGCAAGCCGAGATAGATGCCTTGGTAGCAGGTGCAAAGATGGCGGTTACGGTATCGCCTGCTTGCATATACAAGAATGCTGCTACTGAGGTTACAATCACCGCAACGGTCAGCAATGTTACGCCATCCGAGATTTCAATCCGAGAGGATAGCCAAAGCGGTACAGTTATAGCAACGAATACTGATGCAAGAAGTGTTTCGATAAGGAAAACTTATACTTTGAATGATAACCAAAAGTCTTTCTTTGGACTTTCGACTTATAAGAGCATTAATATTAACGGCAGCGTAAACCTGCAAGCACGTTATCCGATTTTCTATGGCTTTGGACGTACTGCCGCTGATATTGCCGTTTCAGGTTCAAGACTTTCGGCACGTACATCCGCCACGGGTTCATATCCATCGGTTACGGCTGCGGAAGATGGCGTGAATTACTATATTCTTGTTCCAACGGACATTCCTGCATTGTCGAGTTTCACGATGGGTGGCGCTCCATACGTTATGACCAGTACAACGGAAACTATCGAGGGTGTAACATATCGGGTTTACAAGTCTGGAGCCATATATAACACTGGTGCAGTGGTTCAAGTTGTAGCATCCTAAAACGGAAAAATAGATATGACAAAGAAGAATATTACAAAAGGAAAGATAGGAAATGCGCTTACCTCAACCGCTGCCGACCACGTTGTAGCAGTAGCGCATGATATTTTTGACGAGGCAAAGCAGCAGTATCAATCGGAGATAAATCAGAACAATCAAGGTGTTATAGACTTTCTTGGTGTAGTTGCTATCACGTCAGACTATTTCACCGATGGAGCGTATATTACGACTGGTGCTGCCATTGGTACGATTATAGACATGTACAATACAACCGCTAATGAAGATTATCGGTGTGCAATATTGGAGTGTCTGCATGGTCAGAAATTTACTATAAACGGAGAGGGTGGCACTGGCGCACGTCTCTGGGCTTTCGTTGATACTAATGGTAAGTTATTGACAGTTGCTTCACCTAATGCCGCAGGAAAGAATATTGTCATTGAGGCACCTACTAACGCAAGATACGTTATTTTCAATGACTATGGTTGCACTGGTACATTCTTTATCGGTGAAACTAAGGTTAATGAGAATAATGAGAAATTGCAGAAGATGCTGCGCACTGTCACTAATGACACGTATCTTTCTGCGCTGATAGATGGTGAGGGTCATATCCTTTGTGCATTTAAGACTGATGGTGAGGTATATATACCAAAAGGAATGTCCGAGGATGCGAAGAAAGCCGTTACTGCACTCAACGTTTCACTTAACGATGAAGTAGAGGCACGTTCCAAGGTCATACGAGAGATTGAGCATAGCGATGGTCAGCAGTATCTATATGCCATTATAGACGCAGAGAGCAATGTTCTTTTGGCTTGCTATGAAGATGGTACTACATATATTCCAAAGGGAGTTCCCGAAGATGTTAAGAAGATTGTCAAGTTATTAGATGCACGTTTGAACTTTCTTGAAGACAAAGTAAAGATTAGCAATCGTTCAGACTTTATTCTTGCTTTTGAGGATGCAGATGGTAAACTGCTTGGCGGTTGGAAACTTGATGGCTCTTTATTCGTTCCAAGGGGTATGACGGAAGATGCTCGCAAGGCATTGGAAGATAACGTACTTTGTATTGAAATGGATGATGAAACGGGTGATGTCTATGGTTTGTTTGGTGAAGATGGTAATATCGAGGACGTGACTATGGACGAGGAAACTGGCGATATAGTAGCCACGATGAGAGTAGAAGCAACAACATTAATAAAAGAATAAGAATATGGGAATAGTTAAAAAGTGGCTTGGTCGTTTGCCCGTAGTCGTAGGTGACAGCTGGGAAGATGGCAAGCCTTATCTCAAAAAAAATCGGGTCATACTATTTGGCAGTGAATTTGAGTCCAAAGAGGATAATAATCTTACACCGCCAGCAACGTATGACGAGGAAGCAAAGACTGTTACGTTCAACACTGAAAAGTGGCGTATTATTTCCAATGGTACTGACGCATGGTTAGCTGCCCAGAAAATCGACCAGATTGAGGGCGGTTTTGCCGTAGAATAAAACCGAATGAGTTATGGCAGACAGAATGCAATTCAGACGAGACACTAAAGCAAATTGGGCGCATTACAATCCAATCCTATTTGATGGTGAGGTTGGTATTTGCACCGATGATGCTAATCTCTATAAGGTTGGTAATGGTGTTGACGCTTGGAACTCACTGCCCTTTCGTGGTTTTGATGGTACGGTGGTTCATACTACAGGAAACAGTACTAATGCGGTAATGTCACAAAAGGCGGTTACTGAGGAATTAGAGGGTGGTTTTACTTTGAATTAACAAATTTCGTAATATTTCAATTATATGGGACAAATAGTAACAAAAAACGCAAGACCTAAGAGAGCGAATTTAATCGCAATCCAGACTGGTTCTTGGTCTGACTATGTGCCCTCTGCTAATGAGTTCATCTTGGTTGATACGACCAATAGCATGACCGAGGGCGGTGAGGGCAAGTTTGATGCTTACATTGTCGGTGATGGTACTACCAAGGCACGGGATTTGAAGTTATACGCAGACCAGCGTTTGATTTCAAATGACACCTATATCTTGGCGTTTACTGATGGTGAGGGCAGGGTTTTAATCGGTGTCCGCAAGGATGGTTCAACCTATGTCGCAAAGGGTATTCCAGAAGACACAAGAAAGGAGTTGAACAACATTCTCAGTACGCTTGCTCAAATGGAGACTGATTGGTCACCAGAAATCTCTAAGTTGCAGTACGTTTTCATGATTCATCAGAATGACTACCTAACGGCATTTGTTGATATGCTCAACAATTTCCTATTCGGTGTCACAGCCAATGGTGATTTAGAAACGGCACGTAACATCATTATGAACAATACCAAGTTCTATGAGGGAGAGGGTGACGATGCGTTGTTCCACATCATCGATTCAAAACGTACTGTACTGCTCGACATTCTCAGCAATGGTCATATCGTTGCTGGTAACGGCATAACGCTTGACGGACGTAATAGCGGTGTATTCTATCGCAATTCGTTTGACTATCTCTTTGCTATGACGGATGCTAATGGTAAGGTATTGCTTGCCTATGACAAGCGCAAGGGTATCTACTGCCCGAAGATGACGGGTGTATTCGATGCCTATACCATTGACAACAAGGAGTATATCTTGGTATTTCTTGACCACAACGGCAATTTCCTTTGCGGTGTAAAGAAAGATGGCTCATTTGTAGCACCGAAGATTTCAATGGGTGGTATCAAGTACATTGAAAGTCCTGAGTTCATGTACGTTATTCTTGACGAGAGTGGTAAGATTCTTCAAGGCATCACCAGAAATGGAGAGACGTTTATTCCAAAGGGTCAACCAGAGGAAACAAAGCAAGAAATTAAGGGAATGAAAAAACGTCTTGACACGTTGGAGGATATTCTCAATAACAGCGAGTTTAAGACTAAGGTTGACTATTCAGATAGTCCATTCCTACAAATACCAGAGCCACGTTATGCGGTAATTAATGTAATTTCTACCTTTAATCTGTCTAATCTCAGAAAGGCAGGATACAGCGGTGGTGTAAAGGGTGTAAACTATGACCTACCAACTCAGGTTGAGTTTTGGGATATGCAGGGTAATTACTTCAAGAAATGGACGTTAATGTCTGCGCAAGGCAATTCGTCTATGGGATTCGTGAAGAAAAATCTCGCATTTGATTTTTTCAACCAAGACCCGACCGCAGAAGATTTTGATGAAGATGATACATTCTCATTCAGAATTGGAAATTGGGTTCCGCAAGATAGTTTCCATTTAAAAGCATATTATACAGACTTTTTCCGTGGCATTGGTCCATGTTCTTATGAACTTTATGAACGTATCGTAAAGACAAGAGGAAATAGAAAAGATAGACCTTGGAAGAAAGAACTGATTGATATGGATGCAATCGGAGTAACGTCCAAGAGTTTCGACAATCCTATTCAGGATGATTATGAACTGCAGTATGACACTGGTGCGCGTTGTTTCCCCGCAGGATTCCCTGTTATTGTTTTACAGAATGGCGTATTCTATGGTGTGTACTCATGGCAGTTGAAGAAACACCGTGATAATATGCACCAGAGCAAATCAAAGCCTGAGCACATCCATCTTGACGGCACTCTTGCTCAGGCTTATATTTGGAATGGTAGAGCAAATATTGCTTGGGAGCAATTTGAAATTCGTAATCCTAAAAAATTGGTTTATGCTGAGCCGCATATTGATGCCGAAAGCGGAGATTATACATATAAGTACGATGGCGATGTAGCACAAGCAGAAATCGCAGGTACGGATGAAAAACTTGGTGCATATAAAGGCGATTGGTCTGCTGGGTATAATGATGGCAACGGCTATGAATTGAACGCTATTGTAAGATGGACTGACGAAAATAATGAAAAGCATTATTTCATCAATCAAGTAGATGATAACAAGAAAGAGCCTACTATTGATTTCGACAGAGAGAGAAATATTGATAAAGACCCTGACTTCAAGAACAAGACAAAGTGCGGCTGGATTAACTGCACTAATACAGTTAAGGTGAAAGACTATATCATGAATCTTTCTGATAGAATTGCAGAATTGAAAGCCGCTGATGCCACTGGCGTATCTGCTGATGTTAAGGCTCTTTATGAGCAATATTTCGACCCCGAAAATATTATTGACTACACCATCGTATCAGACCTTATCCGAAATGATGATGGTTATAGTAAGAACTGGCAGTGGTTCACTTATGATGGTGTAAAGTGGTATGTCGGATTGTACGATGTTGACATGTCCTTTGGAGGTGACTTTAGAGGTGATAGGCTAAGAACTCCTATTAACTACCACATGGGTACAAGCCTGAATATTCCTACTGGCTATATCAATAAGTATTACGATACAGAATTGAAAGCAAGATTCAAGGAATTGATGGACGCTGGTATTATCACCGCTGAGAGTATTTTCAGAATTGTCTATGATTGGACTATGCGTGTAAGCGAACATTACTTTGAGCAAGAATGGATTAAATGGTCTAATGCTCCATGTATTGGTGAAAGCGTTGTTAGAACGGCATATTGGGATGCTTTGCTTGATGAGCATAATAAGAAACTCACTATGACAGAGGCTCAGTTTAAGGCTCAAAATATCTATGAGTTTGACCCAACCAACGTCAAAAAGGATGGAGATAATAATCCTATTTGGTATGACGAAGAGCATACAAAGACACTTGCTTATGCTGCTGGTGATAGAGTGTATTTCGGACTTGATAGCGTAATGGGTTTTTATGGTTTTGAGTGCTTACAAGACGTTCCAACTGTAGATGGAGCAAGTAAGAGAGCAACCTCAACTTATTCACCCATTAGTTATTTCCGACATACGGATAATATTTATAGAATACAAAAGTGGATTGAGCAAGAGGTATCTAACATGATTACGCTTTATGACTATGAGTGATGAAAATCCTCATAGTCGAAAGCAGTATCATAAAATCAAATATTAGGTTACAAAGAAACCATTACAAGTAATTTTTAAGTTTAACAATTTTAAATCACAACAAAGATGGCAGAACAAAAATGTTTAGTCATTCAGACTCCTGGGGTTGCTACAGATAGCGACCTCAAGAAGCTGGAGAACTATGTAGGTATTGAGTTCCTGCGTGGTTCAAGTGATGGTGGTGGTGACAACGGCTATTATCGCATGATTGGCGATGAGACGCTTTTGAAGAGACTACCTATTCACAATGCAATCAAGAATGCGCTTGTCAAGTCTGGCGTGGTTACCACAAACCTCAATCAGGTGAATTGGAATCAGAGCGAGGCAGGTGCTGTAGTTTCGCTTGCTGGCGAGGATGGTAGTGACGTGATTCAGACCTTCCCGAAGATGTACCTCATCAACGGTGGTTCTAATCCTAACTACATTCGTTACATTGTCAGTGATGATGCCTTCTCGTATGATGGTGATGTAGCCAAGGAGGTAACAGCCTTTGGTGAGACACCTGACTATGAGACCCTGCTCAATGGTATCTCACGTTGTATCGCTAATGACACTGTGGCTGGCTCTCAGGGTGCTGGTCTTGGTACCAACTACAGCGACACATCGTTTGGTAACACGGCTGGTATGGGACGTCCAAAGACCCAGACAAGCCGTTATGTGTATGAGTCATCTGCTCGTCAGAAGAACACTAACAAGAATACTAACCTGCCTTACTGCAATGCTACTCATCAGGATGCTGAGGTTATCCTTGCCCTGCTGTACATTGAGTGCCGCACACGTATTCTCGTTAATGTATTCGGTCATGGTATCTCCAGCAACGTTGCTCCAACGGAGGCAACTTGGGGAACTGTCAGCGGTGTACGTATCACGAAGCAAGACCAGACAAAGTTGTACTACACTCTGGGTGGTACGATTTTCGTCAATGGTACATCAAGCAACCTCTGGAATGCAATTAACAATTCATTCCCATTGCTGAAGTGCTTGGAGGCTCAGAAAGCCGTTTCTGATGGCGCAACTCTGGAGCCTGTATATGATGCCGATGGTAACAAACTCGCAGGTATTGCCGAGGGTGTCATGACTGGTATCTGGACTAAGACATTCTCATTCTCTTTGGCTGGTTTTGCAACTACAGCTGCTGGCGAGACTGAGACTGTTACAGTTGATGTTGTTCTGCGTGTTCCTATGTGGCGTGGTAAGACCAACTTCATGGGTAACGTATGGAGTTGGCGTTCTGGTGTTGAGGTTCTCAACTATATGGCAAGCGGTGTGACGCATAACGTTCTGTTCCGTGCTCCATCTATCGAGGCAATCGTTACCGATACAGACGAGGCAGTTAAGGCTGCTAAGGGTCAGTTCGCATTCGAGACCGCTTATGACGAGGTTTGTGACCTTGGCGCTAATAGCGGTTGGATGAAGGACGATGCCGTTGATGGCGATTGGAACTCAATCGTAGGTATCAACGTAGGTGCTGCAATCAACAACTACATTTCGGCATATACCTATATCGCTGCAGGTGTTGAGGGCCAGTATGCTCGTCGTGGTGTTCGCGTGGGTGGCTCTGCGTCCGGTGCCTATGTGGTTCCTCGCCTTTGCGCTGCGTCCTTTGCTCCTTCCTATGCTGGTGCGGGCGTCGGCTCAGGCTTTCGTGTGGCCTTGGCCTAAATCGAAAGTCTGCGAGCACTTGCCCCGCAAACAAAGATTGCTGCGTAAGCGGAAATCGACTTGCGGCACAAGGCAACTGGTAAGTGCGAGCAATAATTAAAGGTGGTTAGGAGCTGGTTTCATCCACATGGCCACACTCCTAACCGCCTTATACTAAAAGAAACGTTTAACAACAAATTAAAATAGAAAAGATTATGTATATTCAGAATTTAGCCTCAGCTGAACAACCTCAGTTGCAGGATTGGGGCGATAAGAAACATGTTCCTCTGAATGTCCGTGAGGTAGAGGGTGTTGACGAGAATGGCGACCCCAAGACCAGTTATCTTCATGACTGCGTTGAAAAGGTTGATACACCTATCACGGTTGACAATATCGTCAAGGCTGCTGTCGAGGCAGAGTTCAGCGCAGAAGAGCGTGAGTATGTTACTCGCAATTTCTCTAAGCGCAAGGATGCACTCGTCAAGCGTTACAAGGACTTTGTCGAGGACATCACCGACAAGGCTGAGGCTGCTGGTTATGAGTAATCGGTAGTTTCTCCTGCTAAGTGTGCAATGGTAAGACAGCCGTCAATGTTCCCCCAAGGGTATTATAGGTTTGTAATGTAAGCGGAAAGGGTGAGCGTGGCGGGTTGGTGTTCACGTGGGTGGCAATGCGAACAATGACAATGTGGTTCCTCGCAATTGCAATGCGAACAATGCTCCATCCAATGCTAATACGAACATCGGCTCAGGCTTTAGAGTGGGAAGTAAATGCGAACAACTCTTGCCACGCTCATCCTCACCAGCAGGGTGAAAGATAACAGACAAGGCAACGTAGTACGAGGTTGCTTGCTTATTAGTAGTGAATTAACGAAAGTTAGCAGAAATGGCTTTCCACACGAATGAATACAGTTGCTAATGCTTGGGAAAGTTTTGTTCAGGATGATAACATAAGGAAAGCAATTCACGATTCCAGCCAAGATAAGCTGGATATGGCTTATGTTCAACGAGTAAACCGAAATCTTGAGTATTATGTAAACGAATTAAAACGCATGTTCCTGACGGGTACTTATCATATGCACCCATTTCAGGAAATGTCAAAGAAAAGTGGAAACAAGATAAGACATATCAAAAAGTCGCCATTCTATCCTGACCGCATCACGCAGCACATGGTTGCTAATGTAATGCTACCACGTTGGGATAAATCGCTTACAAATACAACTTATGCCAGTTGGAAGAAAAGAGGAATAAACAGCAAGGTCAAAGATTATAACTTCAACCACAAATTGCGAAGTGAAATAGATTCATATCCGCTATCGGTTGAACTCTATGCGTTGAATCTTGATTTTCTGCATTGCTATGATAGCGTAGATGCCGATGTCATGATGTACGTAGTGCGTAAGTTTCTCCGCAACGAGAAACTTATTGCTGTTATAGAGGAATTTGTACGCAAGACGAAAGGCATACCGCTGGGCAGCTATCTCAGTCAGTTGCTTATAAACATTCTTCTTGAACTTGTTAATCGTTTCTGTCTTGAAGTTCTACATGTAACGCCATTTCGCTACATGGATAATATTGTAATCGTTGGAACTGACAAGCATGAATTACATCAGGTTCAGTGGCGCATAATGCAATTTGTCTGGTATGAATTGCACATGGAAATAAATCGCCATCGGCAAGTATTTCCTATCGGACGTAATCGTGATGAAAGAGGTATTGACGTAGTAGGCTATGTTTATTATCGGACATTCACACTTATAAGGAAATCTATAAAGGTTGCGGCATATCGCAAACGCCATAAGCCTAAGAGTATGTCGAGTTACTTTGGGCTGATGCAGAAATGCGATGCTATAAACCTGATGAAAAGTATTAGACGTAAAATCAAAGAAGACAAGAAACAAAGAGACTGTATGCAGAAGTTGACCGACATAAAGCATATCAAGAAAGTCGAAAGACCGTTTGGTGGTAAGAAAATCAAGATTGAAAAAGTCGTTGATAAGCCAATCGTTGTGCTTGATTGTGGCATCTTCAATAGCATAAAGAGACCTGGGACTACATTCGTAAAACTCCAGATTGTCTTCAAGAAAAAGAAACGCTTTATCTCAGGAAACTACAAGCTGATAAAGAAAGTTGTCCGTCAGATAGACCGAAAGACCGACCTGCCTTTTGAGACTGTGATACGCTTCAATCGAGGTTACTATTTTGAAGGTACTTTGAAAGAGGATGATGATTATATGTACGACCCATCCGAGGAATTGGAATTTGACGATTCTGATGGCAATTGGTTGAATGAGAAGAAAAAGAAAACGCTGCCGTTCTATAATGAAGAATTAGACGAAGATTTGGATGATGAAGAGCAAGAGGAATAAGACCGCCTCAGCGTTTATACAGCTATAAAGATACCAGTTAATGGTTTGCCATAAATATGATAAGGACTGAGTAGGGCATCTATCGGCTATCATCTATCAATCACATTTGATAACCCCTGCCTGAAAAGTCCTTTTTAATGAGGGTAGTCTTACAAACCACCCTCATTTCCTTTTTATCCATCATACCATTCATCTTCTCCATCGTCTTTATACAGATAATAACTTTCCTTCAATATCTTTTCCATCATATCTACAGCAGCATCAAGCAGACAAGAGCCCGATGCACTTAAACGACAAATGCCGTTATCGGTAACGTACTTAATGGAATTTCTATTAATGACAAGTTTAAATGTAAATGGTTCTTCATTGTCGATAACGTTTCCATCTTCATCGTAGGCAGATGGTATCGTATCGGGTAGCATATGAATAAGTTTACCCAGAGACCAAGCAGCCGAATGGTATTTGCTTGTTTCCGCTTTCTTCAAGTCCGATGGAGCCTCAATCCTAATCGGCTTTTCCCTGACGTTCATAACACCATCGACTTTCTCAAAGGTTGAATCGACAATGTAATCCGCAGTCCTAAGTTTCAGACCAGCATAAAAGAGCCGTTTACTTTGCTCTAAGTTTGTAATAGAATAATTGCGCATAAGCATGAGTTTTATAAGTGAGCGTATAAGTTACTATCTGAATAGTGAAGGGCAGCGAGCAAGGCAGGAAACTTGGTGTTATGTGGTTTCCTTGTCCTTTGACATCTTTTCTAAAAGTTCTTCCATCTTTCGATAATGCTCTTCACGTTCCTGACGTTCTTCTTCTGCATTTTCTTCGAGCATCTTTTTCTTAATAGCCTTTGATGATGCATACCCCATAAGTGGAGTGGAAATTATCATAAGGATAAGATACAACGGAGAAAAATACATATATGACAGAACATTTAATATGTCGCTGAATTTAAGCGCATGTCTGATATCGGTCATTGTAGAAAGCAGAATGATTACAAATCCCATAAAAATTGGGAATACAATACCGAAACCTACAATCCATTTAACGACTGTCATTTGGAAATGTAGTTTGCCCCTTTCTTCAATTTCTTCTAATGTGTACATATTGGCGATATTTTACGAGTTTAACAATTTGAATGAAAAGGTGGACTGCTCCATCCGTCACACCTCGTAGAGTATCGCCAAACACTCGTCTATATGCACAGATGGGCAGCCCACTTGTATGAACTGCCGTCTGTGCCTCCATATAGACCCATGTTTAAATTTGGCGATTTTAACGAGGGTGAGACACATTCGTCGGTGCAAAGATACGAAATGTTTGGCGAATAAAAGAGCATTTTACGAAAAACTTTATTATTTATTGTTCTGGAGCGTTATCTTCATTAGATAAATAATCAATAATTTCGTTGCAGAGGGCATTCAATTCTCTAAAGTTTAACAATGGAAGTCCGTGTGACGTTCCATCTTTTACAGCCGATACACGAATGTTACGTTCATCCTTGTCTGTAAAGTCGTCCTTTTCTATTTTGAATTTGTAGGCACTCATAATTCGTAATCTAATAAAGATTGTATAGTGGCATTAATTTCATCATCATTCGCAAAATTTCCACCGCTAAATAAAAGCATGTGTGGAGTTTTGTCCTCATTAAGAAGATAGCAAGCAATTGATATTTTATCATCCTTGTTGAATTTTTGAATATCAATTTGTTCAGGATATGCCTGCTGAAATAGCATTAAAGTATATCTTGTCATAATCTAAGCGTTATTAATGTTATTTTCCATAAAATGCTTTTCTGAATGCTTGTTCTAAGAGGTCTGCCGTATGATGTAAGGCGGGGTCATTTACTCTACTTTCAAAGCGGTTGTTATTATCTGTGTTAATATCCAACCAAGAGTTGCATCTAATTCTATTCATAATCTCAATATCTAAATATTTCTTCTGTGAATAATTCATCTATCAAACTCTGCCACGCACGATGCTTACACCGCTCAGTGGTTATGATAGCCCAAAGGCTAAAGATGGGGATAATAGCAACAATCATTTTAATTCGGAATACCACTTAATCCAAATAATATCACTGTATTTTGTTCAAACTCAGCTTCATCTGCTAATAGTTCATCCATGATGACATCGAAATCTACAGAAACATTATTCTCTTGCATTTCTAATTCAAGTTGTCGCCTGCGTTCAACGAAATACGGCTCATCACTGTCAAGTAGAGGAATGTAGCATCTACCCTTGGGATGCTTGGCTTTCTTGCCCTGCTTGGAAACCTGCTTTGAAAGCTGCTTCGACCTTTGCTTGCTGTTGAGCAGCTTTCTTTGCTTTCTTTTCTTCTTTAGCCTGCTCTTTTCTTTCTTGCTCTTCTTTCCAGATTGGCCATTGTTCGTCTGCAATTTCAAGGAGCTGTCTTCTGTTACGTTCTTTGAATTCATTTACAATTTCGTTATAAGTTGTTTGGTACTCAATGTTATCGAAAAATTCTTCAAATCTTTCCTTGTCAGTAACTTTGCGAGTGTTATAACGAAACGCAAATTCATCAAAATATCGGTGCATATGAGCACCGCTACACATATTATAGCAACCAGAGAAAGAACGTTTGCAGAAATTTCCCCAAAAGCCTTCAATGTTATTTGTATAGGCATCGTCAATTACATATTTACCCTTGCCGTGGTCAACTACCTTATGGTTATACTCTTTCTTGATTGTATTATATCCTTGCCACTCATCCATATAGAGCATAGCATCTTTATCTACAGTTTCACGTATTGGTTTGGTAAGAGATTTAGACTTGGTGTCTATTGTCACTTTACATACGACAATGCCGTTACGTTGTAGCATACCCATTACGGCTGTCTTGTCTGCATGGGAGCGACCTTGTGATTTGGGTAATCTCTTATTCTTATGACGAAACTGATTCTTGCCTCCAACAAAAGTTTCATCAAGTTCTATTTCGCCAGCGAGCAGTCCGCCAGTATAGACGAATGCGCCACGGATTTTCATTAGCATAAGCCAAGCAGATTTGGGTGTGATACTAACGTCTCTTGCTAATTGTAATGCAGATAGACCTTTCTTTCTGGAGGTAAGCAGATAGATTGCGAAAAACCACTTCCAAAGAGGTATTTTAGAGCCGTGAAATATCGTGCCAACCGTGACATTAAAATTCTTACCAGTTTTTCCGCAACGATATTTCCCGTCACCACGCTTGTAAACTTTTGCCTCTGAATCGTATGGAGATACTACTCTTTTAGGCCAACGTTTCTTTTCCAGAAACCTAATGCAACTTTGCTCTGTGGGGAATGCCTTGTGAAAGTTGCTAAAATCCGTGAAGTTTAATTTTACCTTTTTCATATTGACAAATCTTTAAGTTACTTACTTTGTCATAAATAACTTTGCAAAGGTTTTGTCACGATATTAAAATTCCTTTAGATTGTTAAAATTGACAAGAAGTTAATCCGAGTTGTTCGTTTGGAAATTGGGGAAATGTTCTATTAACATAAAGTTTCTTAACAGCGTTTTATAATATCGGAGTGCTTGGATGGCTGTAGTCCCAACTGACGAGTAGGCGGTGCGTTGCACCTTGGAAGCACTGACTAAAAATATAATATGAGCCCCGCAGCAGTGGTAGGACTCTCATATGCTGCAATTTTCGTTCTTTGAATACATTATTATATAGTGCTGTGATTTGACGATTAGGAGTTGAAACCATACTCAGGTTCAGGGTATAAGTGACGGGAAGACAATTCTGGTGCGGTCTGCCAAAGCAAGGAAATAGGAAAGTAGCAAAGAACGGCACTATTATTTATAAGAGGACTGAGGGAGAGTTCATTCACACCAGATTAACGTCTTGTATAATACGCAACAAGTTCCCATTGGCCCTGAGAGTTGCGCTCAAAACGTGAAAAGAGAAATATTAAATTATCCATCTTTATTCGTTGTTTTGATTTGGACATTTAAAGTGTCCTTGTTAAATTGAGCGTTCTGTGTATAGAGTTCCCTCAGTCCTTATTTCTTTGTCATTCTTTTGCGGTTGCAAAGGTACAAAATAAAATCCGAATAATGACAACGTTTAGAAAAATAGCCGCTTACCACTTAGCAAACGGCTTTGTTATTATGATGGCCACGGCAGTGCCACGCTTGCGTCACGGTTGGGCCACGGGAGAGCCACGGCTTTCAAAAAATCATGGGGTATTTTCGTAAACGGTCACCCTCACGATTACTGATTTCTTGAATTCTCTCTAAAACAGCAAACAATCTGCCGCAGAGATAACCTTGGTTTCTGTTTTCTTTGTCTAACATAATATCTATTTTTTGTTCTTTATTCTTTAATCTGTTGAGATATGCCTTGATGATAGCGGCACGAGTTGTAACCCACCCTTTTTTATATGCATCATCCCATTTTTTATTATCTAATCCTGCTCGAATTCGTCTCATGCAAGATGCGAATAGTGGCTGTGGATAGGATAATCCTTGAAATATACTTTTTACAACAGCTTCTGGTAGATTGGGTGTTACTTCAGACACCTTGCCATCTAATGTCACAGCTGAAAGAATTGAACGTAAACCCGAGTATGGTTTCTGCTCTTTTCTTCCGTCAACAATCTCCATATCAAGGAAATGACGATTAATAAGTTCTGCAAAGTCTTTCAAAAGTATTTCCGCCCAATATGTTACAGCAATACGTGCCGAGTTTGGGGCTAAACCTAAAATATAGAACCTATCATCCAATGAAGTTTTTAGGTTGCCTTTATATATAGCTTCAAATACCTTTCTAACTTGTTCAATTTTTTTGTTAGGGTCGTCATTATTCTCTTGGAAACCAAACATACTGAAGATACCGTCTTCTACCATACGTCCTGCTTCGTTATTATTAGAAGCCCAGAAGATAAAGGTTCTGTTTCCTATAAAGAATTTATTGCGGGAATTAGTACGTAATAAATGATTTAATGCTGTTGTGTATGCAAACTCGGCAAACTCTGAAATAGGGGCATTTAGCCCCATCTTTTTCCCATATGAATCGTATCCTGAACTTACTTGAAACGATACGAGTTTCGCATTGCTCTTACCTTTATTTATATATGTACTATAGGTCGTATTTACTGGCTTTGCCTTTTGGCCTGTTACAAGACACAATGCAGACTCATTCTCATTCACAACATTGTCTATCTTGTTCTTAATTACCTCTTTGTCTGATGCGGATAATACTGAATTCCCAACTATGCGGAATGTAATATTTTTGTTTAAAGACCTACATAACCCTTCCCAATTCGGATCTTTTTGCATAGTTTCAATAGTATTCTGGTTATACTGTTGATAAAAGAGATACACAGCCTTTACATATTCATTATCAGGCAAAACACAATAAAGCAATTTTACATCTTCTATAAATGCCTCATAATTTTTTTTATTCTTTTTAATCTCTTCTGCTATATTTATTTGTTTTCCAAACTTAACTTCTTTCAACCCCAACACATACGAACCGTTATCGCCAAGGCAGTGCGGTATAGGGGAAGAAGTTCTTTCTTCTGGTCTAAATGTCAGTAAATCTATTCCATTATTGTCTCCCAAAGATTCAAAACCTTTGAATTTGCCGTTTTTATCAATTAAAATGGCATATCTGAAGTTTACAAATGCTGTTTGATAAGGTGGCAAAGCGTCTTTGCATCTCTCATAATAGTCATAAAGTGCTTTCAATATCATCTCAATACCTCCTCATTATTTCTTGGTGGAACAATAATAACTCCATTCTCCATCTTTGCGCGATAGAACATCGCTGGTGGATTCTTCAAGTCGGTTTCAAAGTCCATATCATAAAGCATGATGCCAAAGTCATGGTTGTCTAGGATTGATAGTTGCAATTTCTCATTTGCAGGATTTACAAGTCTGAAATTGGCTACACATTCTCTTGTGCCAAGATATGGTTGATTAAAACATTGCCCCTTGCTTGCACGACGTTCAAACATGGCATTGTATTTACCTGGATTCTCATTCTGTCGTTCGTTTGTGTCAAACAGACTTGGTTCTTCGTTTTTTCTAAGCTCTTTTCGAATAAATACTAGTTTTGCCCATAGCCTGTAACGTACATCTTTCAACATCAGACTGTTCTTTTGCTGACGTTTGTCTTCGATGTAGATGGAACCAGATTTCAAATTGCCAACAGCACCAACTTCATTTCGCCTAATATTACACCACTTTATTGGATTAAGAACTTCAATCTTTGTAACCTCCCACCTGATAGCAGGTTTCCAAAAGATCGCCTCAAAGATGGCACGGGCTGCAGATGGGGTAATAACATCATAGCTAACACGCTCAACCTTTAGTTCCGGGCGTGTAAAGCATGCATAATCACCCCAAACTTCCAAACAAAATTCTTTATCGTGATATTCCATATGTTTATTCATCGTCATTGTTTGAATTTTCTATTTGTTTATTATCTTTCTGTCCTTCAAAAAATCTTTTAGCAGAGAGAACAGAAACTACAGGTCTGCCTGTTTTTGACTCCAATTTTTCTTTTGCAACTCGGGCTACTTCACCTCCCTCAGATGCGCATTGCATATTTTCTGAAAAATCTTGTGGATTCTTAGCTTTAGTGATGCTTGTGGTTGACAACTCCGCCAACATGTTAAGAACGAGTTCCTCATTAGTCATGTTATCTCGAAGATTCTCTTTCCCTAAGCCTTTAAAGCGTTTGTATTCTTTAGCAGTCTTGCCTGCCCATGTCTTATAAATAATATCAGTAAGGGTGGCATATTGTATGCCTTCTTCGACATTGTGCAGTTTCCACTGGTCAGTCAAATCCTTGCGAATTTCAATGCTCTTAAGCCGTTGGTTTATCCAATTATCAGAGTACCCCAATCGTTTATAGTCAAGTAAAGCCTGATTGATGCTTAATTCAGGATCTTGCATTTGATCAAGTCGCTCTGCTGCAACTTGTGCCATCCATCGTTTAAAAGGCTCTGCCTTGGGTGAAGGTATTGATTGGATAATGCGGAAGACCCCTTCTGTATCTGCTGCAATCTCTTTATGATGTTTCCCGTCGGCACTGGTCATCTTAACTAGGGTACAAATTGTACCCCAGTTGGCTTTTAGCTCAGAATCACGGCTTTTCATCTTCTTGATATATTGTTTGGGATCTTTGCTGTCGGTTAAAACCTCAACAATATCGGAGATTGAGAAAAACCATTTTTCTAATTCATCATCCCAGACAGTACGGACTTTCTTCTCTTCGAATATCTTTATAGATTCCTTTTTTGTCATATTTTATATAATATAAGTTTCTTCAAGCCATTTGTTGTCAGTTACCAATCCTACCTTGTTATCATAGAATTTTGGAGATTGTATGCCATAGATACCTTCTAAAATTTCTTCTATAGCACCTGCTTTATTGAGAATGTCAAAATCTCTTTTCCTGATATTCACGGAATATTGTGACATATTCCTCATTAGGTTGTAGGATATTCCATCCGTTTTTAACCTATGCACAAAATCCATGCCACACTTCCAATTGACAATCACAGATATTGTGCTGTCATCTATAAGTTTAAATTTATTTGATGCTTCTTCAAATTGCATTTCTTGTTTATACAATAAATCTTTAATGTTTGCTTTGTCAAAATTATCAATTCTGGAATGGAGTTGATAAAAATATTTATTCATTGCTTCTGGAGAAAACCAGTCGATATTATCATTATACACATTCTTCCGTGCGTTATTCGTTTGCGTGATAAATCCAGATGGCAATTTGTTTTCTAAGGCAAAGACATATGTTGTGCATATTCCCAACTTTCCCTCCCTATTGCATCTTCCTGCAGCTTGCAGAATAGAATCAAGTCCAGCTTCCTGTCGGTACACAACTGGGAAGTCTATATCAACTCCAGCTTCTATAAGTTGCGTGGCAATAACTCTTATGACAGTATTTGAATTATCCTTTAACGCTTTTTTTATTTCCAGAATAGTTTCTTTTACATGTTCTGGACACATCATTCTTGAAAGATGGAAACACAAACCATCTTTAGGCAAACGAGTATATATTTCTTTTGCATCCTTTCTTGTATTGACAATACACAATACACGTTGATGTTTGCCAATTTGACAAGCAATTTGTTCATAAGATTGTGGATTGTCATTAATTTCTAGTTTTACTCGTCTAAGCCTATCATGCAAATTTGCCTCATGGGGTATTATTTCATGAATATGTGGTAATGCATCAAATCCTACCATTGGATTACATCCATTAATTCTACCAGACAAGATTGGCTGACTTGCTGTTGTAAATAAAACAGATACGTTGAAAATACTGTTCAATGTATTGAGTACATCTACAATAGGACGAAGAAACGCCATTGGCAGTGTTTGAACCTCATCGAGTATGATTACACTATTTGCAATGTTATGCAGCTTACGGCAATCTGAAGGTCTGTTGCTGAATAAAGATTCAAATAATTGAACGTTGGTAGTAACTATTATTGGATAATCCCAGTTCTCTGTCGCAAGTCTTAATTTCAGTGATAATTCTTTTTCAATATTGGCAGATGTGTTTACATTAGAATGATGTTCAAGAACATTCTCACAACCGAATATACTTTTTAATACCGATGCCGTTTGGGTTATAATACTTGTGTAAGGTATGGCAATAATAATACGTCTTTGCTTATTTGTTTTGGCATGGCGTAAAGCCCATAGAATTGAAGATAATGTTTTGCCGCCTCCTGTTGGTACTGTCAGACTATAGAAATCAATGTCGCCACTGCTTTGATTTATGCAATAGTCTTGCACTTCATTCCTTATTTTATTGACATCTGTATCTTGTGCATTATTCTTCAAACAATTAAGGTGAGATTCTAATTTTGTTAATAATTCCTCAATAGAAGATTTTCCTCCACGTAATTTACTTTGCTCTGGTTGCATGAACTGCTCAGTATCTAAATAATCGGCATCAACCAAACAACTATATAGCATACGTATTATATGGTTGATGTCTTCTCGCCTTTTTGCTGGAGGCAAATTAAGTTTTGCTTCTATTTGAGGAATTGCAATGTCAGAAGGTAACTCTTTTTTAAGAACAAATGCTTTGTCTCCTTCATCATACAATCCCCTATGATGCCCCATGATAATATTGTCAATAAATTGATAATATGGGGGATTGTTGAATAGTTTCTTGGCAATTAATGCTCCTACATAGGCATGATTATAATCACCATCCACATGAATGTTTTCGTATCCACTGGCTGACTTTATATGTTGTTGGAATGTTTTCTGTTCCTTTCCCTTGTCATGCAGCAGTCCTAAAACTTTTCCCCATTCGCTCATACCAAATGAATCTGCAAACTCTGAGGCGAGTTTTGCAACTCCTGCCTGATGTTTTTCGTTGGATTGAAATTCCCAATGATTATTATCATCTTTTTTGATATGAGATATTATCATTTTGCTATTCATTTATTAGTTTCTGCAAAAATAATAAATATTTCCCAAACCCAAGCAACAAAAATAAATTGCAAGGCTTGCAAATTAAGGTTTTTTGTGGCGGGGGCTTTAAGACAGGAGGACAAAGTTTTTAAAACGCACGGACAGAAGAACAGAAAGGCTTTCGTTTATCGTTCTGCATTATTCGTTTTTTTTATCGCCACTTCAGAGTTCTGAAACGGCCGTTTACGACATCTAAATGGGCCGATTAGCACTCGTAACTGCACCACTTTTGAGATGTAAACAGACAAGGAGTTTTCACCTTGCATCGTGCAATAAAATTCTTAAAATTACTTAAAAGCATCGAAAAAGCGCCCAAAAATGTAGGTAAAATTTTCTTATACACTGCATCTAACGCACATTGTATCAATTGGTTAACCATAAAAATGTAGGATGTATGAGAAATGTTGAAAATATTTTCTTGGGAGTGTTGTGACGCGTAAATTTATGTATAGGGATTCTGGGATTTTTTTGACACAAAGACAGATTTTTATTCTAAGGATGTTGGGATTTAAGGGATTGGTTTTGACATATAGACAGGTTTTGTTTATTTGGACAGAGAGACAAATTTTATTCTAAGGATATTGGGATTTAAGGATTGGTTTTGACATATAGACAGGTTTTGTTTATTTGGACAGAGAGACTGATTTTATTCTAAGGATATTGGGATTTAAGGGATTGGTTTGACACAAAGACAGGTTTTGTTTATTTGGACAGAGAGCCAGATTTTATTCTAGGGATGTTGGGATTTAAGGGATTGGTTTGACACAAAGACAGGTTTTGTTTATTTGGACAGAGAGCCCGATTTTATTCTAAGGATATTGGGATTTAAGGATTGGTTTGACACAAAGACAGGTTTTGTTTATTTGGACAGAGAAACTGATTTTATTCTAAGGATATTGGGATTTAAGGGATTGGATTTGACATATAGACAGGTTTTGTTTATTTGGACAGAGAGACTGATTTTATTCTAAGGATATTGGGATTTAAGGGATTGGTTTGACACAAAGACAGGTTTTGTTTATTGGGACAGAAATTACAAGAAATTATTATGATTAATGTGGTGTTGTTCTTAAAGGTTCTCCCAATAAAGGATTGAAGAATTGAAAAATTGAAGGATTGAAGACTGCGAAGCTGATGAGCGAATGCGAATAATTGAAGGATAGAATTTATTACAAAGCAAATTGTTCTCCCTCTTGAAAAGGGGGAGATAGAGGGGGATGTAAAGGAGTTAGGAATTAAGAATTCAGAGTGAGCATTTACAAACCCCACCTAACCTTCCCTTGCTAAAGGGAGGAAATAATCTCTCCCGCAAATAATCCGTCCTTTTTTTCGCATAGCTCAAGGAAACTCCTCTTTAGCGAAGCGATAACTTCCTATAACTCCCTTTAACTTCTTTCAAAAAAGCATCCGTCTGAACTCCTAAGCGAAGCGTCACTCCTGAACTCCTACACTCCTTTTAAAATAGAGCTCCTGTACTCCTTAAAAATAGCCCTCCTGTCAAAAAAGACTAAAGATTCGTAATCATTCATTCTGAAAGAACACTGGATTGCAGAAATCGCTATATTTGCAGAGGACAATTTTAATTCAGGATGACATGAAGAATTTAGGTATTATGGTTGATGCAATGCGACAGTGCATTGACAACTACATGGTGAGAAACAGCAAGACAGAGATTGATGAGAGAGAGGCTAACGGCGAACTGGAACGGGCAGGACTGTTAGGCGACGACAACAGCCACCCGGGCAAGCCGCTAAGGGAATTGCTCGACACCCTGAGAGACTCAGACATGCTACCCCCGAATATCATATACAGGAGCGGGATATGGCACATCAGACATTCAAAGACGATTGCCATAGGAATGATTATCTTTCAGTTTTAGACAAAATAGACTAAATTCCTTAAATAATCATAAACAAGTTTCACTTTTTCTGTTTTCATTCGTCATATTAGTAAATTTGCAGAAATTTTACTGCATAATATTTGACGTAATAAAAAGAAGATTATGAAAAAGATTGTTATGATTTCATTGGCTGCTGCAACAGTATTGATGAGCAGCTGCGTTAGTAAGAAAGAATTAGTGAACTGTCAGACCAAGAGCAAGGAGCTGATGGAGAAATATAAGGCAATGGCTGAAGATTACCAGAAGGCTAAAGAGCAACTGGCTGCATGCAACGCACGCTCTACATCGCTAAATGAACAGTTGGCGCAGCAGAAGGAGCAACTGGCACAGCAGAAGAAGGACTATGCCGCTCTGCATACCGCACTGGACAAGAGTCTGACAAACGCAAGTCAGAACAACATCAGCATCGACAAGTTGGTTGACCAGATTAACGAGTCAAACCAGTACATCCGCCACTTGGTTGAGGTGAAGAGCAAGAGCGACTCGCTGAACATGGTACTGACAAACAACCTGACACGTTCACTGAGTCGTGAGGAACTGAAGGAGGTTGACGTGCAGGTGCTAAAGGGTGTGGTTTACATCTCTCTGGCAGACAACATGCTCTACAAGAGCGGTTCTTACGAGATAAACGACCGCGCAGCCGAGACTCTGAGCAAGATTGCGAAGATTATCAAGGACTACAAGGATTATGACGTGCTGATTGAGGGTAACACAGACAACGTGCCCATCTCACGCGAAAACATCCGCAACAACTGGGACCTCTCTTGCTTGCGTGCATCAAGCGTGGTTCAGGCTTTGCAAACAAAGTATGGCGTTGACCCTAAGCGTCTGACTGCCGGTGGTCGTGGTGAGTACAATCCGCTGACTGACAACGATAGTGCATTGGGCAAGCAGCGCAACCGCCGCACACAGATTATCATTACTCCTAAGCTCGACCAGTTCATGGAGTTGATTGACCAGGCACCGGAGGAGAATTAAAGACCTCCCCCAGCCCCTCCGAAGGAGGGGAGGTTTGGTGAGGGATGAAAGACTGAAAGTTGAAGGATTGAAAGATTGAAAAATTGAAGGATTGAAGGATTGAAAGATTGAAAAATTGAAGACTGTTACCAAGCATACGTCTACACTCCTGCACTCCTGTACTCCTACACTCCTTAAAAATAGTTCTCCAACACTCCCCCAAAAATCTTAACTCCTAAAAAAAGAAATGAGAAGTTTTGCTTCAGACAACAATAGCAGCGTCCATCCGAAAGTGATGGACGCACTGCTTAATGCCAATAGCGGTCATGCCATAGGATATGGCGACGACCCTTGGACGGCAGAGGCTACAGAGATAGTAAAGAAACAGTTTGCCCGCCCATGCGAGGCTCTGTTCGTGTTTAACGGTACTGGTAGCAACACCATGGCTCTGCAGATGATGACGCGACCATATCACATCATCTTCTGTGCAGAGACAGGTCATATAGCAGTGGATGAGTGCGGTGCTCCAGGAAAGGCTACGGGATGCTTCATGCGCACGATACCAACTCCTGACGGCAAACTGACACCGGAACTGCTACGCCCACACATGATAAACTTCGGTGTGGAGCACCACTCACAACCGGGAGCGATATACATCAGCCAGTGCAGTGAGATGGGAACAATATACAAACCGGAGGAGGTGAAGGCACTGTGCGACTTTGCCCATAGTCACGGCTTGCTCGTCCACATGGATGGCGCACGCATAAGCAATGCTGCAGCGGCACTGGGCCTGTCGCTCGACGAGGTATCAGGAGCATGCGGTATTGACACCCTGACACTGGGCGGCACGAAGAACGGATTGATGGGTGCGGAGTGTGTGGTGATATTCAATCAAGACCTGGTGAAGGAGGCACGCTACGCTCGCAAGCAGTCGTGCCAACTGGCAAGCAAGATGCGCTATGTGGCGTGTCAGTTTACGGCATTCCTGAAAGACAACCTGTGGTTGGAGTGCGCCGAGAATGCCAATCGTCTGGCAAGGAAACTATACGACGAACTGGTGAAGATGCCTAACGTTAGGTTCACCCAACCGATGGAAAGCAACCAGCTGTTTCTCATAATGCCAAAGGAAATTGAGCAGAAGTTGCACGAGAAATACTATTTCTACTACTGGAACGAGGAGATTGGAGAGATGAGACTCGTCACATCGTGGGACAGTACCGACGAGGATGTTGAGGGGCTGATTGAGTATATTAGGGACCTCCCCTAACCCCTCCGAAGGAGGGGAATATGGATGAGGGGTGAGAGTTGAAGGATTGAAGAGTTGAAGGGTTGAAGAGTTGAAGACTGCGAAGCTGATGAGCGAAGGCGAATAATTGAAGGGTTGAAGACTGCTACCAAAGCATTTAACTTAACTCATGAACTTATAAACTCAAAAACTCACAAACTCACATAAAACAGCATTATGAACAACAAAAGAAAAACTAACCTATTGCTCGTGGCGATACTGGCGATAGCATGTCTATTGCCGACAACCGCCAGCGCAAAGACCAAGCTTTGCAATCCTAAAGCAAGCAAGGAGGCGAAAGCACTCTACAAGAAACTGCAACGGATTCAGAAAGACGGCAAGATGCTTTCCGGACAGATGTGGGCGCCATGGGGTATCGACGAGATTGAGAAGGTAAAGGAGATTACGGGCAAGTATCCTGCCGTGAGAGGGCATGACCTGATTCACGACCGAAGTAACCAGCGAGAGGTGGAACTGATGACCGACTGGCACCGCCGGGGCGGCATAGTTACTCTGATGTGGCACTGGGGCGCCCCTACCAAGGGTGAGGGCTACGAGCAGAGCAAGATGACCATCGACGTGACAAAATGCTTTGTTGACGGTACGGCAGAGAACAAAGCGATGTGGGACGACCTGAAGCGTGTGGCTGACTGGCTGACGATTCTTCGCGACGAGAAGGTGCCGGTGCTGTGGCGACCGATGCATGAGTTTGACGGCAAATGGTTCTGGTATGGCAAGGGCGGAGGAAAGAACTTCGTAAGACTATGGGAAACGATGTTCAACTACTTCACAAAGGAGCGAAAGCTGAACAACCTGATTTGGGTGTTGCCACACAGCGGCAACATCGATACAACGTATATGGTAAGTCAGAAGTTGTTTGACATTGCCGGTCCTGACACCTACTCGGAGAAAGCACAACAGGGATTGTACTACAAGACGGAAGAGATGTACGGCAAGGGAAGGATGATACCGCTGCACGAATGCGGCACTCTGCCCGACCCTGAGAAGTGCAAGAAGAACAATACGAGGTGGATATGGTGGATGTTATGGCACACGGGACATCTTACCGACCATAACAAAGAGGTACTGATAAGGATTTACAATCATCCGGATGTGCTGACGCTGGAGGAAATACAATAGAAGGAGATAAAAGAAGGTAGAAGGAGGCAGAAGAAGATAGAGGACATTACCGCTTGATATGGCAATGTCCTCTATTTTTATTTATCCACCCCATTATTTCATGGGGAGATAGAACTGCTTAATATTCAAGTACCAACACCTGGCGTGGACGGAGTTCTAAGTCTTTAGACAGGTCGTAGTAACGATTGGTGAGCACGTCTTTCACCCTTGCATTGCTGCCAATCACCTCAGCATAGCGTTTTACCTGCATTGTGGCTGCCGTTGACTTGCCGTTAAGAACGGTGAGCACAGTACGGCCGTTGTACTGGCGGGCGATGACATAGACACCCTGATAAGGGATGAACTGCGTCTGACTGCCCTTGGTAATTACGCTGTTGCCCTTGCGCCAGTGGAGCAGACGACTGAGCCAGTTGAACATGGCATTCTCTGCCTTGGTACGCCCTTCGGCAGTAAAGGCATTATGGGTATCGCCGGGGAATCCGCCAGGGAAGTCCTTGCGCACATAACCATCGGTAATCTCCTTGGTGCCATTCATCAGCACCTCCGTACCATAATACAGCTGTGGGATGCGGTTTACAGTGAGTAGCAACGCCAATGCCTGCTTCAGTGCCAACGTGTCGCGACCGTTGCCAAGGAAGCGGTCGGTATCGTGGTTCTCTATAAACGCCATCACACTTGACGGATTAGGATAGAGATAGTCGTAAACAAAGCTGTTGTAGATGCGGTTGTAACCCTTCCACCAGTCGTCGGTTTCCTCGTTCTTTGCCATGTTGAGCTTGTCGAAGAAACTGAAGTCCATTACCGACTTGAGGTTGCTGTTTATCTTTGCCACCTTTGAACCGCCCTGCCATGCAGCTGTATAGGCAGGTTCTGTTACCCATGTCTCACCAACCACGTTGAAGTTAGGATACTCCTCGTTCAACTGTCTCATCCACTCTGCCATGGCTGCAGCATCGGCGTATGGATAGGTGTCCATGCGTATGCCGTCGATGCCGACGGTTTCTATCCACCAAATACTGTTCTGGATGAGGTAGGTCATGACATGAGGATTCTTCTGATTGAGGTCGGGCATGCTTGGCACAAACCAACCATCTACTGTTTCCTTCAGGTCAACCTTGCTTGCGTATGGGTCGAGCACTGGAGTAAGCTTATAGCTTGTCTGCAGATAAAGATCGTTGGTTTCCTTCTTTCCCTCCTGCTTTGCCTTTTCCAACCACTCAGGAGTGTTCAACCAGTCGCGGGTTGGCATATCTTCTACCCACGGATGTTCCAAACCGCAGTGGTTGAAAATCATATCCATAACGATTTTCAGTCCTTTGGCGTGAGCCTCATCGGTGAGTCGCTTATACTCCTCGTTGGTACCGAAACGCGGGTCAACACGGTAGTAGTCGGTAGTGGCATAGCCGTGATAGGTGCTGAAGCCGTTGTTGTCGGGCGAATTGTTCTCCAGCACAGGAGTGAACCAAAGAGCCGTAACACCCAGTTGGTTGAAATAGTCGAGATGCTGGCGGATGCCTTCAAGGTCGCCGCCATGGCGCAAGCTCGGTTGAGTGCGGTCGTTCTTATATGCATTCATACCCTTTATCTGGTCGTTGTCAGTGCTGCCACTAGCAAAGCGGTCGGGCATAAGCATATAGAGCACGTCTTCGTTAGTAAAACCGTGACGCTCTGCACCAGCTTTCTCGCGCTGCTTCAACTGGTACTTCACCTTCTTACCATCTAGTTTCAGAGTCATCTCGCCCGGTTGTGCACCGCTTAGGTTAAGATATACCAAAAGGTAGTTAGGGCTGTCGAGCTGGACGATGCGCTCGATTGTTGCACCGGGATAGTCGGTTGTCACTTCTGCCTCTTTGATGTTCTTACCATAGAGCATCAGCTGCACCGTTGGGTTCTTCATTCCCGCATACCAGAAAGTAGGGTCGATGCGGTCGACCTTCACTGCTGCATTCATCATCGTGGTGTATAATGCAAGTGTAATTAATAGGAATATTTTTTTCATGTTTTATTTAGTTGATGAGTTGATGAGTTGACGAGTTGACGAGTTGATTGTTCAAATTGATATTAACCAAGAATCACAAAGACTATTAACTTGTTTACTTGTCAACTTGTTTACTCGTCAACTTCTCTACTTAATTATGTATTATCAAAGCCGACTGTGGCAATGCGGTTGCCTTGTTGCCGTTCATGTTGCCCATGCCCTGTTCGTTGATAACGCCCCCCATGGCAACAATGGTGTATTTGCCTTCAGGAATGTTTACCGACTGCGGTGTCTTGTTGGCATTAAGCACAACAATGATGTCGCGCCAGTCGTCGCGTCCAGCATAGTTCTTCAGGCGGAAGGCAACAACATTCTTAGGAGCGTCGAGGAACTCAAGGTGCTTGCGCACGAGGTCGGCACTGCCAAGGCGGAAGGCAGGATGGTTCTTACGAAGCTGGATGAGCTTCTGATAATACTCCAGCACCTGCGGATAGCGTTTCATATTGTCCCAGTCGAGACGGTTGACAGAGTCGGGCGAGTTGTAACTGTTGTGAACACCCTTCTTGTCGCGAAGCATCTCCTCGCCGCTGAGCATGAACGGCACACCCTGACTGGTGAAGACTGCTGTCTGTGCCAGAAGGTTGAGACGTATCAGTTCGTCCATGGATATGCCTGGGATGCTGCTCTTCAGACGGTCAACAAGACACATGTCGTCGTGACAGCTCACATAACTGATCATCTGTGTAGGTTCTGTTGCCCATGCCACCTTGGTGTAGTTAACCTTTGAGTAGTCGAGTTGCGGATGCTCTATGGCACCGGCAATACCGAACTTGATGCTTTCTTCATTGTCTGGCTTGCAGGCAAGGAAGGCTGCCTTGTGGTCGTCGTTGAACGGACCGCGCAAAGCATCGCGTATCTCATCGCTGAAAGCACCGATGCCCGGCATCTGCTGTATGTTTGCCTTCAGACCGAGTTTCTCTGTCGGGTAGGCACAAGAACCGGCGCTCCATCCCTCACCATATATATATATCGTAGGGTCTATCTCATCAACGGCCTTGCGTATCTGATTCATTGTCTCTATGTCATGAACGCCCATGAGGTCGAAACGGAAACCGTCAATATGATATTCGTTTATCCAGTATTTCACCGACTCAATCATATACTTGCGCATCATCTCCTGCTCACTGGCTGTTTCGTTGCCGCAACCAGAACCGTTGGAATACTGTCCGTCGGCGGTCTTGCGATAGAAGTAGTCGGGATATGTGCGCTGGAAATTGCTACCGTCGATGTCCCAGGTGTGGTTATACACAACATCGAGGATAACGCGGATGCCAGCCTTGTGGAGTGCCTGCACCATCTGCTTGAACTCCTTGATACGTGTTGCCGGTGTATAAGGGTCGGTAGAATAAGAACCCTCGGGCACGTTATAGTTCACAGGGTCATAGCCCCAGTTATACTGCGGTTCACTGAGACGGGTCTCGTCAACCGAGGCATAGTCGTATGACGGCAGTATGTGAATGGCATTGACGCCAAGCGCCTTCAGGTGGTCGATGGCCTTCTGCTCTGTAAGCGCGAGGAACTTGCCCTTGTGCTGCAAGCCAGACGACGGGGCGATAGAGAAATCGCGGTGGTGCATCTCGTAGATGACGAGGTCGGCAGGCGACTTTATCACCGGGCGCACATCACTCGCCCACCCCTCCGGGTCGGTTGTGCTCATGTCGATAATAGCCGCGCGCTTACCGTTTACGCCTACTGCCTTTGCAAACAATCCGGCACACTCGCCACGCCCCATGTCGAAAGTATAGAAGCGATTCATCATATCGCCCTTGACGGTGGCCTCCCAAGTATTCTCGCCCGCAAGCTTCATCTTCACGGTCTTCATGGCCTTGCCCTTCTGTCCTTCAGCATAGATGCGTACCTTCACGTTCTTTGCCTTGCTTGGTGCAAACACCTTGAAAGTGGTTTGTGCTGGTGTATAGTCAGCCTCCTTGAAGTCTTGAGCGACAACGGACTTCGGCAAAATCATTGTCATCAGTCCCATAACTATCCATTTCTTCATATTAGAATTGTAAAAATTGAAATATTGAAAATAACCATTAAGCTTTAACCATTAAGAATTAAGCATTAATATACGGCAAAGATACATTATTTAGTCCACACGGCAATATGTTTTATGCTTTTTAATTTTATAAGTTGTTAAAACGATTGCATTATATGCCAGTCTTTAAAGATAACGACCGCCCAAAACTAATTAACAACAGGCAAGATACCTGCAATTATACGACTCCGAAACAAAAAGCAACAAGAAAAAAGTTGTATATGAAAAAAAAGTTGTATATTTGCCAACAATAACCGATGACTATAATAATTTATCAACTACCCTAAGCGTTGCAACACATGCTTGACATACTTAACACATACGCCACAATATCTTTAGGCGAGATGAAGGCGGTGCGACTGATGAATCGCATCGACACCAAGTATGTCACAACTATGCCCATGCTTATCAGGCTTCTGGAAATAGCACAACCGGAGTATATGGTGCAGAGTATAGACGGTGCGCTGAATATGCCATACTACACCCTCTACTACGAAACTCCTGATGCCCACATGTACATGGAGCACCTGCATGGCAGAAAGCGCAGACAGAAAATACGCATAAGAAAATATGTGCACTCGGGCGTGGCTTTCCTTGAGATAAAGAACAAGAACAACAAGGGGCGCACAAAGAAAAAGCGCATAGAATATGTTGAGGGCAATGTGGCAGAGCAGGAACTGTTCATCAACGAAAAAGCCAACTATGCCTATTCTGATCTTAGCAAGAGAATAGAAAACAAGTTCTCGCGCATAACCCTAGTGAACAAAGGAAAGACCGAGCGACTCACCATTGACACCAACCTTAGATTCCACAATCTGAAGAGCGGCGGCGTATGTGCTGTGGAAGGGTTGGTGATAATCGAGCACAAACGCGACGGCAACGTCTTTTCACCCATCTCGGCCATGTTGAACCAGCTGCGCATATTCCCTGCAAAGTTCAGCAAGTATTGCATGGGGATGGCACTGACAGACAGCAGTTTGAAAAGCAACCGTTTCAAACCGCGATTGCGTATGGTAAGAAAGATTTGCAATGTGAATAATAACATTAACTTTTAGAATAAATTATGGAATTCATGGAAGAACTTGAAACCTTTGAAGCAACACTGATTGATGCCAGTGACATCGGAAGTCTTTTGATTAGATTTCTGTTCAACGCCATTTTTATATGGTTTGTAATCCACAAACTGTATTACCCAAAGAGTCAGCGCAAGGACTATTACTTTACGTTTGCCGTCATCAGCGTCAGCATCTTCTTCCTTATCTATCTGCTGGGAGGAGTGAAGATAAAGGTTGGATTCGCACTCGGTCTCTTTGCCATCTTCGGCATCATACGCTACCGAACGGAGTCGATGAACGTGCGAGAAATGACTTATCTCTTCACTATCATTGCCATGACCGTGGTCAATGCCCTCGGCGTAACGCTCAGCTATGGCGAATTGTTCCTTACCAACCTGATATTCATCGTCTGCATACGTCTGGCTGAGAACCAACCATGGCTGAAGCATGTGTCGGAGAAATTGGTCATGTACGACCGCATTGACCTCATAACACCTGATAAGCGCGAGGAGATGATGGAAGATCTGCACAAACGCCTTGGCGTAGACATTAAGAAGGTTGAAGTGGGAGCTGTCGATTTCCTTCGTGACATTGCCATGATAAAGGTATATTATGACGACCCGCACGAGACAAGCAACACCGTAAACAAGATAATGAAATTTCCGAAGGAAGGATAGGAGAAGTAAGCAAGTTGACGAGTAAACAAGTTAACAAGTTGACAAGTAAATTGTTTTTGTGTTTCTTGGTAAGCGTCAACAGAATCAAACAACTCGTCAACTTGTCAACTCGTCAACTTATAAACTAAAAAATATGAAGATAAGACAAATATTCATAGCTTTTGCTTTGGCAGCAGCGACATTGCCAACAATGGCACAGAGTCTTTGGACAACTGTAGAGGCAGAGAAAAAGATTGTAGGTAACTTGGGCGCATACGCCGAACTGGAGTACCGCACACATGACGGAATGGAATCGACAGAACGCTTTTCGGGAACCTTAGGGTTGGAATACAAGATATTCAAGTTCTTGAAGGCAAATGCCGGTTATTCGTATATCCACCAGCAGACGGAGGATGAGGTGACGAAGAAAGGCAACTTCATTCCTGCTTATTGGCAACCGCGCCATAGAGGGTTCTTTGCTCTTACAGGCAGCTATAAGTGGAAGAACTTCGAGTTCTCGCTCCGTGAGAGATACCAATATACTTATCGCACCGAGCAATCGGTGGATAAGTTTGACGAGGATGGCGACCGCAAGGCCGACGAACTGGTGGAAGGTAAGGGAAAACACATCTTGCGCTCACGTCTTGAGGTGGAATACAAGATAAAGAAGTGCGACATCACTCCATTCATATCTTACGAGCTTTACAGCGGATTGCAGGAAGCGATGGCAACCGACAAGATGCGCTACACTGTGGGTGCGTCATACAAGATAAACAAGAAACATTCTGTAAACGCTTACTACCGCTATATCGACCATAGCGACGATGACGAATCGGCTGGTCATATCATAGGTATTGGATATAAAATTAAATTGTAAATTATGAAAAAGAAATATATCTACTTGTTGCTTTCGGCATTCGTTGCCTGCAACATCGCTTGCTCTTCATCGGATGATGATGAAGAAGTAGTGCCGCCACCTCCAACACCTGAACAAGGTGAGGGAGAAAAGCCTGAACCGCCGACTCCGCCAGTTGAAGACGGCGACGACATACCTGCCTATGACTATGACATAGTGCAGTGGAACGGTGAGAAGGCTGACGATGCCGCTAACGACAAACCAAGCTATGACGTGGACTTGTATTACGAGGCAAACGCTTTCTCTAACATCGTTGAGGTGATATATGATGGCAACAAAGCCACTGTAACCTCAACAAGCAGTAAGATAAAATACAATGTTACCGACGCTTACGTAACTATCGACCTGCTTACCAATCTGGTGAAAAACACCGAGATTATAGTTAGCGGAAAGAGCGACGACGGCGGACTGAAGATTTACGGCAAAAACAAGTATAAGCTTACGATGAACGGTGTTGAACTGTCGTCAAGACGCGGACCTGCCATCAACAACCAGAACAAGAAAGCGCTGTTTGTACACTTGAATGAAGGTACGACAAATATCCTGAAAGACAGCACTATTTATGTTGACGATGCTCACTATGTGGAGACAACGGCAGCCGAGGAAGACCGCAAGGGTTGCTTCTTCAGCGAGGGCAACATGGTGTTCAGTGGCACTGGTGTATTGCAAGTGGCTGCAAGATATCGCCATGGCATAGCTACCGACTCATGGCTGTACACTCGTCCTGGTGTAACCATCGCCATAACCGAGGCAGCCAAGAACGGCATCCACGTTAAGGGTGACATCGACGACAATATGGGCGTGAAGATTGCGGGCGGACTCATCCACACCTGCATTGCGTCTCCTGCCGGCAAGGCTATCAAGACCGACCACAGCGTAGAGATAAGCGGCGGCAAACTGGTATTATGCACAACAGGCGACGCTATCTACGACGCCGAAACCAACGACTTGTCATCAGCTGCCGGCATCAACAGCGACGGTGCCGTAACCATCAGTGGCGGTAATGTTACGATAAAGAGCAAGGGTGCTGCCGGCAAGGGCATTAATGTCACTACCGACCTGACCATCAGCGGTGGCGAGGTATTCGTGGCCACAACAGGAAACCGCTACGAATATTCTACCGAGCTCACCTCTTCGCCAAAGGCGGTAAAGACCGACGGCAACATAACCTTCAGTGGCGGTAAACTTACCATTGCAGCTACAGGCAAGAGCGACGGCGCAGAGGGTTTGGAGTGCAAGAAGACACTAAGCATCAGCGGTGGCGACATCAATGTTTATGCTTACGACGATGCCATTAGTGCTACTGAGCAACTGACTATAAGCAACGGAACGGTTTACACCTATTCAAGTGCCAACGATGGTATTGACGTCAACGGCATACTGACCATCGACGGCGGAACCGTTACTGCCATCGGCGGACAAGTTCCTGAGGGTGGCATCGACGTTGACGTAAATGGCAAGTTCTTGATTAACGGCGGCACTGTAGTTGCACTTGGTGGCATGATGGAGCAACAGCCTGATGCAGCCGGCAAGCAGAGCAGCGTAATAGTAAACAACCTGAAAATAAACAAGGGCGACAAACTTATAGCAAAAGATGCTAGTGGTAAAGAAATCATTGCCCTTGCATCGCCCCGCACATTCAGCGAGAGCAGTATATGTATGAGTGCCACAGGCATTGCAACAGTAGAAAAGGCGGAATAAGTCTGGACTAAACATACGTCGAATACATAGTTTGTTTTTATCTTAAAACAACGAATTACACTAATTAAACGAATTGCTTTTCAATATAATTGATTCGTGAAATTAGTGTAATTTGTGGTTTATTTATGTATGTATTTTTGTCAAAACCACAACTACGAGTTGATGAGCAAATGCGAATAATTACACGAATTAAACGAATTGCTTTTCAATATAATTAATTCGTCAAATTCGTTTAATTCGTTGTTTATTAAAGTATGCCTTTTATCAAAGCCACAACTACGAGTTGATGAGCGAATGCGAATAATTACACCAATTAAACGAATTGCTTTTCAATATAATTGATTCGTAAAATTAGTGTAATTCGTGGTTTCAAAACGAATTTCAATTTAAAAATATCACCAATACACTCAGTTGGATAATCAGAATTACAGGTACAACAGTTTTATACACTCCCTTTTTGTAAAGAAGCAAATCAATGAAATAGGCAACAGCCAATATCAAAAGATATACAGAGTCTGATGATGATGTTTCAAAGAATCCAAATAAAGAAGCGGCACTACAAATCAATTGCAAAGCAAATAAAATCTGCACTACCCAATGATTGAATATTGCACGATAATACTCTACTGGCAAATTGTTGAAGTCCTTTTTAAATACAGCAATCAATTCAAAAACGGCAATAGCAAGAATCAGCCACCAGAAACTGACTGTTGATAGCGGGGCAGTTGAATAATATATCTGAAGACCAACAACAGATATAGCAATGTCAAGCAAAGCATCTTTCGGGCTGTCGGTCATATAGTTAATAAACTGAGACTTGTCGATATTATACACACGTGCAGCACATATCACCCACGAAGCAAAAAGTAAAAAAATAAGTACTACATTTGTGTAGAACATCTTGTCTGAAGATTCCACAACTGGGAGCACTGCTATCAGCAGCAAGGCAATACGCGGAAACACCGACTTTGCCATCAAAGCAAATTTATCAAAATTCATTGTCGTAATTTTAGTTTATTGTTGATTATGTTTGCAAAGGTACAATAATAATAGCAGATTGCAAAATATTGAGTTGGTAATCTGCTATATAAAGACAATTAATTATATTTTCTAGAATCTCAAACCTAACGATACGTAATATCCGCTATAGTTAGAGAAACCTTCATTACGATAATCGCGGAACTTATAACCGATGCCTATCACAGGCGTGATGCCCCTCTTGCTGCTCTCGCCATACCAATAGATACCTGCTGAATATGTAGTGTTCTTTAAGTCTGTGCTGTTTACTGTTGTTGTAACATCAGCCCTTAGCTCGAAATTGTTGAAATCCTTTGATTTCGGAAACAGTTTGAATCCAAGACCACCACCAATATTAATTGCTTTGTTGTAATCAACCGTCATTCCGTTCTTCGGCACAAAATGGTCAGCCTGACCTATGGCATGGATAGATAATCTGTTACCGATACTGTAGTTCAAATCAAGTTTTGCACCGAATGGCATCATTTTCTTGAATGGAGAGCCTGCCTCAAAAGATGTTTCAAGATGAAGCGGGTCCAACCAACTCTTTGTAGTTTCCTGAGCACTTGTGTTCTGGCTGAAAGCACAGAAAATCAAACAGCACATAATGGCTTTGATTGTAATTCTTTTAAATGGTTTCATAACTTATTATAAATTAAAATTTTTAAAGATGCTGCAAAAGTAAGCAAATCAAATATGTTAATCGCGAGTTTCGTAATAATCCAATGGCAATTTAACTCGTTAAAGTACAAATTACCATTGGTTAAGTTAATATTCAGTTAAATTAATATCGGTTTATCTTTTTCAACTTTTCTACCAAAGCCTTAAAAAAACAATAAACCACGGCCCCGAAAACCACTTGGCAATTACAAGTTTTCTACAAATATCTTGTAATCCGATTACACGCACCGTGTAAAACCATTACAAGCACCGTGTAAAACTATTACAAGCACCGTGTAAAAACATTACAACGCCTTTGTAGGTGAGTTACAAAGGCGTTGTAATACATTAATTTCTTGTTGTCTTATTTCTCCTTCTGACAGTCAACAGTGAGATTAATTCGCTTAATTCGTTTAATTATTCGCATTTGCTCATCAACTCGTAGTTGTCGTTAAAAATATCAGTCTTTATGTCTAAAACAACGAATTTAACGAATTCTCATTTGTCTTTATGTCAAAACAAACTAAATCTTTTTCAATGAAACGGCGAAGCCTCCGCCTGGTGCCTGCTGCAACTTCAGCACGTCGCCCTTCTTCACTGTGCGGCGAACAATAGTGTAAGCCTTTGGATTTGTTTCGTAGTGAGCATCCTTGGCATCCTGATAGATGGCACACTCGTACTTACTGCCCTCGTCGAGGAAGTCGAGCTTAACAACCGACTTATGACCGTTCTCGTCGCACTTGCCACCAATGAACCAGTTGTCGGTGCCCTTTGCCTTGCGGGCAATAGTGATATAGTCGCCCGGTTCTGCCTCAAGATATTTTGAATCGTCCCAATCAACAGCCACGTCACGGATGAACTGGAAAGCGTCGTCGAACTTTGCATAGTTCTCCGGCAGGTCGGCAACCATCTGGATAGGGCTGTACATCGTTACATAGAGAGCCAACTGACCAACGAGTGTGGTATGTACGAAATGAGGATTGTCACTCCATGTCTTCAACTGAGTTTCGAGAATACCCGGTGTATAGTCCATCGGACCGCCCTGAAGGCGGGTGAACGGCAGGATTACGGTATGGTCAGGATTGCTTCCGCCAAACGCCTCATACTCTGTTCCGCGCGCACTCTCATTGCCCATGAGGTTAGGGTATGTACGACAGAGTCCAGTAGGGCGTGTTGCCTCGTGGGCATTTACCATCACCTTGTGCTTGGCAGCCTCTTTCACGGCGTAAAGATAGTGATTGTTCATCGACTGACTGTAGTGGTGATCGCCGCGCGGGATGATATCGCCCACATAACCGCTCTTCACGGCGGTATAGCCATACTTGTTCATCAGCGAGTAAGCCTGCTCCATCCAACGTTCATAGTTAACGACGCTTGAAGAAGTCTCATGGTGCATCATCAGGCGTACACCCTTAGAATGTGCATACTCGTTAAGTGCCTTAATATCGAAATCAGGATAAGGAGTGATGAAGTCGAACACGTCCCACTTCCACATGTTTGCCCAGTCTTCCCAACCTTCGTTCCATCCCTCTACAAGCACCTGGTCGATGCCATTGGCTGCAGCGAAGTCGATATAGCGGCGCACATCCTTGTTGTTGGCGAGGTGGCGTCCGTTAGGCTTTGCCTTTGAGTAGTCGAGCTGACCGAGTTTCACTGACGGATATTCGTCAGTGTAGTGCCATGAACTCTTGCCCACAATCATCTCCCACCAGATACCGCAGAATTTCATCGGCTTAATCCATGACACATCCTCGAGTGCGCAAGGTTCGTTGAGGTTGAGTATGAGGTTGCTTGCCAGCATGTCGCGCGCATCATCGCTCACGATAACGGTGCGCCATGGTGTCTGACATGGTGTCTGCATGCAGCCCTTCAGTCCTGTAGCATCAGGAGTGAGCCATGACTCAAACACCATCTTCTTGTCGTCAAGATTAAGGTGCATCGTGGCATAGTCGATACAGGCAGCCTCGTGGATATTGATATAGAGTCCGTCGTCGCTCTTCATCTGCAATGATGTCTGCACGCCAGTCGGTGAGAACGGAGTCTGCGAAGAGTTGCCCCACACAATGGCATCGTCCATCAGATAACGGATGTCAGAGAGTTTGGATGTCATAGTAGGATACTCCTGGGTGTCGTAATCGCCAGCCACCCACCATGCCTTGTGGTTGCCTGCCATAGCAAACTGCGTGCACTCTTCCTTTATGAGGAAGTAGTTGAGTTCCTTCTGCTGCGGAAACTCATAACGCAGTCCCATACCATCGTCATAGACGCGGAAGCGGATGATGATGTTACGGTTGCTCACTGCCTGTACCAGAGACACAGCCAGTTCGTTGTAGTGGTTGCGAATGGTGGAAGTCTCTCCCCAAACAGGTTTCCATGTCTCGTCGAAAGTGGTTACGAGAGTATCGTTAATCTTAAAACCTTCCATGAGGTCGGTTTCGTTCTCTCCCTTGCTGGCATGCTTGTCCTTTGCCAGTTCAAGACCGAGATGACTTGGCTTTACCACAGCCTTGCCCTTATAGGTCATTTCGTATGTCGGTCGGCCGTTATCGGTAAGCGAGAATTTCAGTTCCACATTACCATTAGGCGACTTCACTGCCTGTGCCAGCATAGCAAGCGGCATGAGCAGCAGAGCTAAAATGATGTTATTTCTCTTTTTCATATTGTTGGGTTTTTATTGTTTTTTTTTTGGGGGGGGGCTAGGATTCCTAGGGGTTCCTAAGGTTTAGCTGGATTTACCTCCCGCTCAACCTAATCATATCGCGCATCTCGTTGTTGAAGTCGTTGGCTTCAAGGAGCTGTTCGATAGTGAGGTGCATGCGATAACGCCAGTAGTGGCGCGGGTTGGCAGGGATGTTGATACGCTCGGCATTGGCATCTGGCAACCTGAGCTGTTCGTCAAGAGACAGCCAGTCTTGCAATGACAGCAAGCAAAGCATTGACGGACACATCAGATGACGCACGACAATCTCCTTGGCAAGCCATCCCGGCAGCGGATGAGGAGCACCACCGCCACGATGCAACACATTATTATAATATTTCTGTGCACGTTCTTTGTCCTCGTCCCACCATTGGCGAAGAGTTGACATGTCGTGGGTTGAGATGGTGCATACCGAGCGGTAAGGGTTGCGAGACAGACGGCCGAACTCAACCTGAGGGTCTTTAGGCATTGACTGAATCTCGAGACTCAGTATGCGCAACTCATTCATCACCCATGGCACGCAATCGGGCACCATACCGAGGTCTTCGGCGCATACAAGCATGCGGGTAGCTTCGCAGAGGCGTGGCAGTTTCTTCATCGCCTCCTGATACCAGAACTGGTTGTTGCGACGATAGAAATAGTCAACATACAGACGGTCGAAAGCCTGCTTGTCGCAGTCGTAAAGAGTCTCGTAGATATAATCGCTCTGCACTCCGATGCGCGGATGATACATATTGCCTCCCTTGCGGTCGCGAACAAAGAGCACATTGCTGATAAGCGAGTAGAGACCTTCTTTTATTTCAGTTGAGAAGTTGACGAGTTGACAAGTTGACGAGTTGGTTGTTTCAGTTGACGAGTTGACGAGTTGACGAGTTGACGAGTTAGTTGCACCTGAAGGTGATGTCTGAACTCCTACACTCCTACACTCCTTAACTCCTACTCTCTTGAAATACTCCTCCACCTTGCGCTGTGTGTCAAACTCAGGCTTCATGGCATAGCGGCCATCGGATGTAGGCACGAGGAAATGGTTGCGCACTGCATCTGCTTGTTCCTTGAAAATACGCTCCAGCACCCAATCGGTGATAAACGGCTTGGTGAAGAACTCCTCTTGGAACTTCAGTCCGTAACTCTCTATCTCCTCCGGTGACATGGCAAGCGATGGCGAGAACTGTCCGAGCAGTCCGTGAACGGCATCAATAGGAATCTCCCAGATGCGGAAGAAACCGAGCACGTGGTCGATACGATAGGCATCGAAGTACTCTGCCATCTTTCGGAAACGGCGCACCCACCATGAACAACCGTCTTCGAGCATCACATCCCAGTTGTAGGTTGGGAAGCCCCAGTTCTGACCGTTCACCGAGAATGCATCAGGTGGTGCTCCTGCCTGGCCGTTCATATTGAAATAGCGTGGTTCTACCCATGCCTCAACACCGTCGCGACTGATACCGATAGGAATATCGCCCTTGAGCAGTACCTGCTTTGAACGTGCATACTCGTGAGCTGCACGCATCTGGGCATCGAGGTTGAACTGTACGTAGTACCAGAAGTCAGGGGTAGTTAACGAGTTGTTATTTTCAGTTGACGAGTTGACGAGTTGACGAGTTGACGAGTTGCTTGATTCAGAAGGCAATGCCTGAACTCCTTCACTCCTACACTCCTTCACTCCTACATTCCTGATATACTCCTCATCCCTCTTAACACTAAACTCTGCGTATGGCACAAGCCACTCTTGGTTCTGCTCGAAGAACTGCTTGTATGCCTTTGTTCGCTTTACCTTGTTCCATTCCTGTGCAAAGAGTTCACCAAGATATGCCATCTTGGCGTTGTTCACACGCTCATAATCAATCTGCGGCAGCGCATTCAGTTCAATGCGCAACTGCTCGTAGTAGTTGCGACGTGCAGCATCCTTAAGCTCAGGCAACTGGCGCAAATCGGTATATTGCGGATGCAAGGCATAGATGCTTATGCTGTTGTAAGGATAAGAATCTGTCCAGGTGTGAGTGATGTTGGTGTCGTTGATAGGCAGAATCTGAATAGCCTTCTGCTCCGTAAGTGCAGCCCAGTCAACCATCTTTTTCAGGTCGCCGAAGTCGCCCACGCCAAAACTGCCCTCACTACGCAAAGAGAACACCGGGATAACCGTTCCGGCGCACTTCCAAGGGTAGATAGAGAAATGAGCCTGTTCCAATTCATAGACCACCGTTTCTCCCTTTTTCAGTTCTGGAATAATGAGAGTGCGGTTCTGCCCGTTTTCCCACATCAAGGTAACATCGTTATCGTCGTTTAGGACAACGAACTTAAATTCAACAAGCGGACGTGAGAACTGGTTTGCATCAAGTATTATCATCCATTCCTTTGACTGCTGTTCATACATAGGCAGCGCCTTCAGTGCTTCCCAATTGCCTAAAGAAGCATCGTCGCCAATCAAAGCCAATCGCTCACCGGCACGCAACTGCGGAGCACGTGTCTTCAGAATTATCGCGCTCGAACACTTCTTGCTTTCCATCTTTGCAGCATTGTCGCACTGGTCGAAAGCAGAGCTGTAGAGATAAGAGTCGTCGGGCACGTCTATCCAATAGTCGTAAGAAGCGCACATAGCATCTTTGGCGGCAACAGGCATAAGACGGTGGGGAGCCACCAACCACTCATGGCGCAACTCAACACCGTCATGAACCACACTATAATAATAGTTAATATGCTCGCCTGCCTTCATCGTGCGACTAAACTGACACTGCCAGTTCTCGCCATCGTTGGTCTGCATAGCATATTGCTCTGTTGCTCCATTTTTATCAAAGACATTCAGCACGAGCTGTTCGCCAAATGCCGTGCGATACTTAATATTGAATAGTAAATTCATAGTCTTCAGCCGTTTATTTTAATATTAACGGAGGTAAAGTTACGAATTAATATTTTCCGCTACTTGTGATTAACGAATGTTTGCACAAACAAACGGCGCAAACGTTTGCATCAATAGAAGTTAAATAAAAACAAAAAGGCTTTCATTCATCTGCTTTCATAATGCCCAAGCTCACGAGGCTGGCATATTACTTTCAGAATCTTATTGACAAATCCAGACTGCCCGGCGCTACGGCTACACTGAGCTTGTCAGTCTTAAACACCTTGCCACTGAGATAGTAACTTAATTCCGTGCCCATCACTCCTATGGCAGCACCTGTCGCAACATCATACCATCGGTGACGGTCTTTAGCCACGCGGTCGACGGCAACGAAAGTAGCTACGCCATATCCTGCAATGCTTACCCACGGAGAATAATGCCCGAACTCTTTATGCAGTGTATGGGCACCGGCAAATGCAAATGTTGCATGACCAGAAGGAAACGAATAGTTGTCGCTATGATCTGGACGCTCTTTCCTTATTACATGTTTTAATATCAGAGTCGTTCCGCCTGCAATGCCATAAGCTACTCCTGCTGAGAACCCCAGCTGCTCCCAACTCTCACTACGACTCTCCAGACCACAGGCTTTTAATATCAATACAGATGCCATCGGCGTATGCTCAAGAACATCGTCGATGGCATCTGAATGCCGTTGCTGCGCGGAAGCACTATGCGCACAAAGGCAGATTAATATGTAAAGACAAAAACACTTCATAAAGCAAAGATAATAATTTTTACCGAATTATCAAGCCTCATGCTTGTCTTTTAAATATTATTCTGTTTACTTCTCTTTTATTACGAATACGCAAGCAGAACCAATGATGAGAGATACTCCAGCTATGACAAGCATACTGCTCTGCACTCCACCTACAAGACCAAGAATAGTTCCGCCAAGAGCTGCCGCTACAATCTGAGGCAGACAGATGGTGCCATTGAAGAGACCGAGATAAACACCCATGTGACCATGTCCTTCAAGGGCATTGGTAAGCAGCGTAAACGGCATGGCAAGCATTGCTGCCCATGCACAACCTATAAGGAGATATGGAACGAACAGCACATATTGGTTGCCGATGAACGGTATCATGGCGAAGCCTATGCCGCCTAGAACAAGACTAAGCGAATAGGCAATCTTCCGACTTGGAAGCAATGGCAATACAACAGCCCAAAGCATACTGCCTACAGCCTGTACGGCAAAGAGCACGCCAACCCAGTTGCCTGCCTCCTGATAGCCTGCCGACGCCACGTCTGTAGTACCCCAACAGGTATCTGCAATGGCACCATTGGTATAGGTCCACATATACATAAAGGCCGCCCAGCAGAAGAACTGCACCAGTCCTACCGTCCAGAATGCAGACGGAGCTTTCTTCAAGAGCACAAACCAGTTTGCCGAACCACCATCTTCATCTTGCTTTTGCGGATTGTATTCCGCATACTCCTCTGGAGTCCATTCTTTTACCTTCAATGTGGTGTAAATGACACAAAGAATCATTATTGCAGCACCTACATAGAAGGAATAAATGACAGAATCTGGCACAACACCTTGAGCTGCTACATTGCTAATGCCCAAGAACGTGAACAGGAACGGGAACAGATAGCCTGCCAGCGAGCCGGCATTGCAAAGGAAACTCTGAATAGAATATGCCAAAGTCTTCTGCTTCTCATTCACCATATCACCTACAAGCATCTTGAACGGTTGCATTGCTACATTGATGCTGGTGTCAAGAAGCATCAGCGACACAAGACCGAAGGTCATAACTGCCGACAATGCAAGACCTAACGAACCGGCATTAGGCAAAAGACACATGACTGCAACCGAAACGGCTGCACCTATAAAAAGATAAGGAATACGACGACCAAAGCGGCACCATGTCTTATCGCTCAACGTACCTACAATCGGTTGCGCAATAATACCCATTAGCGGTGGCAGTATCCAAAAATAACTCAAGTTATGAGGGTCGGCACCTAGCGTAGCGAATATGCGCGAGATATTGGCACTCTGCAAAGCGTAAGCAATCTGCACACCAAAGAATCCAAAACTTAGATTCCATAATTTCCAAAACGACAAATCCGGTTTCTGTTTCATATGTATTTTTATTTAAGACTCCTACTTAGTTGTTCCTCTGATAATCAAGCGTGTTCTTACTATTCTCTTTTCTGCCTTATCCCTAGGGATTAGCCCCTCGACATGCCCGATCAATATATTAGCGGCCTCTTCACCAACCACTCTGCCTCGCTGCTCTACCGTGGTAAGCATCGGGTCGCAAGAGATAGCACGGTTTCCATTAGTAAAACCACAAATAGATACATCTTCCGGCACTCTAAGTCCCATTCTCTTGGCTGTATAAAGAATGCCGATAGCCGTATCATCATTAACGGCAAAGAATCCGTCGGGTCTGTTTGGTGAAGTGAGAATCTCTGGCGTTATCGCTTCTGCATCAGCACGATTGTCACAGAAATGCGTCAGACTTTCATCTATCGGCAAACCATGTTTTAATAATGCATCTTTATAGCCATTGAAACGGTTTTTTGATATTTCGAGCGACATTGAGGAACCATAGAATGCAATTCTCTTGCAACCAGTCTCTATCAAATGAGACACTGCCGTGTATGCTCCGAAATAATCATCAACCACTACCCTACTGGCATTTACACCCGTACATATTCTATCATAGAAAACAAGCGGAACCCCAGCATCCATTATGCGTTGGAAATGATCGTATTTCATAGTGTCTTTTGCCTGAGACACTATAATTCCGCATACCTTGTTCTCCATAAACGATTGGCATATTTTTACTTCACGCTCATATTTTTCATCGCTCTGGGCGACCATGATACGGTAACCACGGGCACTGGCCTCTTCTTCAATGCCAGCCAGAATTGTTGCGAAATAATAATGAATCATTTCGGGGATAATCACACCGATAATCTTTATCGGCATAACTTTGCTATGGCGCAGTGACTCTGCTATCACGTTGGGAGAGAAATTATGCTCACGGGCATATTGCTGAATGGCAGCACGACGCTCAGCACTGATTCTCGGCGAATCCTTTAGAGCTCGTGACACAGTTGCTACAGAAATGCCAAATTCCCGAGCAATGTCTTTCATTGTCAGTGGGGCCTTCTCTTTCATAACACGTATTCCTAATATTTCCAATAGCAAAGATAAAGAATAAGGATTGTGCAAAGGGTTGCACGCAAATAAAAGATGCATAAATATTTGCGCAACCGTTTGCATAACCAAATAAAATAAATTAACTAACAAAAGAGACAACGAAATTAAAAGAAACCTAACTTTGCAGATGGTAAGGTATATTATGCCTACATGCCAAGAATAATATATTATAATGTACTAACTTAAATAAAAATCAAAATGAAGCAGGTAAACATTAGAATTCCTTTTAGGTTCATGGTCCTGATGTTTGGACTATGCCTATCATTGGGAGCCTTTGCACAGATTGCTGTGAAAGGACATGTCAAGGATGCTGCAGGCGAACCGATTATCGGTGCTACCATTCGCGTCGCCGGCAGTCAGGCAGCCACCGTGAGCGACTTCGATGGTAACTTTACTATCAAAGCCGAGCAGGGTGCAACTCTCAACGTTTCATACGTTGGCTACCAGCCAGCAACAGTTAAGGCTGCACCAAACGTTATCGTTGTTTTGCAAGACGATGCAAAGATGCTTGAGAACATCGTTGTTATCGGTTATGGTGTTGCCAAGAAGAGCGACCTTACCGGTTCGGTGACAGCAGTAAAGCCAGACACCAAGAACAAGGGTGTAGTCGTTAACCCTCAAGACATGATTGTCGGCAAGATTGCCGGTGTTAATGTAACAAGTAGCGACGGTACTCCTGGCGGTGGTGCTCAGATTCGTATCCGTGGAGGTTCTTCACTGAACAGTAGCAACGACCCACTTATCGTTATCGACGGTGTGCCTATGGGTACACAGGGCATCAAGGGAGTTGCCAACCCTCTGTCACTCATCAACCCACAGGACATCGAAAGCTTTAACGTTCTGAAAGACGCTTCTGCCACTGCCATCTATGGTAGCCGTGGTTCTAATGGTGTTATCATCATCACTACAAAGAAAGGCCGCAAGGGTCAAGCACCTGCAATTTCTTACTCAGGAAGCCTCACACTCAGTACAAAGAAAAAGACCATCGACGTAATGGACGGCAACGAGTATCGTGCATTCATTAAGGACATTTGGGGCGAGGAGAGCGATGCTTACAAGGCACTTGGTACAGCCAACACTGATTGGCAGGACGAGATTATGCGCACAGCAGTCAGCACAGACCACAATGTAACTCTGAGCGGTGCTTTCAAGAACTTGCCTTACCGCGTTTCTCTTGGTTACACAAGTCAGGAGGGTATCATCAAGACATCTGAGTTTGATCGCTACACAGCTGCAATCAACCTCAATCCTTCTTTCTTGGACGACCACCTCACAATGAACTTGAACGCAAAGGGTATGTACTCAAGAAGCCAGTTCGCTAACGGCGAGGCTATCAGCGATGCCATCGCATTCGACCCTACACAGGATCCACATGCATACACATCAGAGTACCACAAGGCTATGTTTGACAAGTATGACGCAGAAAACGGTCTGATTCCAGGCACATCAATGCGTCAGGCACTGAAGAACTTCGGCGGTTATTTCGAGTGGCCAATGGCAGGTGCATACAACGACAGTTCATGGCCATACACATACAACAACCTGGCACAGAAGAACCCTCTGGCTATTCTTTACGAGAAGGACGATGTTGCCCACAGCCGTGCTTTCATCGGTAGCGCAGACATCGACTATAAGGTCCATGGCCTAGAAGACTTACGTTTGCACATGACACTCGGTGCTGACCTTTCAAAGGGTCGCCAGCACACTACCGTAACCCCAGCGTCTCCACAGTCAATATACTATGGTAGCGACGGTGCTGACGAGATATTCAAGCGCAACCTTTCTCTGAGCGCATACGCACAGTATTATAAGGACTTCAACAAGAACCATCACTTCGACATCATGGGTGGTTACGAGTGGCAGCACTTCTATCATAGCCAGAACAACGACTATGTAAGCTATTATCCACTTACGAACAACGATGCTTCACTTGCAGGTACTCCACGTCCACACACACCTTATTCTTATAAGACAGAGAACTATCTCGTTTCATTCTTCGGCCGTGCAAACTATATCCTCAACGAGCGCTACTACCTGACAGCAACTGTTCGCTACGACGGTTCTTCACGCTTCAAGGATCACTGGGCATTGTTCCCATCATTCGCATTGGCATGGAAAATCAAGGAAGAGGCATTCCTGAAGAACGCCGACTGGTTGTCAGACCTCAAGCTCCGTCTTGGTTATGGTAAGACTGGTCAGCAGGATATCGGCAGCAACTATGCTTGGATTCCTACATACTCTATGTCAACAGGTACAAACGGATTCTATCCAGTGGCTGGCGACGGTACACTCTATCGTCCAGACAACTTCACACCAGACCTGAAGTGGGAAACAACTACAACCTACAACGCCGGTCTTGACTTTGGTTTCGCAGACCAGCGCCTCACCGGTAGCATTGATGTTTACTTCCGTGAGACAACAGACCTATTGAACTACGCTCCTACAGTTTCTATGTCAGCATTCCGCAACCAGGCATGGCAGAACATCGGTTCTCTTGAGAACAAGGGTATCGAGTTGTCACTCGACTGGAAGGCAATCCGCACAAAGGACTTGTTCTGGACACTCAACTACAACTTCACATACAACAAGAACGAGATTACCGACCTCAGCGGCGTTTCTACAGACGGTCAGCCTGTTCCTAACACCGGTCTTACAATCGGTACAGACAAATACTTGCAGTACAACCAGGTTGGTCAGCCATACAACTCATTCTACGTTTACCAGCAGGCATATGATGCCAATGGCAAGGCTATCGAAAACTGTGTTGTTGACCGCAACGGCGACGGCCAGATTACAGAGGGCGACCGCTACTTCTACAAGAGCCCAGCTGCTCCTGTAACAATGGGCTTCGCATCTCGTCTTGAATACAAGAAGTGGGACCTCGGCTTCTCTCTGCGTGCAAGCTTTGACAACTACGTATTCAACAATATTGAATCTGGCAATGCAAACTTGAACAAGAATGAAGTTTGGGCATCTACCAACTTCCTTTCTAACCGTCCTGTATCAGCTATTGCTGACGGTTGGCAGACTTACTCTCCAACAGCATTGCTTTCAGACCGCTATGTACACAACGCTTCATTCCTGAAGTGCGACAACATCACTCTCGGTTATTCATTCGATGGCCTTGGCAGCGACGAGAAGTACAAGGGAGTTAGCGGACGTCTGTATGCAACAGTATCAAACGTGTTTACTATTACAAATTATGACGGTATAGACCCTGAAATCGCAGGCGGATACGACAACGAGCTCTATCCACGCCCACTTTCATTCATCTTTGGTCTGAACCTGAATTTCTAATTCTTTAAAATAAAAATAGTCATGAAAAGATATATTAAAAATATTATTCCTGCTGCAGCCCTTGCGCTGACATTTGGAATGACATCTTGTACTGGCGACCTGGACGTAGAACCAATCGATCCGAACCTCTCTCTGCAATACGACATTCAGGGATTGTTCAACAAGTGCTACGCCAACATCGGTCTGGCTGGTAACGGCGGTGCCAACGGTGACTGTGACATCGACGGTCTTGATGGCGGTACAACAGGTTTCGTACGCCAGATGTGGAACTCAAACGAACTGACCACCGACGAGGCTATCTGCCACTGGGGTGACGACGGTATCCAGAGTTTCTGCTACAACACCTACGATGCTTCACATCCTATGCTCAACGGATATTATGCACGTCTGACAACAGGTATCTCTTATTGCAACCACTATCTCGAAGTAGCTAGCGACTACGATGCCACAATGACTGCAGAAATCCGCTTCATCCGCGCATTACACTACTACATGTTGATGGATGCATACGGAAACATTCCTTTTGCAACCACTCTGACACAGCCTGAACGCATGACACGCGCAGAGGCTTATGCTTGGCTTGAAACAGAATTGCTCGACCTCGAGACTAGTCTTTCTGATGCAAAGGCCAAGAAGTCAAGCGATGCCAACTACGGCCGCGTAGACAAGGCTGCAGCATGGATGCTTCTTTCACGTCTCTATCTAAATGCTGAGGTATACACTGGTACTGCACAGTGGCAGAAGGCAGCCGACTATGCTCAGAAGGTTATGAACTCTACATACAAGCTCAACACTCAGAGCGTTAACGGCTGGAGCGCTTACCAAATGCTCTTTATGGGCGACAATGGCGAGACCAACGCAGCTTACGAGGGCGTATTCCCTATCCTGCAGGACGGTTTGAAGACCACCAGCTGGGGAACATCACTCTATCTCATCGCTTCTACCTACGATGCAGACATGCATTCTAACCCTAACGACCCTATCGCAACAAACGGAACCGATCAGGTTTGGGGTGGTAACAAGGCACGTCCTGACCTCATCAAGAAGTTCTTCCCAGATGGCAATGCTCCACAGGTAAACTCATACAACATGACAGAAGCAGCCGGTGACGACCGTGCACTCTTCGACGGTGTTGGCCGTGAAAGCATTGATAACACAAAGGGTTATCTCGGTGATTTCAAGGATGGCTATGCTGTGGCTAAGTTTACAAACTTCAAGACAGACGGCAGCGCTGGTCATGACGCGACATTCCCTGATATGGACTACTTCTTCTTCCGTGTAGCAGAGGCTTACCTCACATACGCTGAGGCAACAGCACGCATCAACGGTGGAACTGCAACAGCAGAGGGTATCAACGCCATCAACGCATTGCGTGAGCGTGCAAATGCTGCTCCAAAGGCAGGTTTCTCTATGAACGACATTCTCGATGAGTGGAGCCGTGAGTTCTACTTCGAGGGCCGTCGCCGCGTCGACCTCATCCGTCACGGCAAGTTTGCAGGCAACTGCGACTACTCTTGGCAGTGGAAAGGTGGCGTGAAGGAAGGCCGCAACATAGAGGACTTCAGAATTATCTTTGCTATCCCAGCAGCACAGGTTAAGGGAGCAATTACTCAGAATCCAGGTTATTAATATTAAGAAGTGGACAAGTTAACAAGTAGACGAGTAGACAAGTTAATACTTCAATAAAGTATGAGACAAATAACTCGTTAACCTGTCAACTCGTTAACTTGTCAACTAAATAAAGAAAACAACGATTATGAAAAATATATTAAAATCAACATTGCTGTTATTGTGCAGTATTTGCTTGTTCACCGCTTGTGACGATGACAACGATTCTAACCCTACACTACAGCAACCAACAACGTTCACTCTGAACACGCCATCATACGCTGCAACAGCTATCGACTTGGCTACTTCAATAGAGATACCTTTCACCTGGTCACAGCCAGCTTACGGTTTTCCTGTAGCAGCGCAGTATCAGTTGCAAGTTTCTCTCACTGACAGCTGGACTATATCTACCGACGAGGCAGCAGCCGACGAAAGCGGTGCTACAATCGCCGACTATGCTACTATCGAAGACATCTTCTCACAAGCCAAGGGCTCGCTCAATGCAGCTAAATTGGCTAAGGCATTGCAGCAGATTGGCCGCTGGCCTATCGACGCCGTTCCTGCAGTACAGGAAATCAAGGTTCGTGCAATGTCTGCACTAGCTGGCGCGGAGAATGTATATTCAAATGTAGTTACAATCAAAGCCATCCCTTACTACGTAGAGCTCAAGGATGCAGCTCCTGTTCTGTGGTATCTCGTTGGTAGCTGTATCGGAGACGGTTCTTGGGGTAATGGCGCCGACAAGATTGGTACAGGTCTTATTCCTCTTATGACAATCGCTGGCGAGGAGTACGACAAGGCTACAGGTACAGGCAAGATTTCTTACACAGGTTTCTTCCCTGCAGGTGGCCAGTTCAAGCTCATCCAGGTGCCAGGCAGCTGGGATGCACAGAAGAACTTCGATTCTTTCGCAGGCATCGATACCAACCTCTTCGAAGGCAACTCTGACGGCAACGTTTGTATCAAGGATGGTGCTGCAGGCTACTATACCGTTACTCTCGACACCAAGTCTGGCGATATCGCCATCGAGCCTTATACTGCCACAGAGCCACGCGTATTCTCTTCAATGGCAATGCCTGGCGGTCACAACGGATGGGATGCAGCCGGCAACGCCATGAACGCAACATTCACATACGATGGTGCAGAGAACCACCTTTGGACAACACAGCTCACTCTCGATGCTGACAACGAACTGAAGTTTGCTGCCGATGGTGCATGGGACTTCAACTGGGGTGCAACAGAGTTCCCTTACGGTGCCGGAACACAGAACGGTGCAAACATCCCAGCCAAGGCTGGCAGCTACACCGTATTCCTGAACGACATCACAGGCCAGTATATGTTTATTGCTAATGAATAAATAATTAAGTTGACGAGTAAACGAGTTGACAAGCTAATACAAATTGAAAGATGACAAGTTAATAGAACAAAGTCAAGCAACTTGTTTACTCGTGTACTCGTTAACTCGTCAACTAAAAAAAGAATAAAGACTATGAAGAAGATATTTTATATGCTGGGCTTAGTTTTGCTGACAGCAAGCTGCACAGAAGATTATACAGACTGGGCAAACCCACAAGAAAACCCACAAGAAGAGGTTAAGACTGTCACAATGACAACCACCAACGCCTCTGACGTGGATTTCGCCAACCTTGAGTCAGACGCCGTACAGTTGTTTGTGCCAACAGTTACTGCGACCGACGAAAATAGTACCACCTATAAGGTGACTCTATGGAACGACGACAAGTCTGCATCACAGGTAATAACAGCCGACAATGACGGATATGTTGTTGTTGACGAACTACGCACTGCCGTTGAGAACCTCTATGGCAAGCGCCCTGTTATGCGCACCATCAACTTCGACATCGAAGGCTATACAATTGTTAACGGTCAGAGTGTAAAGAACACTTCTACCGGTACAATCAACGTTACATTGACTGCTCCTTACATCAGTACCACATACTACCTCATCGGTGCACCAAGCGAGTGGTTGCCAACATGTACCACTATGCCTTTCAGCCATAGCGGCAAGGACGTTTACGAAGACCCAGTGTTCACTGTTATGTTCCCAGTAACAGACGGTGAGACATGGTTTGCAATTGCCGATGACAAGACCGTCGCTTCTGGCGATTGGTCAATGGTTTTCGGTTGTGCTGAAGGTAACGGCAACAACGGAACAGAAGGACAACTCAAACGCCGCAATGAGCTTACAGACGACGGTTCTTGGAAAGTGGTTGTTGAAGGCGATGCCAAGTTCGTGAAGATGACTATCAACATGATGGACTGCACATATAAGCTCGAGAAGATGAACTTCGCAGAGTGGGCATGGATGCCAGGTGACCAGAACGGTTGGAACCATGGTGCATCAGGCCGCCTACAGTCACCAGCATTCGACGGTGTTTACACAGGCTATGCTTATTTGAACGGTGGTTTCAAGATGACATCACAGGCAGACTGGAACGGCACTAACTACGGTTGGGGTGCAACAGAGGGCCAGCTCTCTACCGACGGCGGTGCAGGCAACCTCTGGGCAGCAGAAGGTTTTTATGCCGTAACTGGTGACTTCGCTAACCTCACATGGACCGTTACTCCTCAGTCATGGGGCATCATCGGTAGCGCAGCACCTGGCGGTTGGGACAGCGACAGCGACATGACTTACGACACAACCAACAAGTGCCTTACAGCCACTCTCGACCTCACAGCCGGCGAAATCAAATTCCGTGCTAACGACGATTGGGGCATCAACTTTGGTGGTGACATCAATGACCTTGGTCGCGACGGTTCTAACATCGCAATAGCAGAGGCAGGCAACTACACAATCAACCTCTATCTGGAGCGCATTTCTTCAGACAAGTTCTATTGCACAATCACAAAGAATTAATCACCCGGTATTAGTCCGAGTATATTCTAATAAGGGGGCGTTCCTATCAGGAACGTCCCCTATTTTTTTACAACAAAATAGTCAAGCCTAACTTAATCAATGCCCATTAGCAGCTCATTTCCTTTAGGCCAAATTTGGTATACTGCCTGTATACTTTTGGTATACGCCGTGTATACCGATGGTATATAGGCTATATACCAAATTCGATGAATATGATTAATCCTTGAAAGAAGCAGGAACTGCAAACGTTTGCACGTTAATAATAATCAACATTACATTATTATAAAACAGCATAGGAAATTAAATAGTAACTTCGCATCTGGATATATTATGTAATCAGCGTATGAGAAGATTATCTACACTTTTTCTTTCTATGGCAATGCCGCTAATGATGCTGGCACAGGGATGGCCGGCAAACTACAGGGGCGTGATGCTACAGGGGTTCTTCTGGGACTCGTTCGTTGACACCCAATGGACAAACCTAGAGAATGAGGCAGACGAGATAGCGGAGTATTTTGACCTTGTGTGGGTACCACAGAGCGGTAACTGCAACACGTCGTACAACGTAATGGGTTATGCTCCAGTGTACTGGTGGGATCAGAATTGCACATTCGGAACGGAGGCACAGCTGCGCTCTATGATAAACAAATACAAGCAGAAGGGTGTGGGCGTGATTGCCGACGTGGTGATAAACCACCGCGGTTCGGTGGGCGTGGGCGGTTCATGGGTCGATTTCCCTGCCGAGACCTATAAGGGCGTGACCTACCAACTGGGACTGGCGGACATCTGCAAGAATGATGACGGCGGAAACACAGCGAAGAACTACCCTGTGACGGGTGCCAACGATACTGGCGAGGACTGGGGTGGTATGCGAGACCTGGACCATACGAGCAAGAACGTACAGGACAACGTGATTGCCTACCTGAAATTCTTGAAGAACGACCTTGGCTATACGGGGTTCCGCTACGACATGACAAAGGGTTATGCAGCAAAATTTACGGCACTCTACAACTCTGCCGTAGGTGCAGAATATTCTGTGGGCGAATATTGGGACGGCAATGTTACGGCGCTTAAGACATGGTTGAACAATGCCAAAACCGACAACGTGATACAATCGGCAACATTTGATTTCACCACACGTTACAGCGTGCGCGATGCGTGCAACGGCAACAACTGGAGCAAGTTGGCCAACCGCGGACTGGCAGGCGACAAGGCTTACCGTCGTTATGCGGTGACGTTCATTGAGAACCACGACACGCAATATCGCTCAGCCGACTCACCTAACGACCCAATAAAGAATTACATTCAGGCGGGCAACGCCTTCATACTCTGCATGCCGGGCACTCCGTGCGTGTTCTTGCCTCACTGGAAGAGTTGCAAGAACGAGATAAAGCAACTCATCAGCATGCGCAAGTTGGCTGGCATAACCAACCAAAGCGGATATGCAGAGCGCAGCACTGCAGCAAACCTCTATGCAGCCGAAGTGACTGGCGAAAAAGGCAAACTGATAGTGGCATGCGGTGGCGGTTCATATAGTCCATCGGCCGACTATGCACTTGCCATCACTGGCAACAACTACAAGGTATATGCAGCGAAATCACTTGAGGCACCATGGGCAAGTGTACCTTCGGGAGAATTTGAAAAGGCATTCAACGTAACGCTGACCGCCCTGTCTTCCGATGCTGGCGCCAAACTTGTTTACACCACAAACGGCACAGAGCCAACAGCACAAAGCACCGCAGTAAGCAGCGGCACAGCAATAAGCATCAAGGAATCGTGCACGCTGAAGGTGGGATTGCTGAGCTGTGGCATTGTGAAGAACGTCATAACAAGAAACTACAAGATAGAAGCGTTTGTTCCACACACAGCCACGGTGTATGTGAAAGATCCAGGATGGAGCCAGATATATTTCTACGCATGGGCAAACGATGCGAGCAACACACAGTTGAACGGCGGATGGCCGGGCAAAGTGGTGACAGACACAAAGGTGATTGACGGTGTGAAATGGTACTACAAGTCGTTTGACATAAAATCGAAGGACTACTCTTTCAACATCATCTTCGATAAGGGCAGCAGCAACGACCAGACTGTAGATATCGGTCCGATAAACGAGGACAAGTATTACGAGCTCTCTGCAACAAAGACCAACGGCAAATATACGGTTACTGACGTGACGTCGAAGATAACGGCGGGCATCGACGGACCAACAGCAGAGGACTTGGGCAATGTCCCCGTGAGAATATACTCTATCAACGGACAGATGCTGCGCTCGCTGCCAAAAGGCAGTTCGGCAATAGAAGCTCTGAAGGATATGCCGAAGGGCATCTACATAATCAACGGAAGAAAAATTGTTAATTGATGGTTTGTTTATAATCTAAAAAGTAAAAAGACTCATCCGCGAGGACGAGTCTTTTTCCCTTTTTAAAACTGAATAATAAATTTATTATTTCTTAGAACAGTTCTTATTGCAGTTCTGCTTATCCTTCTGACAGTTTGCCTTTTTCTGGCAATCCTGCTTGCACTCTGCCTTCTTGCAGTCTTTTTTGCACTCAGATTTGTCACAGTCTTTCTTACACTCTGCCTTCTTGCAATCTTTCTTGCAGTCGGCCTTCTTCACACACTCTTTCTTTGCACACTCCTTCTTCTGGCATTGTGCATTTGCCACATTACCGCCCAACATCATGGCAGCAAAAAGCATCATGGCAATCATTGATTTCTTCATGAACTAAATTTATTTAATGGTTTAATATTTATTCTAAACAGCAAATATATACATAAAAATATATGTATGGGAGAAAAATGTGTTATAAAAACATAAATAACTAATTATTCCTTACAACAAGCATCTGGCCGTCAAACCGCACACGATATTCTATCAGTCGAAGACCATTGTCGGTTATGCCGTCGCTGTTGAGTTGATACTTGCGATTGCACTTGGCACAACACACAGTCTGTCCGTTGTCTGTCCACGTAAGGGGATAGCTGATGCCTGTGTAGGCATCAAGACAGTTGGGGCACTGACTGTCGTATGCCCTAAGTCCGTTGAAGTTAGAGCAACCTACGATGATGCTGTTGTTGGCACCCACCTGCCCCATCTGATAGTTCTCCTTGTCAGTTGAGAGAGTTAGTTTCTCCTGCTCCTTTCCATTATTGGAATAGATGAAAAGGTTAAACACTCCGAGCTCCTTCTTCACATCTACTCGGACAAAGGAACCGGGATTGGTGAGACAACGTGTGAGGGGACTGGCTATGTGCAACTGGGTGTTGAACGTGAACTGGCACAGATATTCTCTGCTGTAGCGTTCTTCTCCGCTGTCGCACGCGACAAATGCCAGACTTACTATAATTGCCTTTATTATATTCTTCATTGCCATTCTATCTATACAACGAATTTCACTAATTAAACGAATTAATATATATGTCTCTATGTACAAAAATAATTAGTTAAATTCGCATGATTCGTTGTTCATTTTAATACAACTATTTACACCAATTAAACGAATTAATATATGTCTCTATGTACAGAATCAATTAGTTAAATTTGCGTAATTAGTGGTCGTGATACTACATAATCACTCATCAGCAGATATCAGTGCCCTTTCCGCCTCAACGATTCGCTCGAAATGGAAGTCAGCTATGATCTTGTCCATGAGAGCCTGAATCTCCTCGTTCATAAGGTTGCCAATGCTACCCTCGTGAGTGTGGTGGATGTCACGGTTAGGCTTGAAGTTGCCAGCCTCGATATCCAGTCCCACCTTCTTGTAGGCATCTCGGAACGGCATGCCCGCGGCTGCGAGACGGTTGACCTCCTCGACAGAGAAGATGGCATCATACATCGGATTATCCAAAATGTTCTCGTTTACCTCAATCTTATTGATGATATAGGCAGCCATCTGCAGACAATCTTTCAGTTCATCGAAAGCAGGCAGGAACACCTCCTTGATAATCTGCAAGTCGCGGAAATAGCCCACCGGCAGGTTGTTCATGATGAGCATCACCTGCTGCGGCAGCGACTGCAGTTTGTTTGACTTGGCACGGATGAGTTCGAACACGTCGGGGTTCTTCTTGTGCGGCATGATGCTTGAGCCAGTGGTACACTCCTTTGGCAACTTGACGAAAGAGAAGTTCTGACTGTTAAACATGCAGGCATCGAACGCCAGCTTTGCCAGTGTGCCGGCTATGGAGGCGATAGCGAACGCCACGTTGCGTTCCATCTTGCCACGCCCCATCTGCGCATAGACAACGTTGTAGGCCATGGTATCAAAACCGAGCAACTGTGTTGTCATGGTACGGTTGAGCGGGAACGACGAACCGTAGCCGGCTGCAGAACCGAGCGGGTTGCGGTTGGTCATGCGGTAGGCAGCCTGCAGGAACTGCATATCGTCGGTGAGGCTCTCTGCGTAGGCACCGAACCACAATCCGAACGAACTTGGCATGGCAATCTGCAAATGGGTGTAGCCTGGCATGAGCACGTTCTTATACTGGTTGCTCTTGGCAATGAGTTCATCGAAGAGCGTCTTTACCTCTGTGGCGATGTCCATCAGCTGACTGCGAGTGAAGAGCTTCAAATCAACCAGCACCTGGTCGTTGCGCGAACGACCACTGTGAATCTTCTTGCCCATATCCCCCAGTTTGGCGGTGAGGAGCATCTCTACCTGAGAGTGAACGTCCTCCACCCCTTCTTCTATGACAAACTCGCCACGCTCGCACATGGCATAGATATTCTTCAGTTCGGCAAGCAACTGCTTAAGTTCGTCGGCCTCAAGCAGTCCGATGCTCTCAAGCATCGTGATATGTGCCATGGAACCAAGCACATCATACTTGGCCAGATAGAGGTCCATCTCGCGGTCGCGACCAACGGTGAAGCGCTCAATCTCTTCGTTTACCTTAAAATTCTTTTCCCAGAGTTTCATGTAATCAATTATTTTAGTTGACGAGTTGACAAGTTGACAAGTAAACAAGTTGTATGTATGATATTCCAAGAAACAAGACTATTAACTTGTCAACTCGTCAACTTGTTTACTTGTCAACTCATCCGCATTACTCATACGGTATCATCGCCAAAGCATCTGCAATCTTCTCTATACCGTCCTTCAACGGTCCGCTAACCATGCCCTTGAGCATGAAAGGAATGTCGGCATCAACAGTTACCTTCATCTTACTTGTGGTCTCGGTGACAGGAAGAACCTGTATCCAGAGGTTGAAAGGCATGGGCGACTGCACAGTCTCGAACTTGATGCACTTGGGTTCTTCGCGGTTGATGATGCGCAACTTTATCTCACCTACCGGAGATACGTTGACACTGACAGAATCCTTGTCAAAAGAGAATTCCTGCACCTTGTCGGCAGGTATGCGGTCGCGTACCTTCTCCAGATTCTCAAGATTGCTTATCTTGTCATATACCGACTGCTGCGGATATGGAATCTGCTTAATGCTGCTCTCAAACTTGCTCATTACTTCTTCCAGTTTGCAGGGTCCTTACGCCATTCCTTCAATACCTCGATGTCGCTCTCCTTGATATAGCCTGTGGCAGCAGCCTGCTTCACAACAGCCTCGTAGTCGGTGAGAGTGATAAGCTTAACACCAGCCTCAGCAAATGCCTGCTCAGCAACAGGGAAACCGTAGGTGAAACTTGCCACCATTCCAACAACCTCTACGCCATACTCGCGCAGAGCAGCAACAGCCTTCAAACTGCTTCCGCCTGTAGAGATAAGATCTTCTACAACCACAACCTTGGCACCCTTCTCTATGTCGCCCTCAATCTGGTTGCCCATACCATGGTCTTTCGGTTTCGGACGAACGTAAGAGAACGGCATGCCAAGCTGGTCGGCAACAAGTGCGCCCTGTGCGATGGCACCAGTAGCAACACCCGACACACAGGTTGCCTCAGGGAAGTGTTCCTGTATGGCGTGGCAGAGTTCGAGTTTTACGAACGAACGCAGATTTGCGAACGACAGAGTCTTGCGATTGTCTGTATAGATTGGTGACTTCCAGCCTGAAGCCCATGTGAAAGGGTCGTTTGGCTGCAACTTCACTGCCTTAACCTCCAGCAGCTTTGAAGCAAATGTTTCCTTTATTGTACTCATAATATTTAGCATTAAGTTATTTATACTTTTTTGCCTGTAAACTTCTTGACATCATTACAAGTCGGACAGCTGAAAGCCCGACACAATGCCCATATATCTGTTGCAAAGGTAATGCAAAAAAATGAATCTAAGATAAGAATCCTTATCTTTTATCATAATTACCAACTCGAACTTGAACCGCCTCCACCAGAACTGCCGCCGCCGAAGCTGCCACCGGAGAATCCTCCGCCGCCACCGCCTCCGCCACGCATTCCGCTAAGCATGGAACCGATGATGATGCCGTTGAGCAGGTCGTTGTTGTGATTTGTGCCGTCGTCAATGATAGTGTCTCTTACCTCAACATGACCGCAGTTGCCGCATATATAGATTTCCTTCTTATGCTTGCATTTCTGCTTGTCGTAATAGTAATCTTTCGACATCAGTTTCAGCGCCCCTTGCTTCTTGCACGACTTGCACATCCTATGTACACGGTCACTGTGCCAAATCATATAGCCGCCAAGTGAAATGATGATGATGACAAACAGCAATGCTATCCATGGATTGCTTTCTTCATCTTGCTTCTTATTGGGGTCCATTGAGTCTTCAAGCACCTTGTTTACGGCACGCATGCCCTTCAGCATGCCAGCGTCGGTATTGCCCTGCTTGAAGGCTGGAATCATATACGTTGTCTGAATCCTCTTGCTCAACGCATCGGTGAGTAACCCTTCAAGTCCATATCCGGTGTGGAAACGGATGGTTCGCTGGTCGGCAACGTAGGTAATAAGAAGTCCGTTGTTCTTCTCCTTGTCGCCGATGCCCCAGTAGCGGAAAAGGTTCTGAGAGAATTCAAACACATCGTCGTCGCCAATAGACGGAAGCATCACAACCATTGCCTGGATGCCAGTCTTCTGCTCCAAAGTGGTGAACATGCGGTTGATGGAGTCGCGCACCTCAGCAGAGAGCAACCTGTCGGGGTCGCTCACATGCTGGCGCAAGTCCTTGACATATACGTTGGGAACGGTCTCTATGGTATATGCCTTTGATGAATGCTCTGATGTGTTTGCCGCGATACAGTTGCAGACAAAGGCCGACAGCAATACAATCAGAGATAATAGTATCTTTCTCAAATTATGTTTATTTTAAAACTGTACTTCAGGTGCTTTCTCTGCACCCTCTTGAGCTTCGAAGTATGCCTTCTTCTCAAAACCAAACATTCCAGCAAGGATATTCTTTGGAAACTTACGGATGGCGGTATTGTACTCCTTAGCGGCACCGTTGAAGTCGCGGCGGGCCACAGTGATACGGTTCTCAGTACCTTCCAACTGCGACTGTAGTTCTAAGAAGTTTTGATTTGCTTTCAGATCTGGATACTTCTCTACAACGAGCAACAACTTGCTCAATGCAGAACTAACACCATTCTGTGCCTTCTGATACTGCGCCATCTGCTCGGCTGTCATGTTCTCAGGGTCTACCTTTACACTTGTTGCCTCAGAGCGTGCCTTCACTACGCCCTCAAGTGTTTCCTTTTCGTGTGCGGCATATCCCTTAACAGTATTGACAAGATTAGGGATGAGGTCGGCACGGCGCTGATACTGCGTCTCCACATCAGCCCATTTGTTCTGAACGCCTTCATCCATTGACACGAGTCCGTTGTAACCAGACACACCCCAAATCAAAACTACTGCCACGATGGCAATTGTGATTACTAATCCTAAATTCTTCTTGATAAATTCCATATTTATATTATTTAATTGCTTTTATGTCGTCTAATATATATACAAATATCGTGCCAAACGGTTTTATCCTTTTATATAATCAAGTATCTGCTCGGCATGAATCTTGGTTTTGATTTCCTTTGGACCGAATATTTTCTCTATTACGCCATTCTCGTCAACGAGGTATGTTGTGCGCAGGGTGCCGATGGTGCGACGGCCGCATGCCACCTTTTCGCCCCAGCATCCCAGTTGCTGCAGCAGAGTAGTCTCCGTGTCGGCTATCAGTGGAAAGTCAAGCTGGTAGGCATCGGCAAATTTCTTCTGCAGCGCTTCTTTGTCCTTGCTCACTCCGATGATGCTATAGCCAGCCGCCTCAAGCTCAGTCTTATGCTCTTGTAGAGAGCATGCCTCAGCGGTGCATCCGCTGGTGTTTGCCTTTGGATAACTGTAAAGTACTATCTTGCGACCCTTATAGTCGCTTGCTTTAATCTCATTACCGTTCTGGTCTTTGCCCAGTATCTCCGGTATTCTGTCTCCGATGTTCATGATTATTTGGGTTTTATTTTATTTTTGAGTTTTTTTAGGGGGGGGTAGGGGTTCTAGGATATTCTATTTGCCTTCACTCTTTCCTTTTCACTTTCATTATCTCAACAGGTCCGAACAGTCCTGACTCAAGTAGGGGAGAGTCTTTAGTGAAGAACTTGAAGGCATATACCGTCTTGCGACCCTTCGACGGGCGTGGCTTGCCCTCGCGCAACCAATCGGGTAGTTTTGCCATGTAATATCCGGCTGTAGGACTGCCTGGTGCATAAGAGTAGGTCAGAGCTTCGCCCCATTCAATGTCTGCCGGTTCCTGTTCGTCGCCAATCATTCGGTTAGGCCACAGGTTGGTTATTTCTATGGCGATGCTGTTGTTGCCTTTTTGCAATGCATCGGTTATATCGCATGTGAAAGGAGCCTTCCATAGCATTCCGCAGTCGATTCCGTTTACTGTTACGCGTGCCATGTTCTTCACCTTGCCCAGAGATAACACAAAGCGTGTTTCCTTGTCCTTCAGTTGCTTCTTCTTCAGATTGATGTCGATGGTGTATGTGGCAGTACCAGAGAAATACTTAATGCCTTTGTTCTTATTGTCTGTCCACGACATCAGCGAGTCCATCGTAATATTAGCATACTCAGGGAATGTGACATTCCATGTTCCGGTGACAGGCATGCTTTCCGTGGTATAGAAACGCTTTGGCGCTGGTTTGCTGCTTGTGCCGTGGCGCAGGATGATGAAGCGCGAGCCATAAGGTTCAATTTCCAATGCCATGTTTTCTTTCGCTTCACATGAGTTCATATCCATTGTATATGGGTTCCATATCTCTGCCGAGCGCCCGTTAATCACGAGTTGCAGAGTCTCGGTAGCAGCCTTGTCCGTTGGGTTGCAGATAAAATATATGTCTGTGTCGCCATCTGTTCGTCTGTAGGTCTTGAAAGTCTTTAACGCTTTCATCTGTTCCTTTGCAGGATAACCGCGCTGCAATAGCGACTGGCAGCGTGCCATATAGTCAAATAGTTTCTTAGCACCGCCAGCCTTCCACCATGTCTGCTTCGGTACAAACTGCGTGCCCCAGATGCCGAACGACATGCCCGGTTCGAAGTTGGTCCATGGGTTGGCAGCTCCGGCATGCAGCATCATCTTGTTTACGCCTGTGCAATAAGCCCTGTCACAAACAGCCTTCAGCGACTGCGGGTCGTCCTGCCATGCCTTCAGTGGCCAACAGGTGAATGCCTCGGCGTAGAGAATCTTGCGCTGCAACTTACGCATAGCCACCTCGTGCTTTGCCATGTCTTTCCATCCCCAGTTGGGATAAGTCCAGAACTCTGTTGCCACTACTGCCTCCTTGGCTGCTCCCACAATCTTGTAAAAGTCGATAACCGAGAACGGACGCTGACCACCTGTGCCGTATGGTTCGATAAGCAGATTCAGGCCAGGTGTCTGACGTGCCAGTTCGTTCATGTAACCGTAGTAGTTTTCTGCAAACATTGTCTGTATAACTGTCTGCCAGTCCTTTTTAAACTTTGCCGTCTCTTGCTTGTCGCCTATGGTCTTGCAGCGTCCAATCATGTAAGGCATGTACGGCATCAGGTCGTAGCCACGTTGCTTCTTAAACTCCTCCGGTAGTTTGCCTGTCCATGTCTGTCCTCCCGCTTCATAACTGTCAATCTCGAAGTGGGTGAAAGTCTTGCCTGCATGACGGCCGGCAATGTCGATAATCATCTGTGGATAGCCCTGCCAGAACTTCAATACAGCCTCGCGACTCAGTTTGTCGCATTCGAGTCCTCTTCCTGATTCTGGCGACTGCGCCTCGTTGGTCTTTCCAATGGTTGTCTGACCGATGCGAAGCACAGCCATGCCCTTTGCCAGCTCCTTTGGTATGGTCAGTTCGCCTGTCTCCTCGTTAAGGCAGTCAGATAGAAGCACCACATCCTCTTTCTTTATTATAGAGTCGTTAGGAATGGCAATGACAGCCACGTCTTCGTAGTAGTTCCATTTAGAATCGACCTCTGGCCTCTTCAGCGAAATCTTCTTAGGGAGCTTGCTTGTTGGCAACACCGTTTCGCTATACACCAGTTTGAGCATAGAGTAGCGTGGTTCTACCGAAGGGTATGCACTTGACGACCATCCCGGACAGTTGTGCGTGCCGAAGGTGAGTCCTAAGCGTTCGCACTCGTCCATTGTCCATCGCATCAGACTCTTCCATTTCTCGCTGCCGATGCTCACCGACGGGTCGTTGACCCTTATCTGGCGCGGACCTCCAATCTGGAAGTTCTGCACGCCCGACAGTCCTGCTGCCTTGAAGGCCTCAAGGTCGGCGGTTATTCCCTCTTTGTTCACCAGTCCGTCCATCCATTGCCAGATGATGATAGAGCGGTGCTCGTCTTTTGGTTCTATAAAGTCCTGCTCTAATGTGTTGCCTGTCTGCGCATTTGCAACCAGAGTCAGCAGACTTATAATCGTTAATAGTATTTTCTTCATGTTGATTTGTATGCTACTTATTAAATAAGTTGTTTTCGATATCCAGAAGTGCCGCTTTCTTATCCAGTCCTCCGGCATATCCCGTCAGTTTGCCGTTGCTGCCAATCACCCGATGACAGGGAATGATGATGCTGATGGGATTGTTGTGGCATGCCATTGCCACTGCCCTCGATGCCTTTGCATTGCCGATACGCCGTGCCAGTTCGCCGTATGTTATCGTTGTGCCATAGGGAATACTCATCAGTTCTTGCCATACCTTCATCTGAAACTCTGTCCCATATGGTGCCAACTGCAATTTGAACTCCTTACGCTTGCGGCAGAAAAATTCTTCCAGTTGACTGACTGCATCGTCTATTATCGGATTGCTGCCGTCTATCAGTTGCAGTCCGTCTCTGCTTGCCTTGCTTCTACACGACAGGTACGACTCCGTCGCCCATTTGCACAACCGTAATCCTTCGTCGTCAGCTCCCAGCCAAATATCGCCATGCGATGTTGGGTAAAGACGGGTAGTTATGATGTCTTTCATCTATCTCAGAACTAAAAGTTCTTGATATCTGATTTCTATTTCTCTATAGGCATACCTGCTGCTTTCCAAGCGTTGAAACCGCCTTTCAAGTCGAATACTTTCAGACCTCTCTGTTGCATTTTCTTTGTTGCCGTCTGACTGCGTCTTCCACTTCGGCAGTAGATATAGTAGGTCTTAGCCTTGTCCAGTTTCTCGATGCCCTTGTCGAAAGTCTGTTTGTCGAGCACATTCAGCAGCGAGGCACCGCTGAGATGTCCCTCTGCATATTCTGCCGGTTGTCTTACGTCGATAATCACCGCCGTTGTATCCGCCTTTATTGCCTTGTCGTATTCCTCTATGCTCAGCACGTTGCTTCCGCCTTGCGCTGTGCATCCGCAGCAAAACGTTGCCGCTATAATAGATAATAACCAGTTCTTCATAATTATTAATTCACAATGCTTAATTGATTTTGCAAATATACAAAAAAAGATTCTACATCTATATATTATGTAATAAAAAAGACTTTTCATAGTTATCTCGTTTTTATTTCGTATCTTTGCAATCTAAGCATTAAGCATTAAAAATTAAGCATTAAAATATGGCAACAGTTGATGACAAGAAAATTATCTTCTCGATGGTGGGAGTGTCGAAGATTATCCCACAGAATCAGAAGCAGATACTGAAGAACATCTATCTATCGTTCTTCTATGGTGCGAAAATAGGTATTATCGGTCTTAACGGCGCTGGTAAGTCAACGCTGATGAAGATTATTGCCGGCATTGAGCAGCCCACACAGGGCGAGGTGGTATGGAGCCCGGGCTATACCGTTGGTTATCTGCCACAGGACCCGCCGCTCAATGAGGAGAAGACCGTTAAGGAAAACGTTATGGAAGGAGTGCAGCATGTTTACGATGCACTGAAAGAGTATGACGAGATTAACGTGAAGTTCGGTCTTGAGGAATACTATGGCGACCCTGACAAGATGGACAAACTGATGCAGCGCCAGGCAGAGTTGCAGGACATCATCGACGCAACCGACGCTTGGAATATGGACTCTAAACTGGAACGTGCCATGGACGCACTGCGCTGTCCTCCTGGAGATTGGGCGGTAACCAACCTCTCAGGTGGTGAGCGTCGCCGAGTGGCATTGTGCCGTCTGTTGCTTCAGAAACCAGATATGCTTCTGCTCGACGAGCCTACCAACCACCTAGATGCCGAGAGCATAGACTGGTTGGAGCAGCACTTGCAGCAGTATGAGGGAACGGTGATTGCCGTAACTCACGACCGCTACTTCCTCGACGACGTGAGCGAGTGGATTCTCGAACTCGACCGTGGCGAGGGTATTCCGTGGAAGGGCAACTACTCTTCATGGCTTGACCAGAAGACAAAGCGCATGGAACAGGAGGAGAAGTCGGCATCTAAGCGTCGCAAGACTTTGGAGCGCGAACTTGAATGGGTGCGCATGGCACCAAAGGCACGTCAGGCAAAGGGTAAGGCGCGTCTTAACTCTTACGAGCAGATGCTAAACCAAGAGCAGAAGGAGCGTGAGGAGAAACTTGAGATATTCATCCCTAACGGACCGCGACTTGGCAACAAGGTAATTGAGGCTCAGGGCGTGCAGAAGGCTTTCGGTGAGAAGGTGCTTTTCAACAACCTCAACTTCATGCTTCCTCCTAACGGCATCGTGGGCGTTATCGGTCCTAACGGTGCAGGCAAGACTACGCTTTTCCGTCTCATCATGGGACTGGAACAGGCCGATGATGGCAAGTTTGAGGTGGGCGAGACCGTTAAACTTGCTTACGTTGACCAGCAGCATAAGGACATAGACCCAAAGAAAACCGTTTATGAGGTAATCTCTCAGGGTAACGAGACAATACGCATGGGTGGCAGAGACATCAATGCCCGCGCATATATCTCACGCTTCAACTTCTCAGGAACCGACCAGAGCAAACTCTGCGAGGTGCTCTCTGGTGGTGAACGCAACCGCTTGCAACTAGCATTGGCATTGAAGCAGGAAGGCAACGTGCTGTTGCTCGACGAGCCTACCAATGATATCGACGTGAACACTCTGCGTGCCCTTGAAGAGGGTCTTGAGGCTTTTGCCGGTTGTGCCGTGGTCATCAGTCACGACCGCTGGTTCCTCGATCGTATTTGTACCCACATCCTTGCCTTTGAAGGCAATGGCGAAGTGTTCTATTTCGAGGGCAGCTACTCTGAGTATGAAATCAACAAGGCGCGCCGCCTTGGCAACGAAGAAATAAAGAAAGGCCGCTATCGCAAGTTGATGGAAGATTGATTTGAGACGGTGAGGTTATGAGGTAATAAGGACGTGAATTATGCGCCAGTTTAGGTTATAACCTTACAACCTCCAACCTTACAACCTTATAACCTCATAACCTTATAATTAAGCATTTGCCTCTCCCTGATGAACCACAATCTGTGGATAAGGGAATGAGATGCCACGCTCGTTGAATGTGGTGTAGATGGCTTGGTTGGTCTGGAAATGCACAGTCCAGTAATCGCTCGCCTTCACCCACACACGCACGGTGATATCAACGCTATTGTCTGATAATTTGCCCAGTTCGATGAATGGGGCAGGAGTCTTCATTATACGTTCATCGGCTTCGAGTATCTCTCGTATAACACTTTCTACATACTTGTAATCTGCACCATATTCTATACTTACTGTGAAGTCGAGACGGCGTTCGTCCTTATGGTTGTAGTTGACGCAAATAGCATTGCTCATGGTTCCGTTTGGAGCATAAACCACCTTGTTGTCTGGTGTAACAAGCACGGTGTGGAATATCTGTATCTCCTGAACAGTGCCAGAAGCGCCAGTGGTCGATTCGATATAGTCGCCAACCTTGTATGGACGGAAGGCAAGGATTATAAGGCCGCCGGCAAAATTCTGCAATTGGCCTGACAATGCCATGCCGATGGCCATGCCGGCAGAAGCGAGCAGGGCGGCAAAACCTGTGAGTTCAATGCCCAGTTTTCCGATGACAGCCAGTGCGAGCATTACCATCAAGATAATGTTGACTGTGTTCTTAAGAAACATTTGCACGCCTATTTCAACCTTTCGCTTTTCTAGAATCTTTGCGAACAATTTGTTTGCCCACTTTACGAGTAACCTACCAATAATGTAAATGATTACGGCGCCAAGTATGCGGCTACCCACGTCAACTCCCGTGTCAATAAGTTTTGTCAGGAGTTCGTTGAATTGAGTACTGATGTTTGATGTCATTAAAATCATAAAAATACTTGTTTTATCCTGTTATTTTAATTTCGCTTACTTTCTTAACAAATCCCTTTGATGCCCATTTCATTGAGCGCCAGCGGTAGATGAAGATGATTCCGCGGATGTTCTCGTCGAGGGCAAAACTAATCCACATGCCTATCAAACCATACCCCCAATGGATGCCGAGCAGATAGCTGAAGCCTACGCTCACTAACCACTGCACAATCACTCCTACATAGAACTGATAGTTCACATCGCCCGTTGCCCTAAGAGCCTGCGTCGCCCAGATGTTTATAGCACGACCAATCTCCAATGCCACTTCTATCCAGAGAATTATTATGCCCATCTCTATGATGTTACGATTGTCGGTAAGCCACTCCAGTCCATGCACGCCAAAGATGGCAAGCAGCAAGGCTAGTATTACCGATACGATAATAGCCAACCGGCGGGTGTAGCACCCCAACAGATAGGCAGCATGCACCTTCCCTTCGCCCACCAGATGCCCAATGAGTATGGCTCCGCCTTGACCGACGGCAATGGAAAAGAGATAGACAAAGAACACCATGTTCCAACAATATGTCCGCGTGGCAAGAGCTTCATTGCCCAAGATGTTTATCAAGAAGGTGATTGCCACTTGCGAACCGCAGTAACTTATCTCTTCGCCGGCTGCCGGCATTCCAATCTTTAGCAAGTTCTTCAGTTCCACCCATGGGAACGGACGGAACAAGCAAAGCGGGAACGACGGAATATGCTTGCGAAAGAGGATGATGAAGAGAATAATCATACTCACGCCACGGGATATGCTGGTGGAGATAGCTGCCCCCTCAACACCCATTGCCGGCATACCGAACTTACCGAATATTAGGGTGTAGTTGCCTATAATGTTGAGTATGTTTACAACCAGTGTCACCATCATTGGGTATATCACCTTGTCAGCACTGCGCAACGATGCCGATATGGCAAGCGAGATGGCTTGGAAGAAAGCAAAAGCACCCACTATACGCATATAGCTTACACCTTCGCCCATCAGTTCAGGGCGCAGTCCCATAGTCTGCAACATCAAAGTACAACCGAAATACAGCAAGGCACTGACAACAAAGCCTGTGACGGTGTTCAACGCTATTGCCACACCTGTGGCTTGCACCATGCGCTCCTTAAGTCCTGCTCCGAGGTATTGGGCACAAAGAACTGTTGTTCCGAAACTGATTACCTGAAAAACAAGCACGGCAAGGTTTACCAACTGATTGACAACCCCAACGGCTGCCACGGCATTGTCTGAATGCTGGCTAAGCATCATCGTATCGACAACGCCGAGCATCATCACAAGCGCCGTTTCTATGAAAATTGGCAACACAAGTTTGCTAAGCTTACTTTTCATGATTATTTAGTTGACGACCTGAAAACGGGTGCAAAGATAATAAAAAATGGCGGGAATACCCGCCATTTTTTATTGTAATTATTAATACTTGAATTAATAACCTGGGTTCTGCCAAGCATCCTTAGCCTCATCAGAGAGGTTTGTGCCGTCTGCATTCTGCAACATATCAATAAATGTCTGTGGAATTGGACGGAGGTTGTGATGTTCCTTAACATTTGGCTCAGCCTCTGGGTTGAAAGCCTTAGCACGCTGAACGAGAGTCTTTGTGCGGCTCAACTCTTCCCAACGGTTCCACTCGCCCAAGCATTCACGTGTACGCTCGTTCAAAATGAAGTGGATGAGACGCTGCTTCTTATCTGTTACACCAAGCAAAGCGAGGATTGCCTCATCTTCTGCTGGCAACTGGTCAGAGTTTGCAATCTGAAGACTTGAAGCTGCTGTTGTCTTCTCGATACCTGTTGACAGATAGTATGTATTTTTCTGGATAAATGAATACTCATAAGCTGTCTTGTTATTGATCTTGACACCTGCTGCATCCTTACACTTACCAAGAGTTGCTGAAGCTGTTGTATTGTTCTCGAATGCAATAGAACCATCAACATAGTACTCACGGTCTTCACCCTGCTTCCACTCTGCACGTGCACGAAGAACGTTTACGGCAGCTATAGCCTCCTCATACTTGCCAAGGCGAACCAATGCCTCTGCCTTAACGAGGTGAGTTTCACCAGAGCGTGCCATGATAACGTCACGATGAGCGTCGCCCTTCTCTGCTGTACGACTACCATCGTCAGTCTTGTTGATACCGCAGAATACGTTGCTCTGTGCTGGGTTACCGCTAACACCGTATGTGTTCAATACGTACTGGCCACCTAGATATACTGGGAATACGTTTGGCACCCACTTGTTTGTCTCTGGGTTTACGAAGCTGTGAGCAACTGCACCACGACCGAATGTTCCGTATGTAGATTCATCCTGGAAACGTGGGTCGTCCTTCTTGTTAAGGATGAACATGATACCAGCATCGCCAAGCTGTGGAGCCTGTTCGTCAGTAACACCCATTGCCTTAACATCATCAGACAACTTGTTGTAGTTGTTCATACCATAGACAGTCTTGAAGGTCTTCCACATACGAGAATCGTTCACGTTGTCAAAGATTGCGTATGCATACTCTGTTGGACGGCAACGCTGGAAGTCCATACCGCCGATGTACTGACCGCGCTGTACCCAACCACCAGAGAAGTTAGAGAACTGTGGGTTGAAGTAGTTGTAAGTACGGTTACCGAAGCGTCCGCCTGTACTACCGTCACCATTATGCTCTGCAGCCATAAGGATTTCCTTTGAACTTTCTATTGGGCAATCAACGCCTGTCCAGTTTGCATACAGATTATTGTAATCCTTCTCCAATGGACAAGCTGCAATAACTTCGTTAGCAAGAGTTACAACTCTGTTGAGATCTGTCTCAGCTAGATACTTGCCGTTCCATGCTGCACAGCGCTCAGACTGACGATAAAGCAGAGCCTTAGCCAGGAAGTGGGCTGCAGTGTACTTTGTCCAAGTACCATTACCGCGCCACTTGTTTGTTGGTAACATATTGTAAGCAGCCTCGAAGTCTGATATTATCAGATTCAGTGTTTCTTCCTCTGATGCACGTGTATAGTTAGAAACTATAGCCTGGTCAGCAGGAATAGGTTCTGTTCTCAACACAACACCACCATACTGTGCAAACAGGCGGTAGTAGTTGTAGCCACGCAAGAAGTGAGCCTCACCAATAGCCTTATTACGTGAATCCTCATCTGTAATATAGTCAGCCTTTGAAATCACGAGATTGGCTGTAGAGATACCATAGTACATCTGGTTCCAAAGTCCAGAAACAGGAGGACAGTTCTTGTTTGCTGCACCATTTGCTGGAGTACAATCAAGCGGACCAAGACGATTATCGTATGTGTTCCATGGTTCTGCTGTAAGGTCGGCACCGTTTGTAAACTCGTCGGTTCCGTAAAGCGTGATACCGTACGCCCACTCATAACCGAAATGCCAACGGATATTACCATACAGACCAGCAGCCATAGCTTTTGCACCTTCACCTGTTTCAAGCAGTGCGTCTGTTATCTTGTGGTTTGCTTCCTCCTCCAGGAAACTGTCACCGCAGGAGGTTGTGCCAACTATTGTTGCCAATGCGATAGCACCAAAAAATATCTTATTTTTCATATTTGTCATTCAATAATTATTAGATATTGTTACTATTCACTCCTTTAATCGATTAGAAACCAACCTGCAGACCTACAGTGAAGCCTCTGTTATAGTAAGTTGATCCGAGGTCGAGGTCGAGGAAGTCTATTGAAGAGTAGAGGTTGCCAAGGTTCTTGCCCTGAACGTAAACCTTCAGATTGTTGATGCCAATCTTATCGCATACCTTCTTATCAAGGGTATATCCGAGAGAAAGGTTGCGAACCTTGATGAACGATGCATCCTGGAAACCGAGCAAGCTTGAGTAACCATCACCACCAGCTGTACTATAGATAGGTTTCTGCCAATCTGCACCTGTGTTTTCTGGTGTCCAATAATCTATCTCGCGCTGCTGATACATACCGAGCTGACCTTCACCACCTGTGCTAACCATGTAGCCAAAGCGTCCGTAAAGTTCTACAGCAAGCTCGAAGCCCTTCCATGTAAATGTGTTTGTCCAACCCATTGTCCAAGTCGGGTTTTGGCCGCCAAGGATAACACGGTCTTTGTCGTCAATCTTGAAGTCACCATTCTGATCCTTTGGACGAACGTTACCAGCAGTAAACTTATGACCGTTAGCATTGAACTTATCCATCAATTCCTGGTCTTCTGCCTGCCAGATACCTTCATTGTCAATTCCGTAGTGAACAGCGATAGACTCACCAATGAACCAAGCATTGGCAATGTCATCTTCCTTACCGTTTGCAAGTTCAACAATTTCGTCCTTCTGGTAAGCTAATGTAAGGTCTGAATTCCACTGGAAATCCTTGAACTTAACAGGAACTGTGTTCAATGTCAGGTCGACACCGAAGTTCTTTGTCTCACCAATGTTGTCCATCATTGCTGGATAACCGCTAAGTGGAGAAATTGAACGACGCATCAGAAGGTCTGTTGTACGTGAGTGATAGATATCGATTGTACCGCCAATACGTCCGTCAAGAACGCTGAAGTCGATACCATAGTTGAACTGTGTTGTCTTCTCCCAACCGAGATCCTTGTTAGGAAGCAAGTTACTACCTGAAGAATAGTAAGGCTCGTTGGTTACGAAAATCTGCTGGTTGCCACCTGCATTACCGAATGGCATCCAGTAAGCGCTGATAACACCAAGTGTTCCATAAGGAGAAACTGAAGAGTTACCAGTAGAACCGACACCGACACGAAGCTTCAACTGGTTAATCCAGTCAATACCTTCCATGAAACTTTCCTGATCGATACGCCAACCGAGGGCTGCTGATGGGAAGAAACTCCACTTGTTTCCTTCTGCCAAAACTGAAGAACCGTCGTAACGTCCAGAAACAGTGAGGAGGTAACGGTCTTTGTAAGAGTAGTTAATACGTGCCATGTAAGAAGACATCTGACTTTCTGTAAGACCTGTGCTCATACCTGGATCGTACTTTGTTGTATTTGCGATATCAATCTGACCCATGTTGTTCCAAAGGAATTCAGGAACAAGAACGTCAACTTCGCTCATAGAACCGTTCTCTGCATTGTACTTAGAAGCACTCTGAAGCAATGTTACGTTAAAGCTGTGGTCATCGAACTTCTTGTTGTACATAATCATGTTGTCAAGAGTCCAAGAGAAGTAGCGAGCGTCATCGCGGCGAGCCATGTTCTTACTACCCATTCTCACAGCTGAAGAAGCGTCGATGAAGAGACCACGACGATAGTGACGGAAGTCAGGACCGAACTGAATCTTATAAGAAAGACCATCCAGCGGTTCCCAAATCTTACCGAAATCAGCCTGTGCGAAGAAGCTACCGAGAGCACGGAATGTCTGACGGTTTTCTGTTGACTTCTTCCACTCGTCAACTACTGTATAAACATTTGTTGCTGATCCACCTGGCTGAAGAATGATATCACCATCCTCATCGTAAGGAACTGTATAGCGAGGTATTGCCTTAGCTGCACCATAGATGTCAGTTGGACCAGAACTTGAAGACTGACCTGTACGAGAATAACCGTAGTCCTGCTCTGCCCACGCACCGTTGATAGATGCGCCCATCTTCAACCATGGCTTAGCCTGAATGTCAACAGATGCAGAAACGCTGTAGCGCTCGTACTCCTGACCCTTCTGTGTACCTTCGTTGTTCAGATAACCGAATGAGAAGAAACCTTTCAGATCCTTTGTACCACCGCTTGCGCTCAGAGTATGTTCCTGAGTGATACCAGTCTGAGTAACCATGTCAGTCCAATCGGTATCAATAACTTTTGAACCGTCCCAAACTGTCTTGTCTTCGTTCCAACCACGGTTTACGTTAGCTAAAGCCGCAGCATCACCAGAGAAGAACGACTGGTCATTTGTGTAGTTAGGTTGGTCACCTCTTGGATAAGGCTCAGTTTGACCCTTGCCTAAAGGAGCGTTATGATATGCCCAACGACGCCATGTGATATAGTCGCTTGCGCTCATGGCTGGAGACTTGTCGATAAGCTTCTCGAAAGTAACAGAACCAGAGTAGTTCAGAGTCATCTTACCTTCCTGTCCGCGCTTTGTTGTAACGAGGATAACACCGTTAGCACCGCGTGAACCGTAGATAGCTGTAGAAGAAGCATCCTTCAAAATGTCTATAGACTCGATGTCGCGTGGGTTGATTGTCTCGATACCACCAGAGTTGAGAGGCACACCGTCAACTACATAGAGAGGTTCGTTAGAAGCGTTCAAAGAACGGTTACCGCGGATGCGAATCTTTCCAAGTTCACCAGGACGCTGGTTAGATGTGATATCTACACCGGCAGCCTTGCCCTGCAATGCTTCGAAAGCATTAGAAACAGGCTTTGTGTTAAGGTCTTCGCCGCTTACGCGTGTCATGGCACCGGTAACGTCGGTCTTGCGCTGAACACCGTAACCTACTACAACAACTTCTTCAAGGTTTAGAGCATCCTCTTTCAGAGTGATGTTGATTGTAGAACGACCGTTTACTGCCACAGACTGTGTTACGTAGCCTACGTAAGAAACCTTGAGGATTGCCTTGGCTGGTACATTGTTGACAGTAAAGTTACCGTTGATGTCGGTAACGCCACCGTTAGAAGTACCTTGCACCATCACACTTGCGCCAATAATCGGTTCGCCCGATGTATCAGCAACACGACCATTTACCTTGCTCTGTGCGTATGCAAATGTAGCACACATCAGAAGCATGGCCAGAAACATGAACCTGCTAATCTGGTTCAACTTGTTGTTTCTTGATAGTTTTTCCATGTTAAATGTTTTTAGTTAATTGTTATTAATGAATTGTTTATAATGGTTTAATTCCATAATTTAGTTTGTGTTGGCATTCACATTATTTTATTATTATTAGGTTTAGCATATCATCAGGATGTAGTTTTAGTACACCTAACATCAATACCGTTTTCTTGTTTTGTAAATTAGATAGTTTGCTTGTTTATATTCTTAATGCTTATTTTAAGTGTCCATTCAACACTGCTTTGTATATCTTCTAGTAGAAGATTGATATTACAACGCAAAATTAATAAAAAAATAGTATTATAAGACTTTTTTGTAAAAAAAACGTTTGAGTTGAACATTTTTTAACACTAGCGGTTGAGTAATTCAAATTTGGTATACGCCGTATATACCATCGGTATACGCCGTGTATACCAAAAGTATACAGGCAGTATACCAAAATTAAGGGGAAGCATTTTTGAAGTGCTTCCCCTTTTCATTTATCTTCTACTAGGAGATTGCAACATTAACAAACGTTGCCCCCTAAATCGCACGATTTATATCCGTCGGTCTTTGCCTGCGGTTTTGAACAACAAGCCTTGACATCATCACAGGCGCATTTCCATAATCCATGCAGATTGCAGTAGGCGCGGGTGCAAACTTCTGTTGCATCAGTCTTGAACTTGGCCATTGGTTTATCGCCAGGCTTTAGACACTTGCGCATCAGTTTGCCACACTTCGTGCGCAACTCTATCCACTCTATATGGTGTTCCTCACTCATCGGGTGGTCAATGCTGCCTACCGTTACCTTATAGCCGCCTTCTATTTTCTCGACCACAGGGACGTGCTTCTCCTTTGCTCCGTCGCTTGTATTCTCTGTCATCAGCATCATTGGCTTGCCACAACATACTAACTCTCCTTCTCCACAATGCAGTACCTCGACAACATTGCCACAGGTTGCACATTTGTAAATTTCATTTCTCTTTGCCATAATTCTTTTTGTTTTTAAGTTGACGGGGTGACGAGTAATCGAGTAAACAAGTTGTTTGTTATAAAACTCTTATCCCTCATCAGTTATTTATTATCAAACGTTTGATATGGCAAATATACGGACTCTTACTATATGTTGATATAGCAGTTATGGTTTATTCTGATTTTACAACTGTTGTTTGGTTATTAAATAAAAAATGTGGACCAAAGTCCACATTTTTTGTTAATATTCAAATGTACATTCAACACCTGACATTATCTCGTGTTCCTTGTCATTGATAATAAGCTTGCCCTTACCATATGGGGAACGAATACAGATGCTTTCACGGTCAACACGTATGCAAATCGGACCATGAGGTGTCGGCACCTTGCCTTCCATCCATTCCAGATCGCCAAGGACAGGCTTAATGACGTACTCTTCATAACCAGGTTTGGTTGGCTGTACGCCGAGGTAGTATTTGCCCAACAAGTATATCGGACTTGCTCCCCATGCATGGCAAAGGCTCTTGCCGTAAGGGCGACCATACATCGTGAGGTGCTGGGTGCCGGTTTCTTCTGGATTATACTTTTCCCAAAAGCTGGTCGCTCCCTCGCGAAGCATTCCGCCCCAGTAGTCACGCATCTCCTTGAGCACATCTGTCTGCATGCCCATCTGGCATAATGCTTCGAGTTCGTAGAAACGCATATATGGGGTAGTAATGGCTGGAATATCGGCGTTGAGCATTACCGACTGCATCACTTTTTGCTTGTCGTCACCTGCCAGACAATCGTAGATGATAGCAAACATATTTGGGAATTTCGTTATCTGCTCGTTCATCTCGCCGTCCTCAATGGCATGCTTGAAAGCCTGCTTCTGCTCGTTCCAGAATGTTGGCTTCAGTTTGTTGCGCAATGCCTCCTCCAGTTCGGTATATTTCTTCGCATCGGCGGCGTATTCCTCTATGGTGATACTGCCCTGTGGCGGTTGTGCAAGCGGATTGTCGCGGAGTACGGTAGCACACATCTTCATTGTTTCGAGCGACTTGCACAAGAGTATCTGTTCAAAGCACAGTGTACCACGCTTGTGCATCGGGAAATCTACCCAATCCACGAACACCCAGTCGTCAGGTTTCCCCTCTGCCATACCATCCTTGTTGGTTCTTCCAAGCACATACTGCATCATTGTCTGCATGCGTGGATATATCTCGCGCACGAAGGCGATGTCGCCGGTGTAGATGTAGAAGTCATAAACCGACTTAAACCAGTAGAACGTATAGTCCATGATGGTATTTATGTGGGCCGTCACCGGGTCTTTGCCTCTTAGTTGGCGTATGGTTCGGCGCACGCAGTCGCTATCGAAGCGAAGATAATAGTTCATCAGATACGATTGTATGGCATCGCCCGACCATGTCCAACGGTCTCGCTTAATGCCATCGACAAAGAACTCTCGCGTTGTCAAGTCCATTGTATATGCCGACACCCTCCATATATTATTTAGCAACGGGTCGCTGCATTTGAACGAACCGCTCTTCTTATTGTCATACGGAGAATACTCATAATCCATGTTGACTGTTGCAAAACGCACATTACCTTCAGTCTTGATGCAGACAAAACGGAATGCCTTAGAACCAATATCGTTAGTTGACGAGTTGACAAGTTGACGAGTTGACAAGCTATTTGCATTCCTGTCATTCTTGCCTACTTTGGAGTGGCGGGGGATGGTTATCACATCCAGCGTTTCGCAATGTTCAAAGTCGAGAGCCTCTTCCTTGCTTTCACCATAATATATATATATTATACCGCTGCCTTTGATGCCAATCAGATTAAGATAGCCAAACGTTTCCTTGCCAAAGTCGAACAGACGACCATCGCTTACCATTGTCTCAACCACAGGTTGCTGTCGTCGTGTCTTTAGTTTGTATATCGAAGGGCACTGGTTTGGCGAATTGAAGTTCCAGCTTGCTGCAGGGACGTATATTCCTGAACCGTGAGCCACTCCATTCTCGTCAATCCAAATCTTGTCTTCGTATGTGGCGAGCCATGTTGAGTCGGTTTTTATTATTTCGCCACTTATATATAAAGCCGGCGGGGTTTCCGGATTCCACACTTTCAGATTCAACTTGTGCTCACCTGCCGGTATGGTGAATGTTTCCGGCATGCCGAACTGCAGTTTGCCGTCGAGCATCAGGTTAAATGCTCCCTCCGTTCTTATCGTAATCGTCTCTTCTTTTTCGAGTGAGAAGGCTTTTGAGAACTCCACCGTCTGCCAGTGGCTGTCCTGTTTCCAGAATGGCGGAAACATTGCCCCACGTTCAGTACGCCTGTTGTTAAAGCGATTGCCCAGCCAAATCTCAAAGTCGCCAGGGTACCATATCCATAAAGCCTCACCCCCAGCCCCTCTCCCATAGAGAGGAGAGTGATTGGCATTCGGCTTGTCAACTAACTCGTCAACTTGCGTACTCGTCAACTTGTCAACTTTATTAATATCCTTCCCCATATCTCTCCTTAGTTATCTGTTCAAGAGTCTTACCCTGTGTCTTAGGTGCCCAGATGACGCCAACCACCAGAGAAATGATGAACAGAGTCATCATCATGATGCCAGCCAAGGTGAATCCCTCGCCATGCTCGCCATAGATATTCACGAAGTAGAGTCCCCATATGGCAGACACGCCGCGCACTACGAAGAACATTATGCCCTGTGCTGCTGCACGATATTTGGCAGGGAACAACTCAGATGCCCAAAGGGCATAGAATGTCTGTACGGAGATACCAGCCTGCATTGCCCACAGACCTGTGAATATTAACAGGCCTGTCATGCTGCTGATGCCAACCATGATGACGATAATCCATGCCAACACACCGCAACTAACACCGAATCCGTAGAGCATGCGCTGGTTAGCCTTATCGACAACCAAAGAGCAGATGAAAGTCATTAGGATGATTACCACCCACTGACCTGCAGCCATCAGGTTTGCCATCTCGTTAGACAAACCGCCCGCCGTCTCGTAGATATGAGGTTGGAAGAATCCCATTACCGAGCACACCATGTTCCATGTTAGGTATATTCCTGCAAGGAATAGCATAGAGCGCACGCATGTCTTGTTGCGGAACAGTTCGCCAAACGAAGAGAACACGCTCTTCTGCTTGATGCCGCTCTCCTGCTCTGCCTTTTTGGCTGCTACCCACTCTGCACTCTCGTCGAGTCTTCTCTGCAACAACCATGCTATCAGCGCTACGATGAACAATGATGCAAATACTATTCTTGAACTGAACACGTTCAATGCCGCCCCGCTTATTCCGTCACCCATGATGGTTGTTGCCAGTGATTGCACAATGGGGAACAGTACGCCTGCCTCGCCGCTTGTTGCCGGAGCGAGCAGCGTACCGAGAATCAGAATGATAAGCGGGCCGATGCCCCATGCCATTTGTGATATGCAGATATTGCGACCGCGGTTTCCTGTCTCAGAGTTTTCTGAAATGTATGTCCACGATGCAGGCACGCCCACACCTACTGAAATACCGGTAATGAGGAAACCTGCCAGCAGGGTTGGGAAGTTTACTGCCAGCATAATCACCAGCACGCCCAACATGTACACCAACATATTATATGTGTATATTGCCTTGCGTCCGTACTTGTCGGCAAGGAATCCGCCGATGATGGCACCGATAGCAGCACCAAGGCAGTTAGCACTGATAAAGTTAAGCCAACCCAAATGCATCTCTGTCAGGTTGAGATAATTCTGCCACAGTGTTAGACCGCTGGCACCTGCCACAATAGCACCTGCGTCGAGGTAGTTGGTCAGCGATACCGCTAACGTGCTTTTAAGACTTCCTTTTTTCTTTTCCATAGTTTTATTTAGCTATTTCGTTTTTAGTTATTTTGTTGTTTAGGAGGTTCTAGGAAAACCTAGGAAATTCTAGGCTGTCCTAGATTACCCTACGTTTTCTTAGGCAATCCTAGGTTTTCCTAGACTTAGGTTCAAAAATCCAAAGTAAAATAATATCCGGCACTCACGCCCCAGTAAAAATCCTTCAGGTCAGGGTTGTACATCACCTGTGCCGATACCGGAACAGTCATCTTTTCGTTCAGTTCAAACTCATGACCTGCGCTAAGGTTGAGGTTGCATACATTGAACTTATCGTTGCCGTAGTAGCTCTCATCCTCAAACGGCATCATACCCACTGTTGCGTTGAAGTCAACCACAGATATCGAGAACGGATAAGACACCTCAAGGTAGGTAGGGCACTTATCCTTGTTCACAATTGAATACCACGAAAGGGTAAGAGGGAACTTCTCGCTTACAGTCCAACTGAGCCCCAAGTCTAGATAATGGTCGTCAAACTCTGAACCGTAATACTCGCTATAGTTTGTCAATGACAATGTAAGGTTCTTCCATGACAACTCTGCCGAGAGGTCAAGTTCATTATAATCGTCTTTCTTGAAAGCCTTTGAGCCCCAAGCTCCTACACTAATGGCCCAATCGTCCTTCTCATAGTCGAAACTTACTGATGGTTGAAAACTTGCATCAGCCAACTCCAATCCTCTCCAAAGGAACTTGTTTGTCACGTCTGCACCTACGGTCATCGACCAATCGCCACTTTCCTGTGCTTTAATTTCCGAGTTTGCCGTTTCAACCAGCAATACCATGCACACAATAGCCAACAACTTGATTTTTCTCATTATTTTTTACAAAAAATTAGCGGTTATAAACAAAAAACTGCACAAAGATAATAAAGTTCGGGTTTTTTGCGTATCTTTGTGCGAACTTTTTTTGTAGAATTTATAATTTTATGTTGTAATCTTGTAATAAAGTAACGGCATTGGTTGAAAGAAATGTAGAACCTGGTGGTAACATCATCGATATCAAGCACGTGTCTAAATGGTTCGGAGACAAGCAAGTGCTGGATGATGTGAGTTTGAGTATCAAGAAGGGAGAGTTTGTAACAATCCTTGGTCCGTCAGGATGTGGGAAGACAACGCTCTTGCGTATTCTTGCTGGTTTTGAAATGGCTACTGACGGCGAAGTTCTGTTAGAAGGTTCCGACATAACGCAGACGCCTCCACATCAACGCCCTATGAATACGGTGTTTCAACGTTATGCCCTCTTCCCCCATCTAAATGTTTACGACAATATCGCTTTTGGACTTAAACTGAAGAAGACCAAGGCGGGAGTGATTGAGGAAAAAGTAAAACGTGCCCTGAAGATGGTAGGATTGACAGATTACGAACATCGAGATGTTAACTCTTTGTCTGGCGGACAGCAACAGCGTGTGGCTATAGCCCGTGCTATAGTCAACCAACCTCAGGTACTATTGCTTGACGAGCCGCTTGCTGCATTAGATCTGAAAATGCGCAAGGACATGCAAATGGAACTAAAGGAAATGCATAAGACATTGGGCATAACTTTTATTTACGTAACCCACGATCAAGAAGAGGCACTTACACTTAGCGACACCATCGTGGTGATGAGTGAAGGTGTTATACAACAGATTGGTACACCTACAGATATTTACAATGAACCGGAAAATTGCTTTGTTGCCGATTTTATAGGAGAGAGCAATATCCTAAACGGAACTATGATTGATGATCGCCTCGTTCACTTTATGAACACAGAGTTCAAGTGTGTTGATGAAGGCTTTGGCAAGAACACCCCTGTTGATGTCGTTATTAGGCCTGAGGACATATACATCATGCCGCCTACGGAAAGTGGCATGCTTCACGGCAAGGTTGTATCGTGCATATTCAAAGGCGTGCACTATGAAATGACCGTGCTCACCAACGACGGTTATGAACTGATGATACAAGATTACAATGCCTTTGAACCTGAATCTGAAGTCAGCCTCATCATAAAACCTTCTGATATTCATGTAATGAAAAAGGAACGCGTCTGCAATACTTTTGAGGCTACAGTGGTTGACGATACACATATCGACATGTTAGACACGACATTCGAATGTCTGCCTCACGGCTTGCCTGCAGGCACATCGGTAAAAGCAGAAGTGGATTTCAACAAGATTGACCTTACTGACGACAAAGAAGACGGAGCTCTTGAAGGCGACGTGCGTCTCATTTTGTATAAGGGCAATCATTATCATCTCACCATTGTAACCGACGACGACGATTACATCTATGTAGACACAAACGATGTCTGGGATGATGGCGATATGGTTGGAATCAATATATTGCCGGAAGATATAAGAATTAAGAGTTAAGAGTTAGGAGTTAGGAATTACGAATTCTGAGTTGTAGTTTTAGCATTACGAATTTTGAATTACTAATTAAGTATTGAGCATTACGAATTAAGCATAAAATAATGAAACGGTTCTTTTCAAAACGCGGCACGTGGTCGATGCCCTACGTTGTGTTTCTTATGTTTTTTGTTGTGTTGCCTCTGATTCTTATCGGAGTTTACGCTTTTATGGACAACAACGGTAATTTCACTATTGCCAACTTCGTGAAACTTATTGAGCAACCTGAGGCACTCAACACATTCGTCTATTCTGTCGACATTGCAGTCATAACAACATTCCTATGCATATTGTTAGGCTATCCAGCTGCATATATACTGAGCAACAGCGAGTTTAACCGTTCAAACACATTGGTACTGCTGTTCATTCTTCCTATGTGGGTAAACATTCTTATCCGCACTCTTGCCACAGTTTCGCTTTTCGATATTACCGGCATTCCACTTGGAGAGGGCGCACTTCTCTTTGGTCTGACCTACGACTTCCTGCCTTTCATGATTTATCCTATCTATAATACAATGATGAAAATTGACAAAAGCCTCATAGAGGCGGCTCAGGACCTCGGCGCCAACCGCTTCCGTGTCTTCCAGAAGGTTATCTTGCCGCTTTCTATGCCTGGTGTAATTAGTGGCATCATGATGGTATTCCTACCTACAATCTCTACTTTTGCCATATCAGAGTTGTTAACAATGAACGACATCCGCCTCTTCGGCTCCATCATACAGGAGAATATAATGCTAAGCGATACGATGAACTATGGCGCAGCCCTATCGCTCATCATGCTATTGGTGATTGGCTTCACCAGCCTTTTCAGCAGTGATGACGAAGAACAGGTTAGCCAGGGAATTATTTAGCCAACAAAACATTAAATAAATGAACTACAAGCGATATTTGGCCAAGGGATATTTATGGTTGCTATTAGCCATTCTATATACACCAATACTTATAATTGCCATATTCTCGTTTACTGAGACTAAGGTACTGGGCAACTGGACTGGCTTCTCATTCAAACTGTACAGCAATCTGTTTGAAGGCAGAATGTCCGGTTCACTTATTAGCGCCATACAAAACACGATAGTCATAGCAATCGTTGCTTCTATCATTGCAACAGCATTAGGTAGTATTGCGGCAATAGGCATCTACAATCTGAGAAATAGACAGCGACAGGCGGTGACGTTTCTTAATAACATACCGCTAATAAACCCTGATATTATAACGGGTATTTCACTGTTCCTTCTCTTTGTAGCATTGGGAGTTTCACAAGGCTACACAACTGTGATTCTCGCACACGTTACATTCTGCACACCTTATGTTGTGCTTAGTGTCATGCCGCGCCTAAAAGGAATGAATCCAAACATATACGAGGCGGCACTTGACCTTGGAGCTACTCCTTTCCAAGCATTGCGAAAGGTTATAATACCTGAGATAAAACCTGGAATAATCAGTGGCTTCATTCTATCTTTTACTCTCTCCATCGACGACTTTGCCGTGAGTCTTTTCACAAAGGGCAATATCGGATTGGAGACGCTTTCAACCTTCATTTACTCTGACGCTCGAAAGGGTGGACTGACACCAGAACTAAGACCACTCTCAACAATTATATTCGTCACCGTACTGGTACTGCTGATAATCATCAACAGACGACAGACAAAACTGGCAGAAAGATAAAATTATGAAACGATACATCTCATTATACCTTATTATATTTATATTGCTTTCTGTACCAGCACTCGCTGCAGACCGTGAGCACACTCTAAAAGTATATAACTGGGCAGACTACATTGACGAGTCGCTACTTGACGAGTTTGAGGTGTGGTACAAAGAGCAAACGGGTGAAGAGGTCGAAATCATTTATCAGTTGTTTGACATCAACGAGGTTATGCTCGCAAAAATTGAGAAGGGGCATGAAGACTTCGACGTTGTATGCCCGTCAGAGTATATTATCGACCGCATGCTTGCCAACGATATGCTTCTGCCCATCAACCGCGACTTCGGAAAGACTCCTGATTATATAAAAAATGTGTCACCCTATGTTCTAGAGCAGTTTGCCAAGCTCGACAAACCAGGCAAGCGTGCCAATGACTACTCCGTTGGCTATATGTGGGGTACAACGGGAATCCTTTACAATCCCAAGTTTGTAACCGACGACGAGGTAAAGTCGTGGGGCATCATCTGGGACAAGCGCTTTGAAGGCAAGATACTTGTAAAGGATGCATACCGCGACATCTACGGACCTATGATTATGTATGGCCGCTATCAGGATATCCTCAGCGGAAATGTGACGCGCGAACAGCTCATGAACGACTCTTCTGATGAGGCCATTGCTACAGTAGAGAAACTATTGAAAGATGCAAAGAAGAATATTGCCGGTTGGGAGGTTGACTTCGGCAAGGAGATGATGACCAAGGAGAAGGCTTATATCAACGTAAGCTGGAGCGGCGATGCTGTATGGGCGATAGAAGAGGCTGCTGCAGTGAACGTGGAGCTGCGCTATTATGTTCCGCAAGAAGGTTCTAACGTGTGGTTTGACGGTTGGGTAATACCAAAGTATGCTGTCAACACCAAGGCCGCCGCCTATTTCATCAACTTCATGTGTATGCCCGAGAATGCGCTGCGCAACATGGACGAGATTGGCTATGTCAGCGTTATAGCAGCACCAGAAGTGCTTGAGGCAAAGATTAACCCGGAACTCGCCCATATCGACCTCTCTTATTTTTTTGGTCCTGAGGCCGACAGTGTGCAAGTTGACGGCATACAATATCCTGACAAGAGTGTTATTGAGCGTGCAGCCTTGATGCGCGACTGCGGCAGCCGCACAAAGAACATGCTTGAGATGTGGAGTCGCGTGAAAGGCGACAATCTTGACGTCAGAGGACTCATACTAGTAATCATCTTGTTCACTGCCCTCACAGCATGGGCTATTTACAACAAGGTCAAAGCATATAAGAAAAACAGTCGTAAAAGAAAAAAACGTCGCAGACGCAAATAAATTCCTGCCAATATATTTATACTGTCTTATAATCACTTCTTGCTTATTGCCAATGCAAGAAAACTTATACGTATCCCATCCAGATGCTTGATTGCATCTGCACAAGCCAACATTGTGGCACCAGTAGTTACGACATCGTCTATTAATAGTATATGCTTTCCACGCAATAGGGTACCATCTGCAAGGCAGAATTTGCCGGCGACATTCTCCTTACGCTCCCATTTGTTAAGTCTTGTTTGACTTTCCTTAAAAGCCTTTCGTTCGATTGCCTTTGTTTCATAAGGTATCCCCGTTATCTCACTAATTCCAAGAGCAAGCATCTCACTCTGATTATACCCCCTTTGTCCCTCTCTGTTTTTCGACAAAGGCATCGGCACTAGCAAATCTATGCCATCAAAAAAGCCTTCTGGCTGAATTTCACTTGCCATAATCCTGCCCATATCTATACCAATCTCCGGATGGTCGTGATATTTCAGACTATAGAGTATATTGCTTGAGTCCGAGTGTGAAGCATAGCAGAACAGCGCATAGGCACGCTCTACTGGCGCAAGTCCCCAAAACATACGAGCCATGACATTGTCGGTAAACGAACTCTCCAACATTCGCAAACGAGGCAGATTAAGATTGCAAACAGAGCATATAGAATTCTCTGTCATGGCCAACCGTCTGCCGCACACACAGCAGAGACGCGGAGCTATGAGGTCGAGCAAACGGCTCCACAAGCTAATCTTCATTGTCTATATCGTCATAATTGTCATTGTCAAGACATTGGCGAATGATATCCATTGTAAAGCCTCGCCCCATTGCAAAGCGAATCAGTTTCATATTCATCTCGTAATCGCTTGAGGCCTTTACCGACTTGCGCTTAGTCTTTAGCAACGGGCGCAACACGGCAAGATATTCTTCGTCGTCAATATCATCAAGCACATCTCGCTGTATATAGCCGTCTATATGCTTTAACCACATTGCCTGTTCAACCTTACGTCTACCCCACTTGTTATAACGTATCTTGTCTTTTGCAAAAAAGCGGGCATATCGTTCGTCGTCGATATACTTTTCCTTGACAAGATACTCTATGATTCTTGCCTGAGCATCATCTGCCAATTGCCAACGTTGCATTTTCTCTATCATCTCATGCGAGCAATGTTCTGCAGTAGAACAGAGGGAGGTCAGACGCAGCAGGGCATCATCTTCTGAAATCTGTTTCATATCTTGACAGCCTTAATAAATCTTTGCTTACCAAACTGGTCGGTTCTTACTTCCAAATCCACATAACCCATTTCTTCTAGCATCAGCAACATATCATCGACATAAAGAGGATTAATTTCAAAAAATAAAAATCCATTGTCTTTCAATGCCTTGCAAGCATAACAGGCTATGGCACGATAGAAAAGCAACGGTTCGCTGTCGGGAACAAAAAGAGCCAAAGACGGTTCATTGTCAAGCACATTACGCTCCATATCCTTTTTTTCTCGTTCACAGATATACGGAGGATTACTAACTATGACATTCCACTTTGCCTCATCAGAAGGAGGAGTCAGGGCATCTTGCAACATAAAATTTACGTCGGCACAGAGTCTAAATGCATTCTGGCCTGCTATATTGATGGCAACAGTCGACACATCCCAAGCCGTCACTTTTGCCCCAGAAAGTTCAAGAGCCAGAGTTATGGCTATGCAACCACTACCTGTTCCGACATCAAGTATTAATAGACTGTCAATAGTTGCCCTCTCTATTACCCACCGGCACAAGTCCTCCGTTTCCGGACGAGGAATAAGCACACCAGGCGCCACATGTATTGGCCTGTCACAGAACATTGTAGTGCCAAGAACATACTGCACCGGTTCTGCCTGTTCGAGGCGTTGCATTATTTTCTCCAGTTCTGTTTGCTTGTCTGAGGATAATTGCGTAACTTTGCCACAATAAACATCAGTTGCCGACAAGCCGAAACGCTCGTCGAGCACCATGCGCACAATGGCTTTCGCCTCACCGGCATCATAAACGGCAGCAAGTCTGCGCCACAATTCATCGTATGTCATTATGATGCAAAGGTACGTATTTAAACGAAGACAGCAAAACTGATGAGCAAAAAAAGCGAACTAACGAAGAACGAAGAGTGAAGAATCTTGACGAAACGTTTATGCGTAGATGCCTGCAACTGGCTAGTTGCGGCAGACAAAACGCCAAGCCCAACCCTATGGTTGGGGCTGTCATTGTACATGATGGCAAAATCATCGGCGAAGGGTATCACGTGCGCTGCGGCGAGGGTCATGCAGAAGTGAATGCTTTTGCTTCTGTGCGTCCAGAAGACGAAGGTTTGCTCTGCAATTCAACTATTTACGTAAGCCTAGAACCTTGTTCGCACTACGGCAAGACTCCACCATGCGCCGAACTTATAATAAAAAAAGGCGTTAAGAGAGTTGTGGTTGGATGCATCGACCCTTTTGCCAAGGTGCAAGGCAGAGGCATCAAGATGATAGAAGATGCCGGCATAGAGGTAACAGTAGGCATACTGCAAAAGGAATGCGAACAACTGAACAAGCGTTTCTTTACGTTCCACCGTGAGCATCGCCCTTACATAATACTGAAATGGGCACAGACGGCTAATGGATATATTGACAACTATTATAAACCGCTTGCCATTTCTACACCATTCACTCAGATGCTGTCGCACAAGATGCGTGCCGAAGAAGACGCCATCCTCGTGGGTAGAGTGACTGACGAGCGAGAGCATCCACAACTGACAGTGCGCCATTGGAGCGGTCCCAATCCAAAGCGCCTGGTGCTTACAGGCAAAGAATCGCTGGCCGACCTCATGAATGAGCTATACAACAACGGCATCCAATCGTTAATTGTAGAAGGCGGTGCGCATACTCACCAAAGCTTTCTCGATGCCTGTTTGTGGGATGAGATTAGAGTAGAAACAGCCCCTATAACGGTATATGGCGGAACGAAAGCGCCTTCGTTGCCAACAAACGCCAAAGTTGTATCATCTGAGCATTATGATGATAACGTCATAAGATGGTTTGAAAGATTGAAGGATTGAAAAGTTGAAGGATTGAAGAGTTGAAAGATTGAAGAGTTGAAAGATTGAAGAGTTGAAGACTGCAAAGCTGATGAGCGAAGGCAAATAATTGAAGGATTGAGAGTTGAAAGATTGAAGAAAGAGAAATGGAATACATGTCACAAGAGGGCTACGACAAACTTGTAGCCGAACTTAACCAGTTAGTTCATGAAGACCTGCCCAAGGTAAGGGAGGCAATAGCAGAGGCACGCGACAAGGGCGACCTTAGCGAAAACTTTGAGTACCATGCCGCCAAGCGCGAGCAGTCACGACTGTTGGGCAGAATACGCTTCAAGCAGAGGGTGCTCGAGCATGCTCGCGTACTGGACATTTCCAAAAGACAGAATACCGACAGCATCCAATTGCTAAGTCGCATAGAGATTACCAACCTTGCAAACAATGCCCGAATGACTTACACCATAGTGAGCCCGCACGAGGCGAACCTCCGTGAAGGAAAGATTTCCATTAAGTCGCCTATTGCAAATGCTTTAGTAGGCAAGAAAGCGGGCGACGTGGTTGAGGTTTACGTGCCGGCTGGCATGCAGAAATTCCGCATAGAGAGTGTTGAACAATAAAAATATCATTAACCATGAGACTATTAATTAGCTTTATTTTCACATTATTATGCTTGTGTCCTGCCAAATCACAGGAAACAGAGGCAAAAGAAGTACTATTCAAAGTATTTGTAAAAGACAACGATGGGACAAGAATTGATTTAACTGCCAATGAGAATTATGAATCAAAAATAACCGGTTTCTTTTCCCACAAGGCCAAGTACATTCTAAAAGGTACGAATGCTGATAGAAATATCAGTCAACATAACGATATTTTTATAGAGATATTAGACACAGTGCAACTCCGACCCAACTTTTTCCGCCTTATGAACCTTAAGGTCAAGAAAAGAAACCGTGAAATGGTTTGTTGGTCAAACTCTATGGTGGTAGGTCCCAAAGATCACTCAAAAGATTTCATTCCTACAGTAATATACCCTGTTGACGGTAATATCTATCGTATTTCCATTAAAGACTTAACAGCAGGCAATTATCTTATAATGTATCAAGAGGGGTTAAGTATATTAATACTGTTTTACGACTTCGACAAATAATAGAGCAACGCAAATCAAACGATTCCGAAATGGCGGAGAGCATTTAATATTCCATCATCATCAACACTTGTTGTAATATAGTCTGCCTCTTCCTTTAGTTCCGGTATTGCATTACCCATGGCGATGCCTATGCCAGCCTGACGAATCATTGACGTATCATTTCCGCCATCGCCAAAGGCTATGGTATGAGCGATGTCTATATTGTCGTGGGCAGCAATGGCAAGAATGCCCTTACCCTTGTCAGCGCCATTAGCTGTGATGTCGGTAAATTCCGGATGCCAGCGCCCGCTAATACATTGAGGGACACGCTCCATCAACTCTTTCTCATACTCGACAGGAAAGAAAGCGGTTAGTTGCAGTATGTCCTGTTCAAGAACCACATTCAGAGGTTGTGCCTTATCCAGGTTCTTCACTGCAAGCATCTGACGGAATATGCGGTCGACATCACCTTTTGAGTCGAGCACTGCCACATCGGTCTTGCCTATCACAATAAGACTATATCCTTTCTTCTGCGCATCATCAACAATTGTGTTCACAGCCTCTTTCGGAATGGGGTTGCAACATACGGCATCGTTGCCGACAAAACAGTAGGCACCATTAGTTGTTATGAAGCCATCTATGAGATGCTCAATGGCACCGAGATTAGTGATGATGACCACTGGGCGGCCTGTAGAAATGTACACACGATGACCGTTTGCCTTAGCTTGTGTCAAGGCTAAAATGGCAGAAGCCGGTATCTCATGCGTCTTGAAGCTTACCAGCGTGCCGTCTATATCAAAGAACAAAGCGTAATGATTCATTTGCGTCCGAAATCAGCGGGCACCTCACCCCACTTCTTTGTTTCCCATTTCACCACCGGATTGTAGTAAGAATGCGTAGCAAGCCAGCGTTCTGCCCTCTCAATAATCTGGAACAACGGTTCTGTCTGGGGCGTGCGCTCCAACTTTGTCTTGCACTTGCACTTGCTTACCCACAAAATGGCATTATACGAATCTGAATATATTGTTACATCATGCCTACCCTGCTGTTGCATCAGCGCCAGTGCATGCACTATTGCCAGAAACTCACCGATATTGTTTGTACCGTGCAAAGGACCAAAATGAAACACTCGATAGCCTGTTCTCAAGTCAATGCCCTGATACTCCATCGGTCCTGGATTGCCGCTACATGCCGCATCTACGGCAATGGCATTGGCCCTCACATCATTATGCAAGGGCAATACCGTATCGTTTCGCCAATCAGGAGGATTTTGCATGTTGTTATTCTTAAATTATTTTTGCGCAAACCTGTGCTTGCACAATAAATTACATTCTCTCCGGAACTTCAATGCCAAGCAGAGCCATACCGTTCTTAAGAATCTTAGCCACGTTCTTAGCCAATACCAAGCGGAACATGCGCTTCTGCTCATCTTCCTCGCGCAAGATGCTGTAGTCGTGATAGAACTGGTTGAACTCCTTGGTCAGTTCATAGCAGTAGTTGGCAATGCCACTCGGGCTATAGTCCTTGCCTGCCTGTGCCACAACATCGGCATAGCCGTTCATCTTCTGAATCAGTTCTACCTCCTTCTCGTTCGGCTCAGCACTATCAACACCTAACTCCACATTCCTAATGCCTAACTCCGTCTCAGCCTTGCGCAAAATAGAGCGGATGCGGGCATGAGTATATTGTATGAACGGACCTGTGTTGCCGTTGAAATCAATTGACTCCTCCGGGTTGAACAGCATGTTCTTGCGAGCGTCAACCTTCAGGATGAAGTACTTCAGCGCACCCATACCCACGATGCGGGCTATCTCGTTGCGCTCTTCCTCTGTCATATCGTTGAACTTGCCAGCCTCTTCGCTTGTACGCTTGGCATCTGCCACCATCATTTCCATCAGGTCGTCGGCATCGACAACTGTTCCTTCGCGGCTCTTCATCTTTCCGTTAGGCAACTCCACCATTCCGTAAGAGAAGTGAACAAGTTCCTTGCCCCACTTGAATCCCAGACGATCGAGCAATATAGAGAGTACCTGGAAGTGATAGTTCTGCTCATTGCCGACAACATATATCATCTTGTCGATAGGGAAATCCTTGAAACGCATCTCTGCAGTACCGATGTCCTGTGTCATATACACACTCGTGCCGTCGCTTCTGAGCAGCAACTTCTGGTCGAGTCCCTCGTTGGTAAGGTCAGCCCAAACGCTGTTGTCCTCATGACGCTCGAAAAGACCTTTCTCAAGTCCTTCCTCTACCTTTGCCTTTCCGCGCAGATAAGTATCGCTCTCGTAATATATCTTGTCGAAGCCCACGCCCATCTTGGCGTATGTCTCGTCGAAGCCTGCATACACCCAGTCGTTCATCTTCTTCCAGAGCGAGCGCACTTCAAGGTCGTTCTGCTCCCATTTCACGAGCATGTCGTGAGCCTCATTAATCAGCGGCGCCTCTTCCTTTGCCTTCTTCTCAGCAGCCTCTTCTTCCATTCCTTCTGCCACATACTGTGCCGTGAGCGCCTTCACCTCTTCACGATAATGCTTGTCGAAAGCCACGTAGTAGTCGCCAATCAGGTGATCACCCTTCTTGCCCGATGATTCCGGTGTCTCGCCGTTACCATATTTCAACCATGCCAGCATAGACTTGCAGATATGTATGCCTCGGTCGTTCACTATGTTTGTCTTCACCACCTTGTTGCCATTGGCCTCCATTATCTGTGCCAGCGACCAACCCAACAGGTTATTGCGCACGTGTCCCAAGTGGAGCGGTTTGTTAGTGTTTGGCGAAGAATACTCTATCATCACCAGCGGACTATCCTCTGTTGCTGCCTTCTCGCCGAACTTATCGTCTGCATCTATTGCCCTGAGCAGTTCCGACCATGCTGCTGGAGCCACGACGAGGTTAAGGAATCCCTTTACCACGTTGAACGCTGCCACTGCACTGCAGTTCTGCTGCAGATATTCGCCAATCTCCTGTGCCGTCTGCTCAGGACCTTTCTTTGACATCTTAAGGAACGGGAACACCACTAGCGTAAGGTTTCCCTCGAACTCTCGCTTTGTCTTCTGCAACTGCACCATCTTCTCTGGCACATCCTGCCCATAGAGTATCTTCACTGCCTCTATGGCAGAACCGATTATCATGCTTTCGATATTCATATCTTGTTGTTTATATATTTCCTTAAAATCTTTTAGGATGCAAAGTTACTGCTTTTATTTATAATATTATTCTACATTTAAGCGTTTTTGCAAAACTTTAATGCAATTCGTCAGGTAAAAACCACAACTTTTCCACTTTTATCGACAGTAGTAGATGGTTTTATGAAACAATTAGTTAACTTTGCAAAATACTAAAAATACAACAGAATGAAAAAACTAACCTTATTACTGACAGCTTTTTACATTAGCGTATGTTCACTCATAGCACAAGAATACAAGATACCCGTGGCAGAAGATGCCGAGAAAATGAAAACAGGCAAGTACCAACCTACATGGGAATCGCTGAAAAAGCACTCTACACCTGAGTGGTTCAGAAATGCCAAATTCGGCATTTGGGCTCACTGGGGCCCGCAGTGTGTTGAGGGTTCGGGCGACTGGATGGCGCGTTCGCTTTATATAGAAGGTACTCGAGAATACAAGTACCATGTGGAACACTACGGTCATCCGTCTGAATTCGGATTCAAAGATATTCTTCCTTTGTTCAAGGCAGAGAAATGGGAACCGGAGAAACTGGTGGCGAAATACAAGGAGATTGGTGCGCAGTATTTCTTCGTGCTTGGCAATCATCACGACAACTACGACCTCTGGGACAGCAAATACCAGCGCTGGAACTCAGTAAATATCGGTCCAAAGCGCAACATATTAGGCGAATGGGCTGCAGCAGCACGCAAATACGGGTTGCCGTTAGGTGTCAGCCTGCATTCCGACCATGCCTGGACATGGTATGAACCATCACAGCGTTACGACCAAAACGGGCCGAAGGCTGGCGTCTATTACGATGGCAAACTGACCAAGGCCGACGGCAAAGGCAAATGGTGGGAGGGGTATGACCCGCAGGAACTCTATGCACAAAACCACGAGATGAGCGAGTTCAGCTGGAACAACGGTCAGATACACCGGCAATGGGCATGGGGCAACGGTGCCAGCCTGCCTACACAGGAGTTTGTAACCAACTTCTACAACCGCACTCTCGACGTCATCAACCGCTACAAGCCCGACCTGTTGTATTTTGACGTTACAGTGATTCCGTTCCACCAAATCAGTGATGCCGGCCTGAGGATTGCCGCTCATTTCTATAACAGCAACCCTAACGCAGTGATGTTTGGAAAGATTCTCGACAGCGAGCAGCGCAAGGCTCTTACATGGGACGTGGAACGCGGCGCACCGAATGAAATAGTTGAAGAGCCGTGGCAGACTTGCAACTGCATCGGCGGTTGGCATTACAACACAAGCATTTACGAACGCAACCGCTACAAGAGCGCATCCACGGTGATAAAACAGTTGGTCGATATCGTCAGCAAGAACGGCAACCTGCTACTAAACATCCCGCTTCGCGCCGACGGCACTTACGACGATAAGGCTGCCGTGATTGTGGATGGCATTGGCGAGTGGATGAAGGTAAACAAGGAAAGCATCTACGACACACGCCCTTGGCACATCTTCGGCGAGGGTCCTGTGGCTGAGAAGGTTATAAAGCTCAACGCACAGGGATTCAACGACGGGCAGTATGGCAATATGGACTGGCGCGACGTGCGTTTCAGCCAAACAGTCAAGTACCTGTATGCCACGGCGATGGGATGGCCGGAAGATGGCGTTATAACAATAAAGTCGTTGGCAAAAGGCAACAAGTATTTCAAGAAATCCATAAGTCATGTTTATCTGTTGGGGTATGGCAAACTGAAAGTCAAACAGACTGCCGACGGACTGGTGGTCACGTTGCCGAAGCCTGTCAACAAGATTGCTCCCGTACTGAGAATCAAGAAATAAAAGTTGTCTCTACTCATCTACCGAACCGTCATAAAATCCTGGACAATAAGTCTGTCAGCAAAAAGATTTAGAATTATGAGAAAAATATTAATATTAATACTATTGGCTGTGGCTGTTTTGGCTAATGCTCAACCTTCAAGCAGAAAGGCATGCAGCGTGCTTTTTATCGGCGACTCCGTTACCGATGGCGGATGGGGCAGAAGCGGCGGAAGTATGAAACCGTCAGGCGAGCGCAACCACACCGACCTGAACCATATCTACGGCCATAGTTTCATGATGCTTTGTGCCACGCACTATGAAAGCTGCCAGCCAGATGCCGGTTGGCAGTTCTTTAACCGCGGCATCAGCGGCAACACGCTTTATCAGATTGCCGACCGCTGGCATAGCGATGCACTGAACCTGAAGCCAGATGTCGTTTCCATACTCGTGGGCATCAACGATGTTTACGAATTTATGAGGGCAAAGAAAGAGAATCCCGACTCTACATTCGATTTCGCATCGTGGGAAAAGCAATACCGTTCACTGCTCGACAGCCTTCGAGCCAACAACAGCAATATAAAGATAATGATTGGTGCTCCGTTCATTTCAAACGACGGAAAGAATGGCAAACTATCCAACTATGCCGAGTATGAGCGCACCGTAAGACAACTGGCAGCTATAACGAAAGGCATAGCCCGCGACTACAATGCTGCTTTCCTGCCATTCAACAGCATGTTTGCCCAACTCACCGCCCAACAGCCACGCCCCGGCTACTGGATATGGGACGGCATTCATCCCACCCCCGCCGGTCATCGTCGCATGGCCGACATGTGGATAAGGGTGTTTGATAATGTTAGGCATTAATGGTAGAAAGGAATTATTATTTTTCTTACTCTCACTTTGCCATCATCTCCAATGGATTTTACGATATTGAATCCCTTATGAGGAAAATCTGAGGATTTGCCTGAAACAGAGAAATATGTGGTTTTGTTCATGTCTGCATGAAAAGCATCTTCAATACCATTGGTCTTTAATGTATAAATCTTTATATTTTTTATAGCTCCCGTATAATACCTTACACCACAGAAACCTATCTGCCCGTCATCCGTCATTGTGCAATAATATTTAGTGCCGTCATTGCTTTGTTCAAACACGAAGTTGCCGTCGGGATTGCCCTCACCATCTGTAAGTGTGAGCGTGCCAACGACTTGATTAGTTGACTCAATCGTTACAATATCTCCCTTTTTCAGTCCTAAAATAGCTGCAGAGCGAGTTGCATTCTCAGTTACAAGACCGCCAGCATTTCTATTTATCCACCATCCTTTGGTGTTGCTTCCGCTATATACCCCTTGGAAAGCCAATATATCATGCATTGTTTCAGGCGTTACTGTATTATATAACTTCTGCTGTTTCCTGTTTCCGCTTTCCCATGCCGTTCCTTTCTGCTCGTTAGGATATGCGGTTGTAATATAAGCATCTTGCACATTCTCAAAATCCAGTTCCGTCTGCAATACATGATTTGTCAAATCAGGCTCTGCCTCATCCTGTATGTCTCCAGAATAGGAATAGTCAGCATCCGGCAGATAGTAGCCAAGCATCGGCATCTGGTTATAACAGACATTCTGCCTGACAATAGCCAAGCGATAGTAATGATCCTGCATAAGCGTTGGCACACGATATTTGCTTGGAATATTTGTGGTAAATATATTGACACTTGCAGAATCGTTTTGATTCCAGCAAACCAACTCTTCTCGCCAGTCACCGAATAAATCGGCCTGTAGCGATGCGCCGCCAACACTTGCATAACCAGAGTTGCCAAGGTCATAAAAATTCTTTTTGTTAAGATACAGTCGAGTCACACCATCACCATTCCATTTGTTCAGTCCTCCTCTATAAAACAGTTCATCTTGCAAGTCGCCATCCCAGAATATCCGAAAACCATGATAGTTAGGACTATTTTCTGAAATAATCTCCAACTTTGAATTCAACACGGTCATGTTGTCGGAAGCCCAAAACTCAAAACCGCGATGCTGGGAATCTATGTCAGCAGCTATGCATGCTCCGGTGTCTCCTACTGATGTACGATAATATAGTTTCTCGCCAGTGCGGGCATCGTGAATCTCACAGCCGGCAGGCAATGTTTCAATGCAACGGAACACTTCCAATCCAGGGCGGTCAGGCATGAGGTCGCCCACATGAAGACGATCGCCATGCCCCAACCCTGTTGAGTACATCAACCATCCGTCATGGTCAATGGCGGCAGCACCATATATAATTTCATCGCAACCGTCATCATCTACGTCTGCCACAGCAATTTGATGGTTGCCCTGCCCATAAGCAGTATAGCTATCGCCAATCCCGAAAGTGTTAGAATTATACATTCGCGTTTCTACACAGCCATTGGCATCCGTCCGTTCTACCTTGTTTTTTGATCTGGATGCATGAAACCATTTAGTTATGAGTTTCTCGCCATTGAAATCAACTGCCCATAAAAATGAATAGGTATAATATCCACGGCACATAACGGCCGACGGTTTGTTGTCTGTTCCATCCAAGTAAGCCACAGCTGCGAGATAGCGTTCGCCCCGGTTGCCATACGTAGCATCGTCAACGGATGTCTTATCATCCCAGTCAAACGTTCCTATCGCATCACCGCCATATCTGGCATTGCGGTTGGGATTATAGAAAATAGTATTTAAGGCCTTGCCTGTCAAACCATCAAACACGGTAAGATATTCTTGACCGCCCAATACCTTTCCTGTTTCGTTTCTCCAATCCTTATTGTTGTCTGCACTTCGAATTTCATCTTCAGCGGAAGCCAGATTTACATAACTGCCTTGTCCATCGATACTCCCTGGCGCAGTCTTGCAAATCATCTCAGCGCGTCCATTGCCGTCAAAATCGTAAACGAGAAACTGGGTATAATGTTCTCCTGCTCGGATATTCACCCCCAAATCCACTCGCCACAGCATTGTTCCGTCCATGCGATAGCAATCTATAAACACATTGCCAGTCTTTCCATATAACTGTGCATTATCTTGAGAATTTGTTGGGTTCCACTCTACAAACAATTCATAAACCCCATCATCGTCAACATCACCAATAGAACATTCGTAAGGGTGATAGCTATATGGAGTATCTATATATTCTGTCCATCCTGTTATGTTGCCTTCCTCGTCGTATGTCCGTTCTCTGAATGGATATACCCCTCCTGCGGGTCGTTTAAGTTTGATGTTTTTATAATAGTCAGGCCAAGGGGTTGCTATGTCTGTTGTATCAATAGCATTTCCATATGATTTAGCCACCACTTGATACATACTCCCGCTTGTACCTTGTGCATCTGCAAAATTGGTCCTGTTAGCAATATCTCTTGCTATAATATTGCCATCGAGAAGTACATCAAAAGTTGTAGTAAGCGGGTCGCTGACAAGAAACCGCCAACTCACAAATTGTCCTCCGTTCTCCATTGGCAATGCCACGACACCACGCGTCAATTTTTCTTTTTGCAAAACATGTCCGGGTTGGGCTTGAACAAAAGCAAAACAAAATGCCAAATTAATAATCAGGATAAATATTTTTGTCCTTTCATGCGCAGCTCTTATCTTTCTGGGTTCTGTGTTCATAATGTACATTGTTGCTTCAGTCGTTCTACCTTGTTTTCTGATTTGCCATTGCAGCGATGCAAACCTCTGCAAAAGTACATAAAAAAAATAACATATTTAAATTGAGTATCAGATAAATCTCTTCCGATTAGTCTTCCTCTGCTTTTTGTATCAATTATAGTTGTCGTGTAAAGATTATGAAAATATGTACAAATGGCATTCTGGTTATATGCGAAAACAGAATGCTGACATACGAAAAATGTTATGGGAAGACCGCCAATACAAAAAAAATGACTAACTTTGTAATCTCTGAACAATAAGCAACTCTTGGTGCTGGAAACATAGCGAACGAAATAACAAAAAAACAATTTAAATAAAGATATGAAGAAGAATATTTTGCTTGGCTTGCTGGCTTTTGCCCTTTCGGCATCGGCACAGCATAAGACGGAAGTAAAGGAGTTTAATCTGGCAGGGCCATTCAAGGTGCAGGCACCGCTGGCACTGGATTCGGTCGATGTGAAAGGAAAGAAATATGACAGCAAGTCGCAAATGGAATCGCTGGCGCTGACGGCAGAACCTAACGGCACGTTCAGCGGCGAGGTGCTGCCAAAACTTGATGACAGCAGAAGCGTGGGCGTGCTGACGTTCTATGTGACCAACAGCGACTATCTGAAAGGAAAGGTTAGCGTCAAGGGACCGAAGAACTACAAACTGTACATAGACGGCAAGGAGGCTTCGGGTGAACTGAAACTGGCGCCTGAGCACCACACGTTTGCCATTCGTTATCTGGCAGAACCGAAGGACACGGATTCTATTAAGGTGACCATCGATGCTCAGAAGAAGGTGGAATATTCTCTTAGCAAGAAACACACGTATATGTTCAGCGACCTGAGCGACGGCAAGCGCGTGCGCGGCATGTCGCTGTCGGCGGACGGCAGCATGGTGGTTGTGTCGTATCAAACCACTGCCCGCGGGGGCAAGAGCCAGTGGACTTACGAACTGCGCGAGACGAAGACAGGCAAATTGATTAGGATGCTTGGCAGCAGTGTGCGCTGGATGCCGAAGAGCATTGCCTATCTTACAGATGAGAAGGAGGGTGACAAGAGAATGCTCTACAAGGTGAACCCGCTCACGGGTGAACGGACGCTGCTTACAAGCAACGTGCCGGAGGGCAGTTACTATATCAGTCCTACAGAGGATTATCTGATAATGAGCATGCGCGAGGAAGGACCGAAGGAAGACCCTGAGATTTACGAGATAGTGGAAATGGACGACCGCCAACCAGGTTGGCGCAGCAGAAGCTATCTGGCGAAGCATGATATTGGCACGGGTATGACGCAGCGCATCACTTTCGGCAGCAAGGGCGAGTGGCTGATGGATATTAGCAGCGACGGCAAGACGCTGCTGGTGGGCACATCGCGCTCACGACTGGAGAAGCGTCCGACAACGGTGATGGACATTATGGCAATGGATGTGCAGACGCTAAAGACCGACACGCTGATAAAGGACGGAGAGTTCCTGGCCAGTGCGAGTTTCTCGCCCGACGCAACGAAGCTGATTGTTCAGGCTACGCCGGAGGCATTCAACCGCATCGGCTGCATATTGCCGGAGAATGTTACGCCAAATATGTATGAGTATGAACTGTATCTGTTTGACATTGCCACCAAGCAGGTGAAGCCTATGACCAAGGACTTTGCGCCAGCGGTGAGCAATGTGGAATGGTCGTTTGCCGACGGAAAGATATATTTCACAGCAGAAGACCGCGACTACGTGCGCTTCTACTGCATGAATCCTGAGAACGGAAAGATAGAACAGATGCCAGTGGCTGGCGACTACGTGTTCCGCACATCGCTGGCAAGCAATGCTCAGATGTTTGCTTACTTGTCATACGAAGCCATATCGCCGGCATCGGCATATGTGATGAACCTGAAGACCAGGAAACAGCAACAGTACTTCGATGGAAAGACGGCATTGGGCGATGCGGAGATAGGTACATGCCAAGACTGGAACTACCAGAACTCTAAGGGCGACACCGTTTATGGCCGCTTCTATCTGCCAAAGAACTTTGACCCATCAAAGAAGTACCCGATGATAGTGTATTACTACGGCGGCTGCTCGCCTACACCGAGAACATTTGAGTCGCCATACGCTCCGCACTTCTGGAACTCACTGGGTTATGTGGCTTATATTCTGCAACCAAGCGGTGCTACTGGCTTCGGACAGGAATGGTCGTCGCGCCATGTGAACACGGCAGGACGCGGACCGGCTGAAGACATCATCGAGGGAACACGCAAGTTCTGCGAAGAGCATCCGTATGTCGATTCAACGAAGATTGGTTGCATGGGAGCATCGTATGGCGGTTTCATGACTATGTATCTGCAGACACAGACAGACTTGTTTGCCGCTGCCGTGAGTCATGCTGGCATCGCCAACCACACCAGCTACTGGGGACAGGGCTACTGGGGATATAACTACAGCGAGGTGAGCATGGCAAACAGTTATCCGTGGTCGCACCGCGAACTGTATGTTGACCGCTCGCCACTGTTCAATGCCGACAAGATACACACTCCATTGCTCCTGCTGCACGGTGATGTTGACACCAATGTGCCGCCGATAGAGAGTCTTCAGATGTTCACAGCCCTGAAACTATTAGGCAGAGACGTGGCTCTGGTGCAGGTGAAGGACGAGAACCACCATGTGCTCGACTACAACCGCCGCAACAAATGGGTGGCTGCACAGATGGCATGGTTCCAGAAGTGGCTAAAGGGCGACTCTACTTGGTGGGATGAGATGTTCCCGAAGAAGCATTTGTAGAATGCCTCCCCAACCCCTCCTTGGAGGGGCTATACTTTCTTAGAAGTCAAAGGAAATTATACTTTCTTAGAAGTTAAAGGGAGTTAAAGGAAGTTATCACTTCGCTTTGCTCGTTGAGGAGTTAAAGGACATATGCTTTATGTGCAAGCAACTCATCAACTCATCAACTTAATATTAAACTATCATGCAAGAATTTGAAAATAAACTGTTGAAAGACTTACATCAATATCTTATTGCCATGGGCAAGGTGGACGAGAGAATGCCCGAATGTCCGGATGTTGAGGACAAATGGGAACAGATTGTTCAGTCGTATATTGCCGATGGCATTAGGGAGTTTGCCGACTATCCAACCGTATCGCTCGGTTGGATGATGTATCTTGGCATGGCGGTGGCTAAGTTCTGGGATGCAGAATGGGAGATATACTCAAAGATTGAGGACCTGTATTTGTATATACGCGACAAGCGAGGCTACGACTGCATGGACGAATATGTTCGCGAGGAGGTGCTGCTGCTTGAGGGCGACGACTATGCCGCATTGGAAAAGCTTGTCGGCGAATGTGCTTCGCGCGTTCATAATGCCTTGCTCCACCAGCATCTCGAACCAGGCACCAAAGAGGCGTTCAACGGTTATGTCGTATGTCTGCATCAGTTGTACCTCATGGGTGCTGCCGTACAGCTGAAACGCATGGGGTATCACATGACAAAGATGGATGTCTGATATGACACTGCGCCAACTGCTTGCCTCTGTCGATGCAGAGAAATATAAAAACCATCCGCTCTTTCAGCAACTCTTGAGCGTAAGACCCGAATTCGGGGAGGCCAGAAGAATTGCTGTAAGACAGCAGGATGGTTTCTTGTCTGTCACTAATGTTCACCTCGGTTCATTGGGCGACATCGTTTCTTATCCCATAGATGTCGAAGACGGCATCTGTATTTCCAACGACGATTTGCTTTGTGCCATTCTCCATGAACTGTCACGCAACGGCTTTAGCGATGGCGACAATGCCGACTTCTGGAACGGAATGACTGATTTGCAAAAGGCGAAGTTGCTGAGATGAGCGATAGGCCCCCTCCTAACCTCCCCCTTGGGGGAGGAATGCAGAAGAAGATAGAAGAAGATAGAGGGAGATAGAAGAAGATAAAAGACATTTGCGTGTCAAGCATACGTCTACCCTCCTGCACTCCTTAAATTTCCGTTCTGGCGGATTTGAAATCCGACCGCATTGAATAGAAGCATTTGTAATGCGAAAAACACTACCAATCTGTCCCTACATACAAAATACCTTAAATCCCCGAATCCTTAGAACAAAGTCTGTCTCTATGTCAAAATAATCCCTTAAATCCTTAATTCCTTGAATCCTTAGAATTAAAAGTCTATCTTTCTGTACTGAACAAAAATCCCAAGAAATCCCTATTCAGCATGATGCGCAGCCGAAACGGCAGCATGGATGTTCTCGATAGGAGCCTCAGATACAGTACACTCGGCACCAATCATCAGTCTGCCCTTAGGACCATCGGCAATAGCTTTCTTCACCACAGCCTTCACGTCATCAACTGTACCGGAGATAATCTCCTTATGACGGTCAAGACCGCCGAGCACAGGACGGTTGAACAGTTTCTCACCGTCGGTAACAGTAAACGGAGTTCCGTTAAGAACAAGCGGCGTGTTTACTATGTCGCCAGGGTAATCGGTATAGCGGGTCAGGTCGTCGTAAGTACCTTCCCAGTCGCAGATGTGGAGAATGGTAAGCTTGGCATCCTTCTGACAGAGATTCATTATCCTCAGGTCGAAAGGCTTTATTTGCTCTTCAAAGAAACCAGGGATGCTGTAATACTTCATCTCGCCACCCTGAGTAGTCATGTAGAAACCTTCTACGCCAATCTCCTTGCATGACTTTACGAACCACTCCAGTGCGTCGGCATAATAACCAAGCACGCGCTTTAAGTCAGCAGGGCGCTCAACGGCAGCCTTGGCTATCACTTCGTCGCCAAGCGACTGGCGTGCCACCTGATATGGCGAGTAAACGGTAGGAAGGATATACACGTCCTTGCCCACATTATTATATAGTTCCTTCACCACCTCGAACGTAGGGCGGTAATAGTCTTCTGGCAGTGGTGCGATGCTGTCCCATGTTTCTTGCTTGTCCAGTTCCTTAATCTTTGCCACTCGCTGTTCGAACTGCACCTTCAATACATCGGCGTTAGTCTGCAGCAGATAGTAGAGATGACTCTTCACGGCACCTTCGCCCACCTTAGAGTCCTTGCCGGGGAAATGGATGAAGAATGCTGCCGGCACATACGACTCGTCGAGAGTGCCTGCCACAAAGGCATCCATAATCTCCTTCTTGTTTGTTGGGAACCCTTTCTTTTCTGCATTACCTGAACAAGAAAACATCACTAATCCTGCCATAGCAAAGGCAAGACATTTCGATAAAATACTAAATTTACTCATAGTTATTTTGGTTTGTTTAAGATTAGTCAGTGCAAATATACAAAGATTTATTGATACTCGTTATATTATTTCATGATAATTTTAATGTATAGATAAAAAGGTACAATATTCTACTTCACCAATCATACGTCTCTACATAACCGTCAAAATTCACTTCGCCAGTCCAACCTGCCTGACGGAAGAGGTCGCGCACCTCATCCTGCATTGCCGGAGGAATAAGGCGTGTGCCATTGCGATACTCGAAGAAATAGGTACGGTTATATCTCGCTATAAGCGCAGCACGCACCCACTGCTCCACGCGTTTGGGCATGTCGTCGGTGAATATCTGCGTCATGCCTTTGGCGCATTTCACCTTCGTTGCAGGACGATAAAGCGGACATCTTTCTGTTGCCACATTGTCATGATAAGGATTTACACTAACGCAAAACATCCTATTGCTAGGTATATGTTTGCCTATCTTCAAGCGCAAACACTGCTCACCAATGGGACAGTCTGCCATGTGGCACACCACATAGTCGCGCTCTATTTGCTGAATAAATAGTTCTTTGTCTGTCATAATACTGCAAATATACGTAAAAAGAACAAGAACAGCAAACAAATTCGCATCAAATTACATTAGTCCGAGGCGTTCGGACTACAAGTAAATGGCGCTCGGACTCACAGTCCGAACGTCACGGACTCAGAGTCCGAAGCTATTTCGGACTATTAAACTGCCAATATTTCATTTGCTTTTCGCCCCTTTTACTTCACCACAACCTTTCTGCCCGAACTGATAACTATGCCTTTATAACAAGGGGTAACTCTCATTCCCATGAGGTTGTATGTGCTGTCTGTTGACGGAATTGCAGTATTGGCTATGTTGCTGATGCCTGTGTTGATAGGGCTGGTTATATGTTTCGTCATGAAGTCGTACATGCGCTGCAGGTCGGCAGTGGCTTGCGGTACGGCATGACCGGAACTGTAGTCAATAAGCGTTTCTACGGTTGCGCCCACGGCATCGAGCTTTGCCTTCATCAGTGCCGCCTGTGTGGCATAGAGTCCTTGCGGGTCTTTGTCGCTGTCCTTATAAAAGTCGTCGCTGTTATAGAAAAACAGCGTAGGAGCAGAGGCACTGCTCTTGATTGTGGATAATGCACCCTGCATGGTCCAAGGACTGCTTGGGTTGGCTGTTACGAATGCCTTCATGCGAGTATATTCGTTGGATGCTGTCAGGGCATGTTCATAGTCAAACATGCCAGGTCCGAGCAAGGCACACTGCACAGTACTGCTCTCCTCAGCAAAGCGTCCTCGCGACATGTCTTCAAGGGAATTGTCCCAACCGTCGCCCACGGCAAGAGCGGCTGCCGTAGAACCACGTGAGAAACCTGTTACAGCCACATCGCCGTTTAGTCCCAACGGTTTGCCGATGCCACGCACCGTGCGGATGGCAGACTTCACCTTGCGTGCGGCGTCGGGATTCACCTCAATGGTTCCCAGACTCTTGTTGGCTCCACCTGTATAACGTCCTTGTCCCCAATCGCAATACTTAGGATGGTCGCAGACTGCCCATGCGAACCCTAATGCCGATGCGCCCTCTACGAAACTGTCGTTGAAGGCGCCCCAGAAGTAGGGCAGGTACATGCGCTTGTGCTTGTTGGCATCTGTCAGTTTGCCGTTTGAATTGGTTGCGAAGCTGTTGCTGTATGAGAATGTCACCAATACCGGCACCGCCACTGACGGATTGGCAGGATAAACAAGGTCGAGATAGAGCGAGTCGCCCTCGCTGTTTTTGTACACATCGGGGAAGTTATACACCGTTGGGTCGTCAAGATAATATGCTATGTCGCGACTGATGCGATAACCCTCCATGAGGATGTATGAGCGGCTTGGCGAACAGTCGAGTCCGCAGAACTTGCCATTCTGCAGGTTGCTGTTGATGGCAATGATGTCGGCATTGAGCGTTGGCGAAACGGCCTTGCTGTGTTTGGCATAATCCAGTTCTATCACCTGATAGCCTTGGCTGAGCAACCATTTCACATCGTCGGCATTGCTGTTTTGTCCTATCTTTGTGATGGCAAGATTTTCCAGATATACAATGGTCATCGGTTTGCCGTTCACATCCTTTGCTGCTGTGCCGGCAGGCTTTGTTGTTGTGTAACTGATTGCCTTGCCAGTGGTTGCACTTTGCCACGTTCCTGTAGCAGCCATTCCGGCGAGATAGCCATGGTTCATCGGATGGGCTGCACCAAGTCCGAAATGGCTCTCACATAGATGGTATATCAATACAAGCACGGCTGCCACTCCGCGCAAACCGTCAAGTATTTCATAGCGTGGCTTCGATGCCAAATAAACATTCTTTTCCATTGTCAAGGGAAGTGACTGCCTAATTTAATTTATCGGCAAATAATCGTTGGTTTTTCCTTGCAAAGATAGTATTTCTTGCCGATACCGGCAAGAAATGGGGATAAAATGTATTGTCTTTCGTGTTACTCAATAAAAATACTTATTTTTGCAAAAAGAAATGAATGGCAATTATGAACAGACTTTTTTATTTGATGGCATTGCTCCTTGCTTCTGCTGCGGTGCAGGCTCAGGGCACAGTTGACGACTATAAGCGTGCGTACAGCATAAGGCATAAATACAGCAATAAGGTGACGGGTAATGTTGTTGCCCACTTATACTACGGCAACAATAAGCAGGACACCCACATGTGGTGCTCGACATTCAACGGCGACTCTACCGTTTATTACGATGTAAATATCGCTACGGGAGAAAAGACACTGCTGCCGGGCAATCCTGTGCCTCCACGCCGACGACAGCAGAACCGCGGACCGCAGCGCCACTGGATGGAGGTGCCCGACGAGAAGGACGGGCATAGTAGGATGAGAGGTGCAGACGGGCATAGCCGCTATCTGTTTCATAAAGACAACAACCTGTATCTGATGAACCTCAAAGACAGCACAGAGACGCAGATAACATTCGACGGCAAGGACACTTGCTACTACTCGGCATGGGGCATATGGTCGCCTGACAACAAGCATTATGCAACGGTAAAAATAAAACCTGCTCCCAAGCGGTACGTCACATACACGCTTTCATCGCCACGCAATCAGGTGCAGCCAATATACTCAAAACAGGAGTATGCCAAGCCGGGCGACTCGCTCAACTACCGCATTCCCGTGGTCATTGACGTGGAGAACAAAAGGGTGATAGAACCCTCAACAGAACTCTTCCGTTCGCAGTATCGGGTGAGTCGTCCGAAGTGGGATGACGACGGAAAGACACTCACTTTCGAATTCAACGAGCGCGGACACAAGTGCTACCGAATACTGGAGATGGACCTGCACGGCAACGTGCGCACTCTGATAGAAGAGACTAACGACAAGTACGTGGCTTATTCGCGCAACCTGCGGCGCGATTTCGACGGAGGCAACAAGATTCTTTGGAAGAGCGACCGTGACGGTCATGCACATCTCTATATCTACGACCGCAAGAAAGGCAAGCTGACACAGGTGACAAAGGGCGACTTCTGGGTGCGCGCCGTGCAACATATTGATTTTGAGAAAGGAAAGAAGAAGGGCGTGATATACTTCTCTGCCAACGGCATGGGGTATAAGAACATGGGAACGGTGCAGTCGAGCCTTGACGGCAAGATACCGCAGGAAGACCCTTACAACGTGCATTACTATAGAATAGATACCGACGGCAAGAATCTGCTATGCCTGACACCCGAACCTGGCAACCACAAAGCAACATTCAGCAAGGACTTCACGGCACTCATCGACACCTATTCTTCAATAGACAAGGCACCGGTTGCGGTATTGCGCAGTGGCAAAGACGGAAGGATAATAAATACGCTTGAAACGGCAGACATATCACGCCTTGAGGCCACTGGATGGAAAGCGCCCGAGGTGTTTGTCGCTCCTGGGCGCGACGGCAAGACGGATATGTGGGGCATCATACAGCGTCCGTCCAACTTCGACCCAAGCAAGAAGTATCCCGTAATCGAGTATATCTATTCTGGCCCTGGCGACCAATACGTGCCAAAGTCGTTCACGCCATGGCTCTATAACCTGGCCGACCTTGCCGAACTCGGTTTCATCGTGGTTCAGCTCGATGCCATGACCACCTCGTTCCGCTCGTTGGACTTTGAGCAGGTGTGCTATAAGAATCTTAAGGATGCTGGATTTCCCGACCGCAAAGAGTGGATAAAGGCTGCAGCCGAGAAGTATCCGTATATGGACATTGAGAATATGGGTATCTATGGTTGCTCTGCAGGAGGACAGGAGGCACTCGGCGCCTTGTTGTTCCATGGCGACTTCTATAAAGTGGCCTACTCGGCTTGCGGATGCCATGACAACCGCATGGACAAGATTTGGTGGAACGAGCAGTGGATGGGCTATCCTGTCGATTCTTCTTATATCGCTTCTTCAAACGTAGAGCATGCAAAGAACCTCAAAGGCAAGCTGATGCTGGTTGTAGGTGAGATGGACGACAATGTAGATCCGTCGTCAACATATCAGGTGGTAAGTGCGTTGCAGCGTGCTGGCAAGGACTTCGAGTTCATCTTTCTCCCAGGCGCCCGCCATACCATGGGCGAAAGCTACGGTGAGCACAAGCGCTACGACTTCTTCGTCAAGCATCTGCTGAAGAAAACCCCTCCTGCTTGGGATGAGTTGAGAAGGTAGAAGCCTTTCCTTTATAAACATTAACTGTCAAGTACTGGTATGTTTTCCTTCTGACGCAAATTCGGATGGCGAGACATGGTATTTCTGTTTGAAGCACCTTGAGAAATAGCGTGGGTCGGAATATCCGCATCGGTATGCTACGTCTGCAATATTCGTCTTCTCACGGTTACCGTTGCTTTCAAGTATTTGTCGTGCCTTTTGCATCCTTGCGTCAATAAGAAGCTGTGCGGCAGTGATGCCAACCAGTGAGCGCAGCTTGCGGTTCAGATTGCTATGACTTGTAGCCGCAAATGCCGCCATGTCGTTGATGTTGGCGTCGCTGTTTCCGATATTCTCTTCTATGTATCTCCTCACCCTCTCAAGAAATCTGCTGTCTTCTGCTGACAGTTCCGGCATCAATACGGTCTCGTTTTCGTCGGCATATTTCTTTTCTGCTGTCGAAGGAGCATTTAGCAGCGACATGTATTTCTCCAGGAGTTCACTTCTCTGTCTTTTGAGATTCCTCACGTAGAAAACCATATATACAACCCCTGTGATAAAAGCTATGATTAAAATCCATCCGCCGATGCGTGCGGGCAGCGTCTCATGCCATTCGGGAGTAACGATGATTACCAGTATTTTGTTATTGTCAGACCATCTACCATATCTGTCGGTAGATTGCACCTCCAGCGAATAATGCCCTGGAAGCATGTTGTAGAACGTGAGCGAGCGGTCTGTGCTTGCCACACTCCATGCCTGCCCGTTCATCCTGCTTCTGTACATGATGCCCGTGTTGTCTGTGTAGTCGATGGCGGCAAACGATATAGTGAAATCCCTTTCGCCGACTCCCATTACCACCGTGTCCTTCGTGCAAATGCCCAGATTTGTCTCTTTGCCGTTTATGGTAAGTTGCGTGAAGACCATCACAGGTTTGTCCCCTCTTGTATTCAGGTTGTGCTGTGTGGCTGTGAACGCCCCTTGCTCCAAAGCAAAGAGCCATGTACCGTCAAAAAGTTGTATAGGTCTTTCCTCTGAGAAATGACAGGCATCGCCCCAGAACCTTGTGGAATATGTAGTCGTACTGTCATTATAAGGGTCAAACTCCATCATCCTGTCTGTGCATACAACCAACATCTTACTGTTGCCCTTTGGCGTTATGGCAAGGCAAGCGTCAGATGTGAGCGACGAGTTCGCTCTGTTGAAATGCTTGAACACGGGTTTGTCGGACATGATGTCTTTCTCTGCTATCATGTCAATGCCGCTGTTTTCTGTTGCTATTATTATATTGCCCTTGCCATCAGAAACCACGTCAGTCGTTGCGTTGTTGCACAGGCTTCCTTCATCCTTACCGTTGCGTGTCAGTCGTCTGAACCGGCTTGCCTTAATATCATTGCCGTTGACAACCATCGTTATCAGGCCTCTTGTTGTGGCGCAGATTATGTGTCCCTTGTCCGTTATTAACAACCGTCTTACCTTTTCCTTGCCTTTCTCAAACAGTTTGTTGTCAAGGAAGTTCACGCAAGAGGGATATTCTGACCGTGGGTTGACAATACATTGCAAACCGTCTCCAAATGTAGCGATCCACAAACGCCCCTCTTTATCTTCTGTCAGATGATATATAATGTCGCATGTCAGGCCGTCGCACATTATCCTTTTTATCTCAAACGTTCCGTCAGATTTCTCTCGCAGGCGTAGCAGCGCGCCTGGCTTGCATCCCATCCAGATGTCTCCGTTTGCTGTCTGTATGATGCAATACGGCCTGTAACCGAATGTTGCTTGTTCTTTGTGTATATTGCCGTCAGCTCCGATATAGCCTATGAGTTCGTTTCTGCTGTTGAAAATCCTCACGCTCTCATCCTCCTTTGTTGCCAACCACCAGCTATTCTTGCTGTCCTTGAGGAAGGCGCGAGCCTGTATGTCCTCCGTTCCGCTTACCACCTGTGCGGGATGATGATTCGGACTTATCTTTGTCACTCCATAGCGGTTCAACACCCACTGGTTGCCGTCTTTGTCTGTCAGTTTATTATTGATTAAGGTCTTGGTATTATGCTTATAGTCGTCTGGCACCATGTCCGTGAGTCTGTATTCCTTGGTGTCAAGCATGAACCTGTCGTTATCGGTATAGCATATTATGTTGCCGTCATCGTCAAGGTCGATGCCCCTTATTACTTCCGACTGTATGTGCGTGCCGTCTCCCGGTCTTGTCTTTATCTGCTTGAACTCATATCCGTCATACCTGTTCAAGCCATTCCATGTAGAGAACCACAGAAACCCCTGCTTGTCCTGAAGGATGTCAGACACGACCCAATGTGATAGTCCTGAGTGGATGTCATAGGTTATCGTATCCTTTGCTGCAGCTGTCATCATGATGCAAAAAAACAATATATGTACAATGAGTCTTTTCATATAATTATAGGTGTTAGTCATTATATCATGATGCAAAAATAGTAAAAATGTACCATTTCATCGGTGTTTATTAATACATATAGAGCATTTTGCGCATTTTTTTATTCTTGTTGCGCTCTTTTTACACATTATAATAACATATAGGGAGTACTTTTACCGGCAGATTATAATTATTAATATCTATAAAACAAAAATCAATGAAAAAATTTAGAACATTATTGCTGACATTGCTCGCTGTGCTGAACATCAGTGCGGCTGAGGTTAATGTTGACCCGGCAACGTTGCAGAGTGCGTTATCTGACGCAGCAGACGGCGACGTTCTGGTACTGAGTGAAGGTGCCTATGGAGGGCAGCTTACATTCCCGAGTGAGAAAAGCGTGACGTTTAAGGCGGCGGAAGGTGCGGATGTTACCTTTGCCTGTCTGTTCCGTGCTAATGACGAGACACTGACAGGTGGCGGTATCATACTTGACGGGCTTAAGATTGCCATCTCTGACTCTTATTTCATCAATCTTGACAAGTATGGTGACATCAAGCGTATAGAGGTGAGAAACTGCGACATATCAAATGTAGCACGCTGCTTCCTGCGTACAAATAACGAGCAGAACACCATTGATGAGATAATATTTGACAATTGTGTCATCCATGATTGCGGTTCTGGCGGATGGAACTTTATGTATCCAAAGCATATCGTGAAGAAACTGACAGTGTCACGCTCTACACTCTACAATTACACTAACGGCGAGAGTTTGTTCTTTGCAAACGGAAAGGACCAAAGCAACGTCTTCGTCTTTGAGTTCAAGAACAACACTGTTTATCGCTGGGCTAAGTCTAACGACCGCGCGCTGTGCAAGACAGAAGGGAAATACAGCACAGAATCTACATTCACATTCACAGACAATATAGTATATAAAGGTGGAGCATCCGGAGTAATGCCGCAAATGGTACAGGCTACAGGCGGAACACTCAAGGCAAAGAACAATCTTGTTGTGGAGTATGGCGGATACAACTCTAATGGAACAAAAGAGATAAATGACCTTACTCTTGAGGGACTGGGACTTACAGAGCTGTCTTTCCCTAATCCCGATGCCGGCGATTTCACTATCGTATCAACATCACCTCTGGCTGCGGCAGCAACAAACGGAGGCGTACTGGGAGACCCAAGATGGCTTAAGACTGTGTCTAAGGCTGTGAACCTTACAGTGACGGCAAGTCCGGGCGAAGGAGGTACGGTGACACCGGCAAGCGCAGTCTTTGAGGCTGGCGACGAGGCTACTCTTACTGCTACGGCAAACTACGGATACCGTTTCAAGGAGTGGCAGGATGAGAATGGCAACGTGCTGTCAAACGAGAATCCGTACACCATTACCATAAACAATGATTTGAAGGCTGTTGCGATATTCACAACTGTGGACACCTATGCCCTGATAATAAACAAAGAGGGAGAAGGCGCAAAATGGGGACGCGTGAAACTGATGCCGGAACCGGTAAACGGCGTCTATGAGACAGGAACAGAGGTGACTGTAAGCATTGTTCCTAACAGTGTTACATCATTCTTGTATTGGGAAGACAAGTCGGCAGAACTAAGCCGAAGTGTAGTGATGGATGGAAATAAGGAGGTGACAGCAACATTTGATGTCATTCCATTTATTGTGGCATGGGACTTTGCTGTGACTGAGCCTCGCGGCAACCGTGTTGCTGATTACGCATATACAACAGACAATACTGGCTTGTTGAGCATTTTCAACGGTGACGGGTCAAGCACAAACTGGGGCGGCTCTACTCGTAACTTTGGAGGAGACAACTTGAACTGCATTCGCAGATATACCGACTATGTCAATATGCAGGCACCACGCAGCTTCGTAGCACGATTCAACGTGGACGGCTATACAAACATCCGCATACACAGTCTCGCCGGAGCTGATAACGGCTGTGTTCACTCTGTTCAGAAGATGCAATATTCTACAGATGGAGAAAATTACACAGACCTCGCATCACTTGACATGACACAGAACGAGTGGCTCCCATTTGAGGCTCAGCTGCCAGAGGGATTGTCAACAGTATATATCCGCTGGATTGGAGATACTACAAGCGAGCTGTTAGGCTCTGCGAAAGCGGGAGATACAGAGGGATTCTATCTTGCTGACATCGTATGCTATGCTGACAAGCAGATAGTAAACGACACAGAAGCTCCACAACTGCTGTCTTCTTCTCCTGCCGCAGGCTCAAACACTGCTTCCGCACGTGGTAATTTTGTATTGACATTCAACGAGCGCGTGAAGGCTGGAACAGGTGACATAACTCTTAACGGCGAGACTCTTGAGGGTGTTTATGGCAGCAAGACCGTTACTATCGCTTACAAAGGACTTAACTATGGCACTTCATACACACTGAAGATTCCTGCCGGTGCTATTACAGACTTAAGCGGTAATGCATTTGCCGGCACTGACATTCAGTTTACAACTATGCAACGCCCAGAACCAGAGAAACGCGTGTTTGACGCTGTTGTGGCTCAGGACGGAACAGGAGACTATCTCACTGTACAGGCGGCTATTAACGCAGCACCTCAGAACCGCATTGCGCCATGGATTATATTTGTAAAGAACGGCGAATATGAGGAGCTTGTCAAGATTCCAAGCAACAAACCTTTCATACATCTTATCGGTCAGGACAAGGAGAAAACACTCATCAAGTTCTGGATAAACAATGGAGGCACCAATGACGTTGGTTATGAATATTCTACAAACAACCCAGCATCAAAGACTTATGGCTATCAGGGTGTGTTCCAATGTGACGCTACAGACTTCTACACAGAGAACATCACATATTATAACTCTTTCGGTGTAGAGAAGCAGTCAGGACCAATGGGTCTTGCTATGCGCTCAACAAACGACAGACAGGCTTTCTACAACTGTAAGTTCCGTTCTTTCCAGGATACCTGGTTCACTACGACAACAAATGTAAGCGACCGTCATTATGTAAGCAACTGCTGGATAGAGGGTGCTGTTGACTATTTCTATGGAGCTGGAGAGGTGTATGTTGAGAACACTACATTCTATAACGCACGCTCAACAGGCTCAGTGGTTGTAGCTCCTTGTCACAAGTCGGGTACAAAATACGGATTTGTGTTCAACAACTGTACACTTGATGGTGAGGGAAGTCAGCATAAACTCGGACGCGCATGGCAGAATGAGCCAATTGCCGTATGGCTGAACACAACATTCAAGACCGACTTCTCACCAGAAGGCTGGAGCGAGTGGCACATCGCACCTAAACTGTTTGCGGAATACAACAGTATGGACGCAGAGGGCAATCCTCTTGACTTGACAAGTCGCCGCACAGAGTACAAGGTTGACGGTCAGGATAAGAAAGAGGTGCGTCAGGCTATTCTCAGCGACACCGAGGCTTCGCGTTATACTTATGAGGCAGTAATGAACGGCAGTGACGACTGGAATCCCCGCAAGCTGATGGAGGCTGTCAATGCTCCTGCTGGCTTGGTTTACAGTGAGGCAGACCGCACACTGGCATGGCAGGCGTCTGAATACGCAATCTGTTACGTTGTCATCGACCAGAACGATCAGGTTGTAGGCATAACAAAGGAACTGTCATTTGTCACAGATGGCAACAGCAAAATATATACAGTAAAGGCGGTTAACGAATACGGAAGCCTCAGCCAGCCTGCTTCTATTGACATCACCACCGGCATAAATTCTACAGAAGCAGCAACACCTGTAGAATGTCAGTATTACAACCTTCAGGGCATCCGTCTTAACGGCGCAGCCAAAGGACTGAACATCGTCACTATGCGTATGTCAGACGGAAAAACTGTTTCCAAGGTTATAAGCGTAAAATAACACATCATATAAACCATATATAATAAAAAGAATGAACAAATCAATTGTAAATCGTTTGTGTACACTTCTGCTGCTGGCAATGTGTTTCACAAAACTCTCTGCCAGTCAGACGGTTGTGGCTCATTGGGAGTTCACAACCGGTTATGACGTGACAAAGAGCGGCAAGACGGCAACCTATACTCCAAACACTCTCGGATGGTCGAAGATTGCCAACACCTATTGGAAAACCACTCAGCCTTATTTCTATCCGAACCAGTGCGCACTGGTTCCGGAGGACTGCTACATAACAGTCCATACCAGCGATGGAAAGTGGGAAGTGACATCAAGCGGTTCAGGCCCAAACTACCTCTTGCGACTCAACACGGCTTCAATAACAAAGTTCACGGCAAAGGCCGACTATGCAGACGGCTCAAAGCACGACCAATACTTTGAGATTTCCATGCCTACGCTCTCATTGAGCAACCTGAAGCTTAACTTCTCCATTGGTGACGGCTCAAGCTCTGCCACCAAATTCGGCGTAGTATATTCTGTTGACGGCGGAACAACATGGACCGTGCTTGATGACTATACTTCAGGCTCACACTGGAACACATACGTTGACGCCAATTATGATCTTAACGCAGACAATAAGGAAAGACTTATCGTGCGTCTTCTGATTCAGTCGGCTACAAAAACCAGTAACTACAACCTTAAGTATGTAAACATTCTTGCAGAGGACACACAGGTTCCTAAGGTGCTGTCAACAACACCTGCCGATGGAGCAACCGACGTCATCCCTACAGGCAAGGCTGTGATACTGTTCAGCGAGGGTGTTAAGGCAAAGGCAAACACTGTGGCTGTTCTTCGTAACAATGCTAACGGCATGACCACTGAATTGTCGCCGGTGATAAAAGGCAACAAGGTGTCTTTCGCTTACGCAGACCTCGACCTCACCACTTCATACACACTTACCGTTGCTGCCGGTTCGTTTTCCGACCTCGCTGACAATGTTTTGAACTCGGAGATAAAGGTTAGTTTCACCACATCTGACACTCGTCCCGTACCGCCGCCTGTACTCGACAGCAAGAACCGCCTATGGTATCACCGTCCGGCAAGTTATTGGGAAGAAGCTCTGCCGTTAGGAAACGGTAGGCTTGGTGTCATGGTAAGCGGCGGAGTGGCAAAGGATACGCTCCAACTCAACGAGGACACTTTCTGGGGTCAATCGCCCAATCGTAATTACAATGCCAACGCCAAATCTGTCTTGTCGCAGGTTCAGCAATATATCTTCAACAAGGACTATGTGTCTGCACAGAAACTTGCTATTCCTAATTGGATGTCAAAGAAATCCCATGGTGCACAGTATCAGGCTGCCGGCTGCGTTCTTGTTGGTTTCCCTGGCCACAGATACGATGACGAAGAAGCCGGTCAGACAACCGGTGCACGCGACGTTCAGGCTTATGTGCGCTCACTCGACATGTCCAATGCCACGGCAGTGACATCATATGTTGTTGACGGTGTGACCTACACACGCACTGTCTTCACCTCATTTGAGGATAATGTCACCATTATGCGCATAGAGGTTTCAGAAAAAGGCAAGCTTAACTTCGACGTATGCTATGCTGCGCCAAACAAGACCAACATGGCGAAGATAGGCGTCAACAAGATAACCTCCGACGGAATGATTGAGGCTTCTCTTGTTCCTGCCAGAACAGAAACAGAGGGTGTTGCCAACAAACTCAACTGCTTCACCTTCATCAAGGTTATAAACGAGGACGGCGAGCAGACAAACACCGGCAAGCAGACAGTGCGCGAGGGTGGCCTTGTTGCAGGACAGACATCCGTGCCAACCATCAACGTCAGCGGTGCTACGGCAGCAACGATAATCATTTCTTCTGCAACAAACTTCGTGAACTACGACGACATCAGCGCCAACGCCGAGGCTAAGGCTCTAGCATATATCACAGACTATGTCAACAAGAACAAGAATTACGATTCAACTCTCACCGACCATGCGTCGAAATACCAGGAGCAGTTCAACAGAGTAACTCTTGACCTTGGTTATAATGCTGCGCAGGAGGTTAAGGATACCGAGACGCGTATAAAGGAATTCCGCTCTACGGAGTCTGACCCAGGACTGGTGTCAAATTATTTCCAGTTTGGCCGTTATCTCCTTATCTCATCATCACAGCCAGGCACACTGCCGGCAAACCTTCAAGGTATCTGGAATCCTAACGCACGCCAGTATCCTGCATGGGACTCAAAATACACTTCAAACATCAACGTTGAGATGAACTACTGGCCAGCAGAGGTTGCTAATCTTGCAGAGTGTCATGAACCGTTCATTGAGATGGTTAAGGATGTATCTGTTACTGGTGCCGAGACGGCAGAGAAGATGTATGGCGCACGTGGTTGGGCACTCCATCATAATACGGACATCTGGCGCACCACAGGTGCGGTAGATAATGGTTCCGTAGGTGTTTGGCCTACATGCAACGCATGGTTCTGCTCGCACCTTTGGGAGAAATACCTTTTTTCTGGCGACAAGAAATATCTTGCAGAGATTTACCCGGTGATGAAGGGGTGTGCCGAGTTTTTCCAGGACTTCCTTGTTGAAGACCCTAACACAGGCTATATGGTTGTATGTCCGTCAAACTCACCTGAGAATCATCCAGGCTTGAAATCTTACACCAACGACGAGGGCAAGACCATGAACTGTGCGCTCTTCGGTGGTGTTGCCATGGACAACCAGATGGTTTACGACGTACTGAAGAATACGGCAGAGGCTGCCCGCGTACTTGGTGTCGATGCCGACTTTGCAAGTCAGATTGATGCTTTGAAGATGCGACTCACTCCTTATAAGATTGGCAAGTACGGACAAGTGCAGGAGTGGCAGGAAGACTGGGATCGCGAAAATACATCCCACCGTCATCTCTCTCACCTGTGGGGTGCATATCCAGGCAATCAGGTGTCGCCATACACTAATCCGACCATATTCCAAGGCGTCCACAAGTCGCTCGTTGGTCGTGGTGATGCAGCCCGTGGCTGGTCTATGGGATGGAAGGTGTGCGAATGGGCACGCATGCTTGACGGTGACCACGCCCTCTCTATCATAAAGAATCAGTTGCGTCTTATGGATCCTAATGCCACAATGTCTGATGCAGACGGTGGCACCTATGCCAATATGTTCGATGCCCACGCTCCGTTCCAGATTGACGGCAACTTCGGTTGCTGCGCCGGCATAGCCGAGATGCTGCTGCAGTCGCATGCCGGATTCGTACACCTTCTCCCTGCACTGCCGTCACAATGGCTTGACGGAGAGGTTACGGGGTTGCGCTCTCGCGGTGGTTTCGAGATAACCGAACTGAGATGGGAAATGGGTAAGGTGAAGAAGGTTTGTGTGAAATCTACCATCGGCGGCAACCTGCGCATCCGCAACACCACCCAACTGAAACTTGCCGACGGCACACCGCTCTCTCCAGCAAAGGGGAATAACACCAATCCGCTGATGCAGGCATACGAGATGCCGGAGCCAATTGTTGTAGATGCTTCAAAGATTCCTGACACCAACCTGCCAAAAACATATCTCTATGACATCCCGACAAAGGCGGGCGACATCATCGTCCTCATTGACAAAGACGAAATCTCTGCTATCAATTCTGCAGTAATGTCAGGTGAGAACGCATCGGCCAAAGGTGTCGCTTATTCGACTGACGGCAAGCGTGTAACAGCATCCTATCGTGGCATACAGATAAGCAATGGCATGAAGAACGTGAGAAAATAGATTGTTGCTAATGCGATACAAACCGCAATTATAAAAAGTAATGTCCACCAGGAAATATGGCGGACATTACTTTTTTATCAATCTTGATATTGCAAGCGAGTTGTCTCAACGCTTGCTACTCTTTGATTTCTTCATTATAAGTTGTGACTTCAGGAGTTTCTGCCCGTCTGCTGTTGCTTTGAGGTTTACCACAACACTGTTGTCGGCTTCTGGGTGAAGGTCATGGCAGCGGACTACTTCTATCGCATCCCAACCCTCGGTAAGCACAGTGGTAAGTGCGTACTGGCCGTTGTCAATGGTGATGGCCTTTTTGCCTTTTACCTTTGTTGTCGTTACTGCCACAGGTCTGTCCAGCTCGGGCAGAGCATAGAATCCCATGCGGACATTTCTCGGACTACTTGTCTTTACGGTGTCAGCACGGAGCACGCCGTTGGCTGTTACCTCCTCTGCCATGTGGATGGTCACGCTCTTGTCATTCTCCATCTCTGCAGTGCGACAGAAGAGTCCATCGGCATTAAGTCCTGCTCCCTTATAACTGTTTATCTGCAGCCACTTCCCGTTTTGACCTTCAACCACATAACTCATTGCCACTTCGCCATGTCTGCCGTCAGCCTGCCATGGAAGGGCAGAGTTGTAAGCCAGTCGGTTGTAGTTCTCAAGCCCGTAGTAAAAACCGCTGTTGCGTGTAAATACATTGCGGAACTCCGCCATTCCCAGTTCTGCATGGTCGGAAACAAGTATTTTTGTTCTTTCTGAATAGACGTTGTACGGCGACTTCTTCTTCATCTTTGTCCATGCACCCTCTGTCTCGCGAGTGGTCCAAAATGGATTGTCGGCAGGCATGTACAAGGCAAGGAAGAGCTTCGCCATCCAGAACACACTGCCACGGCATGAATAATGCTGAAGGCAGTTCTCGAAATGGTCGTAGAAACCGAGGTTTGGGAGTCCGTCGGCTGCGATGAAGTCGGGATTCTGAAGGAACTGCAGGATGGCACCCGAACAGATGCGTCGCATCCAGCCGTAGTCGATGTCAGGACTTTGCAGCAATCCAGTGAGTGCTAGCGGAACGGCAGCTCCCATGCGATAGGTGATGCTTCGTCCCCACATCTGCAACTTGCCGTCGCGACCAAACATATAAGGGTATTGCGTTGTTATGTCTGCCAAGTTGCTCATGAACTGCTTTGCCTCGTCAGGGTAGTACTTCTTGCCGTAGCTCTCAGCCCATAGCGGACCGTACATCTGGAATGCCCACATGCTATAATAGTCGAAGAGGGGAGAGTCGTGATACCATCCGTCGCCCACATAGGCGTTGAGGTTCTCCTGTGTCAGCTTTTCAAGATATTTCAGATTAACCTGATAACCTTCTCTGTGCAGAAAACAGAGCAGGCACTGGTTGAAGAATCGCCAGTTCATGTCGATAGTGCCGCCCTCGGCATAACCCTTGAACACCTCAGCCAACTTGTCGCGCGTGTCCTTTGGCAGAGGATGCCAGAACACGTCTGGTGCCATCAGCAATGATACTGCAAGACCGCCGAGTTCTACGAGCTTCTGTCCGCCGTGTCCTCTGCCTTTCTTCACGGGAACGTAAATCGGACTCTTAGGGTCGAGGAACGATGTTATCTGATAGCGGTAGTAGTCGCCCACCCTAATACCGTTGAGGGTAAGGTCGGGATTCTCTTTCAACAGCGGTCCTGCGAGGAACATCGTGCGGCACAGTTCTTCCATGCGTGCGGTAGGAATGTCGCCCTCATTGCGCGGATAGCTCTTGCCTTCCTGTTTCGGCAGGTCGAAAGGGTCTTTAATGTTATCAACATATTGGAAGGCGGTACTAAGCAGATACTCTGCAGCCTGTTTCCAGTGCTCACGGCTCATGCCTGTGTATGGACTGAGCTTTTTGTCTGGGTTGTTCACTTCGAATATCTTTGCCTTGTCAGCCTCTGCGTTGACGGCACTTGCCACTATTGGCAAGAGCATTATCAGCAATAATATAATTTGTTTTTTCATATCTTTTGGTTTTAGTATTTCTTATGTTGTTTTGTTCTTCTATACCTTATTATATATAACCGCGTACTTGCAATTTTATTATTCAACAGGCTGAAGTGAATCAAGCTCATTTATCCTTGGCTTTCTTTTTCTTCGGTTCAGGAAGCGCCTTGCAAGTCTCGCGGACAATGGCAGAGAGGTAATCCCTATCATCCACATCGGCTATGTAGAAGTAGTCTTTTGCACCATCGTATGGCGGCCGTAGTTCTTCCTTCTTGAGCATAGGGCGCACGGCGTCGGTAGGCTTCAAGTAAAAACGGTCGTCGCATATAAGTCCGAAGATTTTGCCATCACAGTAGATGCCATAATCGCCAAACATCTTCTTGGTAGTTATCTCACCCGCACCGCCACACTGGTCGGCTATGTATTGTACAAAGTCAATGTTGCTCGCCATGATATAATCAAATTAACCTATCTCGTTATCATTCGCAAAAGTACATAATTATACTAAAACGACCAAATTTTCACTTCTATTTCAGTGTTATAAATACCTTCTGCAGATGTGACAGATTGTGGCTGAGGCGGTTTATGATGAAATTTATTCATAATCCTGCCTTTAGAAATAAGTTTCTCGACAGGAAACCAAAAGTATATCATTGATATACCAAAATAATCTTGACGAGATAATTTGGGTATATTGACCATATACTAAAAAACAAATATTAATGCCGTTATCCCTTCCAGTTAGAGGACGGGGCGGGGAGAGGCTTCCCATTTGGCGAGGGGTTGTGATGAGTTTTTGTTATCTGTCAAAATCTGCCATACCCAAACCTTCTGATTATCAAGCACATTTGCAAATTGGCAGATTTGCAGATAAAAATTAATTTTTATAGTATGTTGTATTTTTTACGATAATCACCGCCTGTATATATTTACGATGAGGCTATTGGAATGGCTACCTGCATGAGATGGGTTTATATCTGAATTGCGGCGAAGAGGAAACACAAACATGAAAATATCACATTAACATAAATGTGTAAAGAGTTTGATTTATATTCCTCTTTCAGCCCAATCGCCCCTATCCAGATTGCGATAGCCGATGGCTTCGGCGATGTGGTGGCTCTGCACTTTCTCGCTGCCTTCGAGGTCGGCGATGGTGCGGGCAACTTTCAAGATGCGGCTGTAGGCACGGGCGGAGAGTTTGAGGCGCTCCATTGCCATGCGCAGCATGTCCATAGAGGCGGCATCGGGCTCTGCAAACTGGTGGAGCATGCGTTCGGTCATCTGGGCATTGCAGTGGATGCGAGCCCCCTCCCGACCTCCCCCTTGGGGCAGGTGACTGAAACGTTCAGTTTGTATGTGGCGGGCACGTATAACACGCTCACGAATCTTTTCAGACGGTTCGCCTGGCTGCATCTTCGACAATTCAGAGAAAGGAACTGCCTGAAGCTCGCAATGGATGTCGATACTGCTGGGGATTATAGGGCCCGCTTTTCGTTTGTTAATTGCTGTCATGTCTATCGTTTTTTTTATCGAATAGTCCAGTTACACGGGGAAGATAGTGATTGCAAAACGGTATGATGATAAGATAAGATAGCGCCATGACCGTCCAAAACGCTATGACTACAATATTTGGATTGATAACGGTTGAAACCTTTAAGAAATATTGGGTGCCCATGCGCACCATGATGCCATGTGTAAGTACCGTGATGATGGCATACTTGCCCGTGGGTTTAGCCTTGGGATTGATGGTCTGTAGGGCGTTGACATGCTCTCGGTCTTTCTTGAACTTTTCAATCTCTACGAGCAGTTTTACTGTGGCGTCTTCAATGTAAGGACCGCCAAATAGATTTTCAATGGCACCCCAACAGCCGAGGTTGTCCTTGCTGAAAGCAACAGACCGGCCACGATGCACCTTTGCCAACTGTGCGAACATGCATGTGTAGCCTCTGGGATTCTCCTTTGGTTTCTCCGCAAGTTCGCTTCCATGCAAATCGTCTGCATAGAACACAGCGATTGGCATTTCCTGTTCAGGGAAATACTTTAGCCACTTACCCATTATCCCTTCCTTTAATTGCGTATCCATATTATTCAGTTTTAAATAAATGCCTCCTTAATATTGTTAAAGTATGCTGCCAAGACCTCTTAAATATAATAATATCTTTGTTTGCTAAATTGGAATTTACTTGCTTCGTTTCTTAGCAATCAGAGCGCTAAAAACCGAATTATCTCTTCCATTAATCACTCAATCATCACATAGGTAATCTCTACCTTGTGACCTGTACTGCCGTACTGATTGTGCCGCTTATCAGTCCAGTTTGGCTTCATTTCTGCAATACGAAGTTCCAGCGTATATTTGCCTTTAGCCAACATGGGCGACAGGAAACGGATACCTGTGGCAGGAACAAGGCTGTAAAAATCGACAGTGCCACCAAACACCTTGTGTCCTCTTTGGTCGCGGATAGTAATATCGGCATAGCCACTCATACTGTCTGTCGTCCCATAGAGTGCTATGCGACGCCCCGTGTAAGGAATAGAGAGTGTGTCACCAATGACCTGCGATTGCCATTTTTTCTCATGTAGCTTTTTGCTGTTTACAATCTCCTGTTGCATTGTCAACGGGTCCCAAGCTTCATAATAATGCGGAATGGTCAATTTGCCATCAGCAATTGTAAGAGGTTGCCAAACATAAGTGGCAGCACTACGCTGACGGGGGAAGGACCAGCGGTCACCCATATACATAAACGAACCATTCTCAAGGGGCAGGACGAACGAGCATTGACTATTCCATGTAAGGGACCCCTTGGGGCAGAATTCACCGCGATACTCCCAAGGCCCGGAAAGAGACTTAGAAGTCCAGTACATATTGTCGTTGCGTTCCCACGATGTGGTGTGACTTGAAAGCCAGTAGTATGTTCCGTCTTTCTTCAGCATGGCGGGACTTTCGCCAGCACCTTTCAGACCGTTCATCAAGCATGAGTCGAGCGAATGAAAGTCGGAGGCAAGACGGTAGATGATGCCATGATGCACCAAGAGATACGCATGCCCGTCATCATCAGCAAACGAGCCAATATCCCATTTCCTGACAGGCTCTCCTTTGTAGAGCAACGGCCCCTGGAATTCATAAGGGCCAGTAATAGCTTGGCTCGTAGCATAACAGGTACAGGGGTCTTTGTACTGCAGATTATCAGTATGCATGAGCATTACATATTCGCCTGTTGCATGGCAACGGAGTACTTTCGGACGTTCGCCCACGCGATCGGGTCCCATGCGTCCATCGGATTGTTGATTAAAGGCGATACCCTCAAAATGCCAGTCTGTCAGATTATCTGACGAATAGCAGCTGAAACCTTTAAACACATTGGCCGAGTCAGTTTTGTATTCACCAAACAAATAATACTTCCCGCCGTCGCGGATGATGTTGGCACCATGAGCCGAAACTGTCTTGCCCTGCTGGTCATACCAACTCACACCGCTCACGATAGCCTTTGAAAACTGGAATTGCTCAGTCATGGCTGTGGCTGATGGTTGTGGTTGAGCAGGATTCCAGTATTCTAGTCGACCATCTGGGAATGTAACTTCAAAGAGTGATTCTTCGGTGAAGCGAATCTTGGTGCCATCGTTCAGAATCCGACAGTCTGTGGCACCGTTGAATGGTTTGCCTATTTGCAACATAAAGCAGCAACGGCGCAAGTATGACACCAGCGGCTTTAAGTCGGCAGCATGTTGGCTACGGCGGTCAAAGTAGGTGCCAAACCATGGTCGCACGGCTGGTTGGCGGTCGTCGCCGGGCTGCGAAATCATAACGTGCAAGATGACGGCATTGACTCCGGCATGAAAGTATTTGTCAGCAATGGGTTTCAGTTTCTCGAAACTCCAGTCGTCCTGTGCCACCTTGTCCCATGCCCCATCGGTAAATGATTCTGCCCATACACGGTTCTTGCCACTGTTACGGGCAGCTCCAAGAGCCGCGTCAACTTCTTTTTTCCGAAACTTTCGGTCGTTCACCCAGAATTCAGCACCCACTTCGTCAGCGGCACTGCCGTATGTGATGCTATTGCCTGGGAAGGGACTGTGGGCGTATGGCTCGCACCATGTTCGCAACCCGTACTCATGAGCTTTCTCCGTCAGTCCGCCCATATACTCGCTGGCCACCAGATCGGAGATAAGATGGTTAAGGTCATTCTGACAGGCAGGATTCGTATAGTCAAGCTCATAGCCGAAACGCTGACGGAACTTTATATAGATGGAGTCCGTATAGTTCTGCTTGCCGCGCTCCCAACTGTCAACCACGACTGTGGTAAGTGTCTTACGGTCTTTGGGCGGTATGCGTCGCAGTATCTCACCAATAAATGACTCAAAGTGCTTCTGTACGTGGTGCTTCGACAGCTTATCAACCTCCAGTCCCTCAGCCTCATTGCTGCAAGGACCGCAAGTGACGTCGGCGCCCTGCTTCGTCTTGCATATTTCGATGCCGTTGGGCGTCCAGTTGCGCATAGCCTGGTCAGGCTTCACCCACGGACCGCCCGACTGACTCCAGCCCGGACAGTTGAATATGCCCATCTCTATGCCCAGTTTGCCAGCCGTTTTCAGAGCCGTACGCAGATTTTTCCACCACAGGCGGCTCTGAAATTTATTCTTGCCGAAAGCCTGCCCCTCCCAAGGATTATCCCATGTCGTTCGGTTGCGAATGTCGGTGGCAAGGAATGCCAGCGTGATGCCGTTGTCCTTCATCCACTCCAAGTCGGCCACAACACCTTTAGGATCCACCTGCTCGTCCACCCAATAATAGTAGCATCCTACGCGGATGCTGTCGGGCGGTGTGAGAAATGCCTGCCACAGTTGGTCACGCTGTTCCGGCTGATAAATGGTGGCGTTCTTCAGGTGCTGTTTCAGCGGCTTGCCGTCGTAGTCCATGCCCACAAGAGCCACGCTGCTACAGCCGTCGAGTACTGCCGTAGGCTCAGGTGTGTGGATTTTTCCTCCTTTCATGACGAAACCGCTCACATCCTGCAGCCGCAGGAAGTCTTTGCCATGTCCTTCGAAATTCTCAATAAGCACATTGGTTAGCGGACGCTCAGGCAAGGCTTTGACATCAATAAGGCGCTGACAGCCGTCTACGGTGAAGTCCTTGATATAGATGTTCTTGAACTCGGGCGTCAGCTCGTTCACCTGACGGGCGGGGAAGCGGTTGGCCAGTTCGCCCACCCATTTCTTTGAGCCGAGCATATCGACGGTCAGGCCATTCCACTTGATGTTCCTTGCCATCACACGCTCCACCCACACATCGTGGGCACCACCGCCGCGCGGGCGTCGTGTCTTGATGCGGATACCCTGTTCTGTCCCGTCGAAAATGCAGTCGTGCATGTATATATTCCACATGGAGGCTGCCGTCTCAGAGCCTAACACCAAGCCACCGCCACCACGCAGAGCCACACTGTGGCGGATGACGCAGCCCACAGACGGGCGGGCTGTCCGTACACCATCTTCACCGCGCCCCGACTTGATGGTATAGCAGTCGTCGCCGCAGTCAAGTTGACAGTATTCTATCAGTGAATTAGTGGTTGACTCTATGTCTATGCCGTCGGTGCGTCCGTGTCCGGCACTGTTGACAGTCACGCCGCGTATGATAACATTGTCGCAATACTGCGGCACTATGTTCCAGAAGAGTCCCTGATCGATGGTGATGCCCTCTATCAGCACGTTTTTGCAGTGAACGGGAGCCACGGTCATGGGCAGAAGCACAGGACGACCCTGTTGGCCGTCGCACAGCCGCTCGGCAAGGGGCTTGGTGATATCTACGCACTGCTCCACTACCAAGTATTTCTGATTCTCCTGATATATCTCGCAGTCGGTCGATGGTCCGACGATGTGTCCACGTCCCGTCAGTCCGATGTTCTCAGCCCCATTGGCATAAATCATGGCTCCGAGCGACATCACGTCGTAGCCCTCGTTGCGTGTGGGCACGGCTGGTTGATAGTCGCTGATGCGGCCGCTGAACGTCAGCACGGCACTGTCGCTGAGGTGCAGGCATACGCCCGATTTCAGCTCTATGCGTCCGCTGGTCCACTGACCATCGGGGACGATGACCGTGCCGCCACCCTGTCGGCTCATGCGGTCGATGGCCGTCTGTATCTGGCGGGTGGAAAGTCCCCGTTTGTTCATTTTCACCGTCCGCGTCCTGTCGGCGAACACCGGCCGGCTGATGCCGCTCACGTCGAATGGAGCCGTAATGGGTTCTATCACAGCAGGCATGTACTCCGGACCGGTCCTGAACACTTTGCCATAACTCTTCAGCAGATGCTGGTATTCCGCTTCGGTAATCTGTAGTATGCTGCCGTGTCGGGGCGTGAAGTTTCCCTCGGTTTTGGTCTCGTGCACCAGTTCGTAGTGACGGAAGTCGCTCGTGCGGCAGAACTGGTAGATACCGTCTTTAAAGCAGTCGTAGCTGAGCATCCACGTTCCGTCGAGCAACTGGTAGGCCGTGGAACCCTCTGAATTGAGGCTGGTGGGCTGCTGGTGGCCAGGTACCAGTGTCCACGACTGCTGGTTGCGCAGGTCGCGAAACTCATATTGTCGTCGCTGCAAGCCATCGGGACCGCCCCAGGTATTGAAGAATAAGTGATAGAGGCCAGTCTGGTCCTGCACGATGTCGGTGTCGATAGTCGGGTAGGGATAGGTGAACAGCGGCTGCGGCTCGCTCTCCAGACTGCTGAAGTCGGCGTTGGCATAGGCATAATAGACGGCATCCTGTGGGAAGGGACCGTCCTTGTCGGAGTGGAGCGAGAAGTAAACCATCAGCTTCTTGGCCGACGGGTCGTAGATGGTTTGCGGTGCCCATACAGCATTCACGTTGGCAAAACGTGTACCCTTGTACCGCTCGGGGAAATGCACGACATGGTGCTGCCAGCTAACGAGGTCGCGTGAGCGGAGCATCACAATGCCTTGGCAGGTCCATTTGCCTAGCGACATATCCATGTCGGTGAGCACCTGATAGAACCAGCCGTCGCTTCCACGCAATATATGCGGGTCGCGCACGCCCCCCGAACGGCTGATGGTGTCGCTGGCTATGACGGGCAGTCCATCGTTGAGCGGTGTGAAGTTGACACCGTCGTTGCTTACGGCATAACACACTTGCTGCCCCTCGGTAGTGTTGTTATTGAAGTAGGTAAAAAGGTAGCGCGTCATCTTTGTCTGTGCCTCTATCGTGGTGAAGCTGGCAAAGGCAAAAAGAATTGAAAATATATACTTCATCAGTTGTTTGCTTTATTAAGTGTTCATGTACAAGTGTCACTGAGCTTGCCCGAGCGTACTTCTATAGTGTTCTCTACCTCGCTGAGTGTGATGTCAGTAACATAGTATGTTCATATTGTTTTTACTGTTTATAGAACAGATTAATCTGGTGCGTTCCCGCTTTGAACCATTGTTCTTGTCCAACAGAAGAGGTAAAACCATCGGGGAATACAAAGTGTACAAGCATACCTTCAGGGATGGTAACGGTGACTGCATAATTATTATTGTCATGCTTAAAGCTGTAGGCGAGCGTGCCACTGATAGTTGGAATGCTGATGGATGCCTGATGTAGCGGGCTTATTGCAGGCCGGATTAAAACTTCGCGCCAACCTGGTTCTGACGGACGTATGCCGAGAATGTACTGCGCAATGACTGTCTGTGGTCCGCCACTCCATGCGTGGTTGGTGGAGCCGCCGCCTGCACCGCCCTTGACCCAATCCTCGAAGAGAGTGCTACACATAGGGTCGTTGACCATTTTCTCATAACGTTTCTTCATACGCTCGAAGGCGTAGTCGGTCTGCCCCATCATGATGAGAGCCTCCATGACGTAGCGTTCCATATATGCACTGGCATGCCATTGTTTACGGAATACCTCGGTTATGGCCTCGTACTTGTCAGCCGAGGCTATGCCACTGATGACGGCCAGAGCCTGCACACGGTCGTCGTCGAGTGTGTCACGGTTCTCCTGGCTATGGTAGGCTTTGCCTGTCCAGCAACGGTTATATCCGTCTTTTACACGGCGTGCCTTTACGTCATAGTCGACAGCATCGGCCTCCTGTCCCAAGAGCCGTGCCATCTTCGAAGCTGCTGTCAGAGCCATGTAGTGCCACCCTGCCTGCAAGAGCCGCATATCCTTATGACGGCCCCAGTCACCCCACTGCCAGCCACCCTTCCGCTCGATGGTCAGCCCCGTGGAGTCCTGCTGCCACACACTGAGGTAGCGGCGCACGTGAGGATAGGCATAGCGGATGGTGGCGGTGTCGGCAGTGTGCATGAAGTACTGCCAGAAGCCGTATTCGCCCACGCTGGTCAGCATCTGTGCCGGCAGTTCCTGATCGTAGTTGCCGGCGGGTACGGGTGCAAAGAGTGTGTTGTCGTCGCGTTGCCAGTCGCACAGTTCGCGGATGGCCTTGCGCATCAGCTTATGTGCCGAGATGGAATAGGTGTAGAAGCTCTCGCCCATGAGCACAGTGGCGTCTCCCCACCACTGCGCCCGCTCACGGTCGGGACAGTCGAAATAGGTGTCGCGCATGTTAATATATAAGGTACGCGAGGCTTTCTGCCAGAAGCGATTGATAAACTGGTCATCGCAAGTGAATGTCCCCTCGGCATAGGTATCGTAACCCGTCTCACGATAACCTAAGGAAAGTAGTGTGACGTTCTTATTCGGACAGCGGATGTAAATGCGTTCGCCGTTGAACCACCCCAGCGACTCATACTGCTGATGGCCAGGACGTGTGATGAGTTGAGCACGGATATCTACCTGTCGTCCTCCCTTGTAGTGGTCGGTCTCGATGTCGATGCGTGTGCCGCCCTCGCCCCCGTCGGTCAGTTCCACGACGGGTGTCATCTGCATGTTGTAAGGCAGCACTGCCTCATAGATGACGGTCGAGTCGGTCTCAGTCTTGGTGAACTTGACGTTTTTCACGCCATAGTCGCGCCATAATGGTATCGGACGGGGTACGAGACGGTTCCACGGCTCACTGCCTTCAACGCCAAGTTCCCTGGAGGGCAGGAAATCATGGATAGGCGACGTCTGCCACTTGCCGGGGTCTTTGCGCATATCATAGCATAGGCTCGATTCCGGCAGACGGAAGTTGGTCTTCTCGCCCGTGGCAATGCTATAGGCAGGATGCTTCATGGAGAGCCATGTCCTGTCGCTCTGCAAGCCTATGGCCGGTGCCTCGAAGAATAGTCCAGACTGTCCACTCGACTTATGAGAGTAGCCATGCTTGCCGAAGTACCACACTAGCACAGCCACCTGATTCTTGCCCTTCTTCAGATAAGGCTTCAGGTCAACCTCGTCGCAATAAGTGTCCTTAGGGTTCGGTCCTCGCTTCAGGCCACCCTCAAAGACCACCAGCTGCCCGTTTATCCACAGCCAGTACTTGGAGTCCACGGCTATGCGTGCCATCACCCTGTCGGGCACCCGCTTTACCTTGATGTCCTTGCGGAACATCAGCCATGTGTTCACATCATTGACTGTCGTATCACTCGCCGTAATCCATTGGGCAGTCTGTGCCGTCGCCATCAGTGTGACGACAGAAAGGAATAGGGTCAGTATTGCTCGCTTCATATATTATCATGATTAAAATTCCTTGACTGTAGATCGTCCTTCAAGCCATGCCACCATGTTCAGCACGAGGTAGTTCCAGTTCTGGAAGCCTTTGTTCATGATGGGAGCGCCGGTCTCGGGGTCATAGTATTCGTGCAGGGCACCTTCCTTCTTCAGGTCTTCGCCAAAGAGTGCCACTGTCTTCTCTGCCATGATGCGGGCCTCCTTGTTGAGGCCATAGTCAGCCAGGCCACGGAACACCATGTAGTTGGAGATGCCCCACAGCGGACCTTGCCAGTTCGACGGGTTGTTGGTGGCGCGGATGTTGTACATCTTCTCCAGCTTTGACAGCGTGCGCACACCGTAGGGCGAGCAGAAGGTACGCTCGTCCATCAGGTTCTCCCTGACCATGCGGCGTGCCTGTTCTGCCGTGGCAATGCCGGCCCAGAGGGTCATGAAGCCGCTCCAGCAACCTATCCGCTGGATGAGGCAGGGATAGTGGCGTGGAGCTCCCTTGTGGAGCACCATCTGCGTGCCGAAGATGTATTGCGGCTGACCGGTGAAGGGCAGCAGGTTGAGGTCGCAGGAGTAGTACATGCCGTCTTTCTCGTCCCAGCAATATTCGCGCACGGCATCGCGCAGCGAGTCGGCCATCGCCGTGTACCCACTGGCGGCATCACTCTTGCCAAGTCGTTCGCCCAGATAGCTCATGGCTCTCAGTTCCTTATACATCAAACAGTTCAGGTAGATGCTGGCCGACGAACGCTTGGGACGGAAAAACGTAGATGGGTCGTTGTCCACACCGATGGCAAGGTCGTCCTGCCAATAGTAAAGTCCCGTCTCGGCATGACGGTGATGGTCGTGATAGTTCTGTATGAAAGCCTGCAGGCGGGGATAGCCCTCGCGCAACCATTCGGCATCGCTCCCAGACTGCTGCACGAGGAAGGCTGCATGCTGTGCCAGACAGGGTTTGTGCATGTTGGTGACGTAGATGTCAGCCGGCTTTATCTTGTCAGGATCGGTAGAAGCACTGATGACCATAGGCATATAGCCATCCTCGGGCGACGTGTAGGCCAGATAGTTCAGCACGCAGCCCTGCTCATACGTCAGCGCCTCCTGACGGTCGGCCTCCGTCCCCACGTCGGTGAGCGTCTGCCGCAGGGCAATGTCAGAGAGCCACGAGTCCCAGTCCCACAGCACATGGGCATACTGCTGGCTGCCGGGCGTGATGTAGGGGAACTTCAGTGCGATGCCCGACGGCTGGCGGTACATCTGCTTATAGTCACCATAGATGTGCTGTTTGATTAAGTCGCGGTGCTCGCGCGTCGATTTCACTCCCTTTGTCGAGCCCGCCATCGGCAGGCAAAGCATGGCAAGTGCCAGTAGAATAGTCTTTCTCATGTCGGTTTCAATGTTCAAAGTTCAAAGTTCAATGGTTATACTGTCTATCTGTTCACCGGGCGTCTTGTCTGCCTCGCGAGGCAGATAGACCGGCATGTCGGCCTGCAAGGGGAGTATGCGGAGTTCCAGCCTGCGGCAGTTCTCTGGCAGGCGACTGAGGGCGTAACAGAATGGCCGTCCGTTATAGAAATTATCGTCTATCAGCTGGCCGTCGGCATAGAGCCTGGCCACGTCGCCCCGATAGTTGATGGTCAGCAGTCCGGAGAGCGTGTCGGGCAGGGTGATGGAATAGACGGCAGCATGATCGAAGTCTGCGTCGGTCGGTGCCTCGGCCACCTTCTGCTTGCCAACGACAATGGTGCGCGGTGTGCCGGCCTCCTTGACCTTCTGCCACTCCACTCGCACCGGCTCACTGGTGTGGGCAGTCTCGGTGAGGAAGAGCCGCCCGGCCTCCTCTGGCGTAAGCAGATAGATGTTTCCACAGACGGGCTTCGCCGTGCCGCGTGGCTTGAGGTTTCGCAGTGTCTTGCCGTTCTGCAGGGCTATGGTGGTGGGGATGCCCCTTACCTGCTCCATGTAGATGTTGCCGTCGCGCTTGGCAATCAGCTGGCCGGTGGCATAGCGGATGCCGCCGATGTTGACAGGGAAGATGCAGGTGGTGCCGGCAGGGATGGTCACTTTGGGCAAATCAACGCCGCACAGTGACAGTCGGACGTTTTTCTTGGCGGTGAGGTTCTGCAGCCGCTCGTAGTTGTTGACGAAGATGAAGCCAGAGCCGTCTTTCTGGCGCACTGCCCATCGCAGAGAGTCGTCATAGCCCTGGCGGATGTCCTTCGGTCCGGGGAACGAAGCCTCCATCGGAGCCAGCAAGTCGCCCCAGTCATGCATGAAGAGATGCAGTTTGCGCAGGATGTAGTAGTGTGGGTTCTTCTGCCCGAATTCGCCTAACGGTGCCTGAAAGTCATAGCTCTTTACCGGCAGGTCGTTATTGGCTGTGGCTCTGGTGTGTATGCCCTCGCTGAGGGTGATGCCCGTCAGGCTTTGTGGGTTCGTTCCGCCGTGATACATGTAGTAGCCCAGCAGGTTGGAACCGCTGCCCAGTTTCACCACCGCCATAGCGTAGGCATCCTCAGGGTAGATGTAGGGACGGCGGTGGTAGGCAGTTGCCATGCCGCCACCCAGTTCGCAGGTGAAGTAGGGGTAGTCATCGTCGCCCTTTGCCGTCTCTTCCTTCTGCTCGCCCAGTAGGTCGGTGCCAATGGCGGTCGACGAGCGGAAGGCCTTGAAGTTAAATGCCTTGTAATAGTTGCCAGTGGCCTCACGGGTGTTTCTCTCCCAAAAGCCGTCGGCATAGTCGCCATATAGGGGCAGCATCTCGCCGAAAGGTACGGGCTTGGTGAGTGCAGGCCAGCCGGTGCGGGTGTAGAATGGCAGGTCGTAACCGATAGCCTGTGCCATACGCTTCAATGCCATCAGGTAGTCGCCCGGACCGCGATACTCGTTGTCGAACTGCGCTGCCACCACCGGACCGCCGTCTTTCCATTGCAGCCCCTGCACCTGTGTGAATATCTGCCTGTAGAGCCGCTCCACGTATGCCATGAACTTTGGGTCGGTGCTCCGCACCTTGGTTCCCTTGTCGAAGATCCAGTCGGGAATGCCGCCCTGACGCACCTCGCCGTGACAGAAAGGCCCCACGCGCAGCACCACGGACATCCCCTCCTCTTTGCACACCTCAAGGAAGCGGCGCAGGTTGCGCTCGCCACTCCAGTTGAAGATGCCCTCCTGCTCCTCCACATGGTTCCAGAACACGTAGGTGGCAATCATCGTCACACCGCCCTCCTTGATTTTCCTTACCTCTGCAGGCCACTCATCGGCGGGGATGCGGCTGTAGTGTACCTCGCCCATTACGGGACAGACGCGCCGCCCGTCAATAATCAGGCTCTGACGGTCCCATTGTACTTCAGGAATGACGTTTTGTGTCAGGCCTACCATCGGCAGGCAAAGTATGGCAAATGCCATTAGAATAGTCTTTCTCATGTTATCTATTGATTTATATTTTTGCGGAACATTTTATATACGTATTCTTCGTCATCGGTGCTGAACTCCGGCACGGTGCCCTCACCAATCTGCTCGAATCCATGCATCGGATAGTACTCCCAATTGCAGGTGCAGTCTGTCCAGAGATACAGCCATTCTATGTCACGCTCCCTGAGCCGTTCTATCAGGGCGTTCAGCACAGGTGTACCATAGCCTGGCTTCTGACTGATAAAGAAAGAGAGTTTTGCCGAGTTTGGCACCATCTTCGACTGTAGTTCTGCATCCGTCCGCATCAGGTAACGCTCGTTGGTCAAAAGTGTCTGCTGCTCCTCTGTTGTCATATTTGGGAATTGGCTCCGCAACCATAAAGCAGCATCGTTGGTGTCACCTGGCAGCCATGCAAAGGCGATGGCCTGAAGGCCTTCTTCGTCTTCTGCCTGAAATGCCAAATCAGCAGAATACAAACTGTACCTGGTCAAATGCTGGCAGAAGATACGGGCTACTTCAGAACTATGAGCACCTTGTTCCTTACCCCAGACTCCCGCTGCCATCTTTGCAACGAGGTCTATTCTTTCATGAGCGAATTGTTTGATAGCCATAAAGCTGTTTGTTATTCGTTAAATTGGAATTTACTTGTTAATCTCTCTTATCACACGGCATGGATTTCCAATTGATTGGTTTATTAATTAGTATTTACTATCCATGTGCAGGTGTCGCTGAGCTTGCCCGAGCGTACTTCTATTTTGTTTTCTCCCTCAATGAGGCTGATACCCTGCCATTGCAGCCGCCCGATGTCGTCGGCTTTGGCCTTGCCTATCTTTCGACCGTTCACGTAGAGGGTAGCCTCTCGCTGGTTGGTGTAGGCTTTCACATCGGTCACCGCATGGCGGCGGGTAGTGAAGCGGCGGCCGGTGATGTAGACCATCGGCTCGGGGTTCCACTGCGCCTTGTAGAAGTAATAGATGTCCTTGCACACCTGCCGGTTGTAGGTCACCACGCCCTTGTCGTTCATGCCGTCGCGGTCGCCCTCGTGGCGTATGCTGGTCTGCATGTCGCTGAACTGCCAGATGCACTTGCACCATAGCCACTGCTCGTCCTTGATGGCCCGCCAATAGCCCTCATGGGTCAGCAGTTGGTAGTTCTCGGCATGGTCGCGGATGCGGTCGTAGCGCGGATCGGTGTGGATATGGATGCTGCCTGCGTCGCCATACTCCGAGATGCCAAGGGGCTGACCGCCTCGCGTGGCCTTGGCCTCTGCATAGAACTGTCGCACTTTCTGCTCATTACCGGGACGGCGGAAATATTTGTTCCAAGCCATGAGGTCGCTGCAGCCGAGATAGTGGGTGTGCTGAACGCAGGTAGCAAAGGTGGTGAGACGTGAGGGGTCGGCCAGTTTTACTATCTGATGTAACTCTTTGATGAAGCCAACGGGATTGTCCCATTCACGGAAACGGCCTTCATCAACAAGCAGTTCGTTGAAAAGGCCCCAGAAGCATACCGAGGGGTGGTTGTAGTTCTGGTGTACCATTTCGAGCGCCACCTGCCGGGCATTGTCTTCCACGTTCTTCACATAGCCGGTGAAGTCATATCCACCTGGTCCGACAAGAGGAATCTCGCTCCAGAGTACCATGCCGCGGCGGTCGGCCAGCTCGTAGAAATAGCGGCTCTGCGGATAGTGCGAAAGACGTATCATGGTAGCTCCCGTCTCGCTGATGAGTTGCATGTCGCGCTCATGGTCTTCAGCGGAAAGGGCGCTACCTTTTCCATCTACATCCTCATGACGGTTAAAGCCCAGCAGCGGGTAATGCTCTCCGTTGAGAAAGAATCCTTGTTCGGGGTCAACCGAGAAATACCGTAGGCCAGTCTGCTCCTCCACCGTGTCGATTACCCGTCCGCCGTCTAACAGTTCCACCTTTATATTATATAGGTAGGGATTCTTTCGGGCGTGCCAAAGCGTAGGATTCCTTAACGAGATGCTTTGCTGCATCACGCCACCACTGACAGCATCTGTCCGCTGCGCCACCACCTTTCCACAGGCATCGGTCATGGTCAGCCGCAGCTGCTTGGTCTCAGTTGCCGTGGTCAACGACAATACAGTCTCTATGCGGAGTTCTGCCTCCTGCCGCGATACTTTCTCCTGGTGCACATACACGCCACTCGAGGCATAGTCAGTGGGTGAGATACAGTCGTGGGCAGTGATGAGTAGGTGAACGGGCCGGTGTATTCCACCATAGACATTGAAGTCGCCCGAGATGGGCAGCACATCAGTACGGAAACTGTTGCCTGCCCATACCTCTATCTGGTTGTCACCCTCATGCAGAAGGTCGGTCACCTCCATGCAGAAGGCTGTATAGCCACCCTTGTGTTGACCAGCAGTCTTCCGGTTTACAAAGACATCGGCCACTGAGTTCACGCCCTCAAAACGGAGAAACACACGATGTTCACGAAGCATTTCGTTGCTGACATTGAGCGAACGAGTATAAACCATCGTCTCACGATTGTAGAAAGTGCTCTTCACGTAGTTGGCATTCCACGTGTGTGGCAGCGTCACTAAAGTGCCTTGCTTGCCGGGTGAAGGGTCGCTGATGGGTCGTATGGTCCATCCGTCGTTGAGCTGCACGTCGGTCCTGCTCTGAGCAATGTCGGCCATCACCGCCATAAGCATTAAGGCGAGGCAAATGATTTTTTTTAGAAACACGTTCATAGGCTATTCTATCATTTCGCCGTTTATCTTGACATTCTTCAACGTCAGCCCCTCCACGGGCCGCTTGCTGAAAGGTTTCTCCTTGCCATAGTCACTGCAGTCGATGTCTTCGAAGTCGAAGTTTCTCAGTGCGTATTTATCCGACCCGGTGACGTTGAAGAACACGTTGCACGTCATTCGTATGTTGCGGAAGGTCATGTTGCTGCATTCTGAGAGTGGCATGTCCTGACGCTCCTGTTTCTCGTAGAACTGAGTCCAGGGACGCACGAGCAGGAAGTTGCGACACTTGCCGGTGAAGTTCTCTATTCGCACATGCTGATAGCGTTGCGGCGTGTCGGGACGCATCTTCAGCCACAGCACATTATTGGTGTTGTCGGCCCTACAATTGCGCATGATGACATTCCAGTCGGTCACGCTCTCCGAGCCGAGCGTCATGCAGCCGTGGGTGGTGCCGTAGTGACAGTTCTCTACCAAGATGTTGTAGCAGGGGCCGTTTTCCGGTGCTTGGTCGGCAAAGGTGCCCTTGCCGCCCTTGAGCACTACGGCATCGTCGTTGACGTTCATATAGCAGCCTCGCACCAGCACGTCGTGGCACACGTCGATGTCGATGGCATCGGTCGATGGTCCCTTGATATCCACTGTGGAGGAATAGATATAGAGGTCGAGATAGCGCACGTGGTGGCAACGATAGATGTGGTTGGTCCAGTAGGGCGAGTTGATGAGCCGCACGTCTTGTATGGTGACGTTTTCTGAGTTGGTGATGTAGGTCAGGCGCGGGCGTTGTGCATCCTTGTTAGTACACTGCCGGTTCCACTGGCGCCGAATCCAAAACTCTTCCCAGTAGGAGGTGCCATTACCGTCGATGGTGCCCTTGCCACAGATAGTGAATCCGTTGATGCTGTCGGCATTCACCAGGGCGGTGAAGTACTTGCAGGTCTGCCCCTCGATGCGCGTCTCGCGTATCTCGAAGTCACGTATGCGGTCGGAGCCCTTCAGTACCCCACCCTCTTCTACCATCAGATGGGTGCCTTGGCGGAAGAACAGACTGCCGCTGTAGAATGTGCCCTTAGGCACTACCACCACTCCGCCGCCCTGCTTGGCGGCACGGTCTATCACGGCCTGAATGGCGCGTGTCTGCACCTCGTTAGTGCCCTGGCGCACGCCGTAGTCGGTCAGAAGGTAGCGTTTGCCCAGCGTGGCGACATCCACCTTTGCCGTATCGCTGAACCACTCAGCTATGGGTTCACCATTGGGCCAGTAATCTTTAACTACAGTTTTCTTCTTCGCGTCTGCATTGTTTGTCAATACAACCATGACCAAAAGTAGGCATGGCTTCAGTAGTTTGTTTTTCGTTATCATAGTTCTGATATGTTTAAAATGTAGCTTTAATTTCTATTCATTTTTTATATTCTATATTTTGGTACTTATATTCCTCTCTCTGCCCAGTCGCCTCGGTCAAGATTCCTGTATCCAACTGCTTCGGCGATATGCTGGCTCTGAACTTTCTCTGAACCTTCCAAGTCGGCAATGGTGCGGGCGACCTTTAATATTCTATTGTACGCGCGAGCAGAGAGTTTCAGGCGCTCCATCGCCATCCGAAGGAGGGCCAAAGAACTTTCATCGGGTTCGGCGTATTGATGAATCATTCGCTCGGTCATCTGGGCATTGCTGTGTATGCCCTTCTGCCCTTGGAATCGGTGTTCCTGAATCTGACGAGCCTTCAACACCCTTTCGCGAATTACGGAAGACGGCTCACCCGTCGGAGCTTTGGAAAGGTCATCGTAGCTGAGTGCCGAGCACTCAACCTGAATGTCGATGCGGTCGAGCAGAGGACCGCTGATTTTGTTCATGTAGCGCTGTATCTGTCCGGGAGTGCAAGCGCAATGATGTGTTGGGTCTCCATAATATCCGCATGGGCAAGGGTTCATGGAAGCCACAAACATGAACGAGCACGGATATTCTACATTGTATTTCGCACGACTGATGCTGATGCGGCGGTCCTCAAGCGGTTGGCGCAGCACCTCAAGAACAGAGCGAGAGATTTCTGGTAACTCGTCTATGAACAGGACGCCGTTATGCGCCAGACTTATTTCTCCTGGTTGCGGATTCTGACCACCGCCAACAAGGGCTACCTGAGATATTGTGTGGTGAGGACTGCGGAACGGACGCTGACTGATGAGGCTCGTGTCACGACTCAGTTTGCCTGCCACGCTATGTATCTGCGTTGTTTCCAGACTTTCCGATAATGATAACGGAGGAAGAATGCTCGGAAGACGCTTTGCCATCATCGACTTACCGCTGCCTGGAGGACCAATCATGATAAGGTTATGACCTCCGGCAGCTGCCACTTCGAGGGCGCGCTTGACTGACTCCTGCCCTTTAACATCGCTGAAATCGTATTCGAAATGATTCTGTTGGTCGTAAAACTCCTTGCGCGTATCAATGACCGTGGGTTGCAGATCACCGCTACCATTGAAAAAGTTTATTACATCCATGATGGAGTCAACGCCGTAAACGTCGATGTTGTTCACAACCGCTGCCTCACGGATGTTCTGCTTTGGAACAATTAGTCCCTTGAACTTCTCCGCTCTCGCCTTGATAGCAATTGGCAAGGCACCACGGACAGGTTGCAGACGGCCGTCAAGTCCCAACTCGCCGATGAGCATATATTCATGAAGCATACTACAATCAACCTTGCCGTTGGCAGCCAAAAGACCTATCGCCAAAGGCAAGTCATAGGCACTTCCCTCCTTTCGCAAATCAGCAGGAGCCATATTTACGGTGATGTCGGCAACGGGAAACTTAAAACCGTTGTTCTGTAAGGCAGCAACGATGCGGTCGTGACTTTCCCGCACGGCCGTATCTGCCAATCCTGTGAGATGGAACATAACGCCTCGAGTAAGACTAACCTCCACAGTTACTGTTGTTGCTTCCAAGCCATTTACTGCAGCACAAAATGTTTTTACCAGCATAGATTATTAAGAATAAAAATTAGTTTTCAAATATTGTCTTCACTTTGTCTTCCAGGTCTTTTATACTAAGATTGCGGCCTATGATTTTCCCTTCTTTGTCAAATACTATAGAAGCTGGCAAAGTGCTTAATCCTAGCTGCTGTACTAATGGCGTATCCCACATCTTGCCATCACATACATTGTGCCAAAGAAAAGAGTCACGCCTGCTATGCTCTCGGCATTCAGCCATGCGGGCATCAATGCATATACTCAGCAATTTAATGTCGTCGCCATATTCCTTCTGCAGTTTTCTGAGTCTCTTTTGATGATTTAAACTTTCATAATTCCACGAAGCCCATAAACTGATTATGTTTAGTTTTCCTTTCAGGTCATTCTGCGTAACAACCTTATCATCAATATCCTTAACAGAAAAATTCGGCAGAGTCTGATTAAGTTCTGTATTTTTCAGACTTTTTAGTTTATTATGTAAAACCTGTGCCTGGACATTAGTAGAATCGGCTTTCAGCATTATATCTGTAAGTTTGAAAGCTAATTGATAATCTGTTTCTTGCCCCTGCACAAAATACCTATTAATAAGGTATAAGGCAGACATCGTTTTGGGATTATCTGCCACGAACTCCTCCACTTCTTTTAAAACTTCTGGTGGTGTCATATCTATGACATCCATACGGAATGTCGTCAACAGTTCGTTTTCATCAGTACCGGTAACCTTTAGTCCTTTAAGGTGTGATGCATCTGCACTGATTTTTGCTGTAGCCCCAGGTTCGCCAAAGACTGGCTGCTGCGAATAATTAGGGAATACAAGCATAAAAGTGGCTTTACGATTCAATGGAGTTTCGTATGAAAAACGTCCGTCCATCACCTTTATCGTATCCAAGTCATAAATGCCACCATCCATACTATATACAAAGAACTCACCCTGGTTGAAGTTCTTGAAGCGTCCCTCGATGCGGAAAAAATCGCTATCGGTTTCGCAAGAAACTAAAACCAGAGTGAGCAGTATATATCCAATGAATTTCTTCATATGGTATATTTACGAGATTACTTGCTTACATTTGAAAGTTCAAGGTCGTTTGCTGCGTACTTAGCCAATGATGGATCCTTTGCGATAGCATTCTTAAGAGCTGTTGCTGCTGCGCTATTGTTACCCTGACGAGCATTCAAAACAGCCTTAAGATACTCAGTCATTGCATTCGCATTCTTAACATTATTAAGAACCTGAGCAGCTGCAGAATAGTTCTTGCTCATAATCTGAGCGAGAGCTGCACTATTTGAATTTGTGTTAGCAAAGTTGCTTATAGCCTGAGCGTAGTTACCCTTAGCAAGATTCAGGTTACCGAGAATCTCAGAAATACCATTAGCTTCTGGAGCCTTAGCGATAAGAGCCTCAGCAGCCTTTACATCACCAGCCTGAAGAGCGATAAGACCAAGGTTTGCATTAGCTTCCTGACATTTTGCATTTACGCTAAGAGCCTTCTGAGCGTAATTCTTTGCTGCGCTATAGTTACCCTTTGCAAACTCAAGAGTAGCAAGGTTGTTATATGCACGTGCATCATTTGGATAAACCTGTGTAGTAGTCTTATAGATACCCTCTTTCTCTGTTGCATTATCTGTAAGAGTTGCAGCATAGAGGAGTTCCTCTACTGTAAGAACCTTAGCATCAGCATTATACTGTTCCTTGATTTCCTCGTTGCTACGGCCTACAACCTCATAGTTGATAGTAAGGCGAGCACGACGAAGTTCTGGCAGAACACCTTCAGCAAGTTCCTTGAAACCTGCGCTCATATTCTTAATCTGCTGTTCACGCTCTTCTGGATCCTTGTACATAGAAAGTACACGGAGAATCACATCCTTATCCTGGATATTAGAAGCCTTAACCAACTCCTGGAAACCTTCCCAGTCCTGTGCTGTATACTTTGCATCAACAGGAGATTCCATCTTAATCTTCTTCAACTCCTTCTGCAGATACTTCTCTGTATTCTTCTGACGATTGCTTGCAAGTTTTTCATTGAGTTCAAAACCACCATCAGGTGATGCGTATGCAGAAATCTCAATATTATTGAGGTTCAAGTTCTTCTTGTCGTCATTGATTCTCTTAAGAAGTTCAACGAATTCCTTAACAGAATTGTTCTTCAACTCACTTCTACGAAGATTTGCCTGCTGAATCAAGAACTTGATATTAGCATCCTGCTTCTGTGCTGTAATTCTCTGGAATGCATCTGGAGCGATACAAGCCTGTGCATTCTCTGCTGTCTCTGTATAGAGCATAGATGTAGCTATCACGCCATTAGCAACCTTAACAGCAGGAACCTCAACTGACTTCTTGCCTACTTTAGCATCGAATGTAAGATAAAGTTCACTCTTCAACATATCTGGAACATATGCGAAGTTGCTCTTCATTGTGTAGTTGCCACCAACCTTGTAAGAAATGGTCTGGTCGTTACCCTTAACCTTCTCACCCTGGAAAGTAGCGCTAGTACCGCGAGCCACCTTGCCATCTGCATAACGAAGCTCTGGAGTTACTGTTACTACTGCCTTTTTCTTCATGTACTTCTCTGGGAATGTACCATTGATTGTTGCAGGAACTTGGCCAACCTCAGCCTCCAGTGGATTTGGCACAACATTAAAATTGTCAGCTGTCAGCTCTCCAAGCTTAGAAGAGCATGATGTAAGGAGCAGCGCAGAAGCCGCTGCAATTAATAAACTTTGCTTTCTCATTTTTGTATAATTATATAATATTCTAATTTCTGCTGCAAAGGTATAAATGAAAAACCACATATTATATAATAATGTGTTTTTTTTATATTTATTTAATTATTAAACCCTATGAATACAAAAAAGCGTCTCAAAAGACGCCTTTCCGTGCCGCGAGCGGGACTCGAACCCGCACAGCCATCACTGGCCAAGGGATTTTAAGTCCCTCGTGTCTACCAATTCCACCATTGCGGCAATATTTTATTTTGGTGTGTCGGTTGACATTGAGCGGAAAACGAGGCTCGAACTCGCGACCCCAACCTTGGCAAGGTTGTGCTCTACCAACTGAGCTATTTCCGCATACTTCATGCTAAGCGGATGCAAAGGTATTAAAAAAAAGACTCACCGCCAAATTTTTTAATTATGATTTAATAATAATTGACAAAATAATTACTTTTATTTTTTCACCACAGACCTTACCGCAAACCATATATGCATCAACATTGTCGTTATCTTTCCATAATGACAACACATTATATTATAGCGTTCTTTTAAAGATGCTCTATGATGAATCGTGGTTTGCCCTTCTTTTGTATAATTGGCAATCACACATCCTACGTTACTAATCATCAACTGACGGCGTTCAGCCTCTTTCATGATACGTATACACCAATCTACATCTGCCGAATACCTGTATTTTAGATCATACGGAATGGTCTGTGCAATATCAAGACGAGCATAAAAAGCCTGATGACATACTAGCATTCCCTGTTGAAACGAGCGCCACGACAGGTTCTTAGGTGGCCTAAGACGCCGATGCCCAATAAACGTGCCGCCATTATCCACTATATCCGTATCACCATACAAAACCGCAGGAAGCGTACCTTCCGATTTCAATTCGCATTTAGCCATTTGGACAATTGTCTCAATGGTAGCCGATGAAGGAAGAAAATCACCTGCATTCAAGAAGCAAACATAATCGCCAGTAGCACGTTGCAGTCCCTTGTTCATAGCATCATACAGTCCTTTGTCTGGCTCTGACGAAATCACCACATCATGACTTGCCGATACGCTGTCACTTTCTTCTTTATAGTCAATTGCAATCTCTACGGTATCGTCCGTAGAAGCACCATCAACAATCAGGTGCTCTATATATTGATATGTCTGATTTTTAACACTATCAAGCGTGCGCCGCAACACAGCAGACGCATTATATGTAATAGTAACTATTGATATCTTAATCATAGTTTATAATGTTTTTTTGCCAAAGCTTGATTATAAACTTCTATATATTTCACGGCTACGCTTTGTTGCGAGTAGCTTAATCTGACTTTCTTCTGTGCTTCGTTACACAGAGACGAATAGTCAGCCTCCTTCAAAACCCAATAAATGCCACGTGCCAGGTCTTCATAATCGCGATATGCGGCCACGTATCCATTTTTCTTGTGATCAATTTCCTCCGGTATGCCACCCACCTTGAATCCCACACAAGGCACACCGCAAGCCATAGCCTCCATTATAGTATTCGGCAAATTCTCCGACAAAGACGGCAACACAAATACTGAGGCAGAATTATAAATGTCCACGATTCTTTTCGAATCGCTTGTATAACCAAGATTATAGACTTCAAAAGGCAAGTTCTCTTGCATATCCTCCGCATGACCGCCAAGAACAGCCACAATAGCACTCTCTTGCATTTCCGGATGCTCTTTTACTATTTGATTGCAAGCATCAACCAGATAGTTCATGCCTTTATTAGGATTTGTTATGCGCTGCGACACAAACAGGATAACATTCTTACCCATAGGCAGACCACATCTTTCGCGCGACATTGTTTTGTCCTGAGAGCAGAAAACACGAATGTCAATTGGATTAGGAATGCTTGTCACCGAATGATTCTGAAGCAGCGAACTTTCCTTCGCTTCACTCTCAAGCCATTTGCTGCATGTCACGAAATGTACGCTACCGGCCTTCAGCATTTTAGATTTCCTTCTCCATATCTTAGCGGACAAATCATCTGCCCCACCCTTTCCTGGAAGAAGTCGGCAATTACAACAACGAGACTTGAACCTATTGCAACCCAATGTGATATGACACACACCTGTCGCTGGCCATATATCGTGCATGGTCCATACCATAGGCTTTCCGCTTTCCAATATCCTGCGAATAGATTTCAACGATAGCATACCCTGATTTATCCAGTGCAGATGTATAACGTCAGCCTCCTTAAACTCCTTCATGCCAGTTATATCCGTTCCACAATTGGCTATATCAACTGCAAAAAGGTTCTTTGTTGAGAAATGCTGATAAAAAAACACGACCAAGCGTTCCCATAAAAAATATAACTTCTGAGAAATCCTATTGCTTAGCTCTACCACATTGATATTATCCGTTTCTTTATCGCGCACCAGCATCTTCGCCTTCACGCCATTATTGTTAAGAGCCTCCATCAGCCTATTGGCAGCAACTGCAGCCCCGCCTTTCTTCTCACTTGTGTTTACTATCAGTACTCTCATACTGCAAAGGTAATAAAAAATAAATGAAGAGTAAATAATTGGATGCGAAAATTCCATATTCACCGAATTATATAATCGACCCTACCTCACTGCTTAATCAATTACATAAAAAAGTTAGATTCTGCAAATAAATACAAATATATTCTGAATACTCAATATTTTATAATATTTTTGTGATACAATAACAGCATACAGCCATGAACAAAAAAGAATTGATGAAGAGAGCATGCCAATTGGCAGAGGAGAGCGTAAAACGTGGCGGTGGTCCTTTTGGGGCTGTCATTGCCCGCAACGGCGAAATCATCAGCGAAGGGAGCAATAACGTAACCATACACAACGACCCTACCGCCCATGCCGAAGTCACAGCAATAAGGAACGCTACAGCCAAACTTGGTACGTACGATCTCAGCGGTTGTGAGATATTCACGTCTTGCGAACCATGCCCCATGTGTCTTGGTGCCATATATTGGGCGCATATTGACAAAATATATTATGGCAACGACCGCAAAGACGCTGCTCAGATTGGGTTCGACGACGACTTTATTTATTCAGAACTGTCATTAGAACCAAACGAGCGCAAACTACCATGTGAGATTTTAATGCCTCAAGAAGCAAAGAATGCCTTCAAGATGTGGACTGCCAAAGAAGACAGAACTGAGTATTAATAATACCTGTTCGCGCACACAATATGTTGATTTATGTCAAGAATGATATAAATAATTATAAATTATCACAAGATACTATTGCAGGTTTACAAATTATAATTACCTTTGCATCGTCAAAAGGTTAATAGATTGTTTTAGGTTAGTAGTAATATTTATAGTTTTAGGTTTTTAGTTATTGGTAGAAAGAAAGTTTTCAAGCGTGGATAACAAAGGTCGCCGTGAGGCTCCCTTCACTTTCTAAAAAGGTTAGTATTAGTTATGATGCCCTGTCTGCTATATTTATAGCAGCGGGACTTCAAACTAAGAAAAACCTCTTAAAAAGAAAAAGGATTTTTAGTTAAACATAGGCTCGTATGCCACTGCTCGTTGATGAGTAGTGGCATATTTTTTACTTGTATATCAGCACTGTCGCATATGCAGATATGCCTTCTTCGCGTCCGGTAAATCCAAGCTTTTCTGTTGTCGTTGCCTTAATAGATATGTTGTCTGTGTCTGTATCCATTATTGAAGCTATACACTCCTTCATTTCTGGGATATGCGGATTCATCTTAGGGCGCTCAGCGCAAATTGTACAGTCGATATTTCCCACACGATAACCCTTCGTCGCTATCAGTTCGATAGTTTTCTTCAACAGAATCTTGCTGTCAATGTCTTTCATATCTGCAGAAGTATCAGGAAAATGATAGCCTATGTCCCTCATATTAGCGGCTCCAAGCAATGCATCGCAGATAGCATGCAGCAGCACGTCGGCATCGCTATGGCCGAGCAGTCCCAACTGGTGGTCTATCTTTATACCACCCATCCAAAGGTCGCGTCCCTCTACCAGTTTATGCACGTCAAAACCAAAACCGGTTCTTATACCTAAATTCATTTTATTATCCATTAAATATATAATTATAAACCCCAATCGGTCATTAGACCGTAAATGTGACATTAAGAAATACTTTTTGCACGTTTGTCTATTCTTTTTGGCATATTTTTAATGTCTCTTCAGTCGTATAGCCCGCTATACTCCTTTAGAACACATAAAAAATCTTCTCAAAAATAACAAGACAAACGCACTAAAATCTAAATGACCGATTTGGGGTAAAAGGCACCTAATCTTAAAGACCAAGGTGCCCCATTATTGTTTTTTATCTAAACAAATCTTTTATGCCGTCCATATCAAACGCCAACGTAAAGCGCAACGTCTGGTCAAGCGGATTGCTCTGTGCGGTAGAGATGACATAACCAACATCCAAAGAGAACACATTCATCTTGAAGCCTCCACCTACAGTAAAATACTTACGATTACCCTTGTTCTCGCTCTCATGATGATAACCGGCACGCAAAGAGAACTGGTCGTGATAAACATACTCCGCACCAACACTCCACTGTATTTCCTCAAGTTCTTCCTTAAAGCCACCAGGAGCATCGCCAAAGCTCTTGAAAATACCAGAGATAGCACCCACATCGCTGTATTCCTCTATCACACGCTGCTGGTAGTCGGCAGCACTTTCTCCTTCCTCCTGCTTCGGTACAGTGGGAACAAGCAGTTTGTTGGCATCGGCAGAGATTGCGAAGCGGTTGTACTCGTCGACAGGAATCAACACCGATGCACCAATACGCATGTTGGCAGGTATAAACTGGCTTCTCTCATCGCCAAAGAACGAAATCTTACTACCAATATTGCTGATGTTCATACCAAGTCCCAACTGACACTCACGGTTGCCCATGTTGAAATAATTGTTGTAATACATGGCCAGGTCGGCAGCAAAAGCAGATGCAGGCGACGAGTCCTCAGTATAGTCAAAGCGCAAATCAGAATAGATCCATCTGATGCCGGCTGCTATCGAGAATGTCTCGCTAAGCATCAGCGAGTAAGCCACATCGAGCGACATTTCATAAGGCTTCACCGACATTGCATTCTCATCCGTAGAAGTCATAACCTCGCCAAGTGAGAAATAGCGCAGCGAACCCGACAGCGCGCTGTAGTCACCTATTCTATAATAGCCTGCCACGTATGCAAGGTCGATATCGCTAACCAACTGGCGCAACCAAGGCGTGTAGTTAAGCGCTATACCGGCACGGCTGATACAGAATGGATACTTTGCCGGGTTCCAGAACTGTGAGTTGACATCAGGGTCTGTTGCCGCACCCACATCGCCCATACCTGCAGCACGGGCATCCGGGGCAATGGTCTGAGATATCACCGCATGCTCTACGGGATTAAACTCGCTCATTTTATCTTGTGCCTTTGCTCCTATAGCCAAAGCAAGACACACGAATATCATTATAATCTTTTGCTTCATTATCTTATTTATTATCAAAACAAACTAATCTATAAACGCAACAACATGCTTATTTATTGCTTATGATTATCAATTTCTTGGCTTTCGATGCATAACTGCTGCCGTCGCAACTGATACGCACTCTATATAGATACACACCAGTGCCCAATCTTCTGCCGCCATTTACGGTCAGGTCCCAATCTATATTGAGTATGTTGTTTGCCGACACTCCCTTGGTGGCGTTGCTCCACAAGTGCCTGCCTGACATGTCGAAGATGTCGAGCACCACATCTATCTCACTGCCTGCACGGTCGTGCATGATACGGAACGTAGTGCTTGTTGTTGCCGGATTCTTCGTACAGTCAACGTCAAACAGCCTTGGCTTTACACTCTTGGCCACAGTAAATGTCAGTTCCGATGTTGTAGAGTTGTTCAGTATGTCCCATGCTCTGAACAGCAGTTTATGCTCTCCCGGCTCCAGTTGCGGTATGCTATACCCCAACCTTCCGCTCTTGAAACTTCCGAAATCAAACTCGAAGAAATCGTTCAGCACGTAAGTCTTTGACATTTCGCCGTCTATAATCAGTTCCAAGTCATGGCCTATGCCGTTGCCTGTTGAGTTGATACCGTTCTCGTCGTTTATCTCTGCCACGAAATACGGAGTAGCATTCACCTCATCGCCATTTGTAAACGATGAAGAATTAAGATAGCAGTAGACAGAAGGGCCTATTGAGTCGCGCAATGTTTCCAGCGATCCGTTCAGCACGAAACCGTCATGATGACCATTTGCCACGTTTCTCTTGCTGTTGTCTACGGCATATAAGTTCAGTAATCCGCTACCTTCGCTATATGTAATATCTTTTGGCACAGCAAACGAGAAGGCAAAGCGTCCGTTTCTGATGCTGTCAGAACCCTTGAACAGTGTTTTTGAGCGGTCATTAAATTGGAATGCCGTCTCTGCTCCGTCGTCGCTTTGGTTGTTAAGACGACAAACCACCTTCTCCATAGCATCGCGCACCATTGCCGACACCACGCCATCATAGTCGGTCACAGCTGTTCCATCACGCTCTATATGTCCTTTCACCTCTACCTGCATGCCAGCCTTGAGCTGCACCACATTGTCCTCGTCAGCCTTCATGCCGCCTATGCTGTCTACCACGACTTTCAGTTTCGGATAGACAAGCCTCAGCGCCGGGTCGCCAAGCAAAGAATACTGCAGCTTGTTTGCCGACAAGTCGGTAGCACTGTTCACCAGGCTGTTTTTAGCCAGTCTCACTGCCTCGCCTATCGTATTGTCTCCACCGCCAATATTCAGCACCTTCTTCATAAACTCGGCATTCATCAGCTCGTTCTGTGTAGAATATACGGTTCTTGTCGTTCCGTAGAAGGCCACAGCTCCACCCTTAGGATTGAACAATGCCTCTTCGCCGATATTCTCTTCCTGTCCGTCAAACGGCATGATGTCGCACGATGCCGTCAACCATAGCGGCAGTCTGTTTGATGTTGCGTCTTTAAAGTCGGCCAGTTTCAGCACCTGCTCGTGCGATATGCTATTTGGCGATCCGTGACCGCTATAGTTCATTATGAGCGCACCATTGGTCATATACTGCTTTATCAGTCTTGTCGCATCCGGATAAGAGTGACCTGTAGAGGTTGCCACTATCTGGTAAGCGTCCCACATTATCCTTCTCACGTCAAAGCCCGGCAGATTCTTTTCTATGGTCGATGCGATTCTGTCTGCTTGCTGCATGTGTATGTTTCCATTGCCGTCGTCGCCCATCATCACTATCGTGTTCTGCCATGCGCCGGCTTCCTTGTTTTCAATGTAGGCATATACTTTGTCTACCATCACCCTAGCCTGCTCTTCTGTCCTTACGGGGAATCTGCCTACAGCCACATCCGGCTTACCTCTATACACATACTTATTCGTGCTGCTGGCCGTCTGTATCATTTCCTTGTCATCCAGCAAACAGAAGAAATCGTCAGACACGTAGCAGTCGGTCTCGCTAAACGAGTTTTCGCTCTCGTAGCACAGCAGGAAATCATCGGGCGAGTATCCCGCCCAAGTGGCTGTCTTCATCCTATTGTCCCATGCTCCGTCTCCGAACAGCAACAGATATTTTGGCATGTCGGCTTCTGTTTCTGCCCTGTCGTAGAGCATCTTCATATATCGGCGATATGCCGTAGCATCGGGCGTACCGCTTGAAAACTCGTTAAATATCTCATCGGCAGGCACAATTCTAACCCTCATCGAGTCTTGGGTTTCATGCAGTTGCTTTATCCTTTCTGCCTGCGCGCGCAGTTTCTGCGTTGTAGGCAGAATGATTATCATGTCGGCAGGACCGTGGGCGTGAAGGTTCTGGTTGGTTATCCTGTACACGTATTCCGGCACCTTGAAAGCATCCGTTGCAAGGTTTGGCAGTTCTTCTTTCGTATTGCTGTTCAGCACGATATAGTCAAGCCTCACGTTGCCGCCGCTTGTCTGCTTCAGCGTAACCTTGTTTGTTTCTTTCAAGTCTGATACCACATATCTGCTGCTGCTCGTGCCAGCCTTGTCATATTTGTTGGGCGAACCAGAAAGCGACATCGTGCCCAGCACTTTGTCATTCAATATCACCTGCACCTTGGCTGGCACATCGGCTGTCATCACCACGTGCAGCATGCCTGTCGCTCCCTTTGCCTCTATGGTGTAATCGCGCTGTGTACCTGATGTCAGCAACCTGCCGTCGTATAGGTTTCTTCCGCCGTGAAACCATGCATAGTCGTCCACTTCGTAGAGAGTGTTTTTAAAGTCAAAGCTTTCGGCATAACTGCTTACAAATGTTGCACTATCCACCGTCAGCGGTTCTTCGTCGTTCTCGGTCAGGAAGTAATAGCCGTAGTCGGAATAGGGATTGCGCGTTCTGTCGTAATTATTCTTCCACGAAACGGGACCTTGTGCATAGAACAGCACCCTACCGCCGCTTCTGTAAGTTGCCACCTGCTTCAGGTCGTCTGTCTCTTTCAGATATTCTGCCGTCAAGCTCTCTGGCTGTAGCGCTCCACCATAGCCGTATATCTTCACCTTGTCTATATTGCTGAAGCCTGCCTTCGCCACGAGTTCACGACTTATCTGATGCACGCCATTGCCAGCCACTCTTATTTTAGCCCAACTGCCCTCGCGCAGCACCGACTCTGCGGCATATCGTCCTGTGGCATCTGTGCCTGCCCTTGTCGCGCGCTTCTTGCCTTGTGGGGCTATGTTCTTGATGTCGAGTTTGAAGCTTACCAGTTTCTTGTATCTGCCGTCTCTACACACAATAGGCACGAACGATATGTCCAGCGAACCTTGCTTCTTCGAAACGCTCATGCGCTGGTCTATGAGCGGCATCTCCGGAGCCTCGCCGCCAGCCAGTTTCTTGTACCGCCTTATGTCGTCTTCGCTCATGTCTATAAACTCAGGATATTCTATCCTTACCTCATAGAGCGAGTCGGCGTAGCCATATCCCACGTCATGCGAATGGTAGAAACTGGGCAGCAACGAGTCAATCTTCACCTGCTCGGCAGTCAGGTTGAAGAATTGCTGTGCCGATATACAGCCGGTGGCGCACAACAGTGCTGCCATCATTATTATTCGTTTTGTCATTTGCAATTAAACTCTAATACCTTGCGGTCTTCCAAATATCCTTCTAAATGGTCATCAATGGCCACTGGCCCCACACCCGCCGGCGTTCCCGTAAACAGAAGGTCGCCTGTTTTTAGTGTAAAGAAGCGGCTTATATATGCTATTATCTCGTCTACCTTGAAAAGCATGTCGCTCGAGCATCCCTCTTGCACCGTCTTTCCGTTGATGTCGAGATGAAAGTGTATGGCTTGAATGTCTCTGAATTTCTCTACGTCGACCCAGTCGCCGATGGCAGCCGAACCGTCGAAGCCCTTGCAAAGTTCCCACGGCAGTCCTTTTGCCCTGGCCTCCTGCTGCCAGTCACGTGCAGTAAAGTCTATGCCCACGGTCACGGCATCGTAATACCTGTGGGCAAACTTCTCCGGTATGCTCTTGCCTAATCGGCAGATGCGCACCACAAGTTCCGTTTCGTAGTCCACCCTCTTGCTCCAGTCGGGTATGAAGAAGGGTTTGTGGTCCTTAAGCAGTGCCGAGTCGGCCTTGGTAAAAATCACAGGAGTCTCTGGTTTATATAACGTTCCGTCCAGCTCTTTATTGTGCTGGATGTAGTTCATGCCTACAGCAAATATCTTCATTTCGTCGGTATATTATGTTTCGGCTTCAAAGTTATCTAAAAAAAATGAGATAACATAAGCATTGGGCACAAATCTTTTTTAACCCAAATCGGCGAGGACAAAAAAACAGAGGCACCCTTACGTTTGAGTGCCTCTGTTGCTGTTACTTGCATTTCCTGCAATATCATTCCCACAGGTCAAAGCCTGTATGCTCTTTGCCTAATGTAGGTTCACCGTCGCCTACTGGTGTACTGCCTGTGCCTACACTACTTGTCTCTTGCTTCGTCACACCTGATGCTGCAAGCAGGTTTTCCATTTCCACATCAATGATGCTTACTGATGGCTTGATATATCTTTTTATCATAAATCTTAATTATTTTACCAAAACCTTCTTACCATTCACGATATAAAGCCCCTTGGTTGGATTCTTCACCTTGCGGCCCATCAAGTCGTAAACAGCATTGTCCTTATCCGTTATTCCTATATTTTCGTCGATGCCAGTTGTAGCACTGTCGTCGAATCTCAATCCGATAGTCCTTGCCTCTGATGCTGCCGGCAACCAACTTGTAGGTATCTGCAGGTAAGCCTTTCCTGCAGTTATTGTGCTGTTGTCAGCCAGGGGATAGAAGGCTGCCACATCGTCCACTATTGTATATTTATAATTTGTATAGTCGCCATCTGTAGCGTTCACGGTAGTTGTCTCCAGCGTACCCTTCAGCATGTTCAGGCTGTTGTGGGTTGTCGACTCAAGCGCGGTAAGCTCGTATGTACCTGCATCGCCGCTCAAGAAGAGTCCCATGCCTGCCTTTGCCTGCATCACCCTTGTCAGCACCACATCACCTGTCTCGCTGTCATATCCTGTTGCAGCGTATGCCTTCAACCCTTCTGTATTGCTGAAGTCTATTGCCTGACCGGCACAGAATGTTGCATTGCCAGTCTCACCGATGGTTACGGCCAGAGGGCGTTCTACTATCTTGTCTGCATAGCTACTCCATGCACTCTTGTATATATCGCCACAACCATAAGGTACATATATCCTTACGTTTTCGAGAGGGATGTAATAATTAAAATCTTCATCGTGAATATACTTATCAAATACATTACTGCCCAATTCAGCAGGATTTGCTCCCTCTACGTTCACCGTAGTCAATGCTTCACAATCTCTGAATGCTTCTGTCCCGATTCTTGTAACACTGGCAGGGATGTTTACTGTGGTCAGACTTGTTAAGTTATTAAAGATATAATCTGGTATTTCCGTTATCGTATTTGGCAAAGTGATAGTTTTTGTGTTTTCATTATTAATCATACTTATAGCAACAACGCTATAAGTCAGATTAAAGTAAGGGTCGGTTACTGTTGCTGGAATAACTACGTCTTCAGGTGCATCATATGAAATCATAAACTCGACTTCCGCTGGCGATGCAGATGTAATGGTGTATTCTATGCCTCCAGTTGTCCAGCCACCATTTTGATAGATTAAATAACGATCCCAACCTGCACTTTCATAGACTGGCTCACTGCCATAAGGAACATAGATTCTACCGAAATAAAAGTAGGTACCATCCATATCTGAATAAGTACCAAAAACATTATTGCCTTTACTCGGTGGTGCAGTTGCACCTAAATACAATTCGTAACTCAAATCTTGCTCCGCATAAAACGCCCTATCGCCAATGCTTCTAATTGTGCTTGGCAGAGTCATCTTTTCAATGCCGGTACATTCAAAGAAAGCCTCTACGCCTACAGCTGTAATGGTGTATTCCTCCCCTTCGTAGGTTATTTTACTTGGAATGGTAATCTCACCCTCGTATTTCGCATCACCTGTGTACTTTGCCAATGTGGCTGTTTTGTTCTCAAGGTCAATGTCATAATTAATGCCATTAACAGTAATGGGGTTAGATTGTGCTAAAATGAAATTACCCCCCCCCGAAAATAGTTGCAAATAGCAACAAAAACAGTCGAAAGTGTTTCATTGTGTAATAATAATTGAAAAGTTAAACCTGTATTAATTAATCGATTACAAAAATAAGATAATTTGACATAACTTCATTATAGTATTTGGTTAAAAAAACATAACCACATGCAGATGAAATATAATTATTCACATGGTTTGAGTATTGCATGGCAAGTATAAATGCCACTGTTAGCCATCGCTATTTGCACAATTATTTTCAGTAAGTGCGCCACTTACTGGCAGTCAGAAGGCCAAAAACTGACAGTCAGAACGGCAAAAACTGGCAGTAAGTGCGCCACTTACTGGAATTATCAGCTCTGCTAATGAAAAAATACAACGCTAAACAATAAGAAATAAACCCCAGTTCGGGATAATGATTACCAACATTTTACAAGACTTCTTATCCCGAACTGAGGTATAAAATAAAACCGGCAGACGAACGCCTGCCGGTTTGTATCTTTAAACACACGGAGAATATTATTACTCAGCGCGCAATGTGAAGCGGTTGAATGTAACAACAGTAAGATCCTTGTCTGCTGCCTTCAGATAGTCTGTAACAGAGAGCTTGCTGTCCTGAATGAACTCCTGGTTGAGCAAGCAGCTATCCTTGAAGAACTTAGCCATACGACCCTTAGCAATGTTCTGAATCATTGCCTCTGGCAGATTGGCAGCCTTCTCAGCAGCAACAGTTGTCTTGATATTGCGGATTTCCTCAGCCTGAGCCTCTGTGATATTGCCCTTGGCGATACCCTCAGCAATGTGCTCCTCGTTCTCGCAGATGTAGAGGTTGAAACCAGCCTTCTTCAGAGCTGCCTCAACTGCCTTCTGTACCTGCTCTTCCTTAGTCTTCTCGATAGCAACCTTCAGCTCTGTATCCTTAACTTCCTGTGGTACGCTTGCCTCGTCAAGAGCAACTGGGTTCATGGCAGCTACCTGCATTGCGATAGCGTGACCCTGCTCCTCAGCAGCCTTGTTCAGCTGAACCATTGTGCAAAGACCATGCTTGCCCATGTGGTCGTAAACAGACACGTTGTCGCCCTCGATGAAGAAGTAGCCGTCGAGCTCCATCTTCTCGCCAGTGATACCTGAACGAGCGATAACAGCCTCTTCTACCTTTGAACCGTCGGCGATAGTAAGAGCCTTAACCTCGTCGATGCTCTTAGCCTTGGCAGCAACAGCAGCGTCGAGAATATCCTGAGTCAACTTGATATAGTCAGCACCATTTGCAACGAAGTCTGTCTCGCACTTCAAAGCCACGATAGCAGCAAAGCCCTCAGCAGCCTTTACGAGCACACAACCGTTTGAAGTTTCGCGGTCTGAACGCTTTGCTGCGATAGCCTGACCCTTCTCACGGATAATTTCCATTGCCTTGTTGAAGTCACCCTCTGCATCTGAGAGAGCCTTCTTGACATCAGCGAGACCAGCACCAGTCATAGTGCGGAGCTTCTTGATGTCTTCCATATTTGGTTTGTAAGCCATTTGTCTATTAAATTGAAATGTTGTAAAAAAGAAATGTATTTTTAAGAATTATGAACTTTGAATCATAAATGTTTCATAATCCAAAATTCATAATTCTTAATTTAAAACTTATTCCTCTGTCTTAGGAGCGTCCTTGCGAGCCTTGCGAGCACGCTTTGGCTTCTCCTCACCAGCCTCTGCCTCAGCCTGAGCCTGAGCAGCAGCCTCGTCAGCCTTCTCTGCCTTACGCTCCTCGAGACCCTCAGCAATAGCTGTGCAGCAAGCGTTGAGGATAGCCTCTACTGAATCCTTAGCGTCGTCGTTAGCTGGGATTACGAAGTCGATGTTCTTTGGATCAGAGTTGGTGTCAACAATACCGAATACTGGAATGCCCAGACGGTTAGCCTCCTTAACAGCGATGTGCTCCTTCATTACGTCAACTACGAAGAGTGCGCTTGGCAGACGTGTAAGGTCTGAGATAGAACCGAGGTTCTTCTCGAGCTTTGCACGCTGACGTGTAATCTGAAGAAGTTCGCGCTTTGACAGGTTACTGTATGTACCATCAGCCATCAGCTTATCGATGTTCGCCATTTTCTTTACGGCCTTGCGGATAGTTGGGAAGTTGGTAAGCATACCACCTGGCCAACGCTCGATTACGTAAGGCATGTTTACGCTTGTAGCCTTAGAAGCGATAACGTCCTTAGTTTGTTTTTTAGTAGCGACGAACAGCACCTTCTTGCCTGACTTAGCAATTTGCTTGAGAGCCTCAGCAGCATCGTCAATCTTAGCTACTGTCTTGTGAAGGTCGATGATGTGAATACCGTTACGCTCGGTATAGATGTATGGAGCCATTGCTGGGTTCCACTTGCGCTTGAGGTGACCGAAGTGGCAACCTGCCTGGAGCAGCATATCAAAATTTGTTCTTGACATTGTCTTTTTTCTTTTAAATTGTTGTTTACTTTCTTTTTAAATTCTTTTGTTAGAATCAGCCGAGTGGTAGTTGAGCTCACAATTATGAATTGCGAATTGCAAATCCAATCGGTTTAGATGCTAAACGAGTTCTTAAGCGACATGAAGCAAGGAAAAACAAATTTCAAAATCCATAATTCCCGATTCACGTTTTAATGCCGTAGCATTAACGCTTACTGAACTGGAAGCGGCGGCGTGCCTTTGGCTGACCTGGCTTCTTACGCTCAACAGAGCGGCTATCGCGTGTCAGGAAGCCCTGTGCCTTAAGTGCCTTCTTGTCGTCAGCGTTGATTTTTACAAGTGCGCGAGCGATTGCAAGACGCAATGCCTGGCTCTGACCTGTGAAACCACCACCGAAAATATTTACCTTGATATCGTACTTCTCAGCTACTTCAAGAAGGTTCAGCGGCTGCTTAACCACGTACTGAAGAATTGCTGATGGGAAATATTCTGTTAAATCCTTCTTGTTGATCGTAATCTTACCTGTACCCTCGCTAACATAAACACGAGCCACAGAACTCTTGCGACGACCTGTTGCGTTTATTACTTCCATCTTTTCTTATTTATTTATACTGGTTAATATCAATTGTCTTTGGCTGCTGAGCTGCGTGCTTGTGCTCTGTACCCTCATAGATATAGAGGTTGTTGAGCAAGTGACGACCCAAAATACCCTTTGGAAGCATACCCTTAACAGCATGGCGAAGCATCTTCTCTACACCATTCTTCTGAGTACGGAGCTCTGCTGGTGTGTTGAAACGCTGTCCACCTGGATAACCAGTGTAGCGAGTGTATACCTTGTCTGTTTCCTTCTTGCCGGTAAATCTTACCTTAGCGGCATTGATAATGATAACATTGTCACCACAATCTACGTGTGGAGTGAATGATGGCTTGTACTTACCGCGAATCAGCTTGGCTACCTTTGAGCAAAGGCGACCAACAACCTGATCTGTTGCGTCGATTACAACCCACTCTTTCTTGGCTGTTTCCTTGTTAACGGAAATAGTCTTGTAACTTAAAGTGTCCATTTTAAAATTTAAATTTTACTACTAAAAAACATTTTTATTAATCTCGTGTGCCTCCATTTCTTGCGCAAAGGTCTAACTCTTTGAGCATTACGTTTCGGCTGAATGCAGATTCACTAACCACGATGCCCGGCCAAAGACACCGCTATTAACACGGCATTCATGGGGATTCTAAGACTTTCCCCGAGTTAATCGGAGTGCAAAGGTACTGCTTTTTGTTATTATAACACACGCGAGCAATGAGGAATGACTTTATTTTTAAATTTATTTAACTTATTTTATCTATACAAATATCAAGTCAAACGTCTTTAATATTGGAAGCGCTACGCACGCGTATATATATAATAAGGTGGGGATTATTAGACCTAAGAACCCAAAGGACCCTAAGAACCCTAAAGACTTATAAATCTCATTAGTCGAACAAGGTCCATTAACCCAATAAGCAAAAAAAAGAAAAATGAAAGCATCAATCTCCAAAAAGCTGAAAGCAATCGTAATCATGCTGTGTGCAACACTAAGCACACAGGCGCAGATTCCGACAAAAATAGAACAGATTAAGGCTCCATTTGAAATGCCACAGCTGGAAAGACCAGACTTCCCCAATCGTTCAATAAGCATTGAGAAGACTGGCGCAAAGCAAAACAAACTAAGTACAAAGCAGATACAGAAAGCCATCGACCGCATGGCTGAGAAAGGCGGCGGTGTGGTTATGGTACCTGCTGGAAAATGGATTACAGGCAGAATTGTGCTGAAAAGCAATGTCAACCTGCATATAGACGAAGGAGCAGAACTGCATTTCAGTGGCGACATAAAAGACTATCTGCCAGTTGTCCAGGCAAGATATGAGGGTGTCGATGCCTTGTCACTTGGCGGAATGGTATATGCCAACGGGGCTGAAAATATAGCACTAACAGGAAAAGGAAAACTCGTGGGACCTGATTATAGTTGCGAAATACTTACGAGAACCGAGGGCGGAGTGAGTCCGGAACTGGAAAAGATACCTTTTGAGCAGCGAATAGTAGACGGCGCCGGTGGCAAGAACGTCTTCATGCCTGCATTCTTTGGCGCATTCAACTGCAAGAACATACTAGTCGAGGGGGTTACATTCGAGCATTCCATATTTTGGAACATTGTGCCGACCTACTGCGAAAACGTAATCATACGCGGTGTTACCGTGAACAGCCACGGACAAGTGCGCACAGACGGCATTGACATCGACTCGTCGGTAAACGTACTGATTGAACACACCACACTGAGTTGCGGCGACGACTGCTTTACACTGAAGGCTGGCAGAGGCAACGATGGCATGGACCGCAACCGCCCTACAGAGAATGTAGTGATACGCCACTGCACCGTTAAGCGAGGAGTTGGCGGCATAGCCATTGGAAGCGAGACAGCCGCTATGATTCGCAATGTGTATGCTCACGACTGTGTGATAGAAAGTGCCATGTATCCCTTCTACATGAAATCGCGCCGCCCACGCGGAGGTGGCGGAGAGAACGTGCTCTTTGAGCGAATACATGTAAAGAAAGCCGACCGCCCTGCAATATTCTTCGATATGCTCGGTTCGCCTAATTCCGTTGGCGGTCTGGGACAGCGCCTGCCTAAGCGCGAAGTCAACCGCTTGACACCGGTATTCCGCAACTTCACTTTCCGCGACATCACCATCGATGACTGTCCTACCATGTTGCGAGCAAAAGGATTGCCAGAAAGTCCTATTGAGAATCTGACTCTTGAGAATGTAAAATCAAACAACCAGCAAGTGTCTGTGCAGGACATCGGCACAATGATTATAAAGTAAGTCAGGGATATGCCACAGGCATAGCATTTAAGAGGAAGAAAATTCTTCTTTCTTCTTTTTATTGCGTACCTTTGCAATTGCTATGAAAGTACTGAGGTTTATTGCACTTTATATACTTATCATCGTTGCATTTCCGGCATTTGCCCAACTGGGAATACCGGCAGGATGGAAAATAGATGCGGCTGTAGAAGCGGCATCTAACCAAGACATTGACATCACTGCCAATGACATAGACATGACCAAGGGTTCAATGCACAGGAAAATGAAAGCTATGATAAACGCCTCAAGAACATTTGTCATTGACAGACACCTATCCATGGGACTTTCGGCCGGCTACCGATTCTACGACTTTGACTTTGATTTCGACAATGCCTCTGCTATCGACATGGGCGGAAAATACCACACGCTACGCTTAGGCGGCAACGCCTTATACAACACCATGCTATGGAACAAACCATTGGTGATAATGGGTAATATGTCGATAGAGGGCGGCAAATGGGGCATGGAACGAATATCAGGTATCGGCGTGGCCATGCTGATGCTCAAGGCAACGCGCGAAGAGATGCTTGGAGTGGGACTGATAGGACTGATAAACAGCACGTCTGACTTCCCCATCTTCCCAATGGCAATATACAGGAAAGTCTATTCGCCACAATGGATACTGAATCTCAACCACCCGTTCTTCAGTCTTCAGTATGTTCATGACGACAAGCAGACACTGATGGCGGGATTTGCTTTTGAAAACGAACGTTTCTGGCTGAAACCTTCACTCGAAGGATTGCCGGAGGTAACACTCTTCAACCGCTCTGTTGTAAGAACAGGACTGAACTACGACTTAAAACTAAGCAAAGAGTGCTCGCTTACAGCACAGGCCGGTTGGGAATACACCATGCGGGCAAGGATGTTTCACCGCAACGGACATCACGAGCGTTTGGACTTCGGACATCCCAACGGTTTATATGCCAGAATGGCGGTTAACTGCAGAATAAGATAGAATAGTTTATATGAGACATCTGTTACATATCATCATTCTGTCGCTGCTCATGATTATGGGCGGCAATAGTTGCATGGCTTCATGCGACGGAATGGCACTGATAGCAGATGGCATAACGACAGACGTAGAGAAGAAGAGCAACAGCGACAGACTTGTTGACTTATCTGACCCGGAACCGCCTTTGGCTGAAGCGGTTTTCAGCGATGCCGGAAGCAATGCGCATCGCGTCTGCAATTCAAGACCGCAACGACTAATACCCAGCAACTTTGCAAGAACAGCAAAACTGGCCGCAAGAACAGCATTTACACATTATAGCAACCATTTAAACCCATTCTACGGCAGAAAGAACGGACATCACAAAGCACCGCTCCTTGTGTCGGTCTCTGGCGATTATTTCATCGCATTGAGACATATCATTCGTTAGCTAAACCTTTTTATATACACTTATGCCTTATCTTTTTATAGCCAAAGGCATAACATTCCGAGATGAGCGCTGGATGTTTTTCATTGGGCGTTCTTAGACATATATATAAATAGGTTAATAACAATAAGAAAAAAATTATGGCAAACATTAAGAAAATGGAGATGGCACAGGCTATCTTCGCTAACGAAAACATATCTGTAGAAAAAGCGTTTTTCGGTCTGAAGACCAAGTTGACATACAAACCAACCGGTTGCAGCATAGAACCAAAGGACTATGACTTTGCACCCGACATGGGCGAGAAGATGCTCAAGGTGATTAAGGCACCAGCTGGCAAACTCGAGGCAGCAGTAGCAAATGCCGGCAAGATTGCCACAACACCTATCGGCCACTTCCACCTGGAAGTATGTCAGACCACCGACGGCCAGTGGGCAGCAATGCAGATGTTCCGTTTCCAGGACTTCAAGTTCCAGCCAGAGACAGATATCATCTATCTGGAAGGCAAGGACGTACAATTGGTTTTGGGACTATTGTAACATTAAAGCAAAAAGGAAATGAGCACACTTACTATTGCCATCGTCATTGCATTCGTGATAGGCTACGCCTGCATTGCAATGGAGGCTGTAACAAAAGTGAACAAGGCAGCCGTGGCACTGCTTATGTTCGTGGTATGCTGGACATTATTCATGATTAGTCCTGGCGACTATATCAACATCGCATCGCCCGACACACTGGCAACAGATGTGGGCAGCGTGATAGAGCATCATCTAGGAACCACCGCCACCACCCTCTTCTTCCTCATGGGAGCGATGACTATCGTTGAGGTGGTTGACCAGAACGGCGGTTTCAACTTCGTGCGCGACTCACTGCAGACCACAAGCAAACGCTCGCTGCTGTAGGGACAGTTCAGCGTATCTGCCCAAAAAATTAAGCATTAAGCATTAATAATTAAGCATTAAAAAAAGTGCTGCGTTTGCAGCACTTTTTTATGTTTATAGCGAATCACCGAAATCCTTGCGGAACTTCTCTGCAAGTTGTTCTTGCCAGTAACCGATTTCCTTCAGTCGGCCGAAGAAGAAGCGAAGCACAGAAGGTTCTTCTACCCATTCCAAACCGCCGATCAGTTCTCTGTTGTCCCAAAGCCATTTCACACGGTCAGCAACATACTTCAACTGTGACAGAGTATATACACGACGAGGCACAGCCAAGCGCATCAACTCAAGTTCTGCAAACGGTTCTGTACCGTCAGGATTACGTTGCTCTGACAGTGTTCCACGCTCCATACCACGAATACCACCAGCTATATAAAGGGCAGCAGCAACGGCAGCAGCAGGATACTGGTCGTGTGGCATATCAGGAATGAATGCACCGGCATTAAGATGGCATCCCAAGCCACCGGCAGGCAGAATCACAGGCACACCATAGTCGTCAAGTTCTTTAGCCAGATAATTGATGAACTCAGGTCCCTGGTTGATGTATTCCATGTCAAGACTCTCGTAAAGACCCTGTGCCATAGCCTCCATGGTGCGCACGTCAATACCTCCGTATGTGAGGAATCCCTCGTAGAGAGGAATATACTCCATCATCATCTTTGTATATTTCGGGTCCTTGCTAGTGATAAGACCACCCTTAGCAAAACCAAGCTTGCGGGCAGAGAAATAGATAATATCGAAGTGGTCGGCAAGCAGATGGTAGATAGCCTTAACGTCCATATACTTGCAACGAGCCTCACGGGTCTTCATGAAATAAACGTTGTCTTGCAGCAGTGATGCGTCGAGCACACTGATAATGCCATTATCGTGGCAGATGTCTGTTACAGCAAGCATGTTCTCAAGAGAAACAGGTTGTCCGCCAATGAGGTTGGTACCAGCCTCAACGCGAACGAAAGCAACATTTTCAGCACCCTTTTCCTTTATTGTTGCACGCAGCTTGCGCAGGTCGAAGTCGCCCTTGAACGGATCATTTGACTGTGGTTTGAGTCCCTTCTCGTGCACAAGTTCCTCCACTGTTCCGCCCATGCGTGTAATGTGTGCCTTTGTTGTCGTGAAGTGGAAGTTCATCAGTGCCACCTGTCCCGGTTTTACAAATGCCGAAGCAAGGATGTTCTCGCAGGCACGTCCTTGGTGAGCAGGAAGAATATTGTCTGTACCAAACACTTCTTTCACAGCTTCCTTCACACGGTTGAAGGTCTCTGAACCGGCATATGAGTCATCTGCACGCATTGATGCCGCCATCTGCAAGTCAGTCATTGCGTTCACGCCTGAGTCGGTAAGCATATCAAGATATATATGTCTGTTCTGCAACAAGAAAGTATTGTTGCCTGCTTCCTGTATCTTCTTCAGTCGCTCCTCAACAGGAAGGAGTGACAGTTTCTGTACCATGCGCACTTTGTGCATTTCCAATGGAACCTGTTGTTCCGGTTGGTAGAATTTTACTTGTGACATTGTTGTTATAGTTATTTTTCAAATTGTTATTAATTTCGAGTTTTGAATTGCAAAATTATAACATAATACGCACTTTTCACGACAATAATCAATGAATAAGTTTTATTTTATTGTTTTTTAACAAACAACTGGATAATCGGTATGAAATCCAAGTAATGCTACCGTTTTGGCTGCCTTGCTCTATAACACCTCTTTATTTAAATTCTAAAAAATTATTACTAATAACACTAAACTCTTAACTTAAATATTTATCTTTGCAGAATAGTAATCCACTTACAACTAAAAACAAAAAATAGAACAATGATAAAAAGATTGTGTTCGTTCATTTGCCTACTGATGATGGCAGCGGTGGCTGCAGCAGAGGGGCAACTGGCCTTTCCTTCGGCGGAGGGATATGGCAAATATACCGTTGGCGGCAGAGGCGGCAAGGTGTATGAAGTGACTAACCTCAACGACTCTGGCGAAGGGAGTCTGCGTGCTGCCATTGAGGCAGAAGGCCCGAGAACCGTGGTGTTCCGCATATCGGGAACGATAGACCTGAAGAGTCCGCTGCGAATAAAGCATCCTTACATCACCATTGCAGGACAGACGGCACCCGGCGACGGTATCTGCATAAAGCGTTATCCGTTGTCTATCGGCGCCAGCGAGGTGATAATAAGACATATCCGTGTGCGTGTGGGAGATGAGAGCGGCAGAGAAAGCGACGGTCTGAGTGCCAGTCGCCATCTGAAGAACATCATCCTCGACCATGTGTCCGTAAGCTGGAGCATCGACGAAGCACTGTCTATATATCACTGCAAGAACGTAACCATACAATGGTGCATGATTACCGAGAGTCTGTCGGGTTCCAACCACTCCAAGGGCATGCACGGTTTCGGAGGCATCTGGGGTTCTGACCTCTCGACATACCACCACAACCTCATTGCCCACCACTCCAGTCGCAACCCACGTTTCACCGGCGCTTCGGGAAGCAACGACTACCGCAACAACGTGATTTACAACTGGGGATTCAACAGTTGCTATGGCGGGGAAAACACCGACAAGAACGGCAACGGACATACAGAAATAAACATGGTGGCAAACTACTACAAGGCAGGACCTGCCACAGAACCGGGCAAGGTGCAATACAGAATAGCCAATCCATCGTATAAGATTGTAAAACTCGGCAAATGGTTTATTGACAAGAACTATGTAGAGGGTTATCCGGAAGTGACTGCTGACAACTGGAACGGAGGCGTGCAGATTACCGACATGACAAAGCTCAGCAACATCAGACTCATGGAGCCATGGCCTGCCATGCCTATCAGGGAGCATACGGCAGAGGAGGCTTATCGCCATGTGCTAAAGCATGCCGGTGCGTCTTTGCCTAAGCGCGATGCCATTGACACGAGAATAATGAAGGAGGTTGAGGGCGGATATGCCACTTACGAGGGAACGAGATACAGACAGAAATACAAGGTTAGCGCCAAAGACAAACCGTGCGGCATCATCGACTCACAGAACGATGTGGGCGGATGGCCACTGCTGAAAAGCAAGAAGGCACCTCGCGATACTGACCACGACGGCATGTCCGACAAATGGGAGAAACGCCACGGTCTGAATCCTAAAGACGCAGCCGACGGAGCAAAGGTGGGCGCCGGCGGTTATACCAATCTGGAAATATACTTAAACCATTTGGCAGGGGAATAAATTTAGGGAGATAGAAGAAGATAGAAGGAGATAGAAGAAGATAGAGGACATTTGCATGTCAAACATACGTCCTCTAACTCCTTAGCGAAGCGATAACTTCCCTTAACTCCCTTTAACTTCATAAAAAACATACGTCTGCACTCCTTTCACTCCTACACTCCTAAAATTGATGAGGGATGAGAGATGAGGGATGAGAGATTGCTTGTCAAGCATACATCTGAACTCCTGAACTCCTTTTATAAAAACATACGTCTGCACTCCTACACTCCTTTCACTCCTACACTCCTTTAAATTTAAAAAGTTATATGAATAAATTAAAAGACATAGAGGCAATAGTTTTTGATGCCGACGATACTCTGTGGGACTGCCAATCGCACTTCGAGGCGGTGGAACAGCGATACTGCCAACTGGTAAGTCCTTGGTGCGACGAGACGACTGCCGCCGCCGAACTGTTTGCCACTGAGCGCAGCAACATGACACTTTTAGGCTATGGCAGTAAGGCGTTCACAATATCCGTCATAGAGAGTGCGCTAAGAATGAGCAACAGACAGATTCAGCAGTCGGCACTCGGAGAACTGATACAGATGGGCAAGCAACTGCTATTGATGCCATGCACGCCACTGCCGGGAGTAGAAGAGACATTGGAGAGGTTGCACGACTACAAGCTGGTCCTGCTGACCAAAGGTGAACTGCAGGAGCAGGAGAACAAGATAGTACGTTCAGGACTGGCAAGGCATTTCTGCCATATCGAGATTGTATCTAACAAGAACGAGGGCACCTTTCGCCAACTGAGCGACAAATTAGGTATAGATGCAGAACAGATGTTGTCAGTTGGCAACTCGTTCAAAAGCGACATCGCCCCTGCCCTTTCAGCCGGTTATCACGCCATTCACATTCCTTTCCATGTTGTTTGGCAATTGGAACAGGCAGAGGAGTTTGAGCATGAAAAACTAAGGCGTATTGAGAGGTTTGAAGAGATTGACCTTCCCTAGGAACCTCCCAAACCCCCTCCCAAGGAGGGGGATTTGCTATTCATTCGCACCGCAGTAGCAAATTCTTAATTCTTAATTCTTAGTTCTTAATTTTAATAAGTACCTTTGCACATCAGAAACAAAAAAGACAATATATATGGAACAGAAACAATTTAAAAGAACTACTATCACGGCGGCATTGCCTTACGCCAACGGCGGAGTGCACATCGGTCATCTGGCAGGCGTTTATGTACCGGCTGACATCTATGCACGCTATCTCCGACTGAAAAAGCAGGAGGTGGTGTTCATTGGCGGAAGCGACGAGCACGGAGTGCCTGTAACTCAGCGTGCACGCAAGGAAGGCATCACACCACAGGATGTTGTTGACCGCTACCACAAGATAATAAAAGACAGTTTTGAGAAGTTCGGCATCTCTTTCGACATCTACAGCCGCACGACATCAGACATTCACCATAAGTTTGCTGCTGATTTCTTCCGCAAGCTGTACGATGACGGCAAGCTGGTGGAACAGACAACAAAGCAGTTCTACGACGAGAAGACAGGTAAGTTCCTCACCGACCGCGACGTGGTGGGCGAATGTCCTTACTGCCACAAGCAGGCTTACGGCAACCAGTGCGAAGAGGGATGCGGACGCGCTCTCGAACCGACAGAGCTCATCAACCCTCGTTCAAAGGAGACAGGCGAGATACCTGTGCTGAAAGACACCAAGAACTGGTATCTGCCACTGAACGAATATCAGGAGTGGCTGAAAGAGTGGATTCTTGAGAATCATAAGGAATGGCGACCAAATGTTTATGGGCAGTGCAAGTCATGGCTCGACATGGACCTGCAGCCACGCGCCATGACACGCGACCTCGACTGGGGTATTCCTGTGCCTGTGGCTGATGCCGAGGGCAAGGTGCTCTATGTATGGTTCGACGCTCCTATCGGATACATCTCAAACACTAAGGAACTGTGTGACAAGGAACCGGAGAAGTGGGGTTCATGGGAGAAGTGGTGGCAGGATGACGATACTCGTCTCGTTCACTTCATCGGCAAGGACAACATCGTGTTCCACTGCCTCATCTTCCCTGTAATGATGAAGGCTCACGGCAAGTATATCATGCCTGACAACGTACCTTCAAACGAATTCCTCAATCTGGAGAACGACAAGATTTCCACATCGCGCAACTGGGCTGTATGGCTGCACGAGTATCTTGAGGACCTGCCAGGCAAGCAGGACGTGCTGCGCTATGTGCTCACCGCCAATGCTCCTGAGTCAAAGGACAACAACTTCACTTGGAAGAACTTCCAGGACAACAACAATAACGAGTTGGTGGCTATCTACGGCAACTTCGTGAACCGTGCCCTGCAACTGACAAAGAAGTACTGGGGCGGTGTGGTTCCGGCATGCGGCGAACTGACAGAGGTGGACAGTGCCACACTCAACGAGTTCAAGGATGTGAAGGCAAAGGTAGAAGAGTTGCTCGACACATTCAAGTTCCGCGATGCACAGAAGGAGGCAATGAACCTTGCACGCATCGGCAACCGCTATATCACAGAGTGCGAACCTTGGAAGGTATGGAAGACCGACCCTAAGCGCGTAGAGACCATTCTGAACATCTCGCTGCAGTTGGTTGCCAACCTCGCCATTGCCTTTGAACCGTTCCTCCCATTCAGCAGCGCCAAACTGAGAGGCATGCTCAACATCGAGACATTCGAATGGGAACAGTTAGGACAGACCGACCTCATCAAGGCTGGTCATCAGTTGGCAGAACCAGAACTGCTGTTCGAAAAGATTGAAGACGATACTATACAGGCTCAGCTCGACAAACTCGAGGCTACAAAGAAGGCAAACGAGGCTGCTGCTTACAAGGCAGAGCCAATCAAGCCAATAGTAAGTTTCGAGGATTTCGAGAAGCTCGACATCCGTGTTGGTCATGTGAAGAACTGCGAGAAGGTGAAGAAATCAAAGAAGCTGTTGCAGTTCACGCTCGACGACGGCACAGGCGAAGACCGCACCATCCTCTCAGGCATTGCAGAGTGGAACAATCCTGAAGACCTTGTGGGCAAGCAGGTGCTCTTCGTTGCCAACTTTGCTCCGCGCACCATGATGGGCATGGAGAGTCAGGGCATGATACTCTCTGCTGTCGACCACGACGGTTCGCTCCGCGTCACATCTGTATTGCGCGAGGTTAAACCTGGCAGTCAGGTAGGATAAGAGAACCTCTCCCCCGCCCCTCTCCCTGGAGAGGGGAGAAGATAGAAACAATATGACATTAGGCGCACTGTTTGGTGCGCCTAATTTGTTTTTGCCAGCAAACCATTCTCCCACTTGCCCCTTCGACAATGCTCAGGATAGAAAAAGGGGGAGCTAGAGGGGGATAGAAAGGATAGGAGATAAAAGAAGATAAAAGATATTTTCCGTCATTTTCATCAAAAAAACTCTTTTATAAAAAGGCAGTCATCAGATATTGATTCCGATGACTGCCTTTTTATTTATCAGTATGCAAGATGTTACTCTACAAACACCTTTTTCTTGTTTACGATGTAGATGCCCTTTGGCAGGCCTTCGAGCGAAGTGCCCACCTTCTGACCATGCAGGTTGTATACTGCAGAAGTACAGTTCACATTATCACCACTTACATTTACGCCATCAATCTCTGTAACAATATCCTTTGATATGCTGCCATAGTAATACATGCGGAAATTGTCGAAGAATGTCCATGTAAGAGAGACAACCGTGCCCTGACGAACACCTATCTTAAGGTCGGTGGTCTTAGTGAGTGCAAAGACATTAGTATTTTCGTAATAACCCTGCTTGAAGTATGCGGCAGCAGATGCTATTGTGCATGGCACATATCCGAATGGCGACGACATGGTGAGATCGTCGGAATGAACCTTAGACGTGCTTGCGCCCTGTGCCAAATGACACATCTTGAGACTTGAGCTGCCAGCATAGAAGAAGGCTGCCGCATTGTTCTTGCCATTATGATAGTCGGCATACACTGCCGCTGTCTCTCCCGGACGGTTGAAGCCCTGAACCATCAGTTTGTATGTTCCCTTTGGCAATCCCTTGACAGTCTGGTTGAAGTCGAACGACTGCTCATAGAACTCAATACCTGATGACTGCACTGTCTTTGATATGCTCCATCCCTCAGATGTTGTGATGCTTGGGTCGGCCATCAGGAATGAGATGTCGAAAGGTTCTGCTGCATTACTTGGGGTAACGCTGACCATGAAGTCCATTACCGCCTGACGCAAACTCTTGACAGCATCGTTGATGGCCTCAAGCATAGCGTTAGCATCCTCTGCCACAACCGCAGCACTTGCAAGAACAGTATTGATAGTTGCATCAGCCTCTGCCACATCCTCTGTGTGTGGTGTTGCCACCATGGCTGTTACATTTGTTATGAGCGACTTCAGTTCGTTGAGCTCAGAGAAACGCGCTGCATTGTCGAATGCCTCAGTCTCCTCGGCTGTAAGTATCACCCAGTGCTGTGCAGATGCATCGGCAGAGAGGTCGAAACCGGCGGCAGTAACCTTGCCCGATGCAGCGGCAGCCATTGCTGTTGCCGAACCGCCATTAGCCTTTAATATCCAATAGCCAAGCACATTCATTGCCGATGTGCCACTGCCCACCTTCACTGTCTTTCTGCCCTTCATCACCTGGAACTTCTCTGAAGCTGTAGGAGTGGTTGCAGACGCTGTTGTAAATGTAGAACCGTTGTATGTGATATACTGTCCAGTAGCTGCATTGCGCAGTGAGTAATACTGTGTCAGCGGATCGAAGCTGAGATACCACGCATAGGCATCATTAGATGTTATCTCGGCAGATGTAGCCTCCTGCCACTTCAGTGTGCTGCCACTTATAGTGAGATAAGACGTGTTAAGACCAAACGACTGGTTTTCGTTCTTTATGTAATACTTCACGTCATCATCATGCTCAAAGGTATAAGCAGGCAGAGCGAATGTGCCGCCAGTTGGTGAGAGACCATCCTCATGCATACCCTGAATGATAAGTGCCTGAATCATATACAACGCATCGCTGCCATTATCCTCGTGTGCACCGTTGATACCGTATGGCCACATGTGCTGAGCATCGCCTGCCATCGTAGATGTTGTGTTGTTCTCCCAGAACTGCAGCACACTATTGGCACGCAGACCTGTCCATGAACCATTAACAAGCAATGTGCCCCATGTCCAGTGAGTACCCACGCCCACACCATGAGCGGCCTCGTGCAGGATTGTACCTGTACGCTGATAAGAGGCATTCGGACCAACACGCATCCATCCTCCATAAGAGCAGTCGGCTGTTGGAGTGCCTGATCCATAGTTACCGGTGAGGTGGAATCCCTGAGTGCTCATGAGATTGCCCCAAATATCCTCGATACCATGACGCATAGCCTCTCTAATGCGCTCGTTTTCCTCTGCGCTTCCGCCGTTGTTCCATGACCAGCCGATGCTTGCCTTTGGTATTGTTATTATCTTAAGTTCATCGCCGTATGCCACCTGATAGCCCTCTGACACAACGTATGGACGGGCATAATAAACCGTTGCCGGTTTCATGTTGTCCATTATATATATGCGGCCATTGCTGTCGATATATCTTGTTGAGCGCTGGTCGAGCACTGTTGGGTTCTTGGTAGTAGAATAGCAGAAACCAACCTCACGCAACTTTGCGCCATTCAGGTTGTAGGTAAATCGTCCAAACGCCATCACCGAGCCACGGGCATAACGGCTGTCGGTCTTTGTTATTACCGGAACAGCGCCAGATGGGTTGTTTATCATATAAGCAAACGCAGCCTCATCAAGCAACAGTATCTGCTCTGCCAGCTTCTCGTAGCTTGTTGTGCCGTCGGCATAAGCATCCTTGGCAGCATTGATTGCCTTGAGATATGTCTCAGCACCTGCAAATGTGCCGTCGCCATACTGACTCTCAGCCTTTTCTATAGCAGCAAGCAGCTGTGCATAAGCATCGATGGAACGCTCTGCCTCTTCAGTGGCCTTGCGCAATGCTGTTGACACCTTCTTATACCCATTGGCATCAGACTTCTGCAGTTCTGCCTGAACAGCAGCTATCAGTTCGTCGAGTTCCTGCTTGGCAGCAGTGTGCATCTTCTTGTCGGCAACGGCAAGAGCCTTGTCAAGGTAGTCGTTCAGGACTGTCTTATAATCAGCGAATGTGCCGCCCACATAGTAAAGGCGGAAATTATCCACAGCCATCCAGTTGCCGGTAGCAGAAACAGCCTGGAAACCGATGGTCACCTCGTCTTCTATATTAGTAAATGTCAGTTCATATTCAGCTCTCTTGTCAACAGCTGTCTTTGCGCCACTTGCCACTATCCACGCACCGGTCTGAGGCGCCGTCGGGCTGTCTTCCTGAATATTCTGTGCCGCAGCAACAAGTTTGTATATACCAAGGTCAAGTCCTTTAAGGGTCTGGAGCGCAGAGCCATTGCCCACATGCCCGCCTTTGCCTGTCCACTTCTCGAGATACAATGAACCCTTTTTCAGTGTGAATACAGTGTTGCCCTGTGTAGCCATGTCTGTTATGTTCCATCCCTCTTTCTGCTTCTCAAAGCTTGGGTTTACAATCATACTGGTCATGTCGATAGGATTCTCCAGTGAGGCATTGCCATAGCGATAGGTCTTCATGGCAAGCACAAGCGCGTCAATGGTATTCTTGATGACTGTGTTGGTTGCCGAAGCATCCGCATATATAGTATTGGCATTGTCGATAGCCACTTTCAGGGCATCAGCGCCATTACCTGTGCCATCGCCGTAAAGAGCAGTGGCCTCATCGATGGTCGCCTTCAGGTTGGCAACAAGGTCGTCTCTGCTCAGTCCCTTATAGATAAGTTCAAAGCCTTGCCAGTTTACCCATTGATTAACTGAGCTAACCACATATTTAATATTTACAGCACCCTCGGCATCAACCACGATATTATTTGCCCATGCCATCGCACTGCCGTGAGCAAGAGCCTGTCCGCATGACTGCATGCCATTGGGCTGGTTCCTGCCGTTTACGGTTGTCCAGTTGTTATCAGTGGCATTGGCAACGCCATAGTCAATAGTGCTCATCAATGGAGTCTTGCCTGTATATTTGCCTTTAGCAGTGGTTACAGTAAGGGTTGGGGCTGTTCCAGAACCATCCTCACGATAGAGAGAACGGAAGCCTAGGTCGTATGTTCCCAATGGGAGCACGTTGTCCTGTTCAAGAGTAAACGCCTTGTGATATACCTCAAACTCTTCCCATCCAAAGGCAGGGCTGTCGCTGGTCCATCCTGCTGCGCTTGCGCTGCCTACCATATCGGCATTGTCGAGCATGAATGACACATTAAGGGGTTCGGTAATATCGGCACAAACACTTCTGAAGAGCACACGAGCGGCATTTGTTATACTCTCCATAGTTGCCTTTGTGTCTGTATAAGCGGCATAAGCATCTGCCAGAACTGCGGCATAGGTATCTGCCTTGCCAGCATCGGCCACAGCCTTATACACATCATACAGCTGCTTCTTGCTCTTATACAATGCATAGGCGCCATTGGTCACATTGCTCTCCTTGATAAATGCCCACTTGGTTTTGCCTGCACCTGAGGCAAGTGTGAGATGACCACCATTGGTCCATGACACGTCAAGGTCTTTGCCAAAGGCCGTATTGCTGAGTGTATAAACATGACTGCCCGCAACGGTCTCTGTATAGGCAAAGTCAGCATTGGTTGTTTTGTTTATCACCACGCTGTTGGCAGAGGCACTGGTACAGGAGATGTAGTTAGACCCTCCACGCTCCTTGTTCCTTACCTTCAACTTACCGTCAGCAACATACACATAACTCTGATTAGGTATTGTTGCAGTCTTGTCGCCATTTGTAAGACGGGCGGCACAAGCCTCGTTGTTGCTTGCCATGCCATACATCACAAACGCATCGGCCTCCACATTATACATGTAGACAATCGTAGAGGAAGAAAGGCTGTTTACATCCTCAGCCGGCAATTCCGGAGTTGTCCACTGCTGTGCATGTGCAATGCCAAACAGGCATACAAACATAGTTAATACAGATATTAAACGTCTCATAATATTAAGTTATTATTAAATCATTTTAGTTAGTCAGGTTACAAAGTTACTATTAATTATTCATAATGCATGCTTTTTCTCGTAAATAATGCCACTCATAATCAAGACATACTGCAGAAATCAGTGATTATAAGTTAAACGTCACTGCATTTTTTTGTTTATTCACAATAATAGTAGTATATTTGCGATACAAAACAAGATGATTAGAAACCGTCTTAAACACATAACGAACCAAACATGGAAAACAGTAAGAAAGAAAACTCACTGAAAGACAAGACCGCCCTGGAGAGGGGAGAAGATAGATACAATATGACATTAGGCGCACTTGTCGGTGCGCCTAATTCTATTTTCGCTTGATAGCAATCCTTGCAGGAAGACTGGCTTTATTCTAAGGATTATGGGATTTAAAGGATTTCCATCCCCCTCTACCTCCCCCTTTTCCTGTCCTGAACTAGTCGAAGTGGCAAGAGGGAGCACAGTTTGCTGCAGAATTTACAGAAACCAAGGGGGAGCACATCGGCATACCGTCCCTTAGCAAGTGGAGGTTAGGAGGGGATTGTTCATCTTTCATTCCTCATCATTCAACGTATTCGTTAATTATGACAGAAAGACAAAAGAAACACAAGGTTTTAAGACAGAAGGGCAGAAGAATTTTCGTTCAACGTTAATCGTTAATCGCTTTTGAAAAAGATGTTAGGCAATATAATTGGCAAACAATAGATAGCATTATTCAGAAACCAGGCGTAATCGGATTCAGAAAAGTTGGCTACTGATTTTTAACGCAAAAGGCGAATTTAAACGCTGAAACTGCATCAGAACGATGATTATTTTATAGCTTTGGCACAGTCCAGATTATTCATGAGATAATTTTTTAAAATATCATTTTCTCATACATCCTACATTTTTGCTCATAACAAATTGTGTCATAGTTCGTTATATTGAATGTATGAGGATTTGAATCCTACATTTTTTGACCTTTTTTGAGCCATTTTTTGGAATTTCTTGATAATATGCTATCGGTCAAGTGCAATGTAGAAGATTTCAATCCTATACTATTTGGGCGCTTTAGCATCTTTAAAACGCCCTTTCAGCATTCCAATACGGCGCTTTAGCATTCTTAAATGCCGTTTGTCTTGCGTAACTGCATCAGTTAGCAAGTGTAACTGCATCGGTTAGCAGTCACAAACGGCATACTTATATTCCTCAATCTGCAAACTTGGATTGAATAGTTTGAATTTAGAATACTGCCTATATACCATCCATTATCACTTCGACAGTATTAGTGGATTTTGACAGCAGACGTGCCAGTTTCTTTACATCGGCAGGCTTGACCTGCTTCAAAGCCTTCTCGTATTCCAACATGTCTGAAGAGTCATGGCGAACACGCTCTGATATTGCCGACAGCCAGAAAGCATTGGCCTTGCGATAGTCGGCATGCTGCTTCTGCAGGTTGTTCTGCGCTCTGGCAAACTCCTCTGTAGTGATTCCATTAGAGGCAATGTCTCGCAAGAGGTCCAAAGCACTTGCGAGCAAGGTGTCTGCCTGTTCCGGATTGGTTGAGAAATTGAACATCATCGCTACCTCTTCCTTCGGTTCCCTTGATATACGGGCTGTTACCGAAATGCTGTATGTTCCGCCAAGCCGTTCGCGCAACTGTTCCGTGCAACGGCTGTCCATCACCTGATTAAGCACCGCACAGGCAATGTTGTTACGCACGTTATACCGGCATTTCTCCATTATGTTATATACAACAGAAGTGCGTGGTGCCTGCATGGGCACATTGATACGGCACTTGCGACTGCCCTTCGCCAATTCAGGCATGGCTGCAAGATTGGGTTGCTCCTTTACGCCCTTTGCCGAAGGGAGCGACGCTATATATTGACAGATAAGTGGTTTGAGACTATCGGCACTGACGTTGCCAACGAAGATGAAGGTGAAGTCGGCAGCATTTGCAAAACGTTCGAGAAAGAGTTGGCAGGTGCGATCGTAGTCAACGCTATCAGCAAGTGCCAGAGTTATACTGCGATTGCGCGGATGCTTGCCGTACATCAGATTGCGCAAGGTGTCGCCATAAAGCGTCATAGGATTGGCGATACTTTTCTGCAGACTGCTGCGCTTGCTCTGCTTCCAGCGTTCAAAGGCTGCAGTATCTTTCCTCACGGTGGTGAAACGCAGATACAACAGCTGCAACAGATGTTCGGCATCGGCAGCCTTGCAGGAACCAGAGAAACTCTCGGAGGTGGCTGTTACGCTTACCTGATATGTTGCACTGCTACCCTCAAGGGCACGGCCCAGCTGCGGACCGCTAAGATGTGCCAGTCCGCCCAATGCAGGCAGAGTGTTGATGGCACTGAAATTATTATAATCGGCATCAGCCATAAGAGATGTTCCGCCATTGCTGACGGCAGAAAGGCGTATCTCATCGCGCCCGGTATCATTGTGCTTCAGCACCACCCTTGCACCATTGCTGAGCGTAAGTTCAAGAGTTCCGTATTGCTTGTCATGATATTCTTCCGTGATAGTGCCCAGTTGTGGCTTTTGCGGCATCAGAACAGGTTTGGGTTCCCTATCGGGTATTTTGTGGGCAACAGTGGTTTGCGCCCAGGCATCGCCATATATCCTAAGCACATCGCTTTCGGTCGTGTCACCCATCTTCGGCATCTGCAGCAATATGGCCAATCCGCCTTTACCGTAAACCAGTTGGGAGAAACGTGCGTTGATATCGGTTATGCCTACCGACTGCAACAGCTGACGATAGATTTTCGCCTCGCCTACATTGGACAATAGCGGACGCCCATGCAGGAAATGAGCCATGCACTTCTGCACCAGCATATTGTTCGATTCCATCTGTCCACGACCTGAAGCCTGCTGTCTCTCGACAGAAGCAAGCCATTGTGACAGTTGCGATACTGCCCGCTGATATTCAGCAACCGAGAATCCATGGTCCATGGTGCGCTTCAGTTCATAGACAATGCGCTTCATGCCACTTTGCCATGAATTGTCAGATAAAGATACAATGGCGGTTAGCGCTTTCTTAGTGCGGGCAAGCGAATAGTAGCCATCGCTGAACGTAATGCCCTCGCCCTGTCTGACACTACCTGTTGCCATGAGGTCGGCCATGCGTGCATTAAGCATTGTCACTATCATGTTGCGCAGATACTCGTCTTTCTTGCCTTCAAAGGTCAATGATACTTCGCGCGGTTGCGGGTCGTACTTGAAACTGAGTCGGAGCGTGGTTCCAGACAGTTCGGCATCGCTTCCTATTGCCACTATCGGCGTTGCATTATCTGCCACGGTGATATGCGGACGCTTGGCTGGATTCTTGCGCAAAGGCGTATCGCTCCATATTGTCTTTATGCGTTTCTCCACATCATCTGCATTAATGTCACCCGCCACGACAACAGCCTGAAGGTCGGGTCGGTACCATTTATGATAATAATCACGAAGAACCTTGTGGGGGAAGTTATCTACAACAGACATCAGACCGATGGGCATTCGTCTGCCATAGCGGTTGCTGTCAGGGAAAAGCTTTGGCAAGGTCTGCTCGTAGATACGGTCGCGCACTCCCTGCTTGCTTCGCCATTCTTCATGGATGACCTTGCGCTCGGCATCAATCTCCCTGCCGTCGAGGGTTATGAATCCGCCCCAGTCATGCAGTATGAGCAGACATGAATCGACAATGCCCGTGCGAGTTATAGGCACATTGGAGATATTATAAACAGTTTCGTCAAAACCGGTATAGGCATTTATGTCGTTGCCGAATCTGATACCATTGTTTTCGAGATATGTTATAAGACTCTTTCCTGGGAAGTTCTTGGTGCCGTTAAATGCCATGTGCTCAAGGAAATGAGCCAATCCACGCTGGTTCTCTTCTTCAAGTATTGAACCAACCTGCTGCAGGAGATAGAATTCAGCCCGTCCCTCCGGATATTTGTTAGGACATATATAATAGGTGAGACCGTTGTCCAGCACTCCATGACGCACAGTACTATCCACCGGCAAGATATTGCCGGCATGCAACTGCACACAGAAGAAGAAACTGATGATGAAGAAAAGCAAACCTCTTCTCGACCCTCCCCTAAAGGGAAGGGAGTGGTTGCGCTGTATTATTGTTGTTATGTTGGATTGTGATTGTTTCATTGTGCAGACGTATGCTTTTCTTTCCATTTCATCCCCCTCCCTTTCGGGGAGGGATGGGGAGAGGTATCACCTATTTCTTCTTATACATAATCTTCACCGGACGGTAGCAGACGTTATCATATTTGTCGAGCACAGTACCTTTGTCTGTGTCAATAACCCATACGCTGCCGTTAAGACCAGCCTGTGACGGTTCGTAGAATGCCACATAAGTACGCTTGTGGTCGGCACTCATCTCCATGCCAGTGACGATGGCATCGTCGGAGCCCACCGTTTGCAGGACATCGGTCTGAGTAATGAACTGGTTGCTGGTATAATTCCAGCGGCGCACCTTATTGCCATCGCCGAAGAGCATGCTCGTATATGTCTGGTTGACAACGCACGGCGTTGTTTCATTAATCGGAGCCTGACCGAAGCCGCACATCTGCGTTCCGCTCTTGTTGCCGATATTATCAATGAGCACATTCTCCATTGTCTCATAATTATATTCCCAGAAGGCTGTGGCCAACTGAGTTTTCTGGTACATGCCGCCTACGTAGGTAATAACCAGTGCCGATGGCGACTGAGTCTTGAGCTGTTCGTCGGTCATCCTCACAAGTTCCATCTTCACAATGCTTCTGCCATCGAAATAGTTGGCAGAACCTTTACAGTCTTCACGAGAAAGATGGTATGTCTTGCTGCAATAATAAGGACCATAGCCACGATAGATATTTGCCAAGGCATTTATCTCTTTGTCCCAGAACAACAGATTATAATTACCTGCAGTGCCTGCATCTTGCACAACAACAGTCTGGGCATAGTTGTATTTCATCTTGGTAGGCTTAGCCAGCGCACCCTCCGTAACACTGAACTCATAGCAGTTGCCATTCTCGCAGAGTATCGGATAGGCGAGTCCTGATGTTCCGATGCTCGGAATGGCAAGGCGTGTAGGGCGGAAATCCGGATATTCCGGTGCAGTCAGGATGTTTTCCACAACGAAAGTCTTTTCGTTCATATAATAAATTGTTCCCGGCTGTCCCTGCTCCGCATCACCCTTACAAGCAATGATAAGACTACCGTTGCTCTGTGTCATATCCGATGGATAGGCTGCAAACGACAGGTCTGGATTGTTTGTGCTGAAGCATTCTTCCTGCATGAATCCTGTTGGCTTGCTGCCGTCAGCAGGTGAAAGCATAAATGCCAGATGACCTTTTCCTTGTTCATCGTTGCTTATGACAGTGATACCCTCTTCGTAAGGACTGTTTACATTCACCTTGAAGGCAAAGAAGGATTTGCCGTCACTGTTCTCTACAATAAGGCGACAGTTGAACGAACCAAGTTCTTTTCCTACATAAGTGAATTCAGGACCGTATGCCACAGGTTCAAGATTTATTTCCCAGATGTAGTTCAGCTGTTTGTCGCCGTTCTGTTGACTTACCCGCGGGGTGATAACAAGTGTTTGGTTCTTATTGATATTATACACCCTGCTGATGCTTGTACTGTCAATAACAATCTCGCTTATAGCACCATTGCCAATAGTCGTCTCGTCTTCAAAACATGAAGTCAGCGTTGTCAGACAAGCGAAAGCGACCAAAGCAAATATCTTATTTATTTTCATTGTGCAAATATTTTATGCGTTAAAATGGATATGGGAAATCGAACGGGAAGTCAGGATACTCTGCAAGTATCATTTGCTCGTTGGCTGGGTCGTTGAAATGCTCGTACATAGGAAGGTAGATGTATTTCTTGAACACCGTGCGATACTGATAAGGGTCACCGTATTCGATGTGTTCCAGATTCTCGCCGTATAGAGCAACCATCTTCTTGTATGTTTCGGGCAAGGTGTTTTCCAGGGCATGGAAATACTCTACCATCTTGATGAACTTATAAGGATGCCACTTGCCTAAAGTAGATAACGACCACACCTTTTCGCCCATGGCGTTATACCACTCTGGCTGTTCTACTGCATTGTCGAACATGACGACACGCACTTGTGAAGCAGAATCGAGGGTTGGCACAAATGTGTCGCCTGCTGTCAAGCGTAAAGTCAGCTTATAGCGCTCGTATCCATCCTGGTAGTTTCCTTTCAGTCCATCGCGCAGAACCGTGATAGGAATGTAGCCGCTCGTACTATCGGCATGTACGACAGGCGTGCCCATAACATACTGCTTGCCCTCTTCTCCAACACAGTCGGCAGTCACCAGTTCGTAGGAAAATGTGCGGTCGGAACCAGAAAGTGCCCCCATTATGGCAACAGGCACCTTTATAGTATGCTCCCTAATGTCTATTGGAGTTACACCGAAAGAATATCTCACGGTGTCACCGGTGAAATATATTCCGCTATGGGCAGTATCGTATCTCATATAGTTTTCATCATCGCATGATGCAAACCCGCAGACAACAGCTATCGCTCCTAATATATATCTAAATGTCTTCATATCTGTCTTGTTTTTATTAATAACGGTTCTCGTATTCGCTGTCAGGTATGGGGACAACAAACACTGCCGGGGTAGGCTTGACTATATCTACATTGCCTGTCGATTCGTTAAGATGCTCGATTGACATATTCTGTCGCTTGAGATTATAGAACAACTGTCCTTCGCCTATGAATTCCTTATAACGTTCAAGGTTTATCATATCAATGGTAAGCACATTGTTCTCTGCCCTGTTTGCAAGCGGTTCAAGACCTCGCGAAACCAGCACCTGATCAAAATAGTCGGTAGCACGATTAGCGTCTTTTTCAAGCAGAGCCTCAGCTGCGATATAGTACATTTCAGGAAGTCGTATCAGGTTAATGCCAAGGATGCGCTCCTCCGGGCGACTGGATGCCATGCCCTGAAGTTCGTAGATGTCGGTCAGTTTGCTAAGGCGCAATGTACTGACACCGCCCACCTCTACAGTAGTGAAATAAGCAGACACTCTGTAATCCAATCCATCGGCATACAATTCATACTTTGACTCGATGTCGCTACGTGGATTCAGCGAGTAATAACTGGTTGTAGCATGGAGCTTATTATACACGCTTGTATAGAAATCGGCATAGTAAATGCCAAATATCGTTTCCTTAACAGACAGCACACCAGCCAAATCGTTTATAATATCAGTCTTGTTATTCAGCTTATAAGGACTCTTTGCGATAACCTTCTCTGCATATTCCAACGCCTTGTCCTTGTTGCCCATTGTCAGATATACGCGAGCCAGCAAGGCCTGCACTGCATACAGGTTGCAGTGGATATGGCGTGATGTCATAAAGTAGGACTCATTACGATGCTCATCCTCACCCGCCAGCAGGCGTTCTGCTTCCTGAAGGTCAGCAAGCACGTGCTTGTAGTTTTCCTCAAGACTCTCAAAGTCTGGAGTGTTCAAAGAAAATTCTGTTGCATAAGGAATACCGTCAGCCTTTGGGTTCTGGGTTATCTGCTCTGCAAACAGACGCATCAGTTCAAAATGCATAAAGGCACGAAGAGCCAGTGCTTCACCTTTATATATATTATAGGGATATTCCTTAGGATTGCTCAAGAGATTGCTGCCAATGATATTGTTCACGTTGGAAATATTCTTGTACATCTCTGTCCAAATTCCTTCAAACATGGATTCATTGGCTGAATACTCATAGTCATGTCTTATCAGGGCTTCTGCTGCATTATTGCCTCTGCAACTCATGTAGCCACCCATTATTTCCAGCGAACCGAACGACAGTTCCTGACCGTAAAGTGTTGTTGAGCGGAGTTGAGAATAAGCTCCATATAAAGCATCTTCAAGCCCATCTTTGCTGTTTATAAGTTCTTCACCTTTCACCTGACCATCGGGGGTGATGTCAAGATAGTCGTCGCATGAGCATAGACCAAGCGAGAGGGCGACAATTATATATTTAATTCTTTTCATATTTTCAATGATTGATTGTTTCTTCCGTAATCTTCCTATATGTTCTTGGCATGAGAAACTTGAGTCACTTCTTCATTCTTCGCAGTCATGACTCCTTAAAACGTTGCACTCAGATTCATCTCAAAGCCCTGACTATACAGATAGTCTGTTCCTCGTTCTATCTTCACACTTGACAGGCGGAAGAGGTCGGTAAAGTTGATACCGGCGCGAAGATTGCGCAGACCAAGCTTCTTACACACATCTGGCTGGAACTCATAACTGAAGTTCAGCGTACCCAGCGACAGCACATTCTCTTCCTCGGCAAAGCGGTCGGTCTGCTTCGGGCGACTGGTGTCTGAAATGTCCTTATATAATGCCACATCGCCCGGCTGCTTCCATCTGTCGTCAAACACTCTTTGGTCGGCATTCTGCTTAGGGTCAGTACCTTCAACACGTGTTGCCCTGGTTGTATTATAAACCCATGCGCCTATGCGGAAATTGAAAAGCGCATAGACACTGAATCCCTTCCAATAGACATTGGTATTGAATGTTCCGTAATATTTCGGTTCTGTATCACCGATGAGCACACGGTCTTCAGGATCGTATTCAAAAGTAAGCGAACCGTCGCGCTTTATATACACCTCCTTACCTGTGGCCGGGTCGATGCCTGCCGAGCGAACCAGCTTAAGCGCTGTGGTACTCTCACCCTCGGCATATTGTGGCAGAGGGGTAAGAGATGTATATGCGTTCTCCTGATTCTCCTTGTTTATTTCCTCAAGTGCCTTGTTTATCTTCGTTATCTTGTTACGGTTCAGATAACCCGTTGTTCCTATCTTCCACTGCAGGTCGCTGTTTCTGAATATATAGCCGTCGAGCTGTATTTCAAGACCCTTGTTCTGCAGTTCTCCGAGATTCGATTTTGCAGTTACCACACCCGTTGACGGTGCTTTCGACTTGTCAAGCAGCAGGTCGGTAGTGTTACGGATGTACGCATCGACAACAAGATTAAGACGGTTGCCAAACATGCTTAGGTCTAATCCCACGTTGTAGTTCATGGTGCGCTCCCAGCACAGGTCAACATTGCCTATGGTCAGAGGTATTGCTCCGATGCCATAAAGATATTCGTAGTTGTTGCTATACTGATACATGGTTATAGCCTGGAAGGGACTGAAGCTCACCTTACCAGTGTAACCAACGCTACCGCGCAGTTTGAAGATATCGAAGTGCTTCTTGATTTTCTTCATGTAAGGCTCGTTCATGATGTTCCATCCTAAACCGCCAGACCAGAAATGTCCGTAGCGGTTGTTCTCGCCAAACTGTGACGAACCTGTCATTCGCCATGTGGCATCAGTGAAATAGCGGTTGCGCCATGAATAGTTTCCTGTAACGAACACACCCACATCGGCCGACTCAGCCAGACTGCCGTATGGTGTCTGACCAGAAGGATAACCGGCAGCATTGCCAATGAACGAATTCTTGTCGTTGAAGAAGCCCACTGCCTGAAGTGTCTTGCTGGTAGCTTCCGAATGGTTTATCTCCCAACCGGCATTGGCACTGATAAGAGACTCATCCTTAAATATATGGTTGAATGTTGCAACGACATTGGCATTATAACTCACCGAGCGGCTGTCCGTCTGTGTGCTTGAACCTTTCTTTGTAAGGTCTGTTATGTCTTTGAAGTCGCGAGACTTCGGACTGCGGAAGATATCCTTCCATCCCGTCTGGCTCGTTATATTGAAATGTCCGGTCAGTCGGAACTGGTTGGTTATGTCCCAGCGTATATCTGTAGAGTTGGCGAATGTGTTCGTACCGTTGCGGCTGTAGCTTCCCAGACTTGCCTCATATAAAGGATTGTCCAAATCCCAAGCCAAATCAGTATTTGGCGTTCCGTCTTCGTTGTACATTCTTTCATAAGGATTCATCGTTACATATTCTGCAAATGAACCATACGGAGTGTTCTGTGCCTTAATCTCCGTGTATGTGGTACGGTTAGACACTAATATAGAGTTGTTTACATGATAATCGAGTTTGAAGCCGAGACTATAACGATGGCGGTAATCGTCTTTCATTACTCCCTCCGTGTTGGCAAATCGACCGGTCAGTTCGTAACGAAGATTCTGTGCACCGCCATAGACGCGAAGCGAATGGTCGTGGCTGAACGATGTACGTGCAGGCTGTGCCAGCCAGTCACTGTTTTGTCCTGCCCTGACAGCCTTATAGCGTTGGTTGTACAGTTCGTCAAGTTTATATTGTTCTTCCAGATTGCCGCCTGCATCATATAGGCCTGCCATCTGTTCGTAGCGTAGTTTCTCTTCTGAATTCAGCACGTCGTAGTCGCCCAGTTTTGGGAACTGCACGTTACCTGTAAAATTGTACTGCACCCTAAGGGTACTTTCAGCCAACGGACGGCGTGTGATTACAATCACGCCATTGGCTGCCTTTGAACCATAAAGGGCTGTTGCTGAAGCGTCCTTCAGCACGTTTATGCTCTCTACCTCATTGATGTCAAGGTCGTAGAGGTCTTGCATGGTTATTTCCGAACCATCAAGAATAATTGTCGGTTGGTTTACACTCTGCCCTTCGTTGCTAAACGAAGTCATACCGCGTAAGACCAGTTCCGGAACCTGGTTAGGGTTAGAACCTTGGCGGGTGTTCTCTACCATTGCCATACCAGGAGTAAGTGCTGCGATGGCACCAATTAGATTTACACCGCTTACCTTTTTCAAGTCGGCACCTTTAATCTGAGTTACAGATCCGGTAAATGTTTGTTTGTTCTTGTTAAAGAATCCGGTAACGACAACGTCGCTAAGCGTATTCTCCTCTTCTTGCAATCGGATTGTTATTCCTGACAGTTTGTCACGGCCTGACACCAGCACCTGATTGGTGTATCCTATATAAGAGATATGTACTTCAAAATCTCCATTTGGCGCTGTCAACGAGAACTTGCCATCTATGTCAGTGACACCACCTGTCAGCATTTTGCCTTTGTTCGCAATTGTTACAGAAACGCCAATCAATGGCTCGCTGGTTTTATCGTCAACCACAGTTCCCGACACTTTGGTCTTCTGTTCAGCTTGCGCTATCTGATTATATGTGCCTGCCGTCTCTCCTACAGCCAACGCTTGAAGAGGCAGCATTGCGATAGCTGTTGCCACTATACAGGTCAGATTCTTTTTAATTGGATTCATCTTCATCCGATTGTCATTTAATTTGTAAAAAAATGAGTTGGCAGTCCGAACCGAAGTGCGTTCTGCCAACTCAAATACTATGTATTATTTTATTGCAACCTTAACAACTTTTCCAGCCACCTTAACAAGATACATGCCCTTGCTAAGACCGCTTACCTGCTTGGTCACGTTGCCAAACATCTTACGTCCGCTGAAGTCATAGACCTCTACATTCTGTGCGTCTCCCTCAACATAGATTGTACCGTCAGCAACTCTTAAGCTTGAAGAAGTGCCCTGAACTGCATCAATGCCTGTTGAACCAGCAGCTGCTGTAACTCCACTATAGAGAGCAGCAACCTTTGTCTCGTTTGTCACATAGTCTGCAAGACTTACACAGAAGTCGCTGATTGAAATCGTGCCATCTTCCTTGACTGTAAGAGTAAGATTTGAAGTGCCCATGTTCTGGTCATGAATCATCAGATATGTCTTGCCACCCTCAATAGTCTGCAAATAAACACCGGTCTTCAGTTCTGCCTTGTTTGGATCGTCAGCAGAAGGAGTAAGAAGAATACCGCCATAATTTACGCCTGCCACATCTCTACCACAGAACTTGGTAACAAGATACATATCGCTTGCTTCATAATAAACGACTTCCATGTCAAACTCCTTTGGATATGTATATGCATCATTGTAGATTGAAACCTTCTCTGCCTTTACAGCGAATGTTCCTGTCCAGTTGAATGGTTCTGGCTCTGGTTCCGGTTCTACGGCTGCACCAACAGAAGCTACCACATTGGTATAAAGAGCTACCGGCTGTGCCTGCTTAGTGTTCCAGTCATAAGTACTTACACAGAAGCTTGTAATAGAAACAGTACCGTCTTCGTTGACTGTCAGTGTGAGCGGTAATGGCTGTGCGTTCTGGTCGAACAGCTTATAGTACTTAGAACCTGCCTCAATAGTACCTATCAGTGCGTCCGTCTTCATTTCTGCCTTCTTTGGATCGTCTGTTGAAGGAGTGAATACGATACCACCCTGGTTTAGACCAGTAACATCATTGCCCCAGAATTTAGTAACGAGATACATGCCCCAATTCTCGAAATACTGCACTTCCATCTCGAATGTCTCAGGATATGTGTTGCCATCGTATGCTGTAACATTTGCCTTAACAGTGAACTTGTTTACCCAGTTGAATGGTTCTTCTTCCTTCACGTCTTCCTTAGTTGCTGTAACGGTCTGGCAGAATGTTGCGAGTGAGTGACTTTGAGTATAGTTCTCATCATATTCCATATATGTAACGCTGAAGTCACTAATCTTGTAAGAGCCGTCTTCCTGGCGGGTAACAACAAGATTGCCATTTGAAAGGTTCATATCCTTCAGACAGAGATATTTCTTACCAGCCTCGATTGTCTGCAAGAAACCGCCTGTCTTTATTTCTGCCTTATTAGGGTCATCTTCTGACGGGTAAAAGTTAATACCACCATTATTCAGACCTGAAACATCGTTGCCCATGAACTTGGTGATGAGATAGATGCCCCAGTCCTCAAAATACTTAACCTCCATGTCGAACTCAGTAGGTACAGGATATGCTTCGTTATTAACGTAAGTAGAGCCTACCTTTACCTTATAGACACCATCCCATGTTGTCTTAACCTCTTCTCCGCCTTGTTTCTTGGCACTGCCACTCATGTACCACTGCATGTAACCGCCCTTGTTCTCTACGCTGATAGAGTCTTGGCAGAAAGTGATTCCACTTGTAAGCGAGAGTGTTGATTCATTTATCATGTTGAATGTGATGTCGCCCTGACGTGCTGCACCATAGGTTGTACAGAAACGTATCTTGTTTGTATTGTCAAGATATGTGTTGTCGAAAGGAATAGTAAGAGTAACACCGTCAAACTTTGCCTGAAGTGTGAGAGGTTCAAAACCTGCCAAAGAGAAAACCATTGAGTATGCCTTCTTGCTGTCGTCTGTTGCAGTAAGGGTCATATCAAATTCCTTTGGATAAGTAGAACCTTCCATTGTATCGTATGTGCCGTTGCCTGCAGTAAAGTGCCAGTCACCAGAGAGGTCTGCCACTTCAACATTTTCTGACTGCACAAGAGTCAACTTTGCATTTTTGAACGTTGCAATAACAGTTGCTTTTGAGTTTGGATGGTCGCAAGTTACAAGTGTGAAGTCAGGCAGAGTGATAGTCTTTGTCTGTGGGTCAAATGTATAGAGGATGTCATTGTATGCGCCACCGAAAGGATAAATTCCATCAGTGTTGCTCATATACAAACCGCCATCCCAAAGTCCATTGCCGTTAGGATTGGTAATCTTGATGGTATTTGCCTTTGTGTCGATACCATTGATTTTCTGATAATCCTTGGTTGAACCAGCCAGACCACGAATCTCACCATCATAGACGCCATAGGTGTCGGACGTAATGACAACCTCGCATTCTGCAGAGAACTTGTCTTTCAATGACTGTCCAGCTTCAGTAACAGTCATTGTTGAAGTAAACTTGTAGGTTCCGAATAAGTCGGCAACCGATTCGACTGCGGCTTCAGATGGCAATACCATAGCCAAAGCTGCAATAAGCGCCAATACGCTTCTTTTCAGTGTAAAGTTTTTCATACGCTGTCTTTTTTGTAAAATATTTAATTATTGTTGAGTTTTTCAGTCTTATCAATCATCATGCATCACTTCAACCCTTCAAGCAGTTCTACTACCCCCCTGCCCTGACTGGGCCGAGGAGCACCGTGCATATATAGATTGCCTTGAGGGTCGTAAATCACAAAGAAAGGAATACCTTTAACGTTGAGCGCCTCGCAAAGCGTATTGCCAGGGTTGTGCAACTGATTGCCATGCAAGCCAAGTTGCTTCATCTTATTTTTCCATGCGTTTTCCTTTGCATCGGCAGATATAGACACGAACACCACGTTCTTGTTCTTAAGTTCACGTTCCATCTTTTGCAGGTGCGGCACTTCCCTTATACAAGGAACACACCACGACGCCCACACGTCTATATAAACATATTTGCCACGAAACTGGGCAAAATCAACAATGTTGCCAAGAGTATCCTTCAAGACAACATTCTTTGGGAACGGCTGTCCTGGTATTGTTGCCTTGCGCTTGGCGAAGTCCATAGCATATTTGGGGTCTAATCCATATTTCTCTGTAGCATTGCGCAAGCGTTCCAACCCTTTGTCAAAATCGCCAGTGCCATAATTGAAGCCACTGACATAGCGGTTCGCAATATTATCCTTTACCGATTTCACTATACCGGCATCAGTATAATGGCTTTCCAGATAAACCAAAGCGCTGTCAAGATTGTTCTTGTTTGGCAGAGAAGCAAACACAACATTTGGCGCATTGGCAAAAAGAGAAGCCAAAGGCGAATTCAAAGCCATGTGAGGCAATGGCAGCACATCGCTACGTCTAAACGGCATCTCATCTGGTTTTATACGCAGAATACGCGGCAGGGATGAGTAACAGTCATAAGCACTGATAAAGCTCCAAATGCCCAGATAAGACTTGACTTCGGTTGTACAATCATACAAGGCGACCAAAGAGTCTGCGCTGCTGACAAGTCTCTTGATTATATTGCGACAAACCTCGCCCGACCCAGCATTGGAACTCCATAGTTCCTTATTGGCATTAGAATATACAACGCTATATGCAGCAAGAGCCATATTGTCTTTGTCTGCCCCTACCAATAGACTACTTTTATTCTCAAAATCCAAATTAATGTCAGGCGACACGTTTTTAGGCATATATAACGGCATTATTGTTTGCGAATAGCCTTTTACGGAGATAAGATTGTAAAAGCCATTTTCACTAACAGGCACACTTCCCTTGTATAAATAGCCTTCTGCTGCAAGCTCCACAAAGTTGTTGGGATTATCCATCGGCGCAACCATTATTCTGCGCCCTTCAATATCGTTTGCACCTACTTGCCATGCCTTTACAGACTGTCCGCAGACTGTTTGTAAAGACAGAGCGCAAACCATTGAAAATAAAATCAATAACTTCTTCATTGCCTAATTGTTTTACCCTGTATGTATGAATAATGCAAAAATATAAATATTATCGCAAATATCCAAATATGTTAATATATTTTTCAATTTCAGCAGTATTTTCATGATTTAGGCTGTAGTTATGACATTTAAATTGCCCATACATTATTATAATATAAACCCGTTGGATGAATTAAAGTTGAGTCAACGTGAATTAAAATAAGCATTAATCAATTCAACCCATTTCGCAAATAAGACTAATAGCAGTCAACTGAAATCGTTAAACTGCAGTAATAATCAGTCCGAACGTACTTCGGACTAACAGTCCGCGCCGTTCGGACTGACAGTATGTGGCATTCTGACTGGCAGTCCGAACGCCATAGCCAGAAGAACTCACCTGGCGACTTGAAGATACGCCAGACGGTCACCTGCATACTTGAAGAGTTCTTCCGCACCAACCCTGTGCCCCTGTAGTGAAAAAATCACACGAAAAGCTTTGACAAGTCAGTAAATATTCCTATTTTTGCAGAGATGAAACATAGAATACTGTTCCTCCTCCTCGTCGCTGCCGTGCTCGTCGCATGGGCCGGGCAGCCGGCGGAGCCCGTCAAGAGCCCGGCCGGGGCATGTCCACTGGTGAAGCTCAAGGCCGACTCGCTGCCGCCTCTGAACACGGCACGCGCCGGGCACAGGCTGTTCTATGCCAACGGCGAGCTGACAGTAGCCGGCGGACATACCAACGGCTTTGTGCCCACCCCTACGGCCGAATACCTGAAGGACGGCCGGTGGCACCAGCTGCCGATGGTGTACAACCACGACGTCGGCTTCCACGTGGTACTCCGGAGTGGCAAGGTGCTCCTTGGCGGCGGCAGCGCAGAGCCCATCGGCATCGGACAGACCTTCTTGGCCGAGCTCTACGACCCCGTGACACATACCTTCGACAGTTTCAACAGCATGGAGCACAAGCGCGCCATGGCCTCAGCCCTGGAGCTGGACAGCGGACGAGTGGTCATCAGCGGCAACTGGTACCACCAGGACGCCATCGAGGTGTACGACACGCTGGCGCGACGCTTCATCGACATCCGCAAGACGGGCACCCAGCGTGCCGTGCCCGTCATCTTGCAGACAGCTCCCGACGACGCCCTCATCTTGGGCAGCAGCAACAATCGCGGCGACACCCTCCGTTCAGCATACGTCTACCAGTTGAAGGGCGACAGCCTACACATCCCGCTACTTGAAACCTGGCAACCCATCCTGACCAACGGACCTGCACAGGCCATCGGCAAGTACACCTACCTCATACCCGTTCAGAACCGTGACGGCCAGACGGCCATCATGCAGGTACAGAACGGCCTGTTTACACTATTGCCTACCACTTGCCCCGTGCCCATGCGGGCCTTAGGGCACCAGATAGAGTACGCCTTCAACATCATTGTCGACCGTAATGCCGGTCGGGCCTACCTGATGGGCTTCAACCGCGACTTCCACGGACACCCGGGCCACCCCATACAGTACTACATCCTGGCCATCGACTACGCCGGCATAGCCCAGGGACAGGCTGCCCGGCTGACGCTGTACTACACCCAACCCATCAACGAGGCCATTGACGCCATGCCGCAGTTAACCCCCGAAGGCCATCTGGTGGCTGTTGGCGGCTTGTTGGGCAACAGCAACTTCACGCCCTCGCGCATGGCATGGCTCTTCCCCGTAGGAGAGTCTGCATCGGCGACAGCCTGTGCCGCCAGTATGTGGCGGTGGCGGTGGTGGTGGACAGCACCCATAGCAGGAGTCCTTGCCGTAGCGCTCTGTCTCGTATTCCTACGCCTGCGCCGCCACAGCTATCTGGACATACATAGCAAGACAGCCTTCAGCAATGAGGAGGTGCACTCTGCGGATGCAAGCCAACAGCTGATGGAACGTATCCAGAAGCTGATAGAGCACAGGCAACTCTATCTTGACAGCAACCTGAAGGTTACCGACATTGCCAAAGTCCTCCATCTGCACCGCAACGACATCTCTGCCTGCATCAACACGCAGAAGGGTTGCACCTTCAGCCAGTATATCAACAACTACCGCATCGACTATGCCAAGCGACTGATGCGGCAGCAGCCCGGCAAGAAGATAACCACCGTATGGATGGAGGCCGGATTCGGCAGTGAGCAGAACTTCTTCAAGACCTTCCGCGCCGCCACCGGTCTCTCGCCCAAAGAGTGGATGGAACAACAAGGCGGGAAATAAGAAAACCCTGAAAAGGACTCCAGCTGTTTTTTTTGTCGATTTCCGGGGTTTTTCTTTTGTGTCTCGGAAATATTTCCTATCTTTGTCGCCAAGAAACAATAAAGGACAAGTATTTTATTCTTAGTTACAGCAGAGCAATATGACAACAAACATTCCGCAGACACAATTTGCAACGCTGGCCATCGGTGCTACAGCACAGCGCATGGGTATAACGGCTACAGAACTCTTTAACCGGCTGAAACGTCACGGTCTGGTGTGTCGGCTGCTTTTCGACTGCTACGACACGCTACACACCGAGAGTATAGACGGCGTGGTGTGGAACGTGCAACAAGCTCTGAAGAATTGGGATGAGAAGGAAGGAAGCAGCTTATGAAACAGACACTCTATCACGGCTCTTATCTCAGCGTACCCTACCCCCTTACTAGTGTTGGGCGTAGGGAACTTGACTTCGGGCCAGGCTTCTATGTCACCAGTCTGCGTGAACAAGCCGAACGTTGGGCACGCCGCGTCTGCGTCATACGCGCCGTGGACACACCAATTCTTTCAGTATATGAGTTCGACAAGGCAAACCTGCCTACGGGTGTCCGCTGCCTCTGTCTGGAGCATTACGACCAAGAATGGCTCGATTTCATCGTTAGTAGTCGTCGCGGTGAGGAGCCCTGGAAGGATTATGACATCATTGAAGGCGGTGTAGCCAATGACCAAGTCATCGATACCGTCGAGGACTACTACGCCGGACGTATCACGGCCGAACAGGCTATAGGGCAGTTACGTTTTGCAAAACCGACTCATCAGATGTGCATCAGCCACCAGGCTATCGTCGACCGCTGCCTATGCTTCATTTCGTCAGAACCGTTGTCTGAGGAAGGAGGCCAGCTATGAGAGACCAAGTACTTTGGCGAAAGACCGGACGCATAGCCGCGCTGCTTGCCGACCGTCTCGACATTGATGCCGACCGCGCCCTCGACCTTTTGTACAACTCACACACATTTGTTCTTCTCACCAATCCCGACAGTGGACTGCAACTCCAGAGTGATGCCTACATTCTCAACGACTTGCTACGAGAGCTGGACGTGTAGCGTTTCAAAAAGTGGTAAACCAGTTGCTGAACAAGAACCGCATCTATGTCTGCGACGAGGATTTCGACTTCGTCTATGACTTCATCCGTCAGGCAAAACCTCACGAGGGACGATTTCACGACCCGCAAGGTAGAACAGGAGGGCAAGGTAATGCTGAAGTACTCCACGAAGATAACGCCCTAACCCTTCAGGGTGAACATAAGATGAGGAGCCGGCCAAAGAAGCCGGCTCCTCATTGTGTTGCAAATACAAGGGGCTACCCGAACTGAAGGCATCTGACTTCAACGGTCTGAAAACAAATTGTCCAACACAACAGACTCATGCATCTTTTTGCTTAAAAATCAGCGAAAACGAGAAAATATTCTTGAATTTCGCTGATTTTTCCTTCTCTGTACCTGGGCCATCAATACCATCATAGCCGAACAGGAAATCAACTATCAAAGCAATTATCACCTTCTAACAGAGAATCAGGCCAAACTTCTTACGGCCATAGCCGCTCAGGGGACTATCAGTGCTCATAACGCCAGGCAAAGCCCTGATTTGGCTGAAAAAAGACTCTCATCTTGCAAAACGAGAGTCTTTTTACGGAACTTTCCCCTATCTTTGCAGAAAAGTTATCAGGCATGAAATCAGATAAATAATAACTCACCACAGAGGCACAGAGACACGGAGTTCTAAGCCTCTGTGCCTCTGTGGTGAGTTATATAGAAGAATATTAATCATAAACGCAAAGATATGAGAAAACGATTACTCTTACTGCTGCTCATTGCCATGCAGAGCGTGGCATTGATGGCACAAGAAGCCCGCCCCCAACTCGTGGTGTGGCTCAAGGGAGGCGAGAAAGCCTACTTCGACCTTGACAAACTGCCGGAGACCAGCTTCGGCGACGGTTTGCTGACAATCAAGAGCAGCACTTCGACCGTGTCGTATCAACTTGCCAACGTCTTGCGCTACACGTACCTGAACGTGCAGTCGACGGGCATTGACGATATGTCATCGGCGTATGGCGTGAAAATCAGCGAGCTGGGTGAGGCCGTCACCTTCCGCAGCCTGAAGCCCGGCACCATCGTCAGACTCTACAGTCTTGGGGGAATGCTTCTTGAGGAGCATACTGCCCAGGATGCCGAACCGTTGACCATCACCCTGCGAAGCTATCCTTCGGGTGCGTATGTAGTGAAAGCAGCCAATGAAACCATTAAAATGTTGAAGCCATGAAGACGATATATCACTTTAGAACGGCAACCAATCTGCTGTTGCGTCCCCTTGCGCTGTTAGTCTTATTAGCAGCCCAATTTGCACTGTTTACCCAAGAAGTGAAAGCCCAGGCTGAGACCGATGCCTTCTACATCTACCAGAACGACGGCCACTTTGACGGCTTCTTCTACGAGGATGTGCAGAAGATTACCTATTCGTTTCTCGACACCCTCGGCGTGGAGCACGACGACTATGTATCGCAGGAGATTGTCACTGCCGACTCCACCTACCGCATCATGCTCTCGGCCATCGACTCCGTGGGCTTCGTGCAGCCACAGGTGAAATACAATCCCCGCCTGCGCCTCGTCTCGGAAGACCAGTTGTTTGCTACGCTGATCAGTCATGATGAGGACTACGAGAACCTCGTCTTCGCCGGCAGCACCCCCGAAGCCCTGTGGCCCAGGGTAGGCGATGTGTTTGCCTCGTTTGATATAGAGAACGGCTGGAGCGGCAAGGTGACCGAAGTAGGCAGCGCCGGAGGCAATATCACCGTGAAATGCGCCCCCATCGACGAAATCACCGATATCTTCCAGCAGTTTGTCATGGTGGAACAATATGACGGCAACCGCAGTGGTCAGCTGATTCGCCGCCGTGTGGCAGGACGTCCCGACCTGACGGTGAACAACGCTCCCCGCCGTGCTGAGGGCACTTGGCAGGGCGACCTCTTCAACTTCTCTTTAAGCGGCCACGTTCCCCTTTATGCCAGTGATAACCTGAATATCACGATAGACCCCACCATCGAGGGCAAGCTCCACCTCAAGACCGCGTGGAACCTCTCGCTCTTTGGCGATAAATACATCGGCATTGAGTCGCAGCTCGACTTCGGCGTTGGTTTAGGCTTCACGGTAGACGGACTGATCAAGGAATTCTTCCCTGGAGGCATCGGCGGATTGCTCGACGGCGTACCTGTACCGGCTACGTTCCCCCTCATTTATCTCGACATTACCCCCGATGCCTTCATCCGTGGTGATGCCCACATCAAGTTCTCGGCACAGGCACCCAAGTTGAAGGGTGGCATGTGGTCGAAACTCGAAATCAACAACTGGTGGCCCTCAATGTCTGTCGGTCTGGGTAATCCTAATGGCGACGCCAACTGGGACGCAACGGAGAAAGGCAGCGCAGGTCTCTCTGTAGAACTCAACGGCTTCATACAGGCTGGCATGCTGTTCCCCATGAAGTTCAAGAGTCTTCCTGTCCTCAAGAAATTGTTTGCCGCTGACATCGGCGGTACATGGTTTATAGGACCGAAGGTGGCAGGTGCCATAGCCCTCGACCTGACGAATCCTCCTGGAACCGATACCGGTGCCTATAACCTGATGAAGAACACCAAGTTGTCGCTCCATATCGTAGATGCCGACTTCGAGGTGAAAGGCACCGTGAAGACCGCCTTCAGTGACAAGCAGGAAGTGACCTTGGCCGATGGCAGCATCAGCCTGTTCCCGCCCCTTGATGCCGCCTTCGTGCCCGAGTTTGGTGATTGCGAGGTGTCGGCCGAGAAACTGTTTTTCCACAAGGCCGACCAGAAAGCATGGAGTGCAGCCCCCGACAATCTGGAGGGCACCCAGCAGGCATGCCGTGTGTTTGCCTTCGAGCCCTCAGGCGCCGTGCTCTCACCCGTCACTACGGGTACGGCCCTCTTCAAGAAAAACGAGGAAGGCAAATACGAACTCGTGGAGTCGCAGAAGTGGCCTCGTTCCTACTACCACATCCATCAGCTGCTGGGACAGGAAGTGCCCAAGAACATTTACCCCCAGTTCATCCTGTGGGATAACAAGGAACTGTCGCCCTATCCCGACGGTGCTTACAAGGTCTACCCCGTAGTCGAGATGTTTGGCAAAGAGTGGCTGGGCGAACCCGCTTACGACTTCAACATCGGCGAGGCCATACCTGCATCCATCACCCATCATCCGGCATTCTTCCCCATGGAGTTCAAGATGGATAGTTACTGGGTCGAATATGATGAGTACTATTCGCATCACACGCCCGCAGCGACCGACGGCATCTATATCGAGAGCTGGACAGAAGACGTGGAGAACACCATGAAGGATGCCAAGGTGCTGCCCAACGATGCAGGCACCATCAACTATGCTAAGGACGGCCTCTCTATGACCGGCACCTACAACAAAGATACCAACAAGGGTGAAGGCACCTTCACGCTCAGCACATCCTACAGCAAGGAGGTGATGAATGTGGCAGATGTAGAGACCTATTTCTCGACCCTTGACTGCCTCACAGAGTACTTGTATAAGAATAATGGCGTTTTCAGTCTTATGATGTCGGGCGACATCAAGCACGACATTAAGGGCACCTTCACTGTAGAGAAGAGGAGTTCGGGCTACGCTTACACCTTCAAGGGCGAAGGTCCGTTTGAACTCAATGGCACAGCGCTTTCAGCAGTCATCAATCCGCCATTCCTACAAGATTATAGCTCTTACGAATTTCCGCCAATGGAAGTTCACACCACACCGGTCACGAAAACGGGCAATACCAAGATGGAGTATGAGTTGAAGGTGAAGGAATGAACCAAACGAAGAAAGTAATGTATATGAAACAAAGAATCATCCTATCCACTCTTTTGAGCGTGCTCACACTGACCATCCATGCTGCCGATGTGAGCGAACAGCAGGCAAGGCAGATAGCTGCCAAGATGATGGCGGGCTTCAGCGCTGTCACGCATCGCGCCAGTGGTGCCCCGCATCGCGCCATTGGTGCCGCTCCATCCTTGGCGTATATTGCCGACGAGGGCGGCCGTAACAACCTCTACGTGTTCAACAATGAAACCGGTGAGGGATTCGTCATCGTCTCAGGCAGTGATCAGACCACAG
>JAFQQY010000034.1 GCA_017410365.1 Prevotella sp.
GGGGTTCCACCTCTTCCCATTCCGAACAGAGAAGTTAAGCCCGGTTGCGCCGATGGTACTGCAATGCAATGCGGGAGAGTAGGAGGCCGCCTTCTTTTTTCAGACGAGGACCCTGCGGATACAATATCCGCGGGGTCTTTTCGTTTGTATGTATGGAGGGGCGAGGAGAAACTTGGAAAATCTTGGGCTCAGTAGAAATTTCATTGGGTAAAATTTCATAGATTATTATTTTTTTTTATTGGTATCCGGTAAAACTTTAGCGTTAAAAACGAATTAGGGTTGACACCTCTCACGAGGTATCAGCCCTTTTGGTTATCTTTGTTTTGGACAAACATAAATATAACCATGGGCAAAGATAGTCATTTTACCGGACAGCCTGTCTATAGTCAAATTGTTAAAATTACTAAAAAACACCGAAAAACGGGCAAAAAATGTAGGATTGAAATCCTCATACACTGCACTTAACACTCTATGGTTTAATGCATTACATGCAATAATGTAGGATGTATGAGGATTTTGATTTTTAAAAATATTTGTTGTCTGTGGTTAATCCAGATGGAAGACTTCTTGCAGCGGTATTGATATTGGAGAATTGTCTGGGTTCACTTCCATGATGTCTGCCATCATGTCCCACCACTTCTGTGTTATAGGGTCAACATTCTCTGTGTCTTGGCTGTTGCCCTCTTTTGAACACTCCTGATAAGCGAAGAGTATGTTGGTGTCTTTGTCCCAGAAGATACTGTAGTTGCCCACGCCCTGCTCTTTAATCATTTCAACGAGTTCTGGCCAAATGGCGGCATGTCTCTTTTCGTACTCAGCCTCACATCCGGGCTTGAGGAACATTTTGAATCCGAATCTTTTCATTGTTTTAAGTGTTTTAATTTTTATTTAGTTAATGATAAATAGTAACCTAATCGGTAGATGTTGAAGAGTGGCAGCCAAGGGTGGTTGCCGGTTAGTATCTTTCGTTCTATACATCCCATGAACCGATGCCATAGTCTTACGACGATATCTAAGTGAGAGTGGCTCAGTGTGTCGGCAGCTGTTATTATCTGCGAATAGCCTTTCAGCTCGCTCTTGAATCTTGCCAGTGTTCGCATGGCCTCTTCAGTCTTTGCTATGAACACAGGGTTTGTCTCATAGTCGGTTAGCACCATGGGATTATCTATGTGCAGAATCCTTATTCCTGCCGACTTTAGTTGTTTGCCGAATAGCACGTCTTCGTAGCCGTAATGCCTGAATCGTTGGTCGAAAGGGTAGGCCAGTGCCACTTTTCTTCTCACCATGTAGTTGGTTGTCCTGAAGCTCTTGTATGGTCTTTTGCCTCTTTCCCTAGCGGTGTGCTTCGGTTCTGCTCGGTGTTCATATAGAAATCTAATGTTGTTGCCAAGCGCCTTGTGGTCGCCGCCAATACTGATACCTCCGTCTATGACATCGATGTCGTCGGTTGCATTGCTCATGTATCTTTTCAAAAAAAGTCCGTCAGGCAGTTGCATGTCACAGTCAAGAAACAGTAGCCACGCATATTTGCTTTGTTCTGCAAGGAAGTTTCTTATAGCGGCTCTGCCAGCGTTCTCTTCCCTTTCTATATATGTGCAGGCGGGTATGTCTGCAATGTTACGGTTTATCTTGACCGCCTGTTTGTCTGTTGAACCGTCGTCAGCCACAATTATCTCATAGCTAATGCCTAATAGCTGGGCTTGCTTTTGCAGTCCCTTGACTAGATTCACGCAGACGTAGTTGTAGGCAGGAATCAGTATTGACAGTCCGATAGTCGGTTGGTTGGTCATAGATTTTGTTTCTTATGGCAAAAGTAGTGAAAAAAACTAATATATTGAAATTTTGTTTGTTTATTTTGGAACTAAGTGTTTAAATTGTTACTTTTGCAACTGTTTTTATAAAAAGATTGTAAACGATGAAAAAATTTTTTAGATTGACAGCCATGTGCTTCATGCTGCTGTTCGTGAATGGCGCCAGTGCGCAGATAGACTTGGGTGGCTTGCTTGGTGGAATGCTTGGCGGCAGTTCTTCAAGTTCAAGCAATTCTTCAGGTTCTTCGACAAACGATTTGATTAGCGGACTCACCTCGATATTCTCTTCTAAGAAGCAGGCGTCAGAGAAGTCTATTGTGGGAACATGGGTATATGCCGAGCCTGCAATTGTTTTGAAGTCAGACAACATTATAAGCAACGTAGCAGCTAAGGTGGCTGCTGGCAAGATTGAAGACAAGCTTGCTGGAGTGCTTTCAAAGTATGGCATCAAGGAAGGTATGCTGTCGATTACTTTCAACGAAGACGGCACTTTCACAGAAAACATCGGCAAGAAGACCATCAAGGGCAAATGGACAGTAAAGGATTCTAAGCTCAACCTTACATTCGGTACTTTGAAACCAAAGACCATTCCAATAACGACGCAGTTGGAAGGCAGCCAACTTCTCTTCGTTACTGATGCATCTAAACTTTTGGATTTCGTTAAGAACATAAGCAGCAAGTCGAGCAATTCTAACATCAAGACTATTACGAAGTTGATGGACAATGTTACTGGCATGCAGGCTGGACTTACAATGAAGAAGAAATAGTTGAGCAGCTTCTGGAAGTATATAATCTTAATTAACGTTAAATGTTAGGCTTGCGCTATGTGCGTATGCACGAATGTGCTTGATTATTAGTAATTTTGCAGCCGCTATTACGAGATAATGGCATGAAATTCAATTTTTAACAACTAAAATTATTTTAAACAATGGCAACAAAAATCAGATTGCAGCGCGGCGGTCACAAAGGTTACGCAGTTTATCGTATCGTAATCGCTGATGCAAGAGCACCACGTGATGGTAAATTTACTGAGAAGATTGGTATGTATAATCCAAACACAAATCCTGCCACAGTAGATTTGAATTTCGAGCGTGCACTTTATTGGGTTGAGACAGGTGCTCAGCCAACAGACACAGTTCGCAACATTTTGAGCGGTGAGGGTGTTTATCTTATGAAGCACCTCCGTGGCGGTGTTAAGAAGGGTGCATTCGACGAGGCTACAGCTCAGAAGAAGTTTGACGCATGGAAGGCTGACAAGCAGAAGGGTCTTGAGGCATTCTGCGCTGCTGAGGCTAAGGCTAAGAAAGAGGCTGCCGCTAAGGCACTTGAGGCAGAGAAGAAGGTTAATGCAGCAATTGCACAGAAGGTTGCAGAAAAGAAGGCTGCCGCTGCTGCCGCACAGGCAGAGGCTGCTGCTGAAGCTGCAGCAACTGAAGAAACTCCAGCTGAAGAGGCTTAATAGCCAGCAGATGGCACTTGCGTGCTAAAGAATAAGGTCGGACATCAGTTCCGACCTTTTTTCGTATATAAAGCTTCGTATTGTCTTGCCACTTTCAGATAGTCGTGGTGCTTGTTTATGTAGTCTATGCTTTGCTGTTTCAGTTGCTGTATCCTTTCAGGGTGCAACACCAGTTGTTCCAGCTCCTCAAAGACGCTGTCGTAATTAGGCAAAACGTTGATAATCGGCTTTAACACCTTTTCGTTTAATATCTCGTAGTTTTCAGGTTCGCCACCTCCAACGCATATTATGCCTTTCGACATGGCAAGCAGCGGATTCATCGACGGTGTATAACTGTACAGTTGGTCGAGTATTGCATCGCTACCGTTCATCATCTTTTCGTATTCACAGAATGGAACGCCCTCAGCTTTTAGCAGTTCCGCCCGTTCGGGATATTTCTTCACGATGTCTTCGGCTGCCTTTAACATAATGTCCGTACCCTTATATTCGCTTCTGCCCTTGCTTATGCCGATAAACAGACGCAGTTTGCCGTTGTTTGTAATGATTGTGCCAGCTTGCGGTTTTATGGGGTAGGGGATGAATGTTGTCTTGTTGGGGAATACCGGAGCATAGCACACATGGTATTCATATAAACCGGTTATGATTCCATCGCAGTCGTTGGCAATAAATTTGTTTAGCCTTTCCTTTGCAGACCCGAGCCAATCCTTGCGCTCCTTCACGGCATCGGCATTGTTGCGCACCTCATTGCCTATATTGAAGTCGCTATATCTCAATGGCTTTTGGTATGTGCATGTATGCACCCAATACCAATCCATGCCGAATGCTCCAAGAAATATTCTCTTGTTGTGACGTCTCAGATAGTTGTAGAAGAAGAACATGCGCTCGGCTTGCAGTTCGAAGAACAAGGGGTTTATAAGTTGCACAACATCATAGCCTCGCATCTTAGGCAACAGCGAGTATAGTCGGAACAAGAGTCTGAGTCCGCCCCATCTTCCTGGTTTTCTTGAGACGTCGATGTCGCGAGGATAGTTTTTCCAGAAATCGCCGTTAGAAATCACGGTTACTTCGTGTCCCAATGCCCTCAACCCCTCTGCCAGAGTGGCGTGCACGTTGCTGTATTCTCCTAAAAGCAGTATCTTCATCTTTCTTTCTTAATTAACGGTAGTATTGCAGCGAGCAACCAGATGCCCAGTCTGTTGCTAGAAACGATTCTGAACACCTTGTATTTTGCGGTGTAGTCATTTTTTGCCAGCGGATATAAACCATTAAGCCTAAGTTCTTTTATTCGCTCTATGATGTTTCCGGTGCCTTTTAGGTCTATGAGACATGTGTATATATAGTCCATGGTCAGTTGGTCGACCCTTCTATTTAGTGCCTTACGCTTTATGCCTTCAAACTGCGCACATCTCTCTTTCAATCTTATTATCACCCCAAGCTTGTCGTCAAGTCTTTTCTCAACCCTGCTCTTGTCGTGGCTGCTGGTTATTGACCCCTCCCTCTCGCGATACCAATAGGCATGGTGGTCGGTAGGAATCAGTGTCGCAGCATTTAGCATCAGCAGCGGTGTAAACTCATCGTCTTCGTGGTAGATGCCCTTTGTGAATTCCAAGTCTTGGGCTATTCTTTTTCTGAACATGTAGCCGCAGGCAGTAGAGCGCAAGTTGTTGTTTGCCATATATGTCGCTCCGCTAGTCTGAGGATATTCCCTCTGTGCCTTTTCGGCAGTACCGTTGGTAAGTCGGAATAACACCATGTCGGCACTACTCTTTTTCAATACGCCCAAGCACTTTTCGTAGCCTTGTTTAATCAGGCAATCATCGGCATCTACAAACTGTATATATTCGCCTTTGGCAATTCTCATTCCGTGGTTTCTGGCATCACTCAGTCCGCCATTCTCCTGTCTTATGCATACTACTTCTCTTGCCAACTCGCCTAACCCTTCCAGTGGACTCTGGTCAGATCCGTCGTCTATGATAATAATCTCTCTCTCGTTGCACATTAACGAAAGGTTCACAATGCTTTCAACACACAGCCTAAGCATGTCTACGGGCAAGTTGTAGTATGTTATAACGAAACTTATGAGAGGCATTTTGTTGCTTTGTGAATGAATTTATTTAGTTTGCATAAAAACCTTAAACCCAGTATATTGAGCATAATAGCTTTAAGTTTAAGTTTCCTGCTTAGCTTGCCTATATCATTAACTCTTCTGTCTACTAGCAATGGCGCATTGCCAGTCAGTTCGTGTACATCCATCTGAATGTTTACAACCCCCATGAAATACTCAGCATTGTCTGCCATTGCCAACTCTTCAAAACCCATAAGTTGAATGTGAGCCAAGAGCAGCATGTTCAGTTCCTTTCCCTTTGCCGTAGCAGTTATGCCCTTCGGATTCCAACAGTAGTTGTAATGCCCCACCGATGCCGTGGCAATGGTCTTTGACTTGGCCGTAAGCAGCGGTAGTGTCCATATGTCTTCAAACACCTTGCCCTTTGGAAAGCGCACATCTTCAAACAGCTCCTTACGGTAGATTTTATTCCATGCATACGAGTGTTGGTAAGCCTTTCCTTCGTTCCAATACTCCTTTGGTGTATAGATTCGGTCCGGAAAGTCAGCGGTTTCGCTCTTGTTGTGGCTTATCTTTTTAACGCCGTATTCAAGTATGTCGTATTCAGGATGTTCTGAAAGCACAAACATCAGTTGGCTGAATATACCAGGGTCAACGTAATCGTCGGAATCGACAAACGTAATATAGTCGCCCTTGGCTATGTCTATGCCGGCATTCCTTGCATCGCTCAGTCCGCCGTTCTCCTTGTGTATCACGATTATCCTGCTGTCCTTAGCAGCCCATGCATCACAAATGGCTGGACTGGCGTCTGTAGAACCGTCGTCAACGAGTATGACCTCCATGTCTGCATAACATTGCCCAAGCACACTATCAACGCATCTGTCGATGGTACGCTCAACCTGATAAACTGGTATGATGACACTTAGTATCATTGCCTAGTGTTTTGTTCGTTCTGCAAACTTACATAAAATTAACGAGAAATCGGCCCATATATTTTAAAAAATAGAAATCCTTTTTGAGGTTAATTGACATGAGATGGGCATAATATAGTTTTTTACACTGTTCAGTGTAATAAAATCATCAAACTATCGTTTGAAATATAGATGGACAACAAAGAGTCTAACGATAGTTATAGCCATGTATTGAAATACACGGGTTTGTTTGGAGGTGTGCAAGGTCTCAATATCATTATGGGACTGTTGCGCAACAAACTTATTGCCGTGCTTCTTGGCCCATCTGGAATGGGACTTGCGTCGCTATTCAATTCTTCAATCAACTTCATCTCGCAGGCAACCAATCTAGGCATCTCGTTCAGTGCCGTGAAAAACATATCAGAGATTTATGACAAGGGCGACGAGAAGAAATTGGAACAGACTATTAAGGTTGTCAGAGGGTGGAGCCTGATAACGGCACTCATAGGTATGCTAGTGTGCGTTGTACTTGGACCATTCCTTAGCGACAATACATTCGCATGGGGCGACCATACACTCCACTTTGTACTTCTGGCACCGGCAGTGGCTCTACTTGCCATAACAGGCGGCGAAACAGCCATACTTAAAGGAGTGCGCAAACTGCGTCCGTTGGCAGCCATTCAAGTATACTCAGGCATAGCGTCGCTGCTTATCTCCATACCCGTCTACTACTTTTTCGGTGCGGCAGGCATTGTTCCTGTGATAGTGCTGATGGCAGTAGCGAGCATGCTTCTTACGGTGCTCTATTCCTATAAATACTATCCTTTACGCATAACAGGGCAGAGAGGCATACTTGGCGAGGGCATGGACATGGTGAAATTAGGTTTCGCTTTTGTGCTGGCAGGCATAATGGGCAGCGGTGCAGAGATGATAATCCGCTCATATCTCAATGTCGTAGCCGATTTGGATACCGTGGGACTATATAATGCGGGTTTCATGCTTACCGTAACCTATGCCGGCATGGTGTTCTCGTCGATGGAAACCGATTTCTTTCCGCGCCTTTCCGCTGCTAACAACGACCGAAGCGCTGTGAATATGATAGTGAACAGGCAGATTGAGGTGTCGCTCTTGATAATATCACCAATGCTTTCGCTGCTCATCATAACATTGCCTATACTCATGCCGCTGCTTAATACGGGCGAGTTTATGCCAGTAGTGTCTATGGCTCAGGTGGCTGTGTTCTCGATGTATCTTAAGGCAATATCACTGCCGGTGGCATATATAACACTGGCAAAGGGCGATTCGTTGGCATACCTCATATTAGAGGGCTTCTACGATGTGCTGCTCGTGGTTCTGATAGTTGTAGGTTATGACACTTGGGGATTGTGGGGCACAGGCCTGGCGCTGTCGTTGTCCTATCTTTTCGACTTGCTTTTGCTCTTCGGCTATGCCTATTTCCGCTATGGCTACGTCATGTCACGCCAAGTGGGGTGGTACGTAAGCATAATGCTGCCTTTGGGCGTTCTGTCCTATTCCGTGACCTTTATCACCGATACGTTGTTCTATTGGTTCGTTGGTTCGGTGGTCGTATTCATAAACATCGTACTTTCATGCTATATCTTATCGCACAAGACATCGCTTTGGAAGTCGCTAACCGACAAGATAAAATCACGTTTCCGCCATGGCTAAGGTCTCTGTTCTTGTTGCCGTCTACAATGCTTCTGCCTATCTTCCAGTCTGTCTCGACTCGTTGTTGAATCAGACGCTGAAAGACATACAGGTGGTATGCATAGACGATTGCTCAACAGACAATTCTCTGGCCATTCTGGACGACTATGCGCGGAAAGACAACCGCATAGATGTTGTTCGCCTAAGCAAGAACGGAGGTCAGGCACATGCACGAAACGAAGGTCTGAAAGTGGCCAGTGGCGATTACGTGTGTATGCTCGATGCCGACGATTGGTTCTCTCCAGATGCCTTGGAAAGTGCTGTCAGAGCGTTCAGCGATGCAGAAGTAGATTGTGTGCTGTTTGATGTCATGATGACGTGGCAAGACAAGTCGCATATTTATACCATGCCTTCGTTCGAGATGCTTACAGGTCATGAGGCTTTCCGTCTTAGTCTCGACTGGCAGATACATGGTCTGTATATGTTGAGAGGCGACATACACCGAAAATATCCATACGATGAAACGTGCCGCTTGTATAGCGACGACAATACCACACGCATCCATTACCTTCTCTCGCGCAAAGTTGGTCGCTGTAGTGGCGTATATTACTATCGCCAACATTCTCAATCATCTACCCATGCCGTATCTGTAAGACGCTTCGATTACCTGAAGGCAAATGAGAGTATGAGAAGACAACTGTTGCAGCATAATGTATCAAAAGATTTGGTAGCGATATATGAAAACCATCGTTGGTTAAATCTTATCGGTGTCTATATGTTTTATCATTGTCATGCCAAACAGTTGTCTGTCACCGACCGCCAATATGGCCTTGGAGAGATGAAGCGAGTGTGGACGAATATAGACCGAAGTGTATTAAACAAAAAGACGACAACCAAATTTGGCTATCGTCCTATGTCTCGTTGGTGGCTTTTCCGCATTCAGGAATGGCTTTACTTTACGCTTAGAGGTCTTTTAAAGTTAAACAAATAACTTTTTCCAAACTCTGTTGATAGCCCCTCCTTCGGAGGGGTTGGGGAGGCTCCCTAAAACTTCACGCTCAACTGAGCATCAATCATGCTATAGTTCTTTTCAAGACTTCTGTCGTCAACCAATACGTATTCGGTTTGCAGTTCGATGTTCTTGTTGAAACTGTAGTTCAAACCTATTTCGTAGTTGGTCTTGCTGTCGCTCCAACTTGCACTCTTGCGGTATAGGTCGTAGCGTGCCTTTGCTCTCAGCTTGCCCTTGATTACTGGTGCTATGGCAGAAACATAGAAAGCATCAGCCTTGTTGCCTTGCGCCCAATTTACGGTTGCGTCCTTTGTGTCCTCCTGTTTCTGATATGTAGTCTTGAAACCATAACCGGTGCTGTGGGCATATTCCGAACGTATCTGCCATTCGTTCTTCACATATTCGGCACTGAAAGCATAGCGATATTGGCTAAGGCTGTTAATGCCATTGTGCTGATTGCCCTCCATGTCTGTCCACGCTCCATTGCGGGCATGCGAACCAGACCATCCGAACACACCGATACGCATTTCCTTGATAGGCATCACCCAGATACCGCCGATGATGTCCTTTCTGTTGTCAACATCCTTGGTGTTTGTGCCTTGTCCGTTGAACACACCCACCTGATAGTGAAGCAGGTTTCTGCCATTGCCGTTTGGAAGGAAATCACCTTGTATCTGAATACCAAGGTCACGTCCGTTGGCAGAATGCTCGCCTGTGCGGTCGCTCATGCCCGACAATTTTGAAACCAGTTGGCTGTAGCCCATAAAGCCCTGAACGATAGGGTTGATAGGGTTCTCGAAAGTGAACGAGCGCTTAAACTGACCAACCTTCACCTTGAAGAAACTGTATTTCTGCCATTCGGCGTAAGCATCTACGATTCTCGGACTTGTACCCAACGTAGAGGTATTGCCGTTCATCTGTGCCTGAACACGATATTCAAAGTCATCCATTATGCGTCCGCCTAACGACACACGGATATACCTCAGGTTGAAGGTGTTGCTCTCCTTCTCTTCCTGCAGGTTAGCCTGATATTGCGTTACGATATAACCACTGAGTTTCGTGTCGCTGAACACGCTCTTCTTTTCCTGTGCTTGTGCACCGATACAAAGCGCCATTAGCGCAATTGTAAATATTTTCTTCATGCTTTGTGCTTATTTATTTAAATGTAAATTTTTTCATCTCTCATCCAATTCAGGAGTTCAGGAGTGTAGGAGTGAAGGAGTGTAGACGTATGCGTGACAAGCAAGTGTCTTCTATCTTCTTCTATCTTCCTTTATCTTCCTCTATCTCCTTGATTGTTCATCGTTCATCGTTCCTCGCTCCTCGTTCAATCTCTCCTTTCCAGCAACACCACATTTTCTACATGCGGAGTGTGCGGGAACATATCTACCGGCTGAACTGCCGTAACCTTGTATTTGCAATCCAAATCTGCGAGGTCGCGTGCCTGTGTGGCAGGATTACAGCTTACATAGACTATTCGCTTCGGACAGGCTTTCAGTATGGTCTGAATCACATCCTGATGCATTCCTGCGCGTGGCGGGTCGGTAATTATCACGTCGGGATTGCCGTGCTCGGCTATAAACTCGTCGTTAAGAATGTCCTTCATGTCGCCAGCATAGAACAGGGTGTTGCTGATGTTGTTCACCTCAGAGTTTATCTTGGCATCTTCAATGGCCTCAGGCACATACTCGATACCAATCACCTGCTTTGCCTCTTTAGCCACAAAGTTGGCTATAGTGCCCGTACCGGTATATAGGTCGTAAACGAGTTCGTTGCCAGTAAGACCGGCAAATTCTCTTGCCACAGAATACAGATGGTATGCCTGTTCGGTGTTTGTCTGATAGAAACTCTTCGGACCGACTTTAAACTTAAGGTCTTCCATCGTTTCGTATATGTAGTCGTTGCCCTTAAAGGTCAGAATGTCAAGGTCGCCAATAGTGTCGTTGCACTTCTGGTTGTCAACATACATCAGCGATGTTATCTCTGGGAACTTGTCGGCAATGTGTTGCATCAATGCTAAAGCCTTTCTGCCGTCTTCTGATTCCCAACGCTTCTTGTTCGCTTCTGTATGTGTAGAAGAGGTTCCTTCTCTTCCATTCCCCCCTCCTTCGGAGGGGCTGGGGGAGGTTCCCCCCAAATGGAACTGCATTATCACCATCCACTCGCCCGTGTTGGAATTGCGGATTATAAGGTCGCGCAATAGCCCCGTCTGCGCTCTGAGGTCGAAGAACGACAAGTCGTGCTCAAGTGCATAGTCGCGTATCTCGTTCCTTATCTTATTATGAAGGTCGTCCATCAACCAGCACTTCTCAATAGGCAATATCTTGTCGAATGCACCTGTGATGTGGAATCCCACGGCGTTCTTGTCCTTTATCTCCAATCTCTCGTCGTTAATCTCCTCTTTCGTCATCCAGCGCTTGTTGCTGAATCCGAACTCAAGCTTGTTGCGATACTCCTTTGTCTTCTCAGAACCGAGGATAAGCATGAACTCTGGCAGTTCTATCTTGCCAATACGCTTCAGCTGGTCGTGAACCTGCTTCTGCTTGGCCTTCAACTGCTCTTCGTATGGCAGGTTCTGCCACTTGCATCCGCCGCAGACACCAAAATGCTGGCACATGGGCACCTCTCTCACCTTGCTAAGTTCAACAAAGCGTATCACCTCAGCCTCGCAATAGCTATGGCGCTTCTTTCTTATCTGTAAATCAACCACATCCCCTGGTACGGTGAACGGTACGAAAATCACCATGTCGTTTACTCTGACAAGCGATTTGCCCTCAGCCGCAACGTCTGTTATGGTAATGTTTTCTAATATAGGAAGTGGCTTTTTCTTTCTGCTCATATTTTTTTATTTAGTTGTTAAGTAAACGAGTTGACAAGTTGACAAGTTGCTACATCTCCCAGAGCCGGATGAGTGATGAGAGTTTTGAGATGAGGGATTGCTTGCCCAGCTATTGTCTTCACTCCTACACTCCTGAACTCCCGAACCTCAAAACCTCAAGACCTCAAAACCTCAAGACCTCCAATCTCATTCGCCGTGCAAAATTAAGAAAAATAATTCACTTTTTTCACATTTTTCTTGCAATATCATAAGAAAACTCTTATATTTGCATATCTAAAATTAAAACATAAGAAAGTTAATCGTAAATATTTTTAAATTTTTATGGCAGAAAAAAGAGTTTATACCTTCGGTAACGGACAAGCCGAGGGTAAGGCAGATATGAGAAATCTGCTTGGCGGTAAGGGTGCTAACCTTGCCGAAATGAACCTTATCGGTGTGCCAGTGCCTCCAGGTTTCACTATCACTACCGATGTATGTAATGAATACTATGAAGTTGGCAAGGACAAGGTTGTAGAACTGTTGAAGGACGATGTTCTCAAGGCTGTTGCCAACATTGAAACACTCATGAACTCTAAGTTCGGTGATGTAGAGAATCCATTGCTTGTATCTGTACGCTCAGGTGCACGTGCGTCAATGCCAGGTATGATGGATACTATCCTTAACCTCGGTCTTAACGATGAGGTTGTTGAGGGTATGATTCGCAAGACTGGTCGTCCACGTTTCGCATGGGACTCTTATCGTCGTTTCGTTCAGATGTACGGTGACGTTGTGCTTGGCATGAAGCCAGTTAACAAGGAAGATATCGACCCATTCGAGGCTATCATCGAAGAGGTGAAAGAGGCTAAGGGCGTGAAGCTTGATAATGAACTTGAAGTTGAAGACCTTCAGGAACTCGTTAAGAAGTTCAAGGCTGCTGTTAAGGAGCAGACAGGCAAGGACTTCCCAACAGATGCTTACGAGCAGCTTTGGGGTGCTATCTGTGCTGTGTTCGACAGCTGGATGAACGAGCGTGCTATCCTCTATCGTAAGATGGAAGGAATCCCAGCAGAGTGGGGTACAGCCGTTAACGTACAGGCAATGGTATTCGGTAACATGGGCGATACATCTGCAACAGGTGTTTGCTTCAGCCGCGACGCTGGTAATGGTGAGAACCTCTTCAATGGTGAGTATCTTATCAACGCACAGGGTGAGGACGTTGTTGCTGGTATCCGCACACCACAGCAGATTACAAAGATTGGTTCACAGCGCTGGGCTGAGCGCGCAGGTATCTCTGAAGAAGAGCGCGCAAGCAAGTATCCTTCAATGGAAGAGGCTATGCCTGAAATCTATAAGGAACTTGACATGCTTCAAAACAAGCTTGAGAACCACTATCGCGATATGCAGGATATGGAGTTCACCGTTCAGGAAGGCAAGCTCTGGTTCCTCCAGACACGTAACGGTAAGCGTACAGGTTCTGCAATGGTTAAGATTGCTATGGACTTGCTCCGTGAGGGTCTTATCGACGAAAAGACAGCTCTTAAGCGTTGTGAGCCACAGAAGCTCGATGAACTTCTCCACCCAGTATTCGACAAGAAGGCTCTTGCCAATGCAAAGGTTCTTACACGCGGTCTTCCAGCATCTCCAGGTGCTGCTTGCGGTCAGATTGTATTCTTTGCTGACGATGCTGCTAAGTGGGCAGAAGATGGCAAGAAGGTTGTGATGGTTCGTATCGAGACATCTCCAGAAGACCTCGCAGGTATGGCTGTTGCTGAGGGTATCCTCACAGCACGTGGCGGTATGACTTCTCACGCTGCCGTTGTTGCTCGTGGTATGGGTAAGTGCTGCGTTTCAGGTGCTGGTGCGCTGAACGTAGACTATAAGGCACGCACAGTAGAGATTGACGGTGTTGTTCTTAAGGAAGGCGACTATATCTCAATCAACGGTACAACAGGTCAGATTTACGAAGGACAGGTTGAGACAAAGGCTGCTGAGGTTTCTGGCGACTTCGCCGACCTGATGGCTCTTTGCGAGAAATATACAAAGCTCGTTGTTCGTACAAACGCTGATACACCACACGATGCACAGGTTGCACGCAACTTCGGTGCTGTAGGTATCGGTCTTTGCCGTACTGAGCACATGTTCTTTGAGGCAGAGAAGATTGTAGCAATGCGCGAAATGATTCTTGCTCAGGATGCTGAAGGACGCAAGAAGGCTCTTGCTAAGTTGCTTCCTTATCAGAAGGCTGACTTCTACGGTATCTTCAAGGCAATGGACGGCTGTCCTGTTAACGTTCGTCTGCTTGACCCGCCTCTCCATGAGTTCGTACCACACGATCTGAAGGGACAGGAAGAAATGGCTAAGGCTATGGGCGTAACCGTTCAGTATATCCAGCAGCGTGTAGAAAGCCTTTGCGAGGCTAACCCAATGCTCGGTCATCGTGGTTGCCGTCTTGGCAATACATATCCTGAAATCACAGAGATGCAGACACGCGCTATCCTCGGTGCTGCTATCCAGTTGAAGAAGGAAGGATGCGACCCACACCCAGAAATCATGGTTCCGCTGACAGGTATTCTCTATGAGTTCGAGGCTCAGGAGAAGGTAATCCGCGAAACTGCTGCTGCTCTCTTCGCTGAAGAAGGTGAGAGCGTAGAGTTCAAGGTGGGTACAATGATTGAGATTCCACGTGCTGCTCTTACAGCTAACCGCATCGCTAGCCGTGCTGAGTACTTCTCATTCGGTACTAACGACTTGACACAGATGACCTTCGGTTATTCTCGTGACGACATCGCTTCATTCCTCCCTGTATATTTGGAGAAGAAGATTCTTAAGGTTGACCCATTCCAGGTACTCGACCAGAACGGTGTTGGTCAGCTCGTAGAGATGGCTGTTAACAAGGGTCGCAGTGTTCGTCCAGAGCTCAAGTGCGGTATCTGTGGTGAGCATGGTGGTGAGCCTTCATCAGTTAAGTTCTGCCACAAGGTAGGTCTGAACTATGTTTCTTGCTCTCCATTCCGTGTGCCAATCGCACGTCTCGCTGCTGCACAGGCTGCTGTTGAAGAGTAAATTGACTCAGACATATTAAGTAAAGAGACTTGTCCGTTTGGGCTGGTCTCTTTTTCTTTGATGCAGAGTGATACCAGGAAGGTGATATGGTGATATGCCATTAGCCAACCTGCAAACTAAATACTGTTCGTATATGGTTGCTATCAATAGAGAATAAATACAAATTAAGCGAAGCCTTAAGGGACTTCGCTTTTTGTTTACAATAATAGTGTATTTATTGTTTTATCGGTAATTGCGCAGGGCGGCAAGCAGTTCGTTGTTTTCCGATTTTGTGCCGATGGTTATGCGAAGGCAATTGTGGCATAGCTTAATCTTTGTTCTGTTGCGAACAATGATGCCCTGCTCAACAAGATAGTCGTATATCTTCTGTGCGTCACACATGCGCGCAAGGAAAAAGTTGGCGTCGCTTGGATAAACGCCTTCGCAGATTGGCAACTGGCTGAAAGCCTCTGCCATGCGGTTGCGCTCTTGCAGCAACATGCGCACTTGCTTGTCTACGGCAAATGGGTCTTGCAAAACCTCAAGCGCCTGACGCTGTGTCAGTTCGTTCACGTTGTAAGGGTATTTCACCTTATTGAAAATGCTGATGATTTCTTTTGAAGCAAATGCCATTCCGAGTCGTATGGCGGCGCTTCCCCATGCCTTGCTCATGGTATGTAGCACGATGAGGTTAGGACATTGGGCTATGGCATAACGGAAAGACTTCTGCGTAGAGAAATCGATGTATGCCTCGTCAACGATAACTATGCCTTCGAACTGCTGTATTACTTTTATAATCTCTTTGCTGTTTAAGTTGTTGCCCGTAGGATTGTTAGGGCTGCATAGCCAGATTATCTTCGTGTTCTCGTCGCAAGCAGCAAGCAGTTCGTCGGCACTAAACTGAAACTTCTCGTTTAGCAGCACAGGACGATATTCCACGTCGTTGATGTCAGCACAAACCTTGTACATGCCATAGGTCGGTTCGATGGCAACAACATTGTCGATGCCCGGTCTGGTGAAACAACGATAGGGCAGGTCGATAGCCTCGTCGCTGCCATTGCCTAGGAAAATGTTCTCAGCCGGTATGCCCTTTATCTTTGAAATCTGTTCCTTTAGTTCTCGCTGCAACGGATCTGGATAACGGTTCAGCGAACCATAAGGATTCTCGTTGGCATCAAGAAAAACGTGTGCTGCATGTCCGCTATATTCGTCGCGGGCACTGCTATAAGGCGCTAAAGACCAGATGTTTGGACGTGTTAGTTCTTGCAGTGGTTTCATTGTTTGATTTCTTTTAATCGAATGGTCATAGCATTCTTGTGTGCATCAAGACTCTCTGCTGCAGCCATTGCCTCAACAGCTGGTCCGATATTGCTTACGCCCTCGGCGCTAAGATGCTGGAATGTTATTTTTCGGCAATAACTGTCTAGGTTTACACCGCTGTATGCTGTGGCATATCCATGAGTAGGCAGAGTATGATTTGTTCCGCTGGCATAGTCACCGGCACTCTCGCATGCGTATTTGCCAAGGAAAACGCTTCCGGCATTGACGATGCGTTCTGCCACATCGTTATAGTTGTCGGTCTGTATGATAAGATGTTCCGGCGCATACGTATTGCTCAAGTCGATGGCTTCGCTGATGTCCTTCACCAGTACCATTTTGCTATTGTCAAGAGCCTTGGCTGCAATCTCCTTTCGTGGCAATTCGTTCAGTTGCTTGTCGACCTCAACCATCACCTTGTCTATCATTTCTTTGCTTGTGGTTATGAGGAACACCTGCGAGTCGATGCCGTGCTCAGCCTGCGACAACAAGTCGGCAGCAATAAAAGCGGCATTGGCTGTCTCGTCGGCGATGACACACACTTCCGATGGTCCTGCAGGCATGTCTATAGCGACATCGTGTAGGCTGACCTGCTGTTTGGCTGCCATTACATACTGATTTCCTGGACCGAATATCTTGTATGTCTTCGGAATGCTTTCCGTTCCATACGCCATGGCGCCGATAGCCTGCACTCCGCCAGCCTTGAAAATCTTGCTTACGCCAGCTATGCGTGCAGCAACAAGTATTGCGGGATGCACCTTGCCCTCGCGGTTAGGAGGTGTGCAGAGCACTATCTCTTCGCAACCCGCTATCTTGGCAGGTGTGGCAAGCATCAGTACTGTGCTGAAGAGTGGGGCGGTGCCGCCTGGGATATATAATCCGACACGCTGAATGGCAACGCTCTTCTGCCAGCAAACAACTCCCGGTTGCGGTTCAATCTTCTGGCTTACGAACTTTTGTGATTCGTGAAAAGCCTTAATATTATGGTGGGCTAGGGCTATGGCTGCCTTCAACTCATCGGAAACCATCGCCTCTGCCTCTGTCATTTCAGCCTCTGTAACAGCAAGCGATGACAGTTCAACCTTGTCAAACTTCTGCTCATAGTGCTTCACGGCTTCATCGCCACGCTGTCTGATATCATCGAGCACCGACGATACTACACCATTGAGCTGAGAAATGTCCAAATGCGGGCGTTCCACAAGTTGCGCCCATTCATTTCTACCGGGATATTTTATAATCTGCATTATACTAAACTTGAATAACTAATGTCCTGAAAACTGTATTTATGTGACTATTGCTTACAGTATCATCTTTTCGATAGGAGTAACAAGTATGCCCTGTGCTCCCATGTCTTTCAGCTTGCCTATAATCTCCCAGAAGCGTTTCTGGTCGAGAACCGTGTGTACAGAGCACCACTCTTCGTCGGCCAATGGTATGATTGTAGGGCTCTTCAAGCCAGGAAGAACATCGATAATCTCCTGAAGGCGTGCCTTCGGTGCGTTCATCCGTACATATTTCTTGTCTTCAGCATTGCGTACAGCCTCAAAGCGGAACAGCATTTCCTGAAGTATGGCGCGCTTGTCTGCACTCATGTTCTTATGGCCGATGAGCAATGCCTCGCTATGCATTACCACCTCAACCTCGCGTAGATTGTTGCTTACCAGTGTAGAACCGCTGCTTACGATGTCGAAAATACCGTCGGCCAGTCCTATGCCCGGACTAATCTCAACGCTGCCCGTTATCACGTGTATATCGGCTTTGATGCCGTTCTTATCCATGAAAGAGCGCAGGATGCCCGGATAAGATGTTGCTATCTTCTTGCCGTTAAACCAAGCAAGTCCGTTATATTCGATATCCTTAGGAATGGCGAGCGACAGACGGCACTGGCTGAATCCCAGTCGTGATATTATTTCTGCCTCTTCGCAGCGTTCAGCATATTCGTTTTCGCCAACAACGCCAAGGTCAGCAACACCGCTGGCCACACTTTGTGGAATATCGTCGTCGCGAAGATAAAGAACCTCTAATGGGAAATTGGTTGATTGTACTAAGAGTGTGCGCTTAGAGGCACTGATTTTTATATCAGCCTCGGCAAGTAAATTCATGGTGTCTTCGAAAAGACGCCCCTTTGATTGTACTGCAATACGTAACATGTTTATCTTTTTATCTTAAAAATGTGGTGCAAAATTACTTAAAATAATGAAAATGTGCAAGATTTTGCTTACTTTTGCATTCAAATTGTAATGAAATTGAAAATAAAAGGAATATTATATGCATTATTATTGCTTATGCTGTCGTCTTGCGGCTGGCATAAGGACAGCGACGCCATGCAAGCGCCATGGGGCGAGTCGCCCGATACGATAGCGGCAACCATCTTCGATTTGGGCTTCATACAGGCTTCGGGCGAAATGATAATGCTGACCATCAGCGGACCGGAATCCTATTACGACTATCAAGGTCGTGAGTTTGGTTTGCAATACCTTTTGTGTCAGAAATTCGCACAGAGCATCGGCGTAAGGCTTAGGGTTGACGTATGCAGAGATACGACCGACCTGATTAGCAAACTGCTTGCTGGCGAGGGCGATGTGGCTGCCTATATGATAGACGCAGACAACGCTCAGGCTGGACAACTGCTCTTTTGCGGTCCGCGCATCGATTCGCTGTCGCAACAATGGGCTGTAGGTGCCGACAAGCCGCTACTGGCCGAGGCCATTGGCAATTGGTACAAGCCATCGATGTGGGATAGAGTGAAGAAAGAAGAAAACTACCTGCTCAGTCACCGTAGCATCAAGCGCAGGGTCTATTCGCCTATGCTCAACCGTTCGGCAGGTATCATATCCAAATACGACGGACTGTTTGTAAAGTATAGCCGACAGATAGGGTGGGACTGGCGACTCATGGCTGCCCAATGCTATCAGGAGTCAACCTTCGACCCAAAGGCCAAGTCGTGGGCTGGTGCATGCGGATTGATGCAGATAATGCCTTCTACCGCCGATATTCTCGGTTTGCCACAGTCAAAGATTTACGACCCAGAGAGCAATATTGCCACCGCTGCCAAGTATCTGGCGCAATTGGAAGGCAAGTTCAGAGACGTGTCGAGCAGAAACGAGCGACTTAATTTCGTGTTGGCTAGTTACAATGGCGGCATACACCACGTTCGCGACGCTATGGCATTGGCCAAGCACCACGGCAAGAACACGATGCGCTGGCGCGACGTAGAACCCTACATTCTGATGCTCGCTACTCCCGAGGGCTATAAGCATCCTGTGGTGAAGCATGGCTACATGCGAGGAAGCGAAACGGCAGGATATGTGGCTAAAATACGTGAGAGGTGGAAGTCGTATTGCGGCGTAAAGAGTCTGCGCGGCGTACAGATGAACATGAAACCCGAAAGAGCCAAGACCAAAAAGAAGAAGTTCGACATCGACCAAGGCAAATAATCAACGCACAAAGAAGGATAACTGGTAATATTTTATTAATTTTGCACCCTCAAAACAAATGATGGCGATATAATATTGACATGCGATATTTCATTCATTTCAGTTACGACGGCACCAATTACCATGGTTGGCAGATACAGCCGAATGGCATCACCGTGCAAGGCGAGTTGCAGCATGCACTCTCGGTGCTGCTAAGGGCAGACACGCCGGTTACGGGTGCGGGCAGAACCGACACGGGCGTTCACGCTAGGAATATGGTGGCTCATTTTGATACCGAGGCAACGATAGACGGCGAGCAACTTGTATATAAGCTTAACCGATTGCTGCCCAGAGACATCGCTGTAAGCAGAATAGTAGAGGTGGCCGACGACATGCATGCCCGATTCAGCGCCACAAGGCGCACCTACAGATATTATGTGTGCACGAAGAAAGACCCATTCTGCCGTAATTACTATTGGCATACGCATTTCAATCTTGATTTCGAACTGATGAACACGGCAGCCGACGTGCTCAAGGAGTACGATGATTTCGGAGCCTTCTGCAAGAGCCATTCCGACGCAAAGACCACGCTCTGTACCATATATGAAGCCCAATGGCATCAGCAGGCTGACGGTTCGTGGTATTTTGAGATTACAGCCAACCGCTTTCTCCGCAATATGGTGCGTGCCGTTGTGGGCACATTGGTAGAAGTGGGGCGCCACAGAATGTCGCTCGAAGAGTTCCGCCGCGTGATAGAAGGCAAGAAGCGCACAGATGCAGGCGAGTCGATGCCCGGCCATGCCTTGTTTCTAGAGAGTGTAGAGTATTGATGTCCTAAATCGTCGAACGAAAGATAAATCTTTTAAATATATTATTATATGTGGTTAGTATTGGCATTCCTTTCGGCTGCCTTATTAGGTTTTTATGATGTTTTCAAGAAGAAGGCCTTGCGCAACAATGCCGTTTTGCCTGTGTTGTTTCTCAACACGCTCTTTTCTTCCTTGATATTCCTTCCTTTCATTCTGCTAAGCCATTTCACCGGTTTGCTCGACGGCACTATCGTTCAGGTGGCTGAGGGCGGATGGGAGATGCATAAATACATTCTTCTGAAGAGTCTCATCGTGCTGAGCAGTTGGGTGCTTGGCTATTTCGGCATGAAGCATCTGCCTCTGACCATCGTCGGACCAATCAATGCCACGCGTCCCGTCATGGTGCTTGTGGGAGCATTTCTGTTCTTCGGCGAGTGGCTTAACGTATGGCAGTGGATAGGCGTTTCGCTAGCCGTAATATCCTTTTTCCTTTTGAACAGAAGCGGAAAGAAAGAGGGCATCGACTTCAAGCACGACCATTGGATATGGATGATAGTAGGTGCTGCTGTGCTAGGTGCCGTAAGCGGATTGTACGATAAATATCTCATGGCTCCGGTAACCGACGGCGGCATCGGCCTAGACCGCATGGCTGTGCAGTCGTGGTATAATATCTATCAATGCTTTATGATGGGCGGCATGCTCATGCTCCTTTGGTGGCCGCGACGCAAGCATACAACTAGTTTCAAGTGGCATTGGAGCATTCTTTGCGTCAGCGTGTTCCTAAGCATAGCCGACTTCGTGTATTTCTATTCGCTAAGCGTGCCAGAGGCCATGATTAGCATCGTGTCGATGGTCAGAAGAGGAAGCGTAATAGTTAGTTTCGTCTTTGGAGCAATAATCTTCCATGAGAAAAACCTGCGCTCTAAAGCCGTTGACTTGGCGCTGGTGCTCTTGGGAATGATATTCTTGTATATAGGTTCGAGATAAGCTCCCGAACCTTTTTTTATGTTGTCGCTCAGTTAAAAAGAACTGAATCTCTCAATCAGTTTCTTGCGATACATGCGGCCTATCTTAATGTTGTCGATGGTGTCAAACGGCGGCAGCAGTTGGCAGATGTTGTTGTTCACCTCCTGCAGATAGTTGATGTTGATTATGCATCGCTGACTTATCTGCACGAACCTTGAGTCAATGGCCAGCAGAGTCTCGTTGTTGGTGCTGCGCTTTAGGCGTATAGGTTCTTTCCTGCCAACGAGTATTACCTCCCATACTCGCAACTCGTGGTTGTATCTGAACAGGCCGATGTCGCCAATCTGCACAAGTCTGAAGTCAACGGCATTGGTGTAAAACAGCAGCTTATTGTTGTTCTTGCTTTTTATCACGCTGTTCTCAGTCTCGGCCGTATAGTTTTCGTTTTGCAGTCTTTTCATTATGGTGTCAAGTTCCAGCTGGTCGGCAGGCTTAATCAGATAGTCGTATGCGCTGTTTCTGAATGCCGATAGCATGTGTTGGCTGTGTCCGGTGTATATTATTGTCTTGCACTTGTTGTCGGTAGCCTTGTTTATCCTGTCCAACAGGTCGAAATCTGTGCTTCCTTGTGTTTCAATGTCAAGGAAAATGATGTCTGGATTCTGGCTTTTTATCAGTTCTAGTGCTTGTTCTTTAGTATTTGCCGTGCCGCAAACATTTATGAAATCATATTGTTCGAGCCTATCGGCTAAATATCTTATGGCTGTTTGGTCGTCGTCTATAATTATCGTTTTCATTATTACCTTTGTTTTGTTTTTGGTGGGTTATTTTGATTGCTTGGTCAAGTTATAAACTAATTATTAATATGGTGCAAAGATAATAATAATATTTTTAAAATGCAATCGATTGAAAACGGCTAATATCCTTAAATGTGCACAAAATGCATGTAGGCGTGTTTATCGTGTTGAAATTTACGGTTGTGTGGTAAAACTTTTTAGTGAAAAATATTGTTGTCAATGTAGAATGGTAACCTTTTAAATTAAAAAACTATCAAAAGAACAAAAAAGTGGCATGTAAAGTAATAAATTACAATTAAATTGTGTAATTTTGCAGTCAAATTTATATTTCAGATAGTATTTTTATGGTACGTAATATATTTAAAGGCTTGGGAATAGCCTTGGTAACACCGTTCAATGAGGATGGTTCTGTTGATTATGATTCGCTGAAGAGATTGGTTGAATATCAACTGAGCAATGGCGCAGATTTCTTTTGTATTCTAGCAACCACAGGCGAAACGCCTTGCCTTACGGCCGACGAGAAAGAGAAGATAAAGACCTTGGTAGTAGAGCTGGTCAACGGCAGAGTACCCATACTTATGGGTTGCGGCGGCTATAATACCGCTGCTGTGGTTGAAGAACTGAAGACAGGCAACTTCAAGGGCATCGACGGCATACTTAGCATCTGTCCTTATTACAACAAACCATCGCAGGAAGGACTCTACCAGCACTTCAAAGCCATATCGGCAGCCACAGAATTGCCTATAGTATTATATAATGTACCAGGCCGAACGGGCATCAATATGACAGCCGCCACAACGGTTCGCTTGGCTAAGGACTGCAAGAATATCGTGGCCATAAAAGAGGCTTGCGGCAGTCTTGAACAGATAGACGAGATTATAAAGAACAAGCCTGCTTCGTTTGACGTAATCAGCGGCGACGACGCGCTTACCTTCCCGATGATTTCCTGTGGCGCAGTAGGCGTTATCAGCGTAATAGGCAACGCTCTGCCAAAGGAATTCTCAAAGATGATTAGACTTGAGTTCAGAGGCGAGTATGAGGCGGCCAGAAAGATTCACCACCGCTTCACCGACCTTTTCAGCCTGCTTTTCGTCGACGGCAATCCTGCCGGTGTCAAGGCCATGCTCCATGAGATGGGAATGATTAAGAACATTCTTCGTTTGCCACTCGTTCCTACACGCATCTCTACATTGCAAAGAATGAGCGAACTGATGAAGGAATTGAAACTCTAACAGCTGTTTTTGCACCCGAAAAGATGCGCTTTTCCACAAAAAATCATGATTTATTGAAAAAAGTTGGGAAAATATTTGGAGGTTACAAAAAAACGCAGTACCTTTGCATCGCAATTCAGAAATGAGGCGCAAAACAAGGTTCCCTAGCTCAACTGAATAGAGCATCTGACTACGGATCAGAAGGTTGTGGGTTTGAATCCCGCGGGAATCACACAAGAGACCTAAAAGGTCTCTTTTTTTTGTTTATGGCATTTTCTTAGACATAAAGACAAAAGGTTTTTTCTCTAGACATAAAGACAGGTTTTTTCTTATACATAAAGACAAAATAATCCTTTAAATCCCAGAATCCCTAGACATAAAGACACATATATTCTTAGACACAAAGACAAAATCCTTTAAATCCCAAAATCCTTAGAATAAAAATCAATCCAAAGACATAAAGACATATGTTATACAAAAGCGGTACTGTTAGCACTCCTAAATGCATCACTTTTGACACCCAAACGGCCCAATTACGATACTCAAATGGCCCTTTTACGATATCTAAAACGCCCTATCAGAAGTCTAAAACGGCCTTTTAGAAATACCAATCTTTACAACCTAAATTTGTTAAAATTACCAAAATGCTCCGAAAAACGGGCAAAAAATGTAGGATTGAAATCCTCCTACACTACACTTAACACTCTATGGCTTAATGTCTTACATGCAAAAATGTAGGATGTATGAGAAAATTGATTTTTAAAAATATAGTGATGCAAATGCGCTTGTAAATTGCTCTGAAATCTAATGAGCAATTGTGATTTTTATAATGTTTGGTTTATTTTTATTATGGTTTCATAGGTAGGCTTTACTGTTGTAATATCAGTGAGGACACTTGAATGGCTTTTTTCAACGGAGGTTATGAATGATTGTATCTCGCTGTAGTAGCCTTGCGAATATATTTGGTTGTTAAGGAATGTGGGAGTAAAGTTGTTACGGGCATAAAGATATTCAATAGTTTTGTTCTGCTTGTGGACTTTCTCATATGGGATTCCAATGACGGTGTAGGGTTTGGGTTCAAAGTTCAATTCTTCCATCTGAGCGAGGCGGTATACACCTTTTGACGTGCAGACCTTGAGGGTTTCCTCGGCAGAGGTCCAAGTATATGAAGTAGATAGTTCTAACGTACCGACAATGTGCGGATGTTGGAGCATGAGGAGGTATGAGTTCTTGGCGACCAAACGACAGACTAGGATGTCTGGTTTGCCAAACAGGAAACAAACGAGATCGAGGGGATGGATGTAGAGGTCGAGTAGGGCATCACCCTCTGGATACGCTCCTGTGGTGTAATGCAGGTCGTAACTGACAAGATGCGCTTTGCAGAGATGCTTCTTCAATAGTTGCACGGCAGGGGCATAACGTTTCTGTAGTCCTACCATTGCCACGGGTGAGCCGTAGAGCCGCTGTAAATCAATGAGTGTGTCGAGTTCTTCCAATGTCTGGCAGGGCGGCTTCTCTATGAAAAGCGATTTTCCACTACGAAAGATTTTAGAGGCAATAGAAAAATGGGACGAAGGGGAGGCTGAGACGAAAATGTTCTTGATAGCATCGTCTTTGAGAATCGTGTCGAGTGAGGTAGTGGCTTTCACGTCAGGGAACATCCGCTCTATCAGTTGCGCTTTCCGTTCTGACGTGACGCAGATATATTTCAACGGTACACCAAGGTAATGCAGTACGGGATAAAGGTTGGTGAGTGAGTGTTGGCCCATGCCCACGAAGGCATATTGATGTTGGTACGTTTGGCGCAGGTAATGCTCTGTGCGCATCCCCTTGTATCGGTTGATAATTTCCTGTATCATTGTATTGCTTTTAGATGTTTGCGATATGTCTGCTTAGGGTCTGCCGCCCATTGGTATTGGCCGTAGAACTTCTCTATCAGCCATTTGGGCAATAGTCGCTCAAAGTTGCGCACGAGGATAATGTCATACTTGCGATGGAAGTTAATCCAGCAGTCGTTGCAATGGCGGGAGTAGTGGCATTGGGTCTGGCAGGCTGATGCGCCATTGAAAATATCGTCAAGCGATTGCTCATGGATATTACCCAAAACCACATCAAGATTCTGACAGAGCGGAACGTCGCCATTGCTATGCACCACAAGGCAATTCATGATGCTATGGCAGCGCAGCCGAAGATGTCCGTTGCGCCATTCGTCATAAAGTGCCACAAAGTCATAATTCTCCTGTGTGTCGTGGATGCTTTGAGGTATCTGCTTCATGAAATCCGATGCCGTCAACAGTTCGCTCGTCGTATCGAAGAAGGCCATCGTTCCGTAGATGCCAATGCGAATGTCTATGTCGTAATGCTTAGCCAAATTGATGACAAATGCCATGTCGTCGAATGAGTTCCACGGTGACAGACAGAACATCAGCGACAAAGGAACTTCATCCTTGAGTGCTTCCACTACCTCAATCACTCGGTTGTAGCCGTCGCAGCCACGCATCCTCTGGTAAGTTTCGCGTCCGCCGTCGAGAGAGACATACAGATGACGCGGCTGATAGTGACGGACGGCATCTATAACCCGATGGGGCGCGAGACAGTTTGACAGTAACGTGTAGTTTGGATGATGCTCATGAAACCATGCCATGATTTCCTCTGCCTGTGGATGAAGGACGAACTCACCGCCCTCAAGTCCTACGGTAGTCCGTTTGGTCACGCATCTGCTACTCATCATTCGCTGGATATCTTCAAGCGTAAGATGCTCCACTGGTCGTTTCTGCCAGATATTACAGTGTTTACACTTCGACTGGCAGAGCGTCGTTGAGTAAATCATCAATTGCGAAAGACGCTTGTGGCGTGGCCGCATGATGTTGTTCAGATAGAGTAGCCCATTGTAGGCATAATCGTAAATCGTGTACATAAAAATTCGTTGCAGTTTCTACTTATAAAGTCTGAAACTGCAACGAATGACTGCACGGAGAGCGTGATTATTTCTTCAACTTTCCTTTGCTTCCCAGATATTTTGTGAACGTCTCCCACTGTGCTGCATTCTTCTCACGGTTGGCTTTCACCTCGTCAGTATCGGCGAACTGAAGAGGATAGCAGTCCTGCAGATAATAGTGGCCTTGATTGGGATCAGTAATCACATCATAATGCAAGACAAGGTTGGTGAATGTCCTGCTGTCCCAATCACCAACGAAACTGCTGACCACGAACAGGGCATTGTCACCCAAATGAAACTCTATTTCGTGGAAGGGCTACATACGCTTGTAGAGCGGTTCGTCCATGTCCTTGAATTTGATTTCGCGGGTGGTCACATTGAACCATTCGATATCATTCTCAGTGAAGAGCACATTCTGCGCATCAACAACCGAGCGCGTTTCAGACTTGCCTACACCACAGGCATAGAGCATGGAAGATTCTACTGGATCAGTCGTGAAAGGCTTCTCCGTTTCGTTGTCGTCACTGCTGCATGCAGTCAACGTCGTGCTGGCAATGGCTATCGCCATCATCCAAGCGAGGTGTTTGTAATACTTCATATTCTACAGAGTTAAATAAACGTCTTTTTACTTATATAGTCCACAGAACTGCGAAAAGACTGCACGGCTACCACGTAAATCTGATGCCGAAGGGCAAAGAGAGGTCAAACGGGTGCTCCGTGCGGTAACTTTCCACATCGGTGGAGGTCGGGATAAAATAGTTCAGGCTCGGCTCTAAATAGACGTTCAGGTGTGGCACAATCTGGTATTGTGCGCCGATGCCTACGCCGACAGACCACTGCCACGGAGCGCTGATAGTGGCATTAATGTCAGGCGAATTGCCGATGGGGGCGTATGACCCGCCGTAGATATACTGCGTGGTGAGTCGTGCGCTGACGGGGATGTCGAGTTGGATGCCGCCCGTGGTGTAGAGGCTCCAACGGTTGCCGCCGACCACATTGTAGCCGAGTTTCAGTGGGATGCCGATGTAGTGCAGTCGCTGGGTACGGTGGATAATCGTGTTCTCGTTGCCGCTTTCGAAGGTAGACTTCAGGCGAGTGTAGCTCAGTCCCGTGGCGAGCGACCAGTGGCTTTTAATCTGTCGGCTTAGCGAGAGTTGAAGGGTCAGCGGACGCTCGTGGTGCTTGGTCTCGGTAAGCGGATCCTGTGGATGGCTCGAGTTGATGATGGCCACGTGCCTCATGTTCGATGCACTGACAGAGTCCATCATTGGCGCATTCGCCATGACGTAGTCCATGTAGTCGCCCCAGTTGTATAGCTTTGTCGAGCGCGTCATGCTGCCAGAGAGCGACGGCATGGTCATGTAATTGGCGGTACGGCTCATGTCGGATTGTGGATTTCCTGCGTATGCCAGAGCCAAGTGCCAGTCATTTCTGTTCTTTGACTTGTCGCGTCGCAGGTCGGTGATGTCGTAATGCGGTATCTCCACCTTGCGTATAGCCTTTGTCGTGTCGGTCGCTATGGTGTCAGTTACAATTTGTTCTTGGGCAGTTATATTAGATAAGGTGTCAGACGTGACAGAATCCACAGCCTGGGCGATGACCGGTTGCAGGGTGTCTAAGCCAATGACAGTGGTACGATGCACTGGCAGATGAACAATCACGGGTTCCTGCGTCTGGTCAGTCGGAGATTCTTTGGATGTCTCTTTCTGTATCGCCACAACAGCCGACGGCTGGTACTCACCGCCGTCTTCATCCTTGATAGCAGTATCTCCTTTTTTGAGCAGGAAGAACGTAATAGGAACAAGTACCATTAGAAGCCCGACCACCCAATACTGCTGCATCATTTTGCGTAGCATCTTCTTTGCCCTTGCCAATTGCGATGATGATGAATGTGGCTCAATGCCCATCATGTCGGCAATCTCCTTGTGCGACAAGCCTTCGAATACCGACAGCCGAAACACCAGCCCGTAGCCATTAGGCAATCTGTCAATCATCCTAACAACCTCACTTAGCGGGACACCTCTCACATCCTTTTCCTCGTTTTCGGCAGCAATTAGCTCTTTTTCACTCGTCTCGTCAAGTGAAACCATTGGCAATGCCTCTAGATGATCCTTACATTTAGATGCCAGGTTTCTCGTGATTGCCATCATCCAAGCCTCTGCCCGCCTGACATCACGCAATCTGTCAAACGAAGTGAAGATAATCACGAAAGCGTCGTGCAGCACATCCTCCACCGTCTGCTCGTCACTGATATAGCATCGGCATACGCCCCTCATCCTTTGGGCGTATGCCTTGTAAAGTTCTCCGAGGGCATCCGCGTCCCCCTGTCTGCACCGTTCTATCAGCCGTGTTATCTCCATTGTCATCATAACATCTCTATTTATATAGTCCTACAATGGAGAAAAAGACTGCACGGGAAGAACAACTTTTTTTACCGAACACGAATAATACTGCAATAATCTATACAGGTGGAATGGTAGATTCTTATTGATGATGGCGAGAAAAAGCCTACGCTTGGTAACGTATACTTTGGATTTTTTCTTGCGAATAGCGGAAATGATTTGTTTGGCAACTTTATCGACGGGCATCACCCAAAACAGACCATCGCCTTTTGCCATAGCAGTATCAACGAGACCAGGACGAATGTCGGTGACGTGGATATGGTTACCACTCTTGTATGCTTTCTTGTCCATGTCTACCATGTTTTAACTAATCATACAATTACAGCACTCTTCTGAGCTTACCATATATATAACGTAAAACTCTGGTCTACGTGGTACCCTTTTCGATTATTATGGTGGTATACTTTTCAATTACTATTTACAGTCAATACGTAAATGAGCAAGTCATAAGCATTGCCATCTTTTATGACGGCATTTGGTATAACACCTTTATACTTGAAGTCATTCTTCAGTAGTACCCGCATTGAAGCGATGTTGGGCTGAAAGACATTGGCCATTATTTGTTCAAGCGATAAGACCTTGAATGCAATAGTGCATATCTGTTTGACAGCTTCCGTTGCTATACCTTTGTTAGTATATTCATTGAGAAGCATATAGCCGATTTCTGCATCATCATTTTTCTTCTCAACCGATATGCTGCCTATGAGTTTCCCATCACATACGATAGCCCGATAGATACCAGTCATTGCATCATTATCGGTGACCATCTTCAGCCATTCTTCCGCATCCTTTTCTGTATAAGGATTGGGCAGACGGTCTGAAAGGTAATGCCTGTCAACTGCATTACACATGCTTGTCAGTTCCATTGCGTCTGATTGCTTCCAATGTCTTAGTTCCATTTTCAGATATTCATATAGCTTATTTGAGCCACAAAGTTACAAAAAAGCACAAAAAAACTCTTGGCTTAGTTCGAAATGTGAAAGCCAAGGGGAAATGTCTCAACTTAGGTTGAGAGTTTCTATCTGTTATAGACTATTATTTGTCGCCATATGTAATGTCACGCCGTATTTTGCTGACTGTATTTGGATGAACGTTCAAGAACGAGGCGATGTCTTGCAAATCAAGTAACTCCATGATACCAGGACAACGTTGCAGCAACATCTCGTAGCGTTCACGGGGCGTAGTACAATGGAGGTCAAGATAACGCGAACGGAATTGGCAGAGAATGTGCTCGCCAATCATGGCTCGTAGTTTCATCGTTTCCATGTTTTGATTGAAGAATTGTTCCAGTTGTTGGCCCGTAACCCTCAGTACACTGCTGAACACCATCGCCTCAATCGTGGCTTGTGACGGACGGCCATAGAGAAATGTGGGGTAGTCGCACACGAACTCATCCTCAAACGAGAACCACGTGATATGCGCCTTGTCATCGCTCATTCCATATTTTACATATTTGAAACATCCTTCAATGACAAAGCCAAACCACCGTGCAGGGTCACCCTCGCGCTCCAGCTGGTCGCCCTTACGGTACTCCACCATCTTGCCCTCATGCTCGCAAAACTCACGCAGCACCTGTAGATTCAAACTGTTAATCCCGAATTTCTGTTCCATCTATTTGATATTATACCATGTTATATTTGTCGTTCTGACTGAGGTCTATGCACTCAAATCATTTTGATATTTTATACACACGCCTTGTCCTGTTGAATGTCGGACACACTCTTGGTTCTAATTCGACTGTGCAAATTTACGAATTATTATGTGATATCGTTCCCTTTGCCTATACCTTTTATATATTATTAGGTGAGATTTGTTTGTTTTGAGGAATGATAGAAATATTGCTATAATCATATGAAATCGGAGTTTATTCAGGAGATTATTGAGCGCACTATGTCCGTGTAGTCCTTTCCCGACTTGACCTCTATCGGGTGAGCACTCATCGTTCAGATAGAGCTTGATTTACAGTGAACTGAAAGCACTTACAGCAGTTTTTTTACACTTTTCAATAACTTTTGATGGCTAAAAACTACACTTTTCAACGATAAACATCAAAACTACACTTTTAAAATTGTGGCGTTATTATGTAAAATATCGCGTTCTAAAACGCCATTTCTTGTAAAATATCGTATTCTGATGCTATGTTTTTATGTAAAATATCGCGTTTTACGTTTCTTCTTCGTATCTTTGCACCCAAAATTTCATCATTATGGTTGACAAAAGGACATTGGAATTCATCCTCACTGACCAGCAGGAGGAAATGGAAGGCAGAGCTGAAGAGGTATTATGCCAGCGGCGTGAAGAGAGTCTGATTGACATTAAAAGCACTCAGGCACAGGTAGTCATTGGTGTCAGGCGAAGCGGTAAGTCAACGCTTTGCTATCAGGCTATGCACAATCACAGCCTGAAGTTTGCATACGCTGACTTCGATGATGAACGGTTGGTTGACCTCAAGGCAGACCAGCTGAACGACGTGCTGGAGATTCTGTATAAGATATACGGCGACTTTCAGTATCTTTTCCTCGATGAGATACAAAACGTCGAAGGATGGCATCTGTTCGTCAATCGTATGCTGAGAAAGAAAATGCACGTTATCATCACAGGTTCCAATGCCAAACTGCTCAGCGGCGAGTTGGCCACGCACCTCTCTGGACGCAATAAGGAAATATCACTTTATCCTTTCTCTTTCAGGGAGTTCTGCACAATGAAGGAGGTGGATACAGAGCGTCGCACCACGAAGGCAGAGGCATTCCGCAGGGCGGCTTTCGACGAGTATCTGAAGCAGGGCGGCTTCCCTGAGTTACTGATGATAGACGACAACAGAAATTACGTGAGTTCATTGGTGGACAACATTCTGAAACGCGACATCGAGCAGAGATACAAGATTGCCTACAAGGCTGCTTTTGAGAACCTTGCCCATCACCTCCTGAACGTATCGCCTGCCATTGTTGTCACTACTGATTTGGCAGATTTATTCCATTTCAAGTCGGAACATACGGCCAAGAACTACGTGAAATACTTGAAGGAAGCCTATATGCTGGTGGGTATTCAAAAGTATTCGCAAAAGAGCAAGCAACGCTCTGTCCAGGAAAAGGTCTATGCCGTTGACGTGGCCATGATGGACCAACGCGAGAATGCTTTTGCGGGCGAGAACCTTGGTCATCGGCTGGAAACCATCGTAGCCATTCACCTTGTCAGGAAATGCAAGTCGGAGGGATTGGATGTCTATTACCTGAACGACCGTTCGGGCGAGTGCGACTTTGTGGTCTGCAAAGGGAATCAGGTCATACAAGCCATACAGGTGTCATACGATATTTCTGCTGAAAATACTTACAAGCGTGAGAAGAATGGCCTACTGCTTGCCGCCAGACAGACCAAATGCGAAAATCTGTTGCTACTCACTGACCATGAGAGCGGCGAAATAGAGGAGGATGGGCACAAGATGAAGATTCAGCCCGTGTATGAATGGAGTTTGGAACTCGGAGTGTAGTGACCTGAATTTTAAGAAAGCAGTGCAATAGCCAAATATGTCAGGGGACAGATATGACACAGGTGGGGGGATACATGCCCCCTGGGGCAAATGTTTAGTTCACCTTGCTTTTTGAATGATTCCTCGGTCTATGCCTGTTAGGCGTTGAAGCTGACGGACGGATGCTCCAAGTTCCTTAAGCTGAATGAATACCTGCCACTGGGTTTCTCTGTCGAGCTTTTGGAATTGCTGCTATTGGAAACGCCTGCGATTCTGAAATCATTGAATGGAATACGGTTTACTACTGTTTGAGTATTACAAATCTGAAAGACGGGTTCAACGGTGCCATCGTATTCACACCAGGAGCTATACTCATAGTCCTTGATCTGAGAAACAATAGACATATGCACCTGCAATTCTCTTGATGGTATCACCAACTTTCTCATCACGCTCACGAATGAGCAGATGAAAGTGGTTTGACATCAAGCAGTAAGAGTAATAGATGCAGTTAGTGCCACAGGGGTTACCCTCACCATCATAATGAGTACGCATCCTGTCGAGGATATTGATGAACTGATAGAAGTCCTCTGGCTCCTCGAAGATGTTCTGGTGATTGATGCCTCGCATCATCACATGATATATCTCAGTTCCTGATGTTACTCTTGGTTGCCTGGGCATGAATGAATGTGTTGACTCTATAATAGATAACGCTGAATAAGAGGGAATATTGTAAAAATAGAGGCTATTACGCAAGAAGAGAAGTGGAATACTGGTGGTTCATGTTGAATGGCTACTTATGGTGCATAATCAGCTCCTGTGACTCTGGATGGAGTTGCAGGGGCGAATTGTTTATAACGGTTTTTGCGATGAATGACGAGAGCGGAAAAGGATGGCATGAGAGATTATGTTAAAAAAATGCATAAGATTGAAGAAAAATAGAAATTTTTCACTATTTTTGTGCCTTGAAAGGCAAGAAGTCGGGCGGCACCGACATTGCATCGATAGTGAAATGTTGAAGTCATAAAGCGACTGAAGACCAGAGTGATATGATGACGACGAAAGAAACGGGAAGTGAATCGGGACGCGACACAAGGATGTGTGGTGACCCCAAGACGTGGTTTCCGATGAGGGTGACGTATCAGCGGGAGATGAAGGTGAAGGCGGAGCTGGACCGGCTGGGAATAGAGAACTTTGTGCCGATGAGGTATAAGGTGATGGAATCGCAGAATGACGGGGATTCGGAACTGCGGAGGGTGCTGGTGCCGGCTATCAGTAACCTCATTTTTGTGCGGTCGACACAGGAGCGGTTGAGCGAGTTGAAGAGAAGGAACGAGGTGCTGGAACCGCTGAGGTATATGATGGACCATACGGCCGTTGGTGAACATGCCATTATGATGGTGGCGGACAGGGAGATGGAGAACTTTATGCGGGTGGCTTCGCGGACTGACGACAGCGTGATGTTTCTGGACAACGAGACGGTCATAGGGAAGGAAGGTAAGCGCGTGGAGATTATGGGCGGCGCATTTGAGGGCGTGACGGGCGTGATAAGGAGAGTGAAAAGGTGTAAGAGGGTCGTAGTGGAGATTGAAGGTGTGGCGAGCGTGGCGATAGCGTATGTGCCGGCGGAGGTGCTGAAGGAGATTGGTTAGAGGTTAAGGGTTCATGGTTAACGGTTAAGGGTTAATGGTTGGAGGTTCTGGAAATGGGTAAATTGAATGAAATATTTGTTGGTGTAAAAGAAGTCGGTTATATTGAGACGCAGATATCGAGATTGTGTGAAAAGTATAATAATCGGTATGGTGTTGACTATATCCAGCAAAGAGCTCTGTTTAGAAATTATTGTCATGACACAATCAACGTTTTCGAAGATTGCTTTGAAACGTCAATGTTGGGCATGCAACGTTGTGTGAATAAGGTGAAGATATATCAAACCAAAGATGATTTGGACATAAGAATTGCAACGCTTGATATCGTGGATATGCTTTGTGAGCTAAAGGATATCGCAAGAACAATGGTACCCATCAAAGATTTGCCATCATGTAAGAAACTGGCAGAATTGTCGGCTGAAGACATTGTTTCAAAAGCGAAGGACTTGGTGAAGAACGATTTCGTTAAGGCAGCTGTTGGAGTGTATCTTCTTGGTTCTAAGGTGAATGATGTGGTTACGATTGAAGATGTAAAAGGCTATTATAGTGAACGTATGGCTCAATTGAATAGTGAGATACGAACAAAGGACAAATTGATAAGTCCTATCGAACAATTCTTACTGGATAAATTCAATGCGGAGATTGGCTATTGTAATATTGCCTTGCTTAAAGCGGGAATAGGTGCTGCAGAAGAATTGAAAGGGTTGGTAGAGATTGGGAAAAAGCATATTGAAAAGTATGAGAAGGAATATCGAGGTACAACTTGCTCTGAGCGGGTGTGCTTGTAGATAATGTGGAGTATGTTTAGAGTTTGTGCCGAGGTGGGGAAGGAACCACAGGGCGGAGGAACATAATAATGGATTTATGGAGATGAAGGGATAGAGATTGTTGAAGGGGAACTTATGGTTAAGGAGTGAAAAATGAAGAGTGAAAAGTTGAAATCAATATTAAAAGGGGTTTGGGCTTTGAAGTGAACCCCGAAAGTTAGACAAAAAACTTTCGGGGTTTATTATGTCAAAAAGGAAGAAACACGGTTATGTAGAGTGCTTGAAGTACATGCGTATGATTCAAGAAGGAATGTCCATTCGTTCAATCCATGTAAAGTA